>JACRLC010000003.1 GCA_016235425.1 Chloroflexota bacterium | reverse complement strand
GCGGTTTCTTGGGGCGCAAATCTGATGGCGAACCAGGCATTGTCGTTATTTGGCGCGGATGGAAAAGATTACAAGATTTGGCTGCAACTTGGAATCTGATTGCCGAGACTCGCGTTCAAGTTGTGGGTAATAGATAGCTCAAGATGGGATTGGGAAAGTGAAGCCTATGAAGGCGAAAGACCCTCAGGTGCTCGCCACATAAATCGATTTCTAAGGGGAGACTTTGTGATATTTGCGAAGAGATCGATTTACAACCATGCATCATCCACATACGATGCGAGGCATAATCAATTAAATGCTGACGAGTTTAGAAAATATATTAGTCAAAAAGTAGAAATAGCAGAGGCTCTTCTTCAAGAAAAAGAATTGGTCAAGTTTGCGGAAGAAAAAGGAATAACCATGAATGATGTGCTGAATGGTTATTTTGAAAAGAATTTTTATGAAGATCATTTGGCGAGGTTTCGCCGTAAAGAACAAGAAATGGATGGGGAGTAAATCATATTTCCATGCTAAATGAAAAACGGTCTCGGACGGGATGGGTGTCAACGGATTTATAGCGAATGCACGGATGTCGCAACGAGTCGGTTTCAACCGACTTCCATGAACTGAAGCAGGGATTTATCCCGCCGATTCAAAGATGAAAAACGGTCTCGGAGGTAATATCAACGAGACCGTTTTGTGTTTGAGCGGAAACGTGAGTTGCGGAAAACAGGGATATAATTCCGCTATTGAGAGGTACACCATGAACAAAACACTCAGTCAATTATCAACCAATGAGTTTGAAACTCTAGTCGAACGCGCCGTGGACAAGCGGCTCGAAGTGTGGATGACGCAATTGATGGACGCGCTCACCAGCATTGACGAGCCTGCTGGCGAACTGCGCCCCGAATTTGCCAAATCTCTGCGAAAGGCGATCAAACAGTCTCAGGCAGGCGAAGGTATGGATTTGAAATCCTTCCGCGACGAGATTGAGGGATGAAACCATATCAAGTCATCCTGACACCCGAAGCTCAGTCAGATTTGAAGGGCATTGCGCCAACAATAAGGACGCGTCTGCTCGACAAATTGGAATGGATTGGGGAAAATGTGGAACTTATTCAACACCAAGCAATGCAGGGCAATGAATGGAAGGGATGTTACAAGTATCGTGTTGGCGATTATCGAATCATCTATCAAATGGAGCATCCTGCAACGAAGTTGACTGTGAAGTTAATTGTTTTGAAAGTGGGTCACCGGCGCGAGGTGTATAAGTAAAGACTATTACGATTTCACAGAAACAAAAATGAAAAACGGTCTCGGATGGGATGGGTGTCAACGGATTTATAACGAATGCACGGATGTCACAACAAGTCGGTTTGAACCGACTTCCACGAACTGAGGCAGGGATTTATCCCGCCGATTTGAGGATGAAAAACGGCCTCAGACGTGATGTCAGCGGGACCGTTTTATTTTTTGCACGATGTTGACACATGCGCATGTGGGTGTGTATAATGCCGTTACATAAGGAGCTCGTATGCAAAATCTACAGCGAGTTAATCTATTGCTGGAAAAACGTCAACGCGAAGCATTGGAGCGCCTTGCGCGTCAGCGTAATCGCAGTGTCAGTGATCTGGTGCGTGAATACATCACTATTGGGTTGAGGGAGGATAACAGCCAGCAGCGCGAAAGACTGCTAGCCTTGGAACATGCCCGTACCCTCAGGGCTCGAATCATGAAACGGCGGAAGGGTAAGCCCCTTCCTGATGTAGTAAAAGTCATCGAGAAAATACGGGAGGAACGGGTTAATGAGTTACTTGGTCATTGACGCCAATGTTGCTGTTAAAAGCATTTTAAGTGCGGCTGACAATCTGAGCGCGTTTTGGGAAAAGGTTGACCAGGAGAATATCACTCCATGCGCGCCCCGTTTATGGTTGAGCGAAACTGCGTCCGCAATTCGATCTTTGGTTTCTCAAAAGGCGGTTTCTCCTGATGATGCGGAAGATGTCTTGCGGACAATTCACGGCCTACGCGTTGAAATCATCAACGAAGACGAAGAGTTAAGTCTGCGTGCGTTGGAACTGGCTGGCAAACTTGGTCAAAACAAAGCCTATGATGCTTTTTATCTGGCACTGGCTGAAAAGTTGGTCGCAGAATTTTGGACGGCAGATGAACGTCTCTTCAACCGCTGCCGAAAAGATTTGAAGTTAAGTTGGGTGCATTGGATTGGGGAGTTGTAGGAACCCTCTTGTTACGGAAAAACAAAAAGGCTTCGGAGGTCTTCAAATCTCCGAAGCCTTCATTTTGGAACCTGCCTGTTTTTACGGCACGGTCACATTGAAGTCAAATTGTTGTGAGGCGACATATCCGCCTTGATAGCGGACACCAGCCACAACAGAAACTGGGACAGCGCCGCCAAACTCCGCAGTGGAGCCTTTCGCCTTGAACGTGATCTCGAGCGTCGCTGTCGTACCGCTTCCTGCATGGTCACCCCCCTGAACGGCTACAACACCCCTCCCTGGGAAATAGAAAGTCGGCAACATCTGGGCAAAATTGAACTCCCGGTCGCTGGTCACCTGGACAACCACGGTTGCCGTATCCCCCACGTTCATCGTGGACGGCAGTCCGCTTACCAGGGTGAAAGTCACATTTGGGATCGGCGCGGCCGCGGTCAGTGCGCCAGTCAATAAGGCGATTAGAACCAACAAGCCAAATGCAGATAATATTCTTTTCAACATAGTACACCTCCGTATGAGAACAGTGTACAGCAAAAATTAAAAAGCAGACTTTACATTTTTGTTTTCCAAAGTTACCATCTCAGTGCAACGCTTCGGGCTGATGGATGAGTCCGCTTGAGGGGATGGGTTGTCAACGGATTTTGTAATGGATGAGCGGATGTGCGCGCTGGATGATTGGGTCAAAAGGAAAGCCCATCCGCACTGGTATTATCCACAGTACGTAGTACAATGAATTCAGGTCACCAGATGGTGAAAGAGTTTGTAAATTTTGTTTTGCCTATACGTGGGGGAGCAGGCAATCGCCTGTAAACAAAACCACAAAAACTCCCGATCGGTCCAAATACCTGAAAAACGTTACCTCGAGGAAGAGGCGTGTTGAAACGGTTATCAAGAAGATGAGGAAAACTGTATGATGAACAAAGCGATATTCGAAGAAAAATGGAAGCTGATCCGAAGCCTGTCCACTGGGTGGTGGAGTCTGATGGCTGAATACGACCTGGAAAAAGTGGACAAGGCGGAAGTTAAGTTCGACAAATACGTTACCATGCTCCAGGTGAAATATGGGTACACCCGCCAGAAAGCCCGGGAAGAGGTCGGCAAGCGCTGGGCAGAGTACGAAGCGCAAAGCAAGATTAATTCATAAGCAAAATTTCAAGCCATTACCAAGGAGCAACACCAATGGAAACACTACCAGACAAGAAAAAGCGCAAACGGCTGTCCCAGGGAAAACGTAAACATTTACGACGGATAAAACAGGAAGCCCGTAAAGACAATGTCTCGGAGGCCGAACTGAAAAAAAGATTGCGCGCATCATAATTGCGCAGCAATGAATGAATTAAAAATCGGGATTCGAGATCCCGATTTTTGATTCCAGATATGTCCCGGCTAAAAAGTCTTTACTTTACCATTTCCACTTTGATGCTCACGTTCAATTTATCGCCGAGATACTCCAGCGCGTCACTCCATTGATGGAACGGCAGGTTGGGTGGGACGATAACCACCGCTTTCATCGTGAACAATGGCGTGCCGCTCATCGGTGCGGGAGCAGTGCGCGTGTCCATGTTTTCGATGTTGATCCCCTGCCCCGCCAGGTGATGCGCGATCTGGTAAATGATGCCATCATGATCAGCGCCAAGGACTTCGATCTCATACGGAAGCCAGCCCGCATATTTCTTTGTGTGATCGTCCTCGGTTTGGAGGAGGGTGATTTGATAGCCTTCATCCCGCAAGCGTTTCAAATCCTTTTCAAAAACGCTCATCTCCTTATCCGGCAGGGACGCCAGCATGAGGATCGCGAACTCCCCACCCAGGCGGGACATTCGGCTGGCTTCCACGTTCCCGCCATGTCTCACGAACACATCGGTCACTTCTTCGACAATTCCCACCCGGTCATGCCCGGTCAAAGTCAGTACAATGCTTTTAGACATACGCCCATCCCTTTCTCGTGAAAGATTTTCAAAAGTATAGCATTGAAACCACGCTTCGACTACGGCCTCGATTTACACTCGGCCTCCGCTCAGCGCGAAATATGCATTATTCCGCATCTACAATCAGCCCCGCTACAGCTTCATCCAACGTCGAATAAATGGGGATGATGGATGGGATGCCGGTCACATCCAAGACCTCCATCACATCTGGAGTTGGGTTCAAAATTGCCAAACGGCCTCCATTGCCTGCCAGCGCTTTGACCGTCGTCACGATCAGGCGAATTCCGATGGAGGCAAGGAAGGTCACATCGGAAAAATCCAGGATCAGAATTGTTCCTTTTTCCCTGGCATATTCCAAAAAAATCCCTTCCATCTGGCCCACAGCGACAATGTCGAATTTACCACTAAGCCGGACAAGCTTTCCCCCATTCATTAACTCGCTTAACTTCACACTCATCTTATTCACCTCTCAAAAAGTTTCGGTTTCCGTACAACCGTGCTCTTCTGCAGGTTTCAGAATACCCATAAAGCCGACAAGTGATTATACCGCCTTCAAAAATGACCCGATGAAAATTCATCGGGTCACTTGATCCTATCCGTGCCTTTCCAGATAATCGCTATACCCGCCCTGATATTCGACCAATTCTCCATCTTCCACCACCAACAGCCTTTCCACTGTGCGGTCAAGAAAGTAACGGTCGTGCGAAATGACCAGCACCGTGCCGACGAAATCGGCCAGCGCCTGCTCAAGGACTTCGGCGGATGCAATGTCCAGGTTGTTTGTCGGTTCATCGAGCAGGAGGAAGTTCGCACCCGAGAGAACGAGCAGAGCCAACTGCAAGCGACTGCGCTCGCCGCCGGAAAGTTCACTGATTTTCTGGGAGACCTGTTTGTACGTGAACAGGTAGCGCAATAAAAACGCGGTCGCGCGCGATTCGCTCATCTCGCCCGCATATCGGACGGCATCCAAAACCGCCTGGTTGAAATCGAGGGTTTCGTGCTCCTGCGCGTAATGCCCAACGGAAACGCTTGGACCGATCTTGATCTCGCCGCGGTCGGGTTCCTCTTCGCCCAGGATCATCCGCAACAACACGGACTTCCCCGCGCCGTTCGGACCGATCAAGCCCACGCGTTCGCCGTGCCAGATCGTTTGATTGATGCCGTTGAAAATTTTCCGCGTTCCAAAGGACTTGGCAACATCCGCGAATTCCAGCACTTTATTCGAGCCGCGCCAGCCGTTCAACTGCAACTCGATGCGCCTGCGTTCGAGCACAGGTTTTTCGACCTTGTCCATCTTATCGAGCCGCTTCTGCATGGACTTTGCCTTGCGCGCAAAATCTTCGTTGTCGTACACTTTGCCCCAGATGGCATAACGTTTGATCGCCGCTTCGAGCCGCGTGATCTCATGTTTTTGCGCGCGGAACAATTCCTCCTGCCGCGCCAGCCTTATTTCCTTGTCTGCAACGTAAGACGAATAATCGCCTTCGAATAAGGTCAGCTTGCCGTCTTCGAGTTCGGCGATATGTGTGACGGCCGCGTCGAGCAGGTAGCGGTCATGCGAGATCAAAACGACGGTCCCTTCGTACCCGCGGATGAGTCCTTCGAGATACATTTTGCCGGGCAAATCGAGATGGTTATCCGGTTCGTCCAACAGCAGGATATCGGGACGGACGAGGAGCAGTCGCGCCAACCCGACAAGTTTTTTCTGCCCCCCGCTCAACACGGACAGGGGTTTGATCAACTCACTTTCAGCGAGTCCCAGTCCAAGCAGTAGACCGCGCACATGCTCCGGGTACGAGTCGCCGCCAAGGGAATTGTATTCTTCGATGAGGTGATGTTGCCTGTCGAGGGCCTGCGCCAATTTGCGATCATCGCCATAGACCGCGGGGTCGCCCAGGCTTGCTTCGACGCGTTCGAGTTCGGCATGCACTTCTGCAACACGCGGATCTCCCGCGAGCGCGGCGGCGAAAGCCGTCAGCGTAAGATCAAGCTCGGGTTGTTGAGGCAGGTATCCCGTCGTGATGAGGCGGGCGCGGGTGATGGATCCTCCCATTTCGGGGGAATATTCACCGGTGATGAGTCTGAATAGGGATGATTTTCCCGCGCCGTTCAAACCGATTAAACCGATTTTTTGTCCGCGCTGGATTTCCCAGTTCAGGTTTTCGAAGATGCGCTTTGCGCCGAGGATGAGGGTGACGTTTGAGAGTTGAAGTTGAACCATGAAATTTTCCATTATTTGCAGGGGCGACCCATTCCAGTTTTACCATCGTCATTGCTTTTATGGCGGGTCGCCCCGCATTGGTTAAATAAAAAACGCCGCAGTGGCCTGCGGCGTGGAAAGTTGACGAAATGCTTTCAGTGAGCAGGCGCGATTCGAGGAAGCCCTTCGGTGATAAAGCCGCGCACACCGATGATCAATGGAGATTTGCCAACTGTGTAACCGTAAATCATGGGCGGGATTATATCAGGATTCCGATGCGATCAGATTTTGAACGTGCTCCAACATGCGCGGCGTGCGGACACTGCCGTAGAGCATTTTCGCAGCCACTTCCCGGTCAACATTATCCGGGCCGATGGCGCTGGACAGGAATTGCAAAATCATGCGGTCGCACTTATCGAGCAGGTCGGGCGCTTTTTTGATCTCAGAGATGAAAGACATCTTTCGGTCGAGGATGCGTTCACTGGCGTCGTCGCTAAAATCGAAACAAAAAGCGTGGAAGAGCTGGTGCGCGATGTCGTTGACCGTGGCAGTCTCGAACGCCGGATTATTCTTCGCGTAAAACGCCTGGGCTTGTTCCTTCAACTGATTGAACGTCAGGTCGGGGTTGTTTTTCTTGAGATCATACAATTTGAAGATGATCGCAGGCCGTTGTTCAGTGGGCGTCATGCGGATTTTGTGTTCGCCGAGGATGTGAATGTAATATTCCATCTTGCCTTCGGGCGTCGTCGGCATGGGAATGCTGGCCGGCGTCTGCGGGCGGTTCTGATTCGCAGGAGCAGGACCTGGCTTTCCTCCTCCATTGGCCTTTGCCGCGGGCTGGTTCTGGTTATTCTTTTTGGGTTTGGCGATGCCGGGGAGTTTATCGTAATAGATGAACTTGTCGCAGGCATTGACCAAAAACTCCGCGCTCGTGCCTGTCACACCCATGCCGATCACCACTTTGCCTTGTGTCCGCAGGCGATGCACTAACTCGGTAAAATCGCCGTCACCCGAAACGAGCAGGACATGCGTGAACTCACCCTTCTCGTTGAAGAGCAGTTCAAGCGCGTCGATCACAATGCGAATGTCGGCGGCGTTCTTGCCGCGGCGGCTGTTGACGTAGATCAGTTCCAGCCCAAGCCCGAGCAGTTCGCGTTGTTTGCGCTCGTGAGTCTGCGCCCAATCCGCATAGGCGCGGCGGACAATGACGCGTCCCATCTGCGCGGCCGTCTGCAAGACGCGCGGCCAGTCCACATCAACGCCTTTACCGAGCAATTCTTCCACGCTCATTTCGATGTTATCGTAATCAATGAAGATGGCTACTTTTGTATCGTTGCCCATCTACCCTCCAATCCGCCGAAGTATAGCATAAGGATAAAAATCTGTGGCAAAATAGGGCGATGGCTTCCATTCCGCTTCATACCCTCAGCCAGTCTTCGTTACAGGATTATGCCGATTGCCCGCGCCGCTTTCAGTTGCGATATCTTGAGCATCTGCACTATCCGGCGGTCGAATCCGAGCCTGCACTGGAGAACGAGAAGCACCAGCAGGAGGGCGAATATTTCCATCGCCTCGTCCAACAGCATTTGATCGGCATCCCGGCGGAACAGGTTGGCAAGCTGGCAAACACTGATAATCTCTCGCGTTGGTGGGAAAATTACAACAACGCGAATTTACCTATAATTGACTACGCGAAGCACGCCGAATTGACTCTCTCCGCCCCGCTTGGTTCCTTTCGCCTCGTTGCAAAGTACGATCTCATTGCGATCGTGCCCGGCGGCAAAGCGATCATCTTCGATTGGAAAACCTACCGCAAACGGCCAAAGAATGAATGGCTCGCACCGCGCTGGCAAACGCGCGTCTATCGCGCATTGCTCGTGCAGGCGGGCGCGCACCTGAACGACAACAAACCTTTCGCTCCTGAACAAATCGAGATGATTTACTGGTTCGCAGACTTCCCCACCGAACCTGCGACTTTCCCCTACAATGCGACTCAATTCAAACGCGACTGGGACGCGCTGACGAAACTCGCGCGTGAACTAGAATCCGCTTCAGACTATCCGAAAACTGATGACCGTCAAAAATGCACTTTCTGCCCTTACAGAGGCTACTGCGACCGCGGCGTCCGCGCCGGGGATGTTGCCGACGCCGAAGCCGAAATGGAAGCGGAAGAACTATTCGACGTAAACTTCGAACAGATCGGGGAGATTGCTTTCTAACGCGGGTCACCTCACATAAATCCCCAAATGATTCGCCACTGGCCGCTCACGTCCCGGAACGTATTGATCAATCGGTGAATTCAAAACCACCGGCTTCCCATCGTCCCCTTCGATCACCAGCGTGGACGAACCTCCCCCATCGAGGGCCATGGCGTTATACGCGCCAAAATCAATCAGGATTTCTGCCAGTTCTGCAAAGGTCGCGCCTTCACTGTAGAACGGCTGGCGGCCATCAATCACAACAATGTAGACCCAGCGGCCATTTCGGTTGAGACCAATCGCGGTGCGCGGATCGAGTTCGGAAGCGTCGAGACCATCCGCGGGTTGGCCGCTCACAACCAACATGCGATCACCGGAAATCGCGTGAAAGATATTGTTTGGCGGATCGTTGAATACCAGTGAGCCGCGCCTGCTGATGAACAGCTCAGGCACTTCGCCTATTTCATCGGTTTGCGCGCCGGTGGCATAGATTTGTCCGCTCGAAGCCGTGAGTCCATTCGGTGTGACCGCGTCTCCCTCGTGTGGATAATAATCCAGCGGGCCGTGTGACCACCACGGAAAGAATCCATCCCCGTTGACCGCAATTTGCAGGTCAAAGTCATCCAGAAATTGTGATGTCTTCCGCGCCTTGACGGGATGTTCCTGTTCCTTCCAATTTTCATCCGGCGGGGTGACCAGGAATCGAATCCCTTCTGTTTTCGTGTCAATCTTGAGGATGTGAACGACCATCGCCCGCGGCAAAAGACGGACTCTTCGATAATATGTCACGCCATCGAAGAGCTTTCGCTCAAAAGGGATCGGGGCTGGGCGGCCGCGGTCATACATTCGATATCCCCCGCCGCACAGACCCAAAATAAATATCAGGATCAAAACCCATCGCCAGCGTTTTCGTGAAGTTGAATGGTTCATACCGGGAATTATATTGAACCGTTAAATAAAAAGACAGGCGTTTGCCCGTCTTTTATCCCACGAAAACCCTACAGACATTACGATCTTCTGCCTGGCTTTCATCACAAGTAAGTACGACTTTCATAAATCTTCCGGTTTCAATCCTGTGACTTTTGCCATCCTCGCTAACATTTTGGGGCCTATTTCATCATTATCATGGAACGCGAAAACCACATCGGGCCAGCCTGGCCGTTCCAAAATCTTGTGAGAGCCCGTTTGTCTTTTTACACGCCATCCTATCTTTTGAAGTGCGGCAAACAGGCGCCTTGCTTTTACGCTTTTCCAGTTGCTCATGCCATGGAAAATGAAAACATCAACGCAGGGATTGCTTCCCCATTTTCAAGGCGATCCGCAACCACACGCAAAGCTAATGCCTGCGCATGCGCGACTGCGTCATCAGGATCATTACCATACGTCATCACCCCCGGTAATTCCCTGACCTCTGCCAGCCAGCGTCCATCATCTTCCTGTTCATATTCGACAGTAAAATTCATTTCGTCCTGCCTTTCTCTAATTTATTATAGCAGAACATCCCTACGCTGCGAATTCCTGCTCGGCCTTTCTCATCGCTTGAAATGATTGGATCGCCACTTCCAGCATGGTCATATCCGGTTCGCGGGTGGTTAGTCGTTGCAGTGCGAGATTGGGCTTGATGATCCACTGCACGAAAGGATTGCTCAAGTGATTTGCCGTCCAGCGGATGTATTCGACCGCGATGCCGGCTAAAACCGGGATAAGTAAAATGCGGCTGACCAGTCTCCAAATCATGGGCAATGGGCCAAGCGCGGTGAACACCAAAATGGACAGCAGGACAAGCGTCAGCAGGAATGCCGTGCCGCAACGCGGATGTTCGAGTGAAAACTTCGCAACCGATTCGGGCGTCAACTCCGCGCCGGCTTCGTAGGCGTTGATCGTCTTGTGTTCCGCGCCGTGATAACCAAAGATGCGCCTGATGTCGGGCATGAAGCCAATCGCCCAGATGTATCCGACCAATAATAAAAGGCGAAGAATGCCCTCGAGCAGGTTGCCAACCCAAAGCCCGCCCTGAGCGAAGTCGAAGGGGCCGGAAGATGAGGCGGGAGTTTGAGTCAGCAGAGGCATGACTCCCCCGCCCGTCGAAACATCCGGGGTAAGCAGATGTTCCACCCATCCACCGAGTGCGGCGGGAAGCAAAAAGAAGAGACCAATGCCGAGGGTCAGAGACAGGCCAAGGGTCAGATAAAGAGCCGGGCCTTCGAGTTTTTCGTCCTCACCGGTTTGCGTGTTCGCGGAAAGAGTGAGGGCCTTCATGCCCAGGCCGAGCGCATCCCACAGAAGGATCACGCCGCGCAGAAATGGGACTTTGGTGATTCCCGAACGATACACGCTTGCAAGTTTTTCGGTGTGGACAACGATCTTGCCATCCGGCGCGCGCATCGCAATCGCAAAGGCCTTTTGCCCGCGCATCATCACACCTTCGATCACGGCCTGCCCGCCGTAAGTAATTATTCGATCTTCTGCCATTCTTATCCTATAAGTTGTTCATCCAGCAGTTGAACTGCTGGATGAACAGAACGTGTCTACCTGTCTACTTGCCTACGCACTCATATTGTAAATAAAATGCACCAATGATTCGATGCCTTTATACCACGTGGGAAGATGCAGTTTCTCATTCGGCGAATGGACGTTGTCTTCCGGCAGACCGAACCCGGTCAGCACTGATTCCACGCCGGCGTATTGCTGCAGTTGAACGACGACGCCAATCGAGCCACCCTCACGCTTGAAAAGCGGACGCTTGCCCCAAACTGTTTCAAACGCGTGCGCCATGGCCTGCACGCCCGCGCTGTTGGGGTCGGTGATCGCCGTGCCCGCGTTGTGCAGGCTGAGCAATTCCCAGCGGATGCTCTTCGGCGCGTTCGCTTCGAGATACGCCTTCATCTGCTCGAAAGTTTCTTCGGGAGTCTGATCCGGCACGAGACGGCAGGAAATCTTTGCCATCGCGTGCGAGGGCAGAACCGTCTTGCTTCCCTGCCCGGTAAAACCTGAAAGCAGGCCGTTCACTTCGAGTGTCGGGCGTGCGCCCACGCGTTCAGCAGGGATGAAGGTCGGCTCGCCCCACAAGGCTGGAACGCCGGTTTGTTCAAGGAAAAACTGCTCAGTGACCGGCAGGAGTGCAAAGTCGGCGCGTTCCTGCTTGCTCAACTTGCGGACTTTGTCATAGAAGCCCGGCAAAGTGACCTTGCCCTTTTTATCGTGCATGCCCGCGACCAATTCAATCAATGCCTGCGCCGGGTTGTGGATCGTACCGCCAAAGAGACCCGAATGCAAATCCTTCGTTGGGCCGTACACTCGCAATTCCATGTAGCACAGACCGCGCAAGCCATACGTGATGGTCGGCAGGTCGGCGGCGATCATGCCCGCATCCGGGTTCAGACAAATATCCGCCTTGAGCATGTCGGCATGTTTCTGGATGAAATCGCCGAGGTGCTCCGAGCCGATTTCCTCTTCGCCTTCGATCAACCATTTGAGATTCACAGGTGAGCCGGTGGTGTTGATCACCGCTTCCACGGCTTTGATCGAGGCCAGTACCTGTCCCTTCATATCCGACGTGCCGCGCGCGTAAATGTTGTCGCCTTTCACCACCGCATCGAACGGCTGGTTTTCCCACAATTCAATCGGGTCAACAGGCTGCACATCGTAGTGGCCGTAGATCAAAACGGTCGGCACGTCCTTGCCTGCGCCCATCCACTCACCGTAAACACAGGGATGGCCGCCCGTCGGCATGATCTCCACCTTGTCCATGTTGAGCGAACGCAATTGCGCGGCCACCCATTCAGCGGCGCGCGCCATGTCATCTTTATGCTCGTCGCTCGTGGAAACCGAAGGGATGGCAACAAATTCCTTCAACTCGGAAAGATACCGTTCTCGATTTGCGCGAACAAAATCCACTGCTTTCTGAACGTCAGTCATGTCTGCTCCTTTTAGACCTGATGTTACGCACCGTCCCGAAGGTTTTATGTAGAAGACAAACATAAATTACAGGAACCTTCGGGACGTTCTTCGTAATGAGTTAAGACTTCAAAGTTCCAAACAAAAACCAAAACGCATCACTTGAAAAACGATCAAGCACTTCAGGCTCCCAAACAAAGCCGCCCGGCTGGAAAATGCTTTTGACATACACGTCCATCACATTGAACGACTCGCCCAGCAGCGTCAACATGGCGCGATAGCGGACTTGTTGCGGATACAGACGCGCGGTCGCTTTCGGATCGCCCGGATATTCGGCCAGATAATTCTTCCACAACTCGCCTCTCGCCCGGACCTCGCGGCCTGCTTTTGTATCCCAGGCAGATCGCCACTTTGTGCGGACTCTGTTAACCTGCGCCTCGTATTTGCCTGCTTCGCTTCTGTCCAATCGCGCAAGCGAAAGCAAAACCCCGCCCAACGTCAACCGTTGTAAGTTGCGCCCGATGGGATAATAAAGTTCCTT
Organism: Chloroflexota bacterium; assembly: GCA_016235425.1. Taxonomy (GTDB): domain Bacteria; phylum Chloroflexota; class Anaerolineae; order Anaerolineales; family Villigracilaceae; genus JAKOVF01. Next base: position 7,803 of record JACRLC010000003.1, on the reverse strand, counting down.
TGAAAGCAGGTAATTCTCAAGTTCCGGGATTCCTGCTTCGAGATAACGTCTGTCGGTTTGGGTGGGCATTTTTTGATATGTCATTGCGAGCGCAAGTTGCGAAGCAATCCCCAAGTGCAGGGGCTTTCTCTCGTTTAACGAAACAACCTCATCAAAAAGATTCTCCGTTTAACTGGAGATTGCTTCGTCGCAAAAACCGCTCCTCGCAATGACATGACAAGCTATTGCTCAACCGTCGGCACGGGTGTTTGTTCCAGTGTGCGGCGGGTTACGAGATACCATTCCGTGATGAAGGCAAGACGGTCGCTCACATCGTACAACGGCGCGACCTGCACGCCCTGCACCTGCGCGTCCACGCCATACGAATAGACCGGGTAATATAGCGGCAGGGACGGCATTTCCTTGGCGAAGATCACCTGGAAATTGCGGTACAAGCGCATCCGGTCAGCGAAGTCCGTGGAAGTGCGCGCGGTTTCGAGATATTCACTGGCCGTGCGGTTGTCCCATTGCGAGTAGTTCTGCCCGCCCGTCGCCTCGGATTGATGCCAGAAGAGATACGGGTCGGGGTCTGGTGTGCGTGCGGTATTCAAGTCCGCGAGCGCGGCCTGGTAATTGCGCGATGCCAGATGATCGGTCAGCAGTTGCTCATATGGCACAGCCGTCAAGTCCACTTTGACGCCGATCAATGCCCAGTCGCGTTGAATGGCTTGAGCGATTTGGGTGTGGATATCGTCATCGGGGTGGACCAGGGTAAAGGTCAGGGATTGACCGTCTTTGGCGCGCACGTCGCCCCCGCCAGCGGGAATCACGTATCCTTCTTCCTTCAGCAGTGCGGCGGCGGCGTCCGGGTCATAATCAAAATGCTCGATGCCGTCGTAATAAGCCCACGAACCTGGCAGGATGGGACCGTCGGCCATGATGGCCTGTCCTTTTAAAATCCTGGAAACAATGTAACTGCGGTTCAGCCCCAGCATCAGCGCACGGCGAACGTTGGCAACCTGCAAAAACGGAACGGACGGGTTGTTTTGATTCAGAAAGACAAGTCCCAGTTGCGGCAGGCGGCTGGTGTACACGGAAAAATTCGCCTGCATCAACGCCGGTTCGAGGACATCGTTCGTGACCTGGCTGACGCCAAGCACTTCGCCCTGCTGGTAGGCATCGAAGGCTTCGGTCGCATTCGAGTAGAAACGAAAAACCACCTGCTCAATGAACGGTTTTTGCAAATAGTAATCTTCATTGACTGTCAACACCACGCCGGTGATCTGTCCCCCACTTGCCATCAGGTGATCGAATTTGTACGGCCCGGTGCCGATTGGATTCAAATTGAAATCCGCGCTTGCGAGCTGGTCTGCGGGAACATTTTCGAGCAGATGCTTCGGCAAAACGCCAAAGGTGGCGTAATCCAAAAACGGGGCAAACGGTTCCGGCAGGCGGAACTGCAGCGTGGTCTCGTCGAGCCGCTTGACTTCGATCTGCGACCACAAATCTTTGATATCCGCTGGGAAGAGTGAACCACTGCTTTTGATCAGTTCGATGGTGTAGATCACGTCATCGGTGGTGACGGGTTTGCCATCGTGCCATCTCGCGTTCTTTCGCAGGGAAAAATTGTACAGCGTGCCATCGGCGGAAGTCCCCCACGATTCAGCCAGGTCGGGCTGCGGCAGTCCATGTGAATCGAAACGGATCAACCCGCTGAAGAGCAGGCGATTCACGTCGCGGTCCGCCGGGTTGTTCCAATCGAGCATGGGGTTGAGCCGCCCCATCGAGCCGATCAGCGCTTCGGTGTACACGCCGCCGGGCGCGGCCTCAGGCAGGATTGGCACGTTCACAGGTTGTTGGCTGATCAACAGCAAAGCCACAATCACCAACGTGACAGCCACCACCAGAATCTGCCAGCGTAATCGTTTCATATAATCGGTTATATAAAAAAGAAAAGGCCGCGTGCCGCCCCGCATAGGGCTATGACCCGGCGGCCTTCACAGGCTTGGAATGCCTTAGCGTCCCATGATGATGATGGTGAGGACAAGCCCAAAGAAGATCACGCTGAGAACGATCGTGACCCAGAACAAAACGCGTTCAATGCCGCGGCGCGCAGTGAACACGCCGCCTGTATCCGCACCGGTCAGACCGCCCAGCCCTGCGCCCTTGCTCTGCAGGATGACGCTGAGGATCAAACCCACTGCGGTTATAATCAACGAAATATCCAAAAACCTTTCCATTCGTGTGCCTCCTTGAAATAAGCGGGCAAATTATACCTGTGGGAAAGGTAAATCGTCAAACTGGGAATCCAGAAAAAGACTTCGGAAGTCTTGACATGGGAAACACGTACACAGGTAAACAGGTAGACAAGGAAACAAGGCAAAACCTGTCTACCTGTTTACTTGTCTACTTATTTACATGAGGTTTTTATGCACGAAATCGTCGTCAACCTGCACATGCACACGCGCTACTCCGATGGAAGCGGCACGCACAAAGACATCGCCAAAGCCGCGCTCAAAACCGGCGTGGACGTGGTCATCGTCACCGACCACAACGTTCTCGTGCAGGGCATGGAAGGTTATTACAAGGAAAAGAACAAGCGCGTCCTGATGTTGATTGGGGAGGAAATTCATGATCAGGACAGAGACCCGCAAAAGAATCACCTGCTCGCGTTCGGCGCGGGGCGCGAACTCGCAACCTTCGCAGACGACCCGCAACTGCTCATCAACCAGGTCCGTGATTCTGGCGGGCTGGCTTTTCTCGCGCACCCCGATGACCCCGCCGCGCCCATATTCAACGAAACGGATATCTCATGGGAAGATTGGTCGGTGCAAAATTATACTGGCATCGAATTATGGAACGCACTCAGCGAACTCAAAACAGTAATCCCCACAAAACTACATGCCGCGTTTCTGGCCTACTTCCCCGCCTTCATCGCGCACGGCCCCATTCCAGCCACACTTGTCAAATGGGACGAACTCCTCAGCGACGGACAACGCGTCGCTGCCATCGGCGGCTCGGACGCGCACGCCCTGCACCTGAGCATGGGGCCTTTGAGCAGGATCATCTTCCCGTATGGCTTCCACTTCCAGACAGTCAACACCCATTTATTTTTGACCGGACCCCTGACGGGCGATTCAAACCCGGACCGGAAGCTGGTCTACGAGGCAATGGGCAATGGCCGCGCCTTTATCGGATACGACCTACCCGCCTCAACAAAAGGATTCCGTTTCACCGCGCAGGGACGCGACAAAACGGTCATCATGGGCGAGGAGATTCCGGCCAAAGGCGGGGTCACTTTGCAGGCAAAACTCCCCTTCCCCGCAGAATTGCGGCTGATCAAAGATGGCCAGCTTTTGCAAAAATGGGACATGCAGACCGCCTGCACGCACATCACCACCGAACCGGGGGTGTACCGCATCGAAGCACATAAAAGTTATCTCGGCAGGAAGCGCGGCTGGGTTTACAGCAATCCGATTTATGTGAGGTGATTCCTTCCGGACTCCAACGTCTCCCGACGTTGGATATCCAGAGCCTGGGGGTGCCGGATGCCGGTTTAACGGTGGCAGGTTCGAGGTCCAAAATGAAGCGGTTCTTCATCCGCAATTAGGATTTTTTGTGGTAAACTTCGCCCGCTAACTTCCCCCAAAGAACGGGGGGCAGGCAGGTACGTCATCAATAACGTGCCTTTCCGGTTCTGGCCCGCCCACGGCGTGAACAGAATCAAACCCATGGAAAGGAGGAACTCCCATGCGCAAATATGAATTGGTTTGCATTATCCAGCCCGACCTGGATGAGACCGCTTTTAACGGCGTGCTCGACAAGGTGAAAGGCTGGGTCAGCGAATCCGGCGGAAGCGTGGACAAGGTGGATGTGTGGGGCCGTCGCAGGATGGCTTATATCATTCACAAGCAAAAAGAGGGACAGTATGTTCTGTTGAACATCACCATCAATCCCGGCGCTTCGCCTGAACTGGAACGCAACCTGCGTTTCCAGGAAACGATCCTGCGGCATATGCTTTCTGTAGTTGGTTAAATCCGCCCAAGCCCGGTTGATTTTATTATTAAGGAGACTACCATGAGTCGAGGCCTGAATAAAGTACAAATTATCGGCCACCTGGGGAAGGACCCTGAAATGCGTTACACGCCTTCGGGCCGCCCGGTGACCACGTTTAGTGTGGCCGTCAGCCGTTCGTGGAATAGCGCAGACGGCGAGCGCCACACTGAAACCGAGTGGTTCAATGTGGTGGCATGGGGCAACCTGGCCGAGATTTGCAAACAATATCTTGTGAAGGGACAGCAGGTGTACATTGAAGGCCGCCTGCAAACCCGCCGCTGGGACGATAAAGAAGGACAAAAGCATACCAGCGTTGAAATCGTCGCCAATGAAATGATGATGCTGGGCGACCGGCGTGACGCAACCAACAATCAAGCACAGGAAGTTGACGCCTCTTCCGCCGAGACCGGCACGCTGGCGGAAGATGAGTTCCCGTTCTAAGCGCCGCTCTGCGGTACTTTGTAGTTTCTCTGGAGTAAATAATGGCTGAAGATCGTAACCCCATGGGAGGCGAAGGCGGCGCCGGTGAGCGCAAGTTTTTCGCCAAACCCAAATTCTGTCAGTTTTGCGCGGATAAGCAGTTGATCATTGATTACAAGAAGACCGACCTGCTCCGCCGCTACATCACTGAGGAAGGCAAGATCCGTCCCCGCCGCCAGACCGGCGCGTGCGCCAAACACCAGCGCGTGGTGGCCGCCGCGGTCAAACAGGCGCGACAGATCGCCCTCCTGCCTTTCACCGGCAGGTTCCAGGAAGATTCACGTTCCTGATCGCCGGAAGAACCCTGCGGGGCATGGGAAAATTCCATGCCCCGCATTTTTGCTGCAAGTGAGGACAGATTTCAGAAGTCTTTTGAGAGGCTTCATCTTTTGAGTCGTTCAGTATAGGCTTTTGAATTCCTGTTTCAAGTTCATCAAGGAGTACGAATATGGCTAACGATCAGGGCAGGAAACCCGTCGTACATACAAAAAAACACGTTGCCCGCCTGGAGCGCGAGCGGCGGCAGACCAGGGCCATCCTTTATATTTTCATTGGGATCCTTGTGATCGTCGTCGGTTTGCTTCTTTATGGCTGGCTGGACATCAATTATTTCCAGCTTAATCGTGCAGTTGCCAAAGCAGGCGAGAATGAAATCTCCCTGAGGCAATTCGAAGCGCGCGTGAGACTGCGCCGCCGCCAGTTGTTGAACGAGTACAACATGTACGTGCAGTATTACCAGTACTTCGGTCTCGACGTGACGCAGCAAGTGGATAATATCACCAAAACCCTCGATGGAACCGTTGATCTCGGTCAGGGTGTGCTGGATCAGATGATCGAAGAGGAGTTGATCCGCCAGGAAGCGGCGAAGCGCGGCATCACGGTCAGCGAGCAGGAATTGGATGAGTACATCCAAACGGCCTTCCAGTACACGCCGAACGGCACGCCCACCCCATCGCCCACTCCCACCACGGTGATTACCCCCACCGTTCCCCCGGAAGCTTACGAGATCGTGACGATCACCCCCACTCCGACCAACACGCCTGAAGTCACTGCCACGCTGGAGGTCACCGCCACACCCGAAATTACTGAAACCGGCGAGGTGACCGGAACTCCTGGGGCAACGGGGACTGCGGAACCCTCTCCCACAGCCACGCTCGCGCCGACAGAGACGCCGACCGAGACGCCAACCGCATCTCCCACTGTAGGTCCAACAGAAACAGCCACACCCACAGCCACGCCATACACGCTTGAGGGCTTTCAGGGTGAGTATCAAAAATCCGTTGAAGGATTCTCCAACATCGGCATCAGCGCCGAGCAATATCGCGCCCTCTTTGAAACCGAACTGCTCCGCACCAAGCTCTTCGACGCCATCACCGCGGACGTACCACATGCCGAGGAACAGTTGTGGGCGCGTCATATCCTCCTGGCGGATGAGGCCAGCGCAAAGGCCGTGCTCGAACGCTTGAAGGCAGGCGAGGACTTCGGCGCGCTCGCGGCGGAACTTTCGCAGGATCCCGGATCCGGCTCCAAGGGCGGCGACCTGGGCTGGTTCAGCAAAGGCGCGATGGTCGCACCCTTTGAAGAAGCCGCGTTCAAGTTGAAACCCGGTGAGATCAGCGACCCGGTGCAATCCGATTTTGGATATCACATCATCCAGGTGATTGCGCGGCAGGAACGTCCGTTCAGCGCCGATCAGTATGAAGCAAAACGCAACCAGGTTTTCCAGGACTGGCTGACAAAGGCCAAGGAAGACTACGGCGTTGAGACGTTCGACATCTGGGCGTCACGCGTGCCTACCGAGCCTAATCTGACGACAATGGCGACCGAAATCGCGGTCACCTCAGCCGCTCAATTGACCGAGCAGGCCAAGTTCACGCCCACGCCTGCACCGACCGAAACACCGGCGCCATAATCAAATTACCACAAATCAAAACCGCCCGGCTCGTGATGAGTTGGGCGATTTTGATTTACCCGCGCTTACCGATGCGCTCATTAAGGCCGCGTAATTACAAAGTTCGTTGGTGAAACTCAATTTGGCGGGCAAACCCCACCGTCCACAGCACGCTTGTCATCTTAATGTTTGGCTTGCCCATTTTTCATGCTCATTGACGTCGCTTTCAAATCCCGCCCACATGAGCAAATCGCGCCAGTCAATTTTTGCAAGAGAGACCGCTTCCCAAAGTTTTTCAATATTTCCTCCGCTTACTTTCAGGGCGGCAAAACGAATCCTGCGCAGTGACTCCGGCGTTTCATCTTTGCAGCCCGGCAGGTTTTGTCCGCATTGCTCTCCGAGAAGCCGGGCCGCTTCTTCTGCGTTTTCTGGAAATATTTTTTTCACAAGCGACAAAGTGTATGGACTGAGCGGTGTCATGAGGCAGTTTACTCCGTGGGTCTACTGCAAAAACCTTTTTTAAACACGAGGACTCGAAGGAATTCTTAAGGGTTCGCTTCAAAACCTCAAATTTCTGTGCATATGATTTTCAAAAATCTTCGCGCTCTTAGTGTACTTCGCGGTGAGACGGTCTTTTGAACTCGAAACGAATCAAAGGATCATGATTCATCGACAACCAAACCATCCGCAAGGGCCTGAGCTTGGTTCTTAAAAATTGCCATTGCGGTTGCCATGCGTTTGAAGCCGAGTTTTCGATAAAATGGCTCCTTCCCAGGGGCAGCATATAGAATAATTTTCTTATGATCCTTCGAGAGATTGACCAGTTCAGACACAACTTGCCTGCCAATACCAAGTCCTTGATGGCTTGGATGAACCGCCACGTCGCAAATATATGAGCAGTCTCTTCCATCTGCCAGCGCCCGGCCGACTGCTATCAGCCTCCCAGAATCATAGACAAAACACTTGAACATGCTGTTTGAAAACGCAATCTTTAAATCGGAAGGATCTTTATGTCCCAGCGGGGCTGCCAGATATAGCCTGGAGAGTTCATCCCAGTCCAAGTTTTCCATTGAATATATCCACTCAAGCACCATAATGGTTTCCTTGTAATTGAAACAATAAGAAAAGATAACACTTCAAACGTCCAACAGTTTGCGACATCGTCCTCGCAGGGGATAACGGCGGGACGCGGACAATGCTTGGAAGCAGGATTCTGCTGAGGAGTTGAAAACTGCCTGAAAGCGCGCAGACTCCCGCTTGTCGGCTGGTAGGGTCAAGGGATGGCGCCTGGGATATAAATCCTGGTTTCCATCCCCTGCCACATCGAACCGGACATGAGGTTTTCCCTCATCCGGCTCTCCGACAACCTTCTTCTTGGAGTATTCAAGGCATTCATT
>JACRLC010000018.1:12126-48214 GCA_016235425.1 Chloroflexota bacterium | reverse complement strand
CAACGGCTTTGCCGAAGGTGTCAATCTGAAAATCAAGATGCTCAACCGACGCGGCTATGGCTATCGCAATTTCGACTCCTTCCGTTTGCATGTCCTAGTCAGTTTTGGCTAGTTCTTACAGCAAAAACGGGAGAGCCAAAATTTCAAAGTGATTTTTGCAGGACGGGAGTCAAACGTCTCCTGACGTTTGCGCCAAAGTCGGAGACTTTGGACTCCATTTTCATATCGTAAAGTAAATTTGAGGCTAAAATAAAGTAAACCCGATGGTAAAGCCAGTGTTGGTGTGAATTACGAAGTCACGTTGAAATGGTCAAAGCCTCAGGAAAAAGCCAAATCATAGAATTTCATCGCCAATGCCTCCTCATCCTCTCATCCTCCTCATCGGCCCGACAGCCGTGGGCAAGACGGAACTCGCCATTCGTCTCGCGGAAACTTTGAATGGCGAGATCGTGTCTTCGGATTCACGTCTCTTCTATCGCGGCATGGACATTGGCACAGCCAAACCCACACGCGAGGAGCGGGCGCGTGTGCCACATCATTTGATTAACATTGCCAACCCGGATGAAATCCTGAGCCTCGCGGTCTTTCAACAGAAAGCACATGAGGCAATTGCCGATATTCATGCACGCAATAAAATGCCGTTCCTTGTTGGCGGCACGGGACAATATGTCCGCGCGGTTACTCAGGGATGGATGCCGCCTGAAGTCCGACCTGATGAAAAGCTTAGGGCCGCGTTGGAAAGAATGAAAGAAGAAAGAGGCAAAGAGTGGCTATACGCAAAACTCAACCTTCTTGATCCCGATGCGGCCGCCAAAATTGATGCACGCAATGTGAGGCGAACCATCCGCGCGCTGGAAGTGATTTTTACAACAGGCAGAAAATTCTCCGAGCAACGCGGTCAAAGTGACTCGCCCTACTCCCTGCTCACCATCGGACTCAAACGCCCGCGGCCTGAGTTATACGCGCGCATTGACGAGCGCATCGAGTCCATGTTTGCAAATGGATTCGTTGAAGAGGTCAAAGGCCTGCTGGCGAAAGGTTATTCGGAGGATCTGCCAACGATGTCCGCGATTGGGTATCGCGAATGCGTCAGGGTGGTGAAAGGCCAATTGAGCGTCGAGCAGGCCAAAGTCGAGATGAGACGCGTGACCCGGGTTTTCGTCCGCAGGCAGGCAAATTGGTTCAAAGAGTCGGATGAAAATATCCATTGGTTCGAGGCAAGCCGGGTTGGAGTCAAAGAAGAGATCGAGAATCTCATCCGCAACTGGATACAAAATTTGGTGTTGTAATTGACTTTTAATATTTTCACGTATATACTAATTGCATACCCAACCCGCTAAAGGAGGAAGAGATGTCTGATATGCCCTGGCTGACCCATTATGATAAGGGTGTGCCTCAGAAAATCGAGTATCCAAAGGCGCCGCTGTTCCACTTCCTGGAAGAGTCGGCGCGAAAGTATCCAGACCGCGCCTGTACCATCTTCAAGGGCGCGGTTGTTACTTACAAGGAGATGAACGCCATCACCGATAGCATTGCGGCCGCGCTGGTGGACATGGGCGTGAAGAAGGGCGACCGCGTGGGCATCTTTATGCCGAATACACCGCAATTCGTAATGGCATACTTCGGCATCTTGAAAGCGGGCGGCGTGGTGGTGGCGACCAACCCGCTTTACACTCCTCCTGAAATCGAACATCAAGCCAGCGACGCGGGCATCGAAGTGATGTTCGTGATGACGAACTTCTACAAGACGATCAAAAAGGCGCAGCCAAATACCAAGATCAAGAAGTTGATCGTGACGAATTTGAAGGAAGCATTGCCGCCGCTCCTGCGCGTGCTGTTCACGCTCGCGAAAGAGAAGAAAGGCGGATTCAGGATCGAAGGCGGACTCGCCGAAGGGGAAGTTTGGATGCAGGATTTGATCGCCAAATATAAAGATGCGCCTCGACCCGCCCTCGAAATTGGTCCCGATGATACGGCTTTGTTCCAATATTCAGGCGGAACCACGGGCGTCTCAAAAGGCGCGGTTGCCATGCACCGCAACGTGGTTGCGAACACCCTGCAAATCAAGAATTGGATGAGCGGATTGGATGAAGGCAAGGAAGTGGTGTTGATGGGCATCCCGCTTTTCCATGTGTATGGCATGGTGGCAGGCATGAACTTCGCCATGGCTTCGGGTGCGAGCATGGCCATGGTTCCGAACGTGCGGGATCTGAAAGATGTGCTTGATACCATCACCAAATACAAGGCCACAATTTTTCCCGGTGTGCCCGCGCTTTATAATGGCATCAACAATCACCCTGATGTGAAAGCGGGCAAATTCAACCTTTCCTCCATCAAGGCATGTATCTCCGGTTCGGCTCCCTTGATGCGCGAAACGAAGGAGGAATTTGAACGTCTCACGGGCGGCAAGGTCTTTGAAGGATACGGGCTTTCCGAAGCGCCCACTGCGACGCACTGTAATCCCATGAACGGCGTGAACAAGACCGGCTCCATCGGTATGCCTCTCCCAGACGTGGATATAAAGGTCATCAGCCTCGACGATGGAGAAACCGAACTGCCGATGGGCGAGATCGGCGAGATTGCAGTTCATGGCCCACAGGTGATGAAGGGCTATCACAACATGCCGACGGAAACAGCCAATACTCTCCGCAAGTTAAAGGACGGCAAGACCTGGCTGTTCACCGGTGACATTGCCCGCATGGATGAGGATGGCTATTTCTACATCGTTGACCGCAAGAAGGAACTGATCAAACCCGGCGGCTTCCAGGTTTGGCCGCGCGAGGTTGAAGAGGCACTCGCCGCGTATCCGAAAGTTTTGGAGGCCGGTGTGGCAGGCATCCCTGATCCATATCGCGGGGAGACGGTCAAGGCATGGATCGTGCTGAAGCCCGGAGAGACAGCCACCGAAGAGGAGCTCAAAGCCTTTTGCAAGGAGCGCCTGGCCCCGTATAAAGTGCCTACCCACTACGAGTTCAGAAGTGAACTGCCGAAGACGACCGTCGGCAAGATACTGCGCCGCGAACTGGTGAGACAGCACAAGGAAGCAGAAGCGAAGTAGCAGGCTGTAAATAAGAATTCGCCTGACGGTTTTCTCTCAAGAACAGAGGACCGCCGGGCGAATTTTATTTCCGGCAATATATCAGCACTTCACAAAATATTCCGGCGGGTTGCCCGCCGCGTTGCAAGAGACTTGAAAATATCCTTCCCGGTCTTGTCCATTCAAAATCAGGAGAAAGATTATGGGCAATTTTAACAAGCGAATATCCAGCATCCTCCTTATCGTCTTCGGGATTTTTACGTTTAGCGTGGTGTTTGCTCTCTATTCCAATGTCCTCAAGACGGTATTGACATCTCAAATAACGACCCCGCCGCCGGAGGTTTTCGCTACGGCAGAGATCACTTCCCCATTGCCTCAGGCGGTGCCAACCAACCCGCTTGATTCCTGCCTGCTCTGGTCACAGGTGGACTCAACGATGGCAGGCGCTGAGCAATGTGTGTATGGAATCATCTACAGGATCGAACAGGATTCCGGCGGGTTTCGCATTCGGTTCGAGAACGGCCGCCAATCCTTTTTCCTGGCAAGCGGGTCACATGGCTATAATGTATCGAAGGGCGAATGCGTCTACGCCACGGGGATTATTCAACTATCATCCGAAAACATCCCTTATATCCTTCTCGATAAAATGCTGCTCTCATGCAAGATTTGGATAAAATGAGTTAAAGAAAAAGGTCTCCCTCGAAAAGGAGACCTTTTTTCATCAGTTTAAAATTATGCTATCTGCGGCGTGCCGCTCTTCTTGGGGAACGGCGGCGGGAAGATTTTTTCAAATTCTTCGCGCGTGAGTGTTTCCACCTCGAGCAGTTTTTGCGCCACCGCGTCCAATTCCCTGCGGTATTTGGTAAGCAGTTTTTTCGTCATCTTGTACGATTCGTCCACCAGCTTGCGGACTTCGGCATCAATCTTCTCTGCAACCGCTTCCGAATAATCGCGCTGTTCAGAAATCTCGCGCCCGAGGAAGATGAGTTCTTCCTTTTGACCGTATGTCATCAGTCCCAATTCATTGGACATGCCCATGCGGGTCACCATCATACGCGCCATTTGAGTCACGCGCTCGATGTCATTGGATGCGCCGGATGTTATATCGTCAAAGACGAGTTCTTCGGCAACGCGCCCGCCAAGCAAGCCAACCAAAGCGGCGGTCATCTTCTTGCGGGAGGTCAAAATGCGGTCATCTTCAGGGCGATACCACGTCAGGCCGCCGGCTTGTCCGCGCCCGACGATGGTGATCTTTTGAACGGGGTCCGCCTCAGCGATGGCGTTCATCACAACAGCGTGACCGGCTTCATGGTAGGCAATGATGCGCTTCTCTTCGTCCGAGATCAGGCGGGACTTGCGTTCGGGTCCCATCACAACGCGTTCAATCGCCTCTTCGAGATCGGTTTGACCGATGGATTTCTTGTTGCGGCGGGCGGCAAGGATCGCGCCTTCGTTGACCATGTTTTCAAGGTCCGCGCCGACGAATCCGGGTGTGCCGCGTGCCAACGTTCCAAGGTCAACTTGAGGATCGAGGGGCTTGCCCTTGACATGCACCCGCAGGATGGCCTCGCGTCCCTTCATATCGGGGCGATCCAGGGTGACACGGCGGTCAAAGCGACCGGGGCGCAGGAGCGCAGGATCGAGGATGTCAGGGCGGTTTGTGGCGGCAATGATGATGACATTAGTATCGGTATCGAAACCATCCATTTCGACGAGCATCTGGTTGAGAGTCTGCTCGCGCTCATCGTGCGAACCGCCGAGTCCTGCACCGCGTTGGCGGCCTACGGCGTCAATTTCATCTACAAAGACGATACAAGGCGAATGACGTTTGGCCTGGTCGAACAGGTCGCGCACGCGGCTGGCACCCACGCCGACGAACATTTCAACGAATTCAGAACCGGAAATGGAGAAGAAAGGCACGCCAGCTTCACCGGAAACGGCTTTGGCAAGCAGGGTCTTGCCCGTGCCTGGAGGGCCTACCAATAAAACACCCTTCGGAATGCGAGCGCCCAGTTGGATGAACTTTTGCGGTTCCTTCAGGAACTCAACCACTTCGGCCAGTTCCACTTTCGGCTCTTCCACCCCGGCCACATCCGAAAAGGTGACGGTGGGATGCTCGCCGCTGAACATGCGCGCCCGCGACTTGCCGAATGACATGGCCGCGTTGTTCGATCCCTGTGCCTGGCGGAAGATGAACCACAGTACCCCCGCCATGAACAACACCGGCAGGATGTAGAGCGCACTGCTTAGCACTCCGCCCCACACAGACGGCGGTTTGACTTCGATCACCACATTATCGGGAGTAAGTTGTTCGGGAGTAACGCCAAAGCCAAGAAGCTGATCCACCAGTGTGGCATTCGGCTCCTTGCGAGACTCAACGCCTTCCTCCGCCCCATTTTTGTATACAACACGGATGCGGTCATCAGTCTCGACAATAATACGGGCTAATTCTCCGTTCTGTACAGCTTGCGATACCTCATTAATGGTCAGGGGCTCTGTGGTTGTTCCACTATCTCGAAAACCCATATAAAGCATCGCGCCGATCGCTACGATCAGCAGGAAATATACGAAAAACGATTGGCTTCGTGAATTCACGGAATCCTCCAAAATTTCATTACATTATACCAAGTCACCCCTTTAGACGCCTCAAAAGGGGGATTTTTTATATGATTTTCTAATAAAGCCAAAAGCCTGTCAGAGTTCAAGTAGAAGTTCCACAGGGCAATGATCCGAGCCAGGCACATCCTCGTGAATGATCGCATCCCGTACGAGCGGTACAAGCGCTTCGGAAACCAGAAAATAGTCAATTCGCCAGCCAACGCCGCGGGCGCGTGCAGTAAAACGATACGTCCACCATGTGTATTGCACCCTGTCAGGATAGAGACGGCGATAAATATCCGCGAAACCATGATCGAGAAATTTCTGGACGCACTGGCGTTCCTCAAGCAAAAAACCGGAGGTCATTTCATTCGCCTTCGGGTTCTTCAAGTCAATGGGCATGTGGGCGGTGTTGAAGTCGCCGGCGATGACGATGTTTTCGCCCTTCTTGTGGAGCTCATCGCACAAGTCAAGCAAATGGGAATAGAACTCGAGCTTATAATCCACGCGGTCCTTGCCGCGTTGGCCGTTCGGAAAGTAAATGTTCATTAAACGGAAACCAGGATGAAGCGTCTGAATGATGCGGCCTTCCACGTCAAATTTCGGGGCGGCCATTCCAAACTGCGCGTCCATCGCTTCATCCTGATAAAATGTTGCCACACCGCTATAACCGGGGCGCATTGCCGCATTCCACAAATAAGGCAATCGCAGTCTCCCGCGCTGTTCGTCCTTCAATTGATCTTCACGGGCCTTCAATTCCTGGAGGCATAATACGTCCGGCGATTGAGCAAACGCCCAATCAAGCGCACTTTTATTCAATGCCGCGCGAATCCCGTTTACATTCCACGTAATGATTTTCATAATTGGTCGAAGGGCTTTTATGGTAAACTTGTTTTCGGGTAGGTGGAAGCATGAGTGACAAAAATGTCAAACGCATTCTTTGTATTGAAGATGAACCGGAGATGATCGATTTGATCCGGCTCATTCTAGGTCGTCGCGGGTTCGATGTGCATGGCGCGACTGGCGGCATGGAAGGATTAAAGATGATCCGCGAGACTCATCCCGATCTCGTGCTCCTTGATCTCATGATGCCGGATATGGACGGTTGGGAAGTATACCAGCAAATGAAAGCGGACGAAGCCACCCGCGGCATCCCCGTCATTGTTGTAACGGCCAAAGCGCAAAACATTGATAAAGTGCTCGGCCTGCACATCGCCAAGGTGGATGATTACATCGCCAAACCTTTCAGCCCGCAGGAATTGCTCAACAGCGTGGAAAAAATTTTTGAGTCTTGAAAAATCGGTTTACTGAACGGGGCGGCTTCAAAAAAGAGCCGCCCCATTTTTCAATTAGACAATGCCACATCCCGTTATCGTACAAAACCTGAACAGAAGGATTGACCCACCCATCCGCGTGGGATACTGCGATTCATTCCTTTGCCGATTACGCGGACTGATGTTCCGCCCCCGCCTCCCGCGTGACGAGGGCCTGCTTCTGGTCGAAAAGCGTGATTCCCGCCTCGACACTTCCATCCACATGCTCTTCGTCAACTTTGACCTGGCCGTTATCTGGATCAACTCCGGGATGACGGTCGTTGACAAGGTCATCGCCAAATCGTGGCATCCGGCCTACTTTCCAAAAGCAGAAGCAAGATACACTCTCGAAATCCATCCCGACCGATGGGGAGATTATGAAATTGGTGACAAAGTTGAATTCAAACATGGCTAAAAACGCCATCCTCATTCTAGCCCTGTTTTCGGCGGCCATCCTTTCATTTAATCCCGTCGCAGCGCAAAGCGATGGGCCGGTTTATATCGTCCAACCGGGCGACAGCCTCTCGTCCATCGCGGCAAGATTTGATATTTCACTGAATGAATTAATGGAAGCAAATGGCATCACCGATCCAAATGTGCTCTCAGCGGGGCAACAACTGGTCATCCCGGGCCTGGAGGGAATTACCGGCGTTCTCGAAACGGAGGTCATCAACTTTGGCGATTCGTACCGCAGTCTCACGAGGCGCACACAAGTCCCCGGTGACATTTTCCGCAAGCTCAACCACGTTGTAAGTCCAAGTGAGTTTTATGTAGGCGTAAGCATGATCATCCCCGCGCAGGAGGGGGACGCCAACCTAAACACAAGAATCACACCCGGCTCAGGCGAGTCGCTTTTGGAGACGGCCGTCAAGCAAAATACTGACGTATGGACTCTTACAAACATCAACGCCCTAAACGGTTCATGGGACGGCCTGCCCGGTGACACGCTCTTCGCTCCGGGAGGAAATGGAGAACAGACAGCAAGCGGCCTGCCATCGGCTTTCGTTAGCGCGGAGATCCGCGACCTCCCCATCAAGCAGGGCGGGACTGGCGTGATCAAAGTCAAAACCATCCCTGGCGTAACGCTCAGCGGCATTCTCGTTGATCATGAATTGCATTTTTTTCCAATGGAGGATGGTACACAAGTTGCACTTCAAGGTGTCCATGCCTTACTGGACCCGGGCGTTTATCCCTTGCGGATTGATGCCACTCTTTCAGATGGAACAAAACAATCCTTTGAGCAGATGCTGCTGATCGTTTCGGGCTACTATGACGATATTTCAATCTCCGTCCCTTCCGAAACGCTTGATCCCAGTGTAACCGAGCCCGAAAATCAGCAAATCATCTCCATCATTTCTACAACCACTACGACCAAGAACTGGCAGGGAGTATTTAATATTCCCGTTGCTTTACCGTACTGCATCAAAGACTGGTTCGGGATTCGCCGCACTTACTACGGACAGGGAACAGATATAACACTCAATGGTTTTCATTCTGGAGTGGATTATGGCATTTGCTCAGAAGCAAACCCCTATGATATTTACGCCCCCGCACCTGGGACAGTGGTTTTTAGCGGCCCACTCACTGTGCGCGGCAATGCAACGATCATTGACCATGGTTGGGGTATTTATAGCGGGTTCTGGCACCAGGAAGAAAGCTATGTTACAGCGGGTCAAGTTGTAGACACAGGTGCGTTGATTGGCAAAATTGGAGGCACCGGGCGCGTTACGGGTCCGCATCTCCATTGGGAATTATGGGTTAATGGCATTCAGGTAGACCCGCTCGATTGGCTAAATCAGACCTATCCATAGGAAAACCGTTGCGCTTCATCCTCGAGTATGCTAAACTTTCAGCAAGGAATTCCATATGCCTGCGCTTGTCAACTTCCTAAAACAAAGCGACATCTTTTACCAATTTACTCCCACTCAATTGGAGTTGGTGGCTAACCTTTGTCAGGAAATTATTTTCAATGCAGGGGATACCGTCTTCCGCGAGAACAGCAGCAGCAAGGAACTCTATATCATCGCTCAAGGGGAAGTGGATATTTTGATCAATCCAGGCGTGACAGGCAGTGAAGCCGAGAATGAAGCGCCGGTGGCCCGTCTGCGCCGCGGCCAGTCATTTGGTGAGGTCGCATTGGTGGACGAAGGACTTCGGTCCGCTTCCGCCCGCGCCGCCCAAAAAGATACCCGCCTGCTGATCATTCCGCGCGACAAGCTGATTATGCTATGTGAAACGTACCCGCAATTGGGGTACCGTCTGATGTATAATCTCGCCGCGGACCTCGCCATGAAAATCCGCAACACCGATCTGCGTATTCGTGAGCAGCTGTTATATAAGCCGCAAGACAAAAAATGATAAAAGTCTATACACTGATACTTGACCAATACACCAATTCGATTTACCATTTAACAAATTACAATTCCGATTTAGCGTTCCTTTCTTATTAGCCTCGAGAAACTCCATGCTGGGATTTTTCTCGGGCTTTATCTTAATAAGGAAGATAAAAACTTCGCCCAAAGGAGGTGAGGCCGACAAAGAAGAGCGTTGTCAGCCTGGTTGTTGCACACCCGCATTTTTGCGGGAAATTCACGTAACCATAATTCGGAGGAGTAAGAAATGACTAAGCGTTTGCTCGCTTTGCTTTCGGTGCTTGTTATCGCCAGCATGGCCCTTGCGGCCTGCGGTACACCTGCTACCGAAGCTCCCGTCGCTACGGAAGCCCCCGCCACTGAGGCCCCGGCTACCGAAGCGCCCGCCGCCGCCTATGAATGCACTGACGCGCTCGGATGCGTCACGATCGCCCCGGATGAACCCGTTCACATCGCCTACTGGGGTGTGCTCTCCGGCCCTGACAGCTCTCTTGGTGAAGACTCCAAGCGTGGTGTCGAAATCGCCATTGACGATAAAGGCGGCAAGATTCTCGATCACGACATCCTTCTGACCACTGAAGATGCAGGATGCACCCCTGAAGGTGGCGCCACTGCCGCGACCAAGCTCGCGACTGACACCTCCATTGTGGGCTTGATCGGCTCAAGCTGTTCCGACGAAACCGTCGGTGGCATTGCCACGCTCACCAACGCCGGCCTGACCACCATCTCTCCGTCGAATACACGCCCGGTGTTGAGCGACCCCGCTCGCGGTCCTGACTATGCCGGCTACCTCCGCACCGCCCACAGCGATGCGTTCCAGGGTAAGGCTGTTGCCGAGTTTGCGTATAATGTTCTTGGAGCCCGCAAGGCCGCGACTCTCCACGATGGTTCATCCTATGCCCAGGCTCTTCAGCAGGTCTTCGCAGACAACTTCATTGCTCTTGGAGGCGAAATCGTCGCCCAGGAAGCTGTTGCTAAAGACGCCACTGACATGAAACCTGTGCTTACGACCATTGCCGCGGCCCAACCGGAATTCCTCTACTACCCGGTCTTCGTTGCCGTGGGCGGTTACGTTACCGCTCAGGTTCGCGATGTTGCCGGCCTTGAGACTGTGGCGTTGGCTGGTTCGGACGGCATCTTTACAGCTGACCTGCTCAAAGGCGGCGGCCCGAATACTGAGGGCATGTATCTTTCCAGCCCGGATTTCAGCGCCTTTACTGGAGATTATGCCGGTTTCATCGCGAAGCACGAAGCCAAATATGGCGGTTCAACACTCTCCACTTTCCACGCTCATGCATATGATGCCGCCAACATCCTCTTTGCGGCTCTGGAGAAAGTTGCTGTTGTAGAAGCGGACGGTACAATTTACGTTCCGCGCCAGGCTCTCCGCGATGCTATCTATGCCACCAAGGACTTCCAAGGCATCACCGGTACACTCTCGTGCTCCCCATCTGGTGACTGCGGCGCACCCGTCATCGCTGTGTACCAGATTGTGAACTCTGATCCCGCTTCCTGGAACCCGGCGGATACAGCCAATCCGAATCCGAAGAAGATCTATCCGTAAACCTGTACGTTCAGTAAGGCAAGATGGAGGGGGCAGGCAAATACCTGCCCCCTCCTCACACTCTCTTCGTTAGGAGACAGCCCATGCGCACAAGTCCCGGTGAACGATTGTTGGACCTAGCGGTCAGTGGTGTTTTATGGGGGTTCCGCATACTGTTGGTCGCAGCCATTCTCATAGGTACCATTGCCACAATCCGTGCCGGCAAATATACCAGCGAGCAATGGATTGATTTCGTAGTTTTCGGCATTTCACAAGGGAGCATTTACGCCCTAATCGCCCTGGGATACACAATGGTTTATGGTATCCTGCGCATGATAAATTTCGCCCATGGCGACATCTTCATGACCGGGGCATTCGCCGCCTATTTTCTCGCAACCTGGATGAATGGTACCGGCTTCATTGACAGCTACCCCATCCTTGGCCTTCTGATCCCAATCCTGTTTGCCATGATCGTGGCTGGGGGGATTGCCATGCTCGTCGAGCGCATCGCCTATCGCCCCTTGCGTGGAGCGCCGCGTCTCGTGCCCCTCATCAGCGCCATCGGCGCTTCCTTCTTTTTGGAATATGCCTTTCGCGGGTTCTTCGGCCCCGGCGTGTACGCCTACCCACCCATCAAAGCTCTCGAGGGCGAATGGGATATTCTGGGTATAGGCATTCTCAAAGTTCAGGTCGTCGTTGCGGTTGCCGCCTTTATCATGATGGCAATCCTTTACTCCATCGTCATGTTCACCAAGGTCGGCAAGGCCATGCGCGCCGTTTCCGAAAGCAAGGACACAGCTGCCCTGATGGGTATTGATGTTAATCGCATCATCGTCTCGACATTTGCATTGGGTGCCGCCATGGCCGGCGCAGCCGGCGTGCTCTATTCGCTCATCTTCCGCCAGGTTGGCTTCTTCATGGGCTTCACCCCGGGCATCAAGGCCTTCACAGCCGCGGTGCTCGGAGGCATCGGCAACATACCGGGCGCCATGGTGGGAGGACTCGTGCTTGGCATTTTCGAATCGGTCGGCCCATCACTCTTCCTTGAAGGTCTAGGAATTACCCGTCCTTACCAACTCAAGGATGCCATTGCCTACACCATGCTCGTCATGATCCTCCTGTTCCGTCCATCGGGCATTCTTGGCGAGCGCATTACAACCAAGAAAGCCTGAGAGGGTGAAGAATATGAAAAAAGAAAACTTCCTCTGGAGTGCTGTCAAGACCGGATTGATCGTCGGCGTCGTTGCGATATTCATCTGTTTCGTAGGTATGGTGGAGGTATTCAGTAAACGCGATGTGATCGAAAAACTCATCACACTTGGACAGTTTGTTCTGCTGGCAGCCATGTTTTCTGCCGGCTTCATTGCATCACGTCACACCTCCAGCCTGCTCGAAAAAAACAAACCCGTTTCCAACCTTGTCGCGGGACTCGTGGCCGGCCTATTCACGGGACTCGTGCTCGCCCTGCTCGTGGTTGTCGGCGCGGAAGTCAACCTGCGTGCTGTCTTCCTGAATGCAACCACGACTTTATACGATGTTCTCACCTTAGATAAAGGCGTGGGAAACGTCTGGATCCTGCCATTGATCGGCGCTGTGGCCGGCCTTCTCGGCGCGGCCTCCCTGCTCCTACCTCAAATACTCCGTCGCCCAATCACTCAGGCTCTCGTCTTTGTGATCTTCATGGCTTTCTTCTCCGGCCTGTTCCGCGTGGTTATGATTAACCAGGGTTCAGATATGTCAAAAGCGGCTAAATATCTCTTCGGTCAAACAGGTCTGACGCTGGAAGGTACTCTTATTTTCTTTCTTGGCGTTATCGCAGTCTCAATGCTGTGGAGTTATAAAGGCAAGGACATACAAGCAGGCGTTACCCGGCTTCCCAAAGCTGGCCGTCTATCCCTGCGCGTGATCGTCTACGCCCTCATCGCTTATGTCGCCCTCGGCCTTCCTCAGGTTTCAGGACCATTCATTGCGCAAGTGATCGTAACCGTGGCATTGTTCGTCTTGATGGGTCTTGGCCTCAACATCACCCTCGGCTTTGCGGGATTGCTCGATCTGGGATTTGTGGCTTTTTATGCCATTGGCGCCTATACGGTCGGATTATTGACTTCCTACGGGGCATTCGGCCTGCAACATATTCCATTCTGGGTGGCGGTCCCAATCGCCGTGTTGGTGGCCATGGCCTCTGGCGCAATGCTCGGCCTGCCGGTACTTGGAATACGCGGCGACTACCTCGCCATTGCCACTCTCGGATTTGGTGAAATCGTCCGTCTGCTGGCTGGCTCCGACTTCCTTGCTCCATTTTTTGGCGGCCCACAGGGAATCATCGGCATCCAAAAACCTTGTCTGGGAACGTTGGGCCCGTTCATCAGAGTGGATGTGCCCCGCGTGTGCAACGGACTGGAACTTGGAAAGCCACAAGACATTTATTACATCGCAGTGGTCAGTGCCGTCATCATTGCGTTCGTTGCCTGGCGGCTGCGCGAATCCCGACTTGGCCGCGCATGGATGGCCATCCGCGAGGATGAAGATGTGGCGGAAGCCCTCGGCGTCAACCTGATCCAGACCAAACTGCTGGCCTACATGCTCGGCGCGGCCTTTGCAGGGCTGGGAGGCGCAATCTTCGCAACCCTGATTGGATCCATCTTCGCCACCAGTATGCAATTAATCGTCTCCATCAACGTTGTGTCCCTCATTATCGTGGGTGGAATGGGAAGCATCCCCGGCGTGATCGTGGGTGCTATCGCCTTGATCGGTTTACCTGAACTTTTGCGAGAGGTATCGGAGTTCCGATTCCTGCTTTATGGTGCAACATTAATCATCATGATGCTTGCCAAGCCCGAAGGCTTGTGGCCCTCCCAGGCTACCCGCCGCGAACTGCACCATACCGAAGTCGAAGCGGGCGTAAAGGCATAGCGAGGTCACCATGACAACTCTCCTGACAGCAACTAAAGTGACCAAACGCTTCGGCGGTCTTGTGGCCGTCAACGCCGTGGATTTTGAGATCCCGGAAAAATCCATCGTTAGTATGATCGGCCCAAACGGCGCGGGGAAGACCACTTTCTTCAACTGCATTACGGGCTTTGGCAAATGCGACGAGGGTGAAATCATTTTCGAGGGTACACCCACCCAGCGCCTGCGCCCTGACCAAATCTCACGTCTCGGCATTTCGCGCACTTACCAAAATATCCGGCTGTTTGCCGAAATGAGCGCCCTCGAAAACATTCTTGTCGGCCAGCATATCTTTCTGCACTCCAGTTGGATGAGCGCTGTCATCGGTACGCCTAAAGTTCACCAGGAGGAGAGGATCGCTCTTGCTGAAGCGCAAAGATTATTGGATTTCGTGGGACTGAAAGGCCAGGGCGATATGATGGCACGCAACCTGCCCTACGGCGCGCAGCGTCGTCTTGAGATCGCCCGTGCTCTTGCGACCAAACCAAAATTGCTCCTCTTGGATGAACCCAGCGCAGGTATGAACCCGCGTGAAACTGAAGACTTGACTGCCTTCATCCGCCAGCTGCGCGATGAACTCGGTATTACCATCTTTCTCATCGAGCACCATATGCGCGTGGTTATGGGCATTTCAGAGCACATCACCGTCCTTGATTATGGAGAAAAGATTGCGGAAGGCACGCCGGCTGAAATCCAAAAGAATCCACGTGTGATCGAAGCCTACCTGGGACGCGGCGCCGCGACCGAGGGCATGGCCACCGCCCACGAACGACACTCCGACAAGACAAATTCCAAGTTACGGTAGGCAGAGATGTCCATACTAAATGTCGAAAATGTCCATACCTACTACGGTAATATCCACGCCCTCAAAGGAATTTCCATCAAAATCGACAAGGGTGAGATTGTTACCTTGATAGGTGGAAATGGCGCTGGAAAAACTACCACACTCCGTACCATCTCGGGCCTGCTCAAGCCGCGCGAGGGCAGTGTTTCACTGGACGGCCAGGATCTGCTCAAATTCAAGGCACACGAGATCGTGTACAAAGGAATTTCCATGGTGCCGGAGGGACGCGGCATTTTTGCCCGTCTGAGCGTCACGGAAAACCTGGAAATGGGTGCGTACAGCCGCACCAGTAAACAGGAACTTCAACAAAACATGGAAAGAGTTTTCACCCTCTTTCCGCGCTTGAAAGAACGACGCACCCAGGTGGCGGGGACACTCTCTGGCGGTGAGCAACAAATGCTTGCAACCGGCCGCGCTTTAATGGCAAACCCAACCATCCTCCTTATGGATGAACCATCCATGGGTCTCGCCCCAGTGCTGGTGGAGCTGATCTTCGACACCATCCAGCAGATCAACAAGACAGGCACTACGATCCTTCTGGTGGAGCAAAACGCCCTCATGGCACTCTCCATCGCGCATCGCGGATACGTCCTTCAAACAGGCGAGATCGTGATTAGCGATACGGCTGAGAACCTCAAGAACAACCCAACGGTTCAAAAAGCCTACCTGGGCATGGAATAACCTTGCGTTATCCCGCAGTTGCACTGCGGTATGAAACTGAGCGCAGAGTACAATCATGTCCTCTGCGCTTTTGTTTACCTGGAGGAATCCATGTTGATACTCAATGCCGATGACGTTCGCAAAGCATTGCCAATGGACGAGGCGATCGAAGCCATGAAGCAAGCCTACGCTTCCCTCTCCGCTGGCAAAGCGGACGTGCCTCTCCGAACCCGCCTCTCCATTCCCCCACACGAAGCGGTCAGCCTGTTCATGCCCGCCTACGTGCAAACCGACACAGCCGAAGCGCTTGCGGTCAAAGTCGTTTCACTCTTCCCCAAAAACCCATCGCGCGGACTCGCCTTCATCCAAGCCGCGGTCATCGCTTTTGAAGCCGATACCGGCCGTGCGGTTGCCCTGCTCGAAGGAAGCGCCCTCACCGCCATTCGCACCGGCGCGGGAAGCGGCGCCGCCATTGACATCCTCTCCCGCTTCGATAGCCGCGTTGTCGCCATCTTCGGCGCGGGAGCGCAGGGACGCACACAACTCGAAGCCGCCTGCACCGTCCGCAAAATTGACCAGGCCTGGATTTACGACTCGGACGCTGAAAAAGCCGCCGCCTTCGCAAAAGAACTGGCCGGACAAGGCCGCATCCCGCGGGACCTGAGGCCTGCCGCGACACCCCAAACAGCAGTCAGCAACGCGGACATTATCTGCACAGCCACCACCTCAACATCCCCCGTTTTCAATGACAAGGACCTCAAGCCCGGCGCGCACATCTCAGCCGTGGGATCGTACACACCCGAAATGGTGGAGGTCCCGCCCGAAACCATCCAGCGCGCCAAAGTCGTCGTGGACTCGCGCTCGGCAGTCCTGGCCGAATCCGGTGACTTGATTCAGCCAATGAAGAACGGTTTGATAACCGAATCCCACGTCTTCGCGGAATTGGGCGAGATCGTGCTTGGCAGAAAACCAGGCAGAGAATCAAATGAAGAGATCACATACTTCAAATCTGTTGGTGTGGCTGTGCAGGATGCCATGGCCGCGCAGCTTGCATTGAAGAATGCCAAAGCAAAAAATCTTGGGCGTGATGTGGATTTTTAGACTTCACAGCAAGATAACGAAGCGAAACCCCGAAGGGGTGGAAAGATTTTAGAATCAGATTATCATCGTTCCCAACCCCGCAGGGGTGACATGATTTTCTCCTCTTATCTTATATCATCCCTTCGGGATTTGTGGTCAAATTGCCCGGTTTCCATAATCATCACATCCCTTCGGGATTTTTGAGCATAGATCGCTTTTGATAAAATCAACCAAAGGAAATCGAACAACATGGAACTACCAAACACAGCAGACATCGTCATCATCGGGGGCGGGGTTATGGGAGCCAGTGCGGCCTATCATCTGGCACAGCGCGGCATGAAGAATATCGTCCTGCTCGAAAAGGAGGAATTCTTCGGAACCGGCGCGACGGGACGCTGCGCGGGCGGCGTGCGTTACCAATTTTCAACCGACATCAACATTCACCTGTCCAAAGAAAGCCTGCCGATGATCGAGCGTTTCAAGGATGAGATCGGGCAGGATGTGAATTATCGCCAATGCGGCTATTTGCTCGTGGCGACAAATGAAAAGGACGCGAACACTTTCAAGCAAAACGTTGAGCTTCAAAACCGACTCGGTGTGCCAACCCAATTGCTCAGCAGAGACGAAGTCCGTGCGCGCCTGCCGCTGATGCACTTCGAGGATGCAATCGCCGGGACGTTCAACCAGAAAGATGGACTGGTTGACCCAAACAGCGTGGTGGCGGGATATGTCGGCGCGGCGCAGAAGATGGGAGTGAAAGCCGTCACCCGCGCGGAGGTTACCGGGATTACTCTCAGCGGAGATAAGGTTGATTCAGTGGAGACAACTCAGGGGGCGATAAAGACGCGCATGATATTAAACGCGGCAGGCCCGTGGTCGAGTCTGATCGGTGAAATGGCGGGAGTCCAAATCCCGGTCATCCCCATCCGAAGACAAATGTACACGACCACGCCGATGCCGGAGATCCCCGCGGACTTTCCGTTCGTGATTGATTTCGCCCAGTCGCTGTATTTCCACCGCGAAGGCGACGGGCTGTTGATCGGCATGTCGAACGCGAACGAGAAGCCGGGCTACGACCAAAACGTGGATGATGATTTCGAGTTGACCAATATGGAAGCCGCGGCGGCGCGCCTGCCGTTGATGGAAAAGGCGGGACGGGTTTCGCATTGGGCCGGGCTGTACGAAGTGACGCCCGACGCACACCCGATCTTTGGCAGGACGCCTGTGGATGGATTCTTCGTGGTGACGGGGTTCTCCGGCCACGGATTCATGCACGGGCCTGCCGCCGGGAAATTGATGGCCGAATACATTTTGGACGGCGAATACAAAACGCTGGATGTATCCATGCTCGACCTGGCGCGCTTCGAAGAAGGCCGTTTGATTCGAGAGTACAATGTGGTTTAGAAAGTATTGCAACTGAATGAGGTGATGATGAAAAAACCTGTTTTGCTCGCGCTCGTTCTTTTGACCACTGCCCTGCTGGCTTCGGCCTGCGGGGGCAAACCGTACAATTGCACCGATCCGTTTGGCTGCGTAAAGATCGAGCCGAACGATGAGATACAGATCGCCGCATTGCTCACGTTGAGCGGCTCGGCCTCCCCATACGGCATTGACGCCCTGCGCGGCGCGCAAATTGCCGTGGAGGAAAAGGGAAGTTTGTTCGGGCATAAACTGAAACTGGTGGAGCAGGATGACCTGTGCACCGAGGCAGGCGGCATTGACGGTGCGAACGCGCTGGCGGGCAATTCACAGGTGGTGGGCGTAATTGGCGCGACGTGTTCGAGCGGGTCAGTGCCTGCGGCAAAGATCCTCACCGAGGCCGGGATGGTTTTGATCTCGCCCTCCAGCACCGCACCTTCACTGACAGACCCAGCCCTTCACCAGCCGGGATTCCTGCGCTCGATCTACAATGACAAAGTTCAGGGAAAAACGGTGGCCGAATTTGCCTACAATGTTCTCGGCCTGCAAAGCATGGTTACGATTCACGACGGCACTGCTTACCCGCAACAACTTCAACAGGCTGCCTGCGAAAACTTTGAGCAAATGGGCGGCAAGTGCATCGCCCAACTACAAATCACCAGCGGCGAAAACGTGACCACGACACTTAATCAAGCCGCCGCCCTCGACCCGGGCGTTTTGTATTTCCCCGTCTACACCGTGGACGGTGTCGCGATCGCGAACGGCGCGCGCGCGGCTGGATTGGGAAATGCGGCATTGATCAGTTCGGACGGCTTGTTGAGTTCGGACTTCATTACCCAAACCTATAAAACCTCACAGGGAATGTATCTTTCCGGGCCTGCTCCCGTGGAAGGCACGCAATCTTTCCTGGAGACCTACGCCGAGCGTTTTGGCGAAGATCCAATTGCCACCTATCATCTTTATGGCTACGACGCCGCCCTCATGCTCATGACAGCCATGGAAGAAACCGGTACACTTTCCGGCGAGACGCTTTACATTCCGCGGCAGGCATTGCGCGACGCGCTCTACAACCTGCGCGGGTTGAACGGCCAAAGCGGCGTCATCACCTGTTCCCCTTCCGGCGACTGCGCCACGCCCGATATTCAAATCTTCCAAATCAGCGGCAACGAATTCCTGCCGATTTACCCGTAACCGTTGCGTCATTTACCCAACGGAATACACAACACGAATTACGAAATCCTGATCACCCTTTTTATCAACCATCTTACACATGACATCAGCAGAGATCATCACCATCGGAACCGAAATATTACTCGGTGAAATCGTAGACACGAACACACGTCACATCGCCCTCACCCTGCGCGACCTGGGCGTGGACATTTATCGCACCATCACCATCGGCGACAACGTTGACCGCATCGCCTCCGCCATCCGCGAATCAATGGAGCGCGCAGAGATCGTCATCACCACCGGCGGGCTCGGCCCCACCGTGGACGATCCCACCCGCGAAGCTGTGGCCCGCGCCATGGGGGTGGAAGTTGAATTTCGAGAAGACCTGTGGGAACAGGTTGTGGCCGTCATTTCCCGTTATGGCCGCAATGCCTCCGAGAATCAGAAGCGGCAGGCCTACGTCCCGCGCGGCGCGATTGCCATCAAAAACCCCGTCGGTTCCGCCCCATCATTTATCGTCGAATATCCCTCACCCCTGCCCCCCTCTCCCAAGCTTGCCCTGAGCGAAGCCGAAGGGTTGGGAGAGGGGCCGGGAGTGAGGGCCGTCATCTCCCTCCCCGGTGTTCCAAAAGAAATGGAATACCTGCTTCACGAATCCGTCATCCCCTATTTGCAAAAAAGATTCGACTTGAGCCACATCATCAAAGTCCGCCTCGTCCACACCTCCGGCATCGGCGAAGGCATGATTGACGAAAAGATTGGCGACCTCGAACTGCTCTCCAACCCCACCGTCGGCCTCGCCGCGCACAACGGTGTGGTGGACATCCGCATCGCGGCCAAAGCCAACACCGAAGCGGAAGCGAACCGCATGATCGCAGAAGTGGAAAACGACCTGCGCGCCCGCCTCGGCGAAGTCATCTTCGGCGTGGATGAAGACACGCTCGAAGGCGTAACGCTTGCCGCTGTGGAAAAACTCGGCTGGAAGCTGACCCTGCTTGGATACGGACTCAGCGACGGCATCATTCGCCGTTTACCCGGCCTCGTCTCTCTTTCGGACCTCAAACCTGATTCACTCCCCAACGAGCTTCGCGCCGCGATGGAAAAAGACTCCGCTGCCTGCGCCCTCGGAGTCGCCTCCTTTGTGGATGAAATGGCCGCCGAGATCATGGTCATCACGCCGCGCGGCGAAAAGAAACATCGCATCACCTACGGCGGCCACCCGCGCAACCTGGCGCGCTGGGCTGTCAATTTGGGCTTGAACATGTTACGCCTGAAAGCCGAAGGAAAAGCCTGAAATGCCCAAGCGACGAAATGACTCAGGCTGGATCACCATCGTCTGGCTGTTGAACATCGCCGGGCTGGGCGGCATTGTGCTGGTACTGGTTCTATACTGGGCTTTGCAACCCGTTATTACCGAAACCCCCATCCGGCCCGTTCAGGCCGCCGCCGAAATACCCGCCACATTTACCCCTTACCCCGGCGTTTATTACCTGCCCACCGTCACACCCAACCCGCGCTCAACCGAGATCGTGGTGTTGACTCCCACCCCATTCATCCTCGCCAGCGGACAACGCGCCGCGGTCATCGGCTTTTCAGTATCGCGGCGTCCCATCGAAGTCTACACCTTCGGCCAGGGCGAGAGACAACGCATGATCGTCGCCGGGATTCACGGTGGCTATGAATGGAACACCATTGCCCTTGCGGATGAACTCATCACCTACATCTCGGAGCATCCCGAAGTCATCCCCAGTGACGTGACCCTCTACATCCTCCGCAACCTCAACCCCGACGGCGACGCGCGCGACCACGGCTACGAAGGCCGCGTCAACGATCACGGCGTGGACCTGAACCGCAACTTCCCCACCAACTGGTCCGCCGAATGGGACCGTGACGGCTGCTGGGATTACGGTCCAAGCACCGGCGGCACAGGCCCCGGCTCGGAACCGGAGACGCGCGCCCTGATGGCTTTCCTGCAATCGCATCGGGTGGAGGCGCTGATCAGCTATCACTCTGCCGCGCTCGGCATTTTCCCCGGCGGCGAACCGTGGGAGGAAAACTCCGTGCGCTTTGCCGAAGAGATCGCCGACGTTACGCCCTATCCCTACCCGCCGGTTGACCTGGGCTGCAAGTTCACCGGCACCCTCGCCGATTACGCCGTCTCCCTCGGCACAATCGCAGTGGACATGGAACTCGCCACACACACCAACACCGACTTTAAGATCAACCTCAAAGCGCTGGATGTGCTGCTGGAATTTCAGCCATAAAACAGGTTCAACATGCTATAATTTTGAAAATGGACACTATTGCTGATTTGAAAATTCGCCTTACACCTTTATTCAAACAATACCACATTCAAAAAGCGATCCTGTTCGGTTCCCTGGCGCGCGGTGAGGCCACTCGTCGTAGTGACGTTGATTTGATTTTGATCCAGGAAACGAAAAAGCGATTTTGGGACCGCTACGATGGAATCCTGCTTGACCTGGGACAGGCAATTTCAGGACGCGCAGTTGACATCCTGATCTACACTCCCAAGGAGTTGGAACAAATTAAAGATCGCGTATTCATCCGCCAGGCGTTAAACGAAGGAATTACACTATATGAGTCTGACAAAAAACGCGCACGAAGCTCACCGTTGGTGGCAGACCGCTCATGAAGATTATTTGGCGGCACAGGCGCTCGAAAAAGCCGGGATGTATTCACATGCCTGTTTTGAATGCCAGCAAAGCGGCGAAAAAGCGGTAAAGGCATTATGGTTTTTCATCGAAGCGGATCCCTGGGGACATTCCATCCAGAAATTGGTATCAGAATTCCCAAATCAGGATTGGCTAAAATCGCGCGACCAATGGTTGTTAAACGCCGCGTTTCTGGACAAATATTACATCCCAACACGCTATCCAAACGGTTTGCCTGATTTAACACCTGCCCAAAGTTATGGCGCAGAGGATGCAAAAATGGCTTTGGAACGGGCTTCATTTTTGCTAGAGCAGGTTCGCCTGCTCCTCCCGGAAAAATAATTTACATTCTGCAAGGCGGCATCCCAAATGCCGCTTTTTTATAAAATACACTCGCTCAACAATTATCCCGTCCTGAGCGAAGTGAAACGCACTCGAAGGGTAGGCTGCAAGCAAACACAATCTTCCCAGGTCCCACGCTTCGACTGCGCTCAGCGCGAAGCTTTAATAACAAAGGAGTATGAATGACACAACAAATAGATACATTATTCACCAACGCCCTCGTCCTCACGATGGACGGGAAATTGAACCAGTACGATCCCGGCGCGGTCGCCGTCAAAGGTGACGTGATCCTCGCGGTTGGTCCCGAAGCGGAGATCAAACAAAAATATACCGCGAACGAAACGATTGACTGCGGCGGCAAGGTGCTGATGCCCGGCCTCGTCAACGCGCACACGCACGTGCCGATGACCCTCCTGCGCGGCCTCGCCGATGACCTGCGGCTCGACGTGTGGCTCATGGGCTACATGCTTCCCGTGGAGCGCGAATTTGTCTCGCCGGATTTCGTGCGGCTGGGCACGCAACTCGCCTGCGCGGAGCAAATCCGCAGTGGGGTGACAACATTCAATGACATGTATTATTTCGAGAGTCATATCGCGCAGGCCACCGCAGACGCCGGCCTGCGCGCGGTCTGCGGGCAGACCGTGATGAAATACCCCGCGCCCGATGCGCCCGCTTTTGAAGATTCACTTGCGATGGCACGCGAGTTCATCAAGAATTGGAAAGACCACCCGCTCATCGTCCCTGCAGTTGCGCCGCACGCGCCCTACTCCTGCACGCCCGAAATCCTGCGCGCCGCCGCCGATCTCGCCCAGGAGTTCGACGTCCCTTTGCACATCCACATTTCTGAGACGGCCTTTGAAGTGGAGACCATGCGTAATGAGAATAACATGCCCGTTGTGCCTTATGTAAAAAAGCAGGGCCTGCTCGAAGCGAAAATCATCGCGGCGCATTGCGTCCACATTGACGCCGGGGAAATGTGGACCCTGCAGCACGTCAACGCGGGCGTGGCGCACAACCCATCGTCGAATCTCAAGCTCGCTTCGGGGTTCGCTCCCGTTCAAAAAATGCTCGAGGCCGGACTCAACGTGGGCATCGGCACCGACGGTCCCGCCTCCAACAACGACCTCGACATGTTCGAGGAAGTGCGGCTAGCCTCCTTCGTTGCGAAAGCCTCCAGCAATGACCCGACCGTCGTTCCCGCGGCGACCGCCCTGCTGATGGCGACGCGCATGGGAGCACAAGCGCTTCACATCGGACATCTAACTGGTTCCGTTGAAGCAGGCAAACGCGCCGACCTGATCATTGTGGACACTTCCCCCGTGCATAACTCACCGCGCTTCCGCCGTGACCCGAACAACGCCTATGCACAGCTTGTATACGCGTCCAGGTCCACGGACGTGAGCGATGTGATGGTCAACGGCAAGTGGCTGATGCGAAACCACCAACTGCTCACGCTCAACGAGGAAGAACTGCTCGTTGAGGCCCGCGCCATGGCAAAGAAGATAGACACGTTCCTGATCGAACGCGAGCAATCCGTGCTTTCGAAGCTGATCGCACTCGGCGGCTCGATGGAGCAGGAGTCGTTTGAGGTGCAGGTCAAGGTCAAAATAACGGAACCAGACCTCGTGGTCCAGGAAATGAAGCGGCCCGAAATCGAGATCACCGCGTTTAAGCATTATCGTCAGTATGATAATTATTTCTCCTTCGACGATCCGTCCCAGGGCCGTCTGCGTTTCCGCGAAGATGATTTGATCAATGCAAAGGGTGAGGCCGAAAATGTCCGCACGCGGTTGACGTTGTTGGGACAAAAACGCGAAGGGAAGATCGGTGAGGATGTATTGCTCTCGCGCAGTCGTTTCCTCGCGCCCGCCGCGCACACCCTGCGGTTTTACCGCGAATACTTCAAGCCGAAGGAGGAAATCTCGATCACGAAGGACAGGCAGCGCTGGCACATTCGTTACAAGGAGACCGAGTTCTTCGTCAATCTCGATCACATGGAAGAGCCGAAGATGGGATATTTCCTTGAGATTAAGAGCCGTACGTGGAGCCGCAAGGATGCCGAACGTAAAGCGGTGATGGCAAGCGAACTGCTGTCACTGCTCGGCGCGGCGAGTGCGGAGACCGTGGCGCAGGATTACATTGAATTTATCGGCTCGTGACAAGTGGTGAGAAATGAGTAACGAGAGATGAGAAACAAATAACGAGATGTGAGATGCAAGTTTATATCCATCCCGCGGGGTGCGCTTGAGCCAAAGCACCCTGCGGGATGATTTTTGTGGAGCGGGGAGGAAAAATATGCCTAACAAATTTGGAATGGGGAATCTCTGTCTGTGGATGTAAGATAAGTTTATCGTAACTGCTCAGGCGTGCACCGCACTCACACAGGGCACTTTGCCGAAGGAGACTCCATGCGTAAATTCTTCAACATCCTGGGGAAGATATTTGCGGTCATCTGCGCCATTCTGTTCGCGGCAACGGCAGTGCTGGCGCTGGCGTTGTTCAACCTGGAACGCAAGCTCTTCAACGCACAGACCTACAAGCAGGCGCTGGCAAACCAGAATTTCTACGAACGTATGCCAGAGATCATTGGGCAGACGCTTGCATCTTCCACCTCCCTGAATACCTGTGACTACAATATGATTGCCTGCGGCGCAGGCGATAGATCGCCTGAGGCGAATGCCTGTTTCGAGAACGCGCTGGGCGCGGATGTCTACAAGGAAATCGCTTCGAACCAACGCAACCCAACCGCCGATGAATTGCAACGCGCCGATGCCTGCCTGAAACAATACAGCCTCGACCCGGGTTCTCCCCAGGGCGGAGCGCCCGCTTACATGTCGAACCTGGGCGCAGATGACTGGGAATTCATCATCTCCACCCTCCTGCCGCCGGAAGATCTCAAGGCCATGACCGACCAGGCGCTTGATTCGATCATGTCATTCCTGAACAACAAGACGGATTCAGCCACGCTCTCCCTTGCGCCGCTCAAGGCTCGCCTCAACGGTGAAGCGGGCGTCGCGCTGGTTTTGAAGATGATGGAAGCGCAGCCACAATGCACGGACGAGCAATTGATCGCGATGGGGCTTTCCATACTTACCGAAGGGGAGATAACGATGTGCAATCCTCCCGATGAGGTCGTGGAATTGATCAAGCCGGTCATTCAGTCACAGCTCCAAACGGTAAGCGCCAGCATCCCGGATGAAGCGGTGCTTATCCCAGCGCCGCTCTCGGAAGAATCTGACCCGCGCGGCGGATTGATCACAGTGCGGCTGGGCATGAGGCTTAGTCCGCTCATTCCGCTGGTCTTCCTGCTCGGTGTCACGCTCTTCGCAGTACGCGGCTTAAACGACTGGTTGAATTGGTGGGGAATCCCGTTGCTGGTTTCGGGCGCGCTGGGTTCGCTTGCCGGGCTGGTCGGCGCGTCTGCAATTAGCCTGATCGTGCAGAATAAAATGGTTGAAGGCATGCCTCCCACGATGCCTGCCATCGTTATCGAGAGCGGGAATGACCTGGTCTCTGCGGTAATCCGACAACTGGTCAAGCCTGTGATCTGGCAGGGACTCGCGTTGGCAATTCTCGGTTTGGTGATGATCCTGATCGCCTTTCTCCAGGCACGCAGACAAGCAAATTAATTTCAACGTATGACGGAAGGGGACAGCTATTTGAAGCGGCTGACACCTTAATTTCAGGTAAGTCAGCTGCACCCTCCCGCGTGTACTTAACAGGGCTTTAACCTGGAGCGCAAAATCTCCTGATTTTGCGCCGAAGTCGGGAGACTTCGGACTCCGTGAAAGCGAAAGTCCTACTTAAATCAATTCTAAGTCTGTTCTCAATCGCGGCTCATCAAGGTACGCAAATCGCAGGGGAGTCGTCGGGCTCATCCACTTTCACATCAGGTAGAATGTCAGTCTTGCATCCGGATGTAAGACTAACCCTTTGCCTGACGAAAGGAGACAAATCATGTACCCGTCTTGCAAATCCCGCTTCTCTTTCCCCTTCCCCACGTAGGCCTTCAACACCCATAACAAATTACAGCCTGAGACAAGCGCGGCTGGGTCCATACTTCCAATATGCCATGAGGAGGCATTGTTGGGAGCTGTTATCGCACATCGTAAGCGATGTTCCAACCCGGCCATTTACAAATAAATATAGGAGAGCATGAGAATGTTAAAACGACGTGAAGTCAGCACCAACAAAGGTTACGTTAACGAATACAAAAAGGAGTTGAGACGAGTTGACGAGGAGGTTGGCCCATGGATAGTCAAATACTCCACGTTTAACCTGGAGACCGGCGCTTTGATACGCGCCCACCACCAGCAATGCAGGAAACATCATTTCATTCAGTGGGCAGACCGCGAAGCCACGGATGAAGAAATGTCCCGCTTGCAGATGCAGGAGTTCACCGCCTTGTATTTGGAACCGGCGTCCGCGCCGAACGAAAGACCAAATTATGAGGCGCCCATCAGTGAGATTCAGTTACAAAGCCGCAACGATATGATCCAGCGTTAGCGGAGGTGTAGTTCGAGCCTCAAGCACAGGCCCGATACAAAACAAACCCGGGGCGGACGTAAAAAGTCCGCCCCGGGTTTGTTAGAAACAATACCTAACGTACAACATCTGTCATCTTCTTTGGCGGGACGCTGATTCACGCTGACAAACGCAGATTTTTTTCTTTTTGAATCAGCGGAATCAGCGTTTTTCTGCGTCCAAAAGCCTGACTCTGAAAAAGATTCGCACATTGGGTAAACAATCTCTTCGCACACCGGGTTTCTTCAAACCTTCAAGACAATATTTCGCGGTTTGCCTGTTCTATCTCTTCAAAAATCTTTTTGACTTCAGCCTTCATCCCGGCGGTCGCGCTCGGCGTCATCGAAATGAATTTGACCATGTCCCGCGCCTGCCGCAACAAATCCTTGACCTGCGCGATGTATGAAAAATTATTTTTACCGCCATCGGCAGGGACGGGCAATTCACGGGCTTGTTGAATCAATTTTCCGGCACGGACGATGCGTTCCGCGGCTGGGATGAGACGTGACATGCTGGCTCCTTAAAATGATGTTCCTTGATTCTACCGCTTGTTGCATAAATCACTAAACTTATTGGCGGAAATTTCGAGTAAAAATGATAATTCTGGTTTGGTTATTTATGCGGTACCATGTAACGCCAATTTCCCTTCTCCCCGAATCATCCATTGCAATACCATTGTTCCCTAAATTTCCCGATTGACTACGGGTTTCCCACTCATTACAATGAAATCATCAGGAAGAAATCGCCTGCGAACAAGGAGGAAAAAACGATTTCGCCTGGTAATGACCGGGAGATACCAAAATGAAACAAAAATCGAATTCCACAAAAGCTCCTGCCAAATCAAGAAAATCAAAAGAACGTTTCCGCAGCACGCTCGACAACATGCTGGAAGGCTGTCAGATCATAGATTGTGACTGGCGGTATGTTTACGTGAACAATGCTGCCGCCCGGCACGGTCACCGCAAACCGGAGGAACTTCTCACACGTACGATGATGGAGGCATATCCGGGAATCGAAAATACGGAACTGTTTTCCGTTCTCAAACAGTGCATGGAAGAGCGCGTGCCGCGGCTAATGGAAAATAAATTCGATAATCCCGACGGTACGACAGGCTGGTTCGAATTGAGCATTCAACCCGTGCCGGAGGGGCTCTTTATCCTTTCCATCGAAATCACCGAACGCAAACTGGCAGAACAGAAAGCGCAGGAACAACTTGCCAACGTGATCGCCCTGCGCGAAATTGACCTCGCCATCCTGTCCAGCTTTGAGTTGAAAACCACATTGGATGTCGGCTTGAACCAGGTCATGGCGCGGCTAAACGTGGATGCTGCCAATGTGATGCTGTTGGACCCCGCTACCAATATTTTGAAATACGCCGCAGGCCGCGGCTTTCGACATCAGATGATTGAGTTTTGCCAATTAAATTTGGGAGAGGGGCACGCCGGACGCGCGGCGCTGGAACAACGCACAATCCACATCCAAAATTTAAAAGAGACAAAGGGGTTTCTTCGAGCGGCGCTTATTGAAGGCGAGGGGTTTATAAGCTATTACGGCGTGCCCCTAATCGTAAAAAGACAAGTACGGGGAGTGCTTGAAGTCTTCCACCGCACCCTACTCACCCAAAATCCAGAATGGCTTAACTTCCTCGAAGTTCTCGCCGGGCAGGTAGCCATAGCGGTTGACAACGCCACGCTGTTCAACGACCTTCAACGCAGTAATGCCGAATTGATGCTGGCTTACGAGACAACATTGGAAGGCTGGTCTGCGGCGCTCGACCTGCGTGACAAAGAAACCGAGGGCCACACACAACGCGTCACTGCCATGACCCTGGAATTGGCAAAAGCAATGGGCATGAACGATTCGCAGCTCGTTCAAATCCGGCGCGGTGCGCTCCTCCACGATATTGGCAAAATGGGTGTGCCGGATCAAATCCTGTTAAAGCCGGATGCGCTCACGGAAGAGGAATGGGGACGTATGCGAATGCACCCGGTCTACGCCTACGACATGCTCTCTCACATTGCTTATTTGCGCGATGCACTGGATATCCCCTATTGTCATCACGAAAAATGGGATGGCTCCGGTTATCCCCGCGGATTGAAAGGCGAGCAAATCCCAATCGCGGCGCGCATTTTTGCAGTGGTGGACGTGTACGACGCGCTGACTTCGGATCGCCCCTACCGCGCGGCATGGTCAACGGAAAAAGTCATCGAGCATATCAAGTCATTAAGCGGAAGCCACTTCGACCCCCGCGCGACCGGCGAATTCCTCAAAATGATCGAGGGGAAACGTTAGAAGCCAAATCCATTTTTTCCGACCGATAAAGAGTCAACCGATTTGACTTTAGATCCCTGCATTATTTAGAATATTCAACATCTGCGACAGCATCGTCGTCAGTGCCGGATGCGTGATCTCGAAATGGTCAATCGCGTCGTTCAAACGCTCGACGAACGATTCTTCCGGTTGTTCCTTTTCACTTTCGGGGCGTTTGAGAAATACACGAATGTCGGTCGAGAGATGGTGCAGGAGTTCACGTCCCTTTTCGTCATCGGACTCGGTCTGTTCGATTTCATTTTGCAGTTTTTCGAGAAGTTTGCGAAAATCTTGATCGTTCATGGAGACACCTCTTTCTCATATTAAATCTGCTGGAGGGTGTGGACACATCTCTACTTATATTTTACAACTTTTTCCGTCGCTTGTTTTTCAGCAGTTGGACTGCTGGAAGAACATCTTACTTATCTCGAAAAAATCCCCCGGCGAAATATCCAATCCACAGAAAAAGCACCCACGGCACAAAACTGAACAGGACGATCCCAACCGGTCCCAGCAAACCGCCCGCCACCATTCCAGCAACTGCCACAGGAGCAGCCAGCAAATAAGCCCCGGCCATGATCCACCTTGCAGTATTCGTCTTACCGCGTCGTAAAAAGAAGATCAGGGTCAACCCGCCCAACGCGCCGGCCGCGAAAAACATCACGTAATCCAGTACGGAAGAAGCCGCGCCAAACCCTCCGAATCGAATCAGGAAGATGAGCGCCTGCAGAATTGGAAATGCCAGTCCGATCAATGCTGCCCACCAAAAGGGAATTTTTTTGGCGTCCATATTGGGTATTCCTTTCATGTAGGTGATGGCTCATTTTACCCCGCGCCGGCTGAAAGGAAAGTGACCTGGACTCACTGCCCCCAGGTGACGGTCACCCGTGATGTGACCGTCACCTTTTTTCATGGCTGCTTCAATTTCCCGGCGTCGGCGTTGCGCGGTTCACGAAGTCATTACTGCAATTATTGGTGTCCTGATTGGCGGGCGAACGCTCGATGGAATGACCCACCGCCACGCCGGGATGCGGTGTAACACCGGCATACACACCGGCTTCGTAAGTGACAACATCAACCGCGGCATCGGAACCGTTCAGCAGAAGCACTTCGTCGCCGGTGTTGCCGAGCGAGATGGTGCCTGTTGCCCAGGCCGAGTACACGCTCATGTTCGGCACGGACGCGTCGGTGTTGATGACTTCATACGTCGGCTTGAATCCATACA
The DNA here is from genome assembly GCA_016235425.1 of Chloroflexota bacterium. Lineage (GTDB taxonomy): Bacteria > Chloroflexota > Anaerolineae > Anaerolineales > Villigracilaceae > JAKOVF01. The sequence goes on along the minus strand of JACRLC010000018.1, from coordinate 18,156 downwards.
GCGCGAAGAAGCCGGTGGACTTCAAGGCTACCGTGATCTTCGCTCCGGCCGCGATGCTGGCCCCGGCGGGGAAGCGGTACATGCCCTCCGTGCCGTTGCGCGTCTCTTCATCGCCGAGTTTGTAATTGCTCAGATCAATCGCGGACGAAGTCGGGTTGTAAATCTCGATCCACTCCTCGTTCGAGTCCGTGCCGGGCGTGTCGTAGAACACTTCGCTGATCAACGGATACTGCGGGCCGGAGGGCGTGGCCGTAAATGTCGCTGTGGGGGTGCTGGTCGGCAAAGGTGTCGGCGTTGGCGTATTCGTCGGTAACGGAGTCGGGGTAAAGGTCGCAGTGGGAGTCGGTGTGTTGGTCAGGGTGGCCGTTGGAGTGGGCGTCGGCAAAACCGGCCCACCGCCCGAAACGACCCAGTCATAATTGAAGACCTGCAGGAGATAGTTGTAACCATCGGTTGAGCGCACCTGCACTGCCAGTTCGCGATTATTCTTTACGGAGTTTTCAGAACCGTTGATCGAGCCGGTGTGCGTCCAGCCCTGCGTTCCATCCCAGATCAGAATCATCTTGTTATGGATGCCCGTGCCGGTCGGGTTGCCGATCAGGCATTGCAGGTCAAGGGATTCGGACGATGCAACGCTGTTGACGTAAGCGCAGGCGGCGGTGTTACTGCGAACGTCGAGCGGATCATCGTAGAAGGAGTCGAGCAGGAGGCGAACCTTTGCTCCGCGGCGCGCCGCGTCAATATATGCTTCGAGCCGCAGGTTTGGATCGGTGGCCGGGTCGCTCGTGGTCGGCCCCCAGAATTTTCGCTCATAAAGCTGTTCGACGAAAACCGTTCCTCCCGCCCCGGCGCGGGCGACCATCCCAAGCAGGGCATCGCCGGCACGAAGATCGGTATCCGGTGATTGGATGACTTCGAAATCGAAACTGCCATTGAGGGTCAGCGGATTCGGGAATTGGACGGGATAGATCGTGCCCCCGGAAGCATACGAAGGGACGAAGCCGGGAGCCGGGCTGTCGGTGGCCGCGCTCCAGCGCCGGACATCGCGATGGTTGACGGGATCAAGATCATGGTCGAAGATATCGAGCGCGTGGCTGATCAACGCCGGGGCATCCGTAATGAGATACGCACCGCGGTTGCCCATCGTGCCATCGCTCTTGTTGTCGGAAGGCATGGACGAGTAGTTCAAATTCTCCGAGCCGGTCATCAGGGTTGCGCCATCAATGATTGTGAACTTGGCGTGTTGGTAGGCATAACGGTCATGGATGCCGCTGGCCGAATCGGTGAACATGAACCAGCACTCGCCGCCATTGGCTTCCAACTGCTGGCAAATCCAGTTATCCTGATCGCCAACGCCATTGACAGGCTCGCCTTCCAGAAGGACCTTCACCTGAACGCCCGCCTGCAGCTTTGCCAGCAGAACATTGGCAATATCGGCATTATCGAACGTATAACCCTCAATGTAAATGTACGTGGATGCGGTATTCAGTTCATTCACGTACGCGGCGTAGACGTTATCCGGTGCGACCACGTAGGTCAGCCGCGCATTTTGCGTCACCTTGGGCGGGAAGAAGAAATGCTCCAAATCCCAGCCGGGATACATTACCTTCTTGCCATTCACGTTGTCGTCGGTGGCCTGTGCCCAATCGCCGGCCGCGTTCGTGTCGGAGGCGGGCAGGCCTGTGGTCTCATCCAGTTTGCGATACAGGATCTGTCCCTCTGCGCCAAAGAAGCCCTGGGTATATGGGGAAATCGCCGTGCCGCTCCAGCCGGCCGTGGCTGTGTTACCGCCTTCATAGACGATGGCATCCACGACCGCGTTGGACGCGTCGAGCAATTGCATCTCATCGCCGGTATTCGCGAAGGATGGGGACGTGCCGGTCATATCCGGGACCGTTGGGTCTGAGTTGCCGCCGTATTCGAAATCCGGCGACAGGCCGAATTCCTGCCGGAAGGTCGTGGCGGTTTTGGTTATCCAGATGCGCTGGCCGGGTTGAAAAGAAAAGGATGGAAAGGTGACTGTTCCTTCTCCATCCGTAACATGCCAGCCGGATAGATCCACGGCAGTGCTTCCCATGTTGATTAGCTCAAAGGCCTCTTCAGGCTCATTGGCTGTGTAGGTGTCATAATACAAGGCATAGACGATGACACCCGTCGGGGCGGAAACCTGCACCGCGTGGACCGGTCCGCTTGCAGGATCGGAACTCGAAGCAAAAGCGGGACGATTAACCAGCGCCGTGGATGCGACCAATATCGCCGCAAGCAACAGCACGGTCAACCGCAAAACAATGGAACTCAACGATCTTTTCATAAGCATCTCCTCACAATGATTTGGTTTTAAAAGACAGTCTTCCCTTGGCAAATTGCTAAAAGGGAAGGCTGTTTTTAACTCGGCCATTAAAATTCTCCAACTGATAAAACAATCAATTTACACTTGATCAGGGCTTTCGCCTGGAGTGCAAAATCTCCTGATTTTGCGCCGAAGTCGGGAGACTTCGGACTCCGTGAAAGCGAAAGTCCTATTGATGTACCAATAGAGAGTTGATTGGACATTTACAATTTTGGCACATCATATCACAGCATCCCCAAAAGCAGAACATATGTTGAGGAATTTCTCAGAACTCACTCCGCCTCTGATACGCCCTCAAAGGTAAGAGATTGCGTTCAAATCAAGTCTCCTCTGTGTTGAAACCACCGCATCTGGATTTACTTTATCGGCAGGAGATGAATATGATAAACAACAATAAATCACACAAGGAGTGGCTGGAGATTCACAACCGGGCCGCGCGGGATTACATCACCAGCGAATGGTCGAGGGAGGTCTTGTTTGGGGTTGGCAATAAACGCAAAAGACTTTTTTCTCGGGCGACCGGCAATGTCCTGGATATGGGCTGTGGATATGGCATCAATTTTCCTCATCTAATCAATGCAACCCACATTACCGGCATTGACTTCAGCCCTGTCATGCTGGAGAAGGCCCATGAAACGGCACGCAGGTCCAAGGTCCCGGTTGAGTTGCGGGAAGGGGACGCGGAGGCGCTTGACTTTGCTGATAATTCCTTCGATACGGTAATTTCCTCGCTCTCCACCTGTTCCTTCTTCAATCCCCTTGCCGCTCTTCAGGAAATGCGGCGCGTCTGCAAATCAGATGGGCAAATCCTGTTGATCGAACACGGACGCAGTACCTGGAATTTGCTCGGCTTATACCAGGATCATCACGCGCATCAGATGATCGAACAGGGCGGCTGCCGCTGGAACCAGGAGCCGCAGGAATTGATCCGGGAGGCGGGGATAAAAATCATTCGCGCAGAACGCGCCTTGTTGGGAATATTCCATACGATCACAGCATCGCCTGAAAAAATCGGTTAGGCTTTAATAAAGGCCTTTCCCAAACAAATACGCATGAACAAGCCCAAGCAGGAACGCGAGCAGGATTGCCGCCCAGTTCCAGTTTATCCAGCCTGCCCCCAATCCAAGCAGGATGAGGAATATACCGACACTCCAGCGCGACTTCGCAAATTCACGCTTTTGAATTTCATCCATATCCGTGGACTGGCCTGTTGCAATGGAAGCGCCATCCACTTCAAGATCATATTCAAACCTGAGGCCATGAGGGATGATGACCACCGCGTATAGTATTACCCTGTGAAAACTACGTCAACCGCGAAGATTTTGCAGCGCGATATTTATATCGCCTTTGGTTGCGGAATGAATTCCGCGTTACGCGGCACTATGAAAACAATATTATCATGTTCGCCATGGATGGCAGGTAACAGAAAGTCAAACTCAAAGCATCTCGCTTCGGAAATGCTCCACACAGCCGCCAGATGGCAGATATTGTAAGAAAGGGGTCATCCTCAGGTAAGACTTTCATAAGATGTACAAGTTAAGATAAAGATGTCGGGCCGAATAGAATGTCATATCAAGGAGATTTGAGGATGAAAAGTTTAAAGTTTGTTAAGCATCTTGGCACCCGCCTGTTTTTAGCGGCGGCGTTTTTACTCCCATTGGCCGCTGGATTCACCAGCCCAGCAGCGGCCGAGGAGGACTCACCACGCGCGGTCTACACGATCACGAATGCGGCCAGCGGAAACGAGGTACTGGTTTATGACCGTTCAGCCGATGGCTCTCTCACCTTCCAGGGTTCTTATCCCACTGACGGGCTGGGGAGCGGCGCTGGCCTCGGTTCGCAGGATGCTGTGGTTCTCAGCGATGAGCAACACTGGCTGTTCGTCGTAAATGCAGGCAGTAACCAGATCTCGTCCTTCGCGGTGAAGCGGGATGGCCTTGAGCTGGTTGACGTGGTCGATTCAGGCGGCATTCGACCGGTCGGCCTGGCGACTCACGGCAAACTGCTCTATGTGGTGAACGCCGGGGAAAGCGGCAATATCAGCGGCTTCGAGGTAGGAAACGATGGCTTGTTGGCGCCGTTGACAGGTTCCACCCAACCACTCAGCAATGGAGGCGTGGGAGCGGCCCCAGGACCGGCGCAAATATCCTTCAGCCCGGATGGTGATCTCCTGGTCGTCACCGAAAAAGCGACCAATCTCATCGACACCTATGAGGTCGAAGACGGTATTGCAGGCGCCCCGGCCACACATGCTTCTGCAGGCGCCACACCTTTCGGCTTCGCCTTCGATAAACGCGATCACCTGATCGTCTCAGAAGCATTCGGCGGCGTCCCCGGGGTCAGCGCACTCTCCTCCTACAAAGTGGAGCAGGATGAATTCGAAGTGATCAGCCCTTCGGTCGGGACCACGCAGACGGCGGCTTGCTGGGTCGTAATATCCAATAACGGAAAGTATGCCTACACCACAAATGCCGGAAGCGGATCAATCTCAAGTTATCGAATAGGGAAGAACGGTACACTGACCCTGCTGGAGGCTCAGGCCGGTTTGACGGGCAATGGCAGTACCCCGATTGACATGGCGTTGAGCAATAATGGGAAGCACCTGTACGCTTTAGGCGCTGGAAGCCACACCATCAGCATTTTCCAAGTACAAGAGGACGGAAGCCTCGTATCGTTGGGCGGCGTCGGCGTGCCTGCCGGGGTTGTCGGTCTGGCCGCCCGCTAACGATCGCACGCGAGGCCTGAAATTCAAGTCAAATAGTTACTCGTAATGGCTCGACACAGAATAGGGTCAGCAAGAATTAACTTGCTGACCTATTTCTGTCATCCAATCATTCGCTATTGAATCTAACCTGCCGCCGATATACAATGAATGTGCTCGGGCGGGATTCATCTGCAGTGACGAATTCAGGGATATAGCGCTTTCGAGAAACATTCTTCGATGGACTCACGGGGTCATCAAACCATTACTGCACAGCCGAGGAATAGACATCCAGGACTCAACATTACTCTCGAGAGGAATGTTCCATTCACATTTCCATTGAAAGGAGGTGAGATGAATGGTTAAATTAAACAAGGCGATCACAATCCACGCACCCGTTGAGAAGGTATTCACCTTCCTTAACGACCCCTGCAACCTGCCTGAAATCTGGCCCAGCATGGTCGAGGTCAAGGACGTAACTCCGTCGCCCGCCGGCGGATTCAATTTTGGCTGGGTATACAAGATGGGAGGCATGCACTTCGATGGCGCATCCGAGACGATTGAATCTGTGAAAAACCAGCGGACTGTTACCAGAAGCACAAAGGGGATCGAGAGCAAGTTTACGTGGATGTTTGAGACGGTGGACAACGATACCAAATTAACGGTAGATATCGAATATAACGTGCCCATCCCCCTGCTGGGTAAACTCGCTGAGGCGATCATTGTGAAGCAGAATGAACACGAAGCCCAAGCCCTGCTCGAGAACCTGAAAGCCAGGATGGAGATCGAAACCCCGGTCGCGGCTTGACTTGAATCCTGCCCGAGCAAGGACATGGTGGAAAAATCTGCGCTTTCTGCAAGCGGAAGCCGCCTCAAGGCGGCTGTGGGTTCCCTTCCCACCCAAGCGTCCCCTGAACTGGTTGTATAATGGGTTGAGAAAATCGAAAACTATGTAATCAGGAGAGCACCATGGGACTCT
>JACRLC010000018.1:0-12112 GCA_016235425.1 Chloroflexota bacterium | reverse complement strand
AGATAAGAATGCCCCCGTCCTTTCAGCGGAGGAAGTCCGCCAGCGTTTGTTCGCACTAAATCGTGAGACGGCCCCGTATCAAATTATTGATGGGACCGCTGAAAACGTGAACCTCATTGCCGAATGGAAAATCGTGGACGCTGGATGGTATGAGATTTTCGCGAAAGCGAGTCTCAAGAAGGTCTTTCGCATCTATATGAAGTTCGATGAAGCCAAACACGAAGTCCGTGCAAAGGATGAAGAATATACCGTTGAGTGGAGGGCCGGTGTACCATCACTTTCCATGTCTGCCAGCAAGTTTCAAGGACAGACAACTTCGGTCGAGTTTGGAACCGCCTATGCCTTCACCGAGGAACTCAAACCCGGACAGGTATACAAGTATCGCTTCAGCACGAACGAGATCAAAAAGCCGATCCAGGAAACCGTCGCGGCCTGCGGGTGGACTTACAAAGGCGTGGCCTTTGGAAAGTTGTAAGGAAAAGACCCGGGACTTCCAGATGTAATGCGCTCGGCTGTTACAAGGACAGCAAGCGGGACACAATTGTCATTCCAAAAGTGACAGGCACCGCATCTCAAAAGGTGACTGTCACTTTGTTTCCATCGTCCACGGATCGCCGGGGGTAAACCCCGCTGGCTCGAAACAAAAAGCCGCCGCCGTTTCATCAGCCGTGTTCTTCCAACCATTCAAGCATTGACTGAACACTGCCTGTGGCCATGGCAATGCTTGTATCCGCAGAGCCATAATAGATGCGGATCGTGTCCCCGTCGGCGGCAAGAGTGTATCCGCACGGGAAGACAACCTTGTCCACATCGCCGTGTTGCTCGTAGGGTTCTTCAGGACCAAACACCCACTCGTCGCCGCGCTTCAAGCAACACTCCGGTTCATTCAAATCGAATAGAGCGAGTCCTAATCTGTAAATGGCGCCAGCGGCATTCTGCTTCACGCCATGATAAATCACCAGCCAGCCCTGTGAAGTCTCAATTGGGGGAGGGGAGAGACCGATTTTATTCGCATCCCACCAACCACCGAGCCGCGCTTCCATAATTTTCTTATGATTACCCCAGTTCCGCAGGTCCGAAGAGTAGGATATCCACATGTGCGCGCTTGCAGCGGCGACCGGGCGGTGGATCAAGGCCCAATGACCATCAATCCTGCGCGGCAGGAGAGCCGCGTCTTTATCCTCCGGCTGCATGATCACGCCATAGCGCTCGAAGGAGTGGAAGTCTGTTGTGAGCGCCAGGGCCACCCCCGGCCCCCCGCTTGCGTACGCGGTATAAGCGATGGCATATTGACCCAATTCAGGAACGTAGGTAATGCGCGGATCTTCTATGCCCCATAATTCTTCCGGGTGGTGTTCCGGGTCGGCCATAAAAGTAGGCTTGGAGTCGATCTGCCAGTTGTCAATGCCATTCACGGAGCGAGCGGCACACAGGTGGGAAAGCCCGCGCCGATCTTCGACGCGGCATAATAGCAGGGTGGCGCCGTCAGCCAGCAAGGTGGCACCGGGATTAAATACGCTATTGACTTGATACGGCCAGTCTGCGGCTTTCAGAATGGGGTTGAGTTTGTGGCGTTGAAATAGATTCGAGTGATGATTGTTCATTAGGGGTATGCTCATTAAGTTGACCAATGCTTTCCGCTAATCTCAATTCCAAAAGTGACTGGAGAAAGGCGAGAGTAGACTCTGCGCCTTGATTCTCATTCGGCCGGTCGGAATGCAGGCCATCGCGGCAACCGCCTGTTGTCGGGTCGTACACCGGGAGGTGCAAGTCGTTTCGCCCGAGAAACCACTCGAAGGCGCGGCGGGCTTCCATCAGCCAGCTTTTTTTCCCGGTAATACGATGAGCTTCGAGGCAGGCAGAGACCATCGCCTGCGCCTCCACAGGCTGTTGATCGAAGCGGGCGCGTTCGCCGCCCTGTTGATAAAAACCGTTGGAGCCGATGGGCACGAAATGCCTTCCTTCCGTGCCCGAGTGCTGTAGTTCGGCAAGCCAGCCGAGAGACTCCAGACCCACCTCGGTCATTGCAGGATCTGATATGGTCTCGCCGCACAATAGCATGGCATGTGACAGCGCCGCATTGCAATAAGTCAGCTTATTCTCAAACCAGTTCCATCCATCCACCCGGTTATCCTTGTAAAGTGACAGCAACCGGCCCGCCAATTCCTCCTGCACCTGGCTCACGCGCCGGTCACCGGCAAAGCGGCCCAGATACTCGTGGATGCCGGCCAATGCGAATGCCCAGGCGCGCGGGCTGGTCGTTTCAAGGATTGCGAGCAGGGATTGTTGAAATACCCGGCCCGCCATATTTTGAAGCGTCGGCGTGTTCGAACGGCCCAGTACGGTTCCCAATGCCCACAGGGCCCGGCCATGACTGTCGTCCGAGCCGCTATCTTCGAGCCAGTTGCGCTGATAATCCATAAAGTTGCGGAAGCGCCTGGTTTCTGTATTGAAGGCGTACCACGTGAATGCCAGATAACGCGTCGCCAATTCGGTGGCTTCCTGAATTCCCAATTCCTCCAGGAGCGCACTGACCATCAAGGCACGCGCATTATCGTCTGTTGTATATCCTTCGCGATAATTCGGGATCGTGAAAATGGCATGTTGAAATATACCGGTGTCATCCGTGAGATGGCGCAGGTGATCCAGTTTGAGCGGAGGCAATTCTCCTGCACGTTTATCCAATGGTTTAACCGCGAACCCAGCCGCCGCAAAATGACGGTGTTCGGCGCGGGCGCGTTCAAAACTCTGCACGTATTGCCGTGCCACCTGCGGCCAGATCATATCCCGACCGAAAAGATAGGCGCGCTTCCGCATGGCATGACGTTTTGACTCATTGCCCAGCAGCTCGATCACCTGGTCGGCGAGTGCCTGCGGATCACTAAAAGGCACCAGCGCCCCGCGCTCATCGGCCAGCATTTCTTCTGCATACCAGTAGGGTGTGGAGATGACAGCCTTTCCGGCCCCCAGAGTATAGGCCAATGTCCCCGAGGTGATCTGAGCCGCATCGAGATACGGCGTTACGTATATGTCTGACGCGCTGATGAACTGGACAAGCTCCTCCAGGCTGACGAAGCGGTTGTAAAAGATCACGTTTGCTTCCACACCCTTTTCGTGAGCCAGCCATTGCAGGGACAGGCGATAGGTTTCGCCTTCGTTCTGTATGACGTGCGGGTGGGTTGCCCCGACGACGATGTACACCACATTTGGATATTTCGCCAAAATGGCAGGCAGGGCCGAGATGACATTCTCGATGCCTTTGTTGGCCGAGAGCAGTCCGAAACTCAGCAGGACGCTTTTGCCCTCCACCCCAAACAGATCCTTGTGAAAGCTCGGGTCTACGAACGGGACATCGGGGATGCCGTGCGGAATCAGATCGATCTTTTCTTCAGGGATGTGATAAATACTTTGCAGGAATTCCGCGCCTCGTTCGCTCATGACCACTACACGGTCCGAAAGAGAAACGATTTCCTCGAGCACGCGGCGCTGATCAGGATTGGGGTCCCGCAGGATCGTATGCAAGGTCGTGACGACAGGCATGCGTAATTCGCGCAGGAGCGTCAGAATGTAACTGCCCGCCCGTCCTCCAAAGATGCCGTATTCATGCTGTAAAGAGACCATGTCCACGTTGTTGATATTCAGGAAATCGGCGGCGCGGCGGTAGGATTCAATGTCCTTCTCGGTCAGTTCGAAGCGGACACGCGACGGGTACTCGTAGCCTGCCTCGGTATCATTGACGGGCAGTGCGATGCAGGCAGTGCCTTTGTATTCATCGGCAATGGCTTCGCAGAGATCGGTGGTAAAGGTGGCAATGCCGCACTGACGCGGCATGTAATTACCGATAAAGGCAATGCGCTTGATGATCGAATGTGCAGCTTTATTCATAAAACTTCTCCTTCCAAACACCCCTGTTGTTTGTTGATATCCTGCCGCCGCAATATCCCCTGAAATCAGGGAGGTTGCGGTGCAGGTTAACTGACGCGAAGAGGCGGTCGTCAGGAGGCCGCCTCTGGTATTGATGAAAAGATATGGGTTAGATATTTTTCTGCGGGAAAGTCGTTCAGCCTTGGTAACCGTTTTTGTTACGGTTACGATTACTTATACCCCATTTCAACTAAAATAGCAAAACTTCACTACTTCCAAAGTTTCCCTTGAGGACTCCACTTCATGAAACTCCGAACTTCTCTACCATACAAAATCCATTCGGACGCGGAAAAACGCTGATGCTACTGATAAAAAAAGAGAAAAATCTGCGCTTTCTGCAAGCGGAAGCCGCCTCAAGGCGGCTGTGGGTTCCCTTCCCACCCAAGCGTCCCCTGAACTGGTTGTAAGATAAGAATGCCCCCGTCCTTTCAGCGGAGGAAGTCCGCCAGCGTTTGTTCGCACTAAATCGTGAGACGGCCCCGTATCAAATTATTGATGGGACCGCTGAAAACGTGAACCTCATTGCCGAATGGAAAATCGTGGACGCCAAATGGTATGAGATTTTCGCGAAAGCGAGTCTCAAGAAGGTCTTTCGTATCTATATGAAGTTCGATGAAACCAAACACGAAGTCCGTGCAAAGGACGAGGAATATACCGTTGAGTGGAGAGCGGGCGTGCCATCACTTTCCATGTCTGCCAGCAAGTTGCAAGGACAGACAACTTCGGTCGAGTTTGGAACCGCCTATGCCTTCACCGAGGAACTCAAACCCGGACAGGTATACAAGTATCGCTTCAGCACGAACGAGATCAAAAAGCCGATCCAGGAAACAGTCGCGGCCTGCGGTTGGACTTACAAAGGCGTAGCCTTTGGGAAGTTGTAAAGAAAGGACCCAGGACTTCCAGATGTAATGCGCTCGGCTGTTACAAGGACAGCCAGCGTGACACAATTGTGATTCCAAAAGTGACAGTCACCTCCTATCAAAAGGTGACTGTCACTTTGTTTCCATCGTCCACGAATCGCCGGGGATAAACGCGGCTGGGATGCGGAGTCCGCTTTCAGCGGGCTTGAGCTTTGAGGCGGGGGGTTCAATCTCCGCCGTTTCTTCCCATTTTTTAAAAGATATACTGTCATTTTTTGAAAGCAGGCCTTGCAGACCTGTCTTAAAGACTTCCAAGGCACGGAAACTCTAATTTACCGCATTGACAACAAAATGGCGCCCACAGGCGACTTGTTTTCCTGTACAATCAGGTAAAGGGACTAACCACATGCCACTCACACCGCAGGATTTCGTTAGCAAATGGAAGCGCGCTAGATTCAAAAAATTTAGAAATATTTCATTCATGCTATACTCAGAACAAAGTCAAATAATGATAGGCGCTAGTGAGTGCCAGGAGGAAATATGTTAGAACAAGGAATTACCCAAAAAGAACAAAGCAAATTGGTTGACGCTGCCAAGAGGTGGTTCAATAAACTTGTTCAATCTTCTCAGTATGTTGGGGAAGTTTATTCAATAAGCTATGAGACAGCCTTAGTTCAAATTCACGATCATCATAGGCAAAAAGTTGGCGGTATACCGAGCCTTAGTTTTTTGATTGCATCAAGAATTTCCAACCCTGATATAGATATAGACTATAAGCTCGAAGATAGTTCTATTATTTTGCTTAGGGTAATGGATTCTGCACAATTGCCTGGAGATGTTGAAGCTGAACGTATTAGAGTTCAAAGCGCACAAAAAGTGAGCGGGGAAATAGAAAAACATTGGGATAGCTCAAGTTCGATGGATGCTCAAACGCATAATTTGCTTTCATTTGCAGGTGTCAGGTGTCGCGTCATTGGAACCTTTTTCTTAGAACACAATCCATTAGATTCAAATATACTTAATTTGCGATTTGGTAGTGATCTGTCAAACTACTATCCGAATAAGGGGCTAAAAGTATTTAAACCCAACGCTGGTGCGCTTAAGGAAATAGTGAACTATCAAGACCCCGACAGACGTCTAGATTTACGAAACCATTCACGAGTTCCCATTGGCGAAATCCGTTATGCATCAACCAATCGAGATTTTCAAGGAATTTCAAACGTAGAAGTTAGTATTAGTCCAGCAGATTTATTGGAGCAAAAAACGGCCTTGTTTGGAATGACCAGAACAGGTAAATCTAATACGACAAAAATCATATCGAAATCCGTGTTTAGTTTGCGTTTTGACGATAAAGAGAATCTGAAAATAGGGCAAATCATATTTGATCCCAATGGAGAATATGCCAACGAGAATACACAGGATGGAAAGAATAAAACTGCCCTAAAAAATGTTTGGCTTTCTAACGATAAAGGGAAAGCAGAAGATGTTGTAACTTATGGGATTTTGCGTCACCCCGATGACCCTAATCGAAAACTAATGCTCATCAATTTTTATGATGATTCTATGCTTCAAATCGGCAAAGACATGATTAACAATGCTTTGGCAGACTTTGGAGGCACACAATATGTAACCAATTTCTGCTTGGTTGAATTTAACAAACCTGAGCTACAGTACTTCGAAGAAAATGAGTATAGGGGTGAGATGATCAGATACAATCGGCGCGTATTGGCGTATCGAACTCTTTTAAAGAAAGCTGGCTTCGATCTGCCCAAAGGTATGAAGCCCGTTACGACCGGGTTGTTTGGCAAGAAATTATTGGAGAAAATGCAGGCATTTGAACCGACAAAAAAGGAGCAAGATCGAGAGCAAGCAATAAAAACCGCAGCGAGTGTCTTGTCGTCCAGTTCGTTAAGTTGGGACTCGCTTGCAACTGCATTCGAAGGATTGTTTTATTTTCTAAAGACAGAAACTTACACGGCATTCAATACAGAATACATCAAAGATTCGAGCACAGGCCAGGGTTGGGCAGATTCAGACTTTGAACGCGTCTTGGAAATGTTTATTCACCCCAAAGCTACTAATCTTTTAGGAATCGTTGTAGTTCAACATACGGCAAACGTTACAACTGATTATGCGGATGACATTTACAACGATTTGGTTGCGGGAAAATTGGTTATTCTGGATCAATCGAGTGGCGAGCCAGAAGTAAACGAATCTGTTGCTAAACGTGTAATGTGGAAGATTTTTAGAGAGAACCAAAAAGAATTTCGAGAAGGAACCACCCCACCTGATATTCTTGTTTATATAGAAGAGGCACACACCCTTTTGCCATCAGATAAAGAAACTGATCTTAATGATGTTTGGGTACGAACTGCCAAAGAGGGCGCAAAATATCGCATTGGAATGGTCTATGTAACTCAAGAGGTTAGTAGTATTCAAAAGAATATTCTCAAAAATACTGCCAATTGGTTCATTGGTCATTTAAACAATACTGACGAAACTCGAGAACTGAAAAAGTTTTATGATTTCGCTGATTTCGAATCCTCGATTATTCGTGCTCAAGATAAAGGCTTTCTGCGAGTCAAAACCCTTAGCAACCTGTTTGTTATACCAGTCCAAGTCAAGAAATTTGAGCTTCCAACAAATAAAAAAGCGTGAGGAAATATGCCTTATGAGAATGAGTTTGCAGAATACCGTTCTGTTAGAAGGTTGACGGAAAACGAACGCGTACAAAACTTGCTGAGAAGGTCGAAAGAGCGCGGCGAAAAGCAAGATGATCCATTGTTGCCCACATTAACCTATTCAGATATTCAGCCCAGTCAGTGGAAGCCTGAACTGGTTTTAGCAATTGACGGAAGTTATCAACAGGTGCTTGTTGAAAAGGGATACCCAGGTGCAGAAATTGGATACGTGACAGTTGCATCTGTGTTGATGGACATCAACAAAATAAGGAAACTGGACGAGCAAAGACCTGTTGATCCTAAATCTTTCAGGGAAACAGAAAATACTTCATCTATTGAAAGTGTCTTTCCTGGATGTAACATCGTAATCGATAATGAATTATCTCCTGTTGCATCTCTGAGAAAAACTCTTTACGAGACGTTCTTAGAAACAAAAATTTTTTCGGATGGCGAAACGCTTCTTGAAACTTATGAAGTGCTATTAAGTTATAAGTCAGTAGACAGCCTTAAATGTCCTCACGGAGATAATTGTCAATCCTCAAACAATAAAGTATCTGTGAAAAACGGCTTGCATAGTTGTGAATGTCGGCAGAAAATTGCTCTCTATTCAACTGATGGACTTAGAATCCATGAGGGCATGGTTCCCGATAGCGCTAATGGGACAATGTTCATGGAAATCATGCAGACATTTGAAAGAATCTTGATAATTCACATATTGCGCTGGTTTGAACAAAAAGAACTTTTATGGTTGCTAAAAGATATGGCGATTGTTGTAGATGGGCCTCTGGCGCTATTTGGAGATCCAGCAGGATTATTATTGCCTGTGACAAAAGAAATTCGTCGGATCAATGAGAAAACAAAAAAATACACAGGTGGAGTGGATCTTTTATTGGTTGGTGTTGAGAAAAGTGGGTTCTTTGTAAACCACTTTGAAAGAATAGATCAAAGCAAAGATGGAAATAACGAAAAATTCCTTCCGCAGACGGTATTGTTGCTAAATGATGAATATATCAAGAAAAATATTGTGTTTTCTGATAGCAAGAAAAGGTATGGGGAACAAACTTATTTTGGCAGGAAGTTTTTCTACAAAACCGCATCTGGTGCAAGGATAGTCGCATCCATTCCATTTCTGGAAGATTTTCATCAAGAAACTAACCTAGCCGAACCTAAACAATATCCCAGACTTGCAGACGCGTTAGCAATCTTTGACCAGTTGGCGTCATCTAGATTTGAAAATGCAATATCACCATTAATATCCGCCAATGCAGAAGCGGCGATACCAATGAATCTCGGGGCCAGAGTTTTAGAAGAAATGGCAAAGCGACTTATCAAGGATAAACAAAAGTGATTAAGAAATATAAGCCGAGTTTGAGTGATCCAATAGGGCGTTGGGCTGCGATTGGGCCGTATTATGCCATGTTTCCATTGGAATTCCCATTTAAGGTGATAGAAAAATATTCAAAGCCAGGAGAATTAGTAATTGATCCTTTTGCTGGACGAGCATCAAGCATTTACGCGGCTGCCACGAATGAAAGACATGGCTTGGGTATAGAAATAAATCCATTAGGATGGGTCTATGCTCAAACCAAGCTAAATCCTGCGGCTCAACATCTTGTCGAATACCGCTTGTTGGAAATTTCCAAATCTATATCTGATTACAAGACAGAGGCGGAAAGCCTGAATGAGTTCTATCATTGGTGTTTTTCAGATACTGTGTTAACTTTCTTGTTATCTGCCCGTGAAAATTTGAGATGGAAGACTAGCAAAACTGACAGAACTCTGATGGGATTATTGTTGATTTACCTTCACGGAAAATATAATCAGGCATTATCAAATCAAATGCGTCATGCAAAATCAATGAGTCAACAATATTCGATCAACTGGTGGAAAAACAGGGGAATGCAGCCTCCTGAAATCAATCCTTATGATTTTATGCTGTCTCGGATTAAATGGAGATATGCAAAAGGTACTCCTAAAATAAAATATAGTGACGTTAAATTGGGAGATAGTACCTTGATATTTGAAAAACAAGCGAAACGTTTCTCCGAAAAGATTAGCAGGCATTGCTCGCTTCTTTTTACTTCTCCTCCTTACTATGGAATTACCCATTATCACAAGGATCAATGGCTTCGTCTCTGGCTATTGGGGGGGAAAGAAACTGCTTTATGGTCAAGCGAAAAACATAAAGGAAGATTTGATTCGAAAACAGAATATAGAGAATTGCTTGATAATGTATTTGGGACCGCAGAAACAATTATGGACAAAGAAGCAACGATTTATATTCGAACCGACACAAGAGATTTCACCTATACAACAACGCGGGATTTGTTGAAAGAGCATTTCCCTAAATGGAAAATGAGAACCTTTCAAGCTCCTGTCTCTGGAAAAACGCAAACTGGCATTTTAGGAAACAGAAGTAGCAAACCTGGCGAAATTGACATTGTATTAACAAAGTAACTGAATCAATGATTAGCTTAAACCGCAAGCGCCCGGTTCGGGCGCTTGTGCGGTTGATATAGTGTGGCAACTACATTATTTTCTGGTAGAACGCTTGACAGCAACAATCACGATTGCTGCAACAAGCAAGCCCGCAGTTATGCTAAATATTCCACCAACGAGACTTGCTAGGCCATTAAACATTTATCTCACCTCCTTTCGAAAAGTTATTCAAGGTGGAGTCACTTTCTAACCTTCCCCTGCAACCTTTAACATCTATTGCGAAGAAATCATCATCCACCACCCCGATCCGCCGGGGTCGTTGTTATTTTGCCAGGCGTTCCAAACTCCTTCAATGCCCAGCCAATAGCCCCAGCGGTTCGTGCCCGTCAGCGGGTCGTTGAAATAGATTTTTGTTTTGTTGGGGTTTTTATCAATCGCGATGCCGGTTACCACCACGAAATGCGCGCCCGAATCCGGGTCATAGAGGCGGGTAAGAACGTCAATGATGACGGGATCGCCGCTGGTCAGCTTTTCGATCAACAGCGCCAGCGCTTCGTCCGCGTCTTCCACCGTGCCCGTGGAAACCGTGTCCGCGTAGCCTTCGGCGATCTTCACCATATTTTCCGGGCTGGTAAAGGGATATTTGCGCTCCGTGAAATATCCCTGCTCCGCGGCGTACTCGATCACTTCCTGCTCACTGACCTGCGTTTCGGGATAGGCATAATTGTAGGCCATCGTGATGACCGCCTCACCGCAGGACGTGTACTTCGATTGCAGGATCGCCTCCACGGGCAGGTTCATTTTCCCCTCCTGCTGAAGTTTGCGCTCCCAATATCCACCGTCCGCCATTGGGGTGAAGCCGGAAGACAGCAACGCGCCAATCCAAATCAAGTGAATGATCGCCGAACGTGTTGACAGGGATTTTTTCATTCTCCCTCACTGACCATGGTGGCCTTGCCATATTCGGGAATTAACTTCATTCTCATACACATTATTGCCGCTCATATAAAACCTTCCCCTTCGTTAAAATTTCGCGCATGAAAAAGTTCCCCTTTTTCCTGTACTCCGCTTCAATTTCCTTCGGCGTCTTTACGATGATATCCACTGGAAATTGACGCGGATAAAGCACATTGGAAACTGCAACATATCGGTCAATCTCTTTTGCTTTGGTCTTCATGATCACCAGCAAATCCACATCGCTATCAGGCGTGGGATTTCCATACGCGTAAGATCCAAATAAAACGATCTTTTCAGGTTTGAGTTTAGACACAATGCGCTCAATTGCCCCCGGCAAGGTCTTGGCAACAGGAGGAAATCCGACGGGTCGGACTTTGCTAGTGATGGACCGCATCCTGTTTCTCATGGTTTGCATTTTACCATTTACTCCAGCACATCCAGCAATTCCTGCAAGCGCCTAATCTCATACGTGATCGGCAAATCATCAGGCCGCGGCTGGGATGTGGGATTGAACCAGCAGGTGTCAATTCCATAGTCCACGCCACCTTTGATATCGGAGGAGAGACTATCGCCAATGATCAGCGCGTTGCTTTTGGGTGGGTTTCCCAGCCGTGAAAAGGCGATATCAAAGAAGGCCCTTTGCGGCTTTGCCGCGCCGATCTCTTCGGAAATGATCAATTCGGTAATGAAATCCCGTATCGTGGAACGAGCCAGCCTGCTATGCTGGACACTCCGCAAGCCGTTGGTAACAACCGCCAGGCGGAATTTTCGGTGTAACGTTTTCAGCACCTCATACGCCCCATCAATCAAGTCGGTGCAGAGGCCGAGCTGTTCCACGTACGTTGCACTCATTTTCTCTGGCGAACCAGTCAATTGCAGGGCTTCCAGCACCAACTCAAACCGGCGGACTTGCAGGACATCGGGCGTAACTTCGTGACGTTCCAGCGCCTGCCAGAGTCCGTGGTTGATCTTTTGATAGACGCCCAGATGCGCGTCCGCAAATGGCAGGCCCAACGAGGTAAATGTGTTTTTCAGCGCTGTTGTCTCTGCCAGGTTGTAGTCGAACAGCGTGCCGTCCGCATCGAACAATAACCAGGGGTAATGTTTTTTCGCAATGGAGCATAACTTGCTATTTGACTATCGCCCGTCACCCAAACCTCAGCCGCGAATTCCGCTAATTCACGCGAATTGACCTAAAAAATCAGCGAAAATCCGCGAAATCCGCGGCAAAGGGCTTTGTTCATAGCAAGT
>JACRLC010000002.1 GCA_016235425.1 Chloroflexota bacterium | reverse complement strand
TTCTCAAGCAGTTGTTGTTCCGCTTTTCTAAAGAATGCGGGCAGGTTAGGTATTGTCCCAGTCCTGCGAATCGAGAGCCTTTTCAAGTTAAAATGGACTGTCTGGTGTATTGGTTTTTAAGGTGCAAAAGTCGAGTCATTAACTGATGTTACGCACCGTCCCGAAGGTTTGAATGCCTCAACAGGGTCTTTCAAGGAAACCTTCGGGACGTTCTGCGTAAGGTGGGTTATTAACAAAATACTCCAGTCAGGGTGAGGGGGGCACCCTAACTGGAGCAACCATATTTTACACAAAATTCCAACTTTGGCAAGGGGGGAAAAACTGGTGATTACCCACAAGTTCGTATACGTTATTCAAACCTCAATGCCAGAGCATTTTGCCGTGAATTTCGCTAATTTGCACGGATTTTTAAAACCAATTCGCGAAAATTCGGGAAATTCGCGGCTGAGGTTTTGCTTTCTTCCCTGAAATTGGCAAGCGCAAAAGATGCGGGTAATCACCAGGGAAAAAACAGGGGAGAAACTTTCAGCGAATTTGAAATTTGGTGATACAAGGTGACGGTCATCTTGAAGATGACTGTCACCTGATACATTCTAATAATGGATGGCGCTCAAACTATCAAGTTTATCCGTGGTGTGTGTGGCTGTGATCTGGCGGACTGTGCCGGTGAGGCCGCGTACGACGAGGCTGTCCGTTGTAATGTGATTGCCGTGATAACGCACGCCCTTGAGCAGTTCGCCGTCTGTGATGCCTGTGGCGGCGAAGAACACATCTTCGGATGAAACCAGGTCATTCATGGTAAGGACTTTGTCGAAGTCATAACCGGCTTCGCGGCCACGGCGCAACTCATCTTCATCGCGCGCGTAGAGTTTGCCCTGAATCTCGCCGCCCATGGCGCGCAACGCGCAGGCCGCAAGCACGCCTTCAGGCGTGCCGCCGATACCGAGCAGAACGTCCACACCAGAATCGGACTGGGCGGTCATTAGCGCGGCGGCCACGTCGCCATCGGGTATCAAGCGGATGCGCGAGCCAGCCTTGCGGACTTCAGCAATCAGCACCTCATGGCGGGGACGGTCGAGGATGATGGTCGTCAAATCCTCCAGCGTTTTTCCTTTGGCTTTGGCAATAGCCTTGAGGTTCTCGATGGTGGGTCTCTCGATGTCAATCTTCCCTTTTGCTTCCGGGCCAACCGCCAGCTTGTTCATGTAAACGAACGGGCCGGGGTTGAACATCGTGCCGCGCGGGGCAAGCGCAACCGTCGCAAGCGAGTTTGTGCGGCCATAAGCCAAAGGGCGGGTCCCGTCAATTGGGTCCACAGCAACATCAACGTCCGGTGTGGAACCGTTGCCCACTTTCTCGCCATTGTACAACATCGGGGCCTTGTCCTTTTCGCCCTCGCCGATGACGATGATCCCATTCATATCCACCGTGCTGAGGACTAACCGCATCGCATTGACCGCGGCCTGGTCCGCCCCTTCTTTATTTCCGCGTCCCATAAAGCGGCCCGCCAACATCGCCGCGGCCTCAGTCACACGCGCAAGTTCGAGAGCAAGATTGCGGGTCGGGGTAGCGCCAAGAACGTCCATGTTGCCTCCTGACTATAGAATGAACCAGATGAGGAAATAATAACCGATGACAGCCCCCCACAACCACGAGTCAATGCGGTCAAAGAAACCGCCGTGACCGGGGATGATGTCGCTTGAGTCCTTCAAACCGGATTGCCGCTTGAACATACTTTCGCCGAGATCGCCCAACGGTGTGAGCGCGCCGAGGATCAAGCCCAGCAGGCCGCCTTGAAGCGGGGTGATCACGCCAGCAAGATTCCCAAAATTTGCATAAGCATAGGCAAAGAACGCTCCACCGATCGCGCCGGTGAATACACTGGCGGCATAGCCTTCCCAGCTTTTCTTCGGGCTGAGGCGGGGAGCCATTTTGTGTTTTCCATAAGCCGAGCCGATGGAGTATGCGCCGGAATCCGCCAGCCAGACGGAGGGCATGACGAGCATGAACCACCATCCGCCATCGGGCAGGTTACGCAGGTCGAGCAGGTATGCGCCAACCCAGCCGATGTACACCAGCCCGCCGACCGTTGCGCCAAAATCAAGCGCGGCCTTGTCTCGGCCGCGCTCATACGAAATCAAATGATATGCCAGTGCCGCCAAAATTGTGGCGGCAAAGACTGGCATGGCCGCCTCCGGGAAAAACATGCGGGCGACCAGGATCAATGCCGTGCCGCCCACCGTAATTTGTAATTGAGGCTCGAACTTCACGGAGCGAAACATGTGCACATATTCCAGCGCCGCGCCGGTGATAAAAACGCCCATCAGCAGTAAATAATAGATGCCACCCAGAAGAATTGCAGGCAGGCCGATCAGGGCCAGTCCAAGGGCTGTGATGACGCGTCTACGCATTGGACTCCTGTAATTCCTCCGATGACACTTTTCCGAAACGACGGCCGCGCTGGGCAAAGGCCTCAATCGCGCGGCGGTATTCGTCCTTATCAAAATCAGGCCAATATGTGGGTGTGATGTACCATTCCGAGTAGGCCGCCTGCCAGATCAGGAAATTGCTCACGCGCAATTCGCCCGATGTGCGAATGATCAGGTCGGGGTCGGGCACACCCGCGGTATAAAGATACTGGCCGACCAGATCGTCGGTCACTTTTTCGGGCGGCACACCATCCTTCATCATGCGCTGGATGGCCTGCACGATCTCGTCACGCCCGCCATAATTGAAGGCAATATTCAGGATCAGGCGGTCATTGTTCTTGGTTACGTCAATCGCGTCCAGGACTTTTTCCTGAAGCGTGGGTGCGAGCTGTTCCAGCCGGCCGATATGCCGCAATTGCACGCCTTCCTTATTCAGTTCGTTGAGTTCCCGGTCAATGACATCTTCGAGGATGTACATCAAACCTTTTACTTCTTCGGGCGGGCGCCCCCAGTTTTCAGTGGAAAACGCATAGATCGTAAGATATTTGATGCCAAATTCCACAGTGGCGCGAATGACCCGCCGCAGATTTTCGGTCCCGGCTTTGTGACCGGCCAGGCGCGGCAGGCCGCGTGAAATTGCCCAGCGTCCATTTCCATCCATGATGATGGCAACATGCTGGGGAATTTTTTCGGGAGGGACATTTAAAGGGGAATCAGCCATGAATTTAGCCTGTCATTACGAGGGAACAATTAGCAAAGAAGCAATCTCCAGGTTGACGAAAGAGATTGCTTCGCTCCATCGAGACTCGCAAAGACGAATCACACTTCCATGATCTCTTTTTCTTTGGCCTGGCCGTGTTTGGCTACATCTTCCACGAAGCGATCGGTTAATTTCTGCAATTCATCTTCGCCGCGCTTGAGATCGTCCTCGGATATGAGTTTTTCCTTTTCGAAGTCGCGCATGTCATTGTGCACGTCCCGGCGAATGTTGCGAATGGCGACGCGCGCCTCCTCCAGCCGTCCATGCACCTGTTTGACAAGCCCGCGCCTGCGCTCTTCATTTAGCGGAGGCAGGTTGAGGTGGATGGCCTTGCCGTCTGAATTGGGATTCAGCCCAAGGTCCGAGGCATGAATCGCCCGTTCGATCTCCTTGAGCGTGGATTGATCGAAGGGCTTGATCATCAAAGAACGCGGCTCCGGCACACTAATCGTCGCCAGTTGCATTAATGGGGTGGGACTGCCGTAATATTCAATCGGCAATTTTTCCACCAGGGCCGGGCTTGCGCGCCCTGTGCGGATGGCAGCAAGATCATCGGTAAGAGACTGAATGGCTCCATGCATGCGGCTTTCCGCATCCTTTAACATGTCTCTAATTTCGTCGGTCACCTTGTCCTCCTGAAGGAATAGTAGCCATAAGGATACACCAAAATTTCAAATTGTGCCACGTCTTTATGAAGTTACGAGAGGTTTTGAAGTTAACTGAGAGGCTTTCAGAAAACAAAGGGAGGCGTGACTGCCTCCCTGAAAAGATCAAACGAAGAGGATCAACTAATCGTTCACAAGCGTTCCAACGGCTTCACCGCGCAGGGCGCGCATCAGCGCTTCGGTATCCCAGAGATTGAGTACGAGGATCGGCATATGGTTTTCCATGCAAAGGGTGATGGCCGTGCTGTCCATCACCTCAAGGCGGCGGTTTAGCACTTCGATGTAGGGCAGTTTATCAAATTTCTTCGCATTCGGATTCTTGTTGGGGTCCGAGTCGTAAACGCCATCCACTTTTGTAGCCTTGATGACCACGTCCGCATCGATCTCGGTTGCGCGCAAAGCCGCGGCTGTATCGGTCGAGAAGAAGGGATTGCCCGTCCCGCCGCCGAAGATGACCACGCGTCCCTTTTCAAGGTGACGGATGGCGCGGCGGCGAATATAAGGTTCGGCGATGGCGCGCATCTCAATCGCGGACATCACGCGCGTAAAAACACCCCGCCGTTCAAAGGCATCCATCAAGGCCATCGAATTCATGATCGTGGCGAGCATGCCCATGTAATCCGCGGTGGAACGATCCATGCCGTGATCCAATCCCTGCTTGCCGCGCCACAGGTTGCCTGCGCCGATCACCATCGCAACCTCCACACCCATATCGTGCACTTCCTTCACTCGGTTGGCGATCACTTCCGCTTCATCCACATTGATGCCAAAACCTGATTCGCCTCCGAGCGCTTCACCGGTCAGTTTGAGCAGGATGCGTTTATATTTTAAATCTGCCATTCGGTCTCCTTTGCCCTCACCCTAACCCTCTCCCGTTGGGAGAGGGGACTCCCTTCCCCCTTCGGGGGAAGGGCTGGGGATGAGGGGAGCATTAAGAAAAAGGCCAACCATCCGGTTGGCCTTTCAAATCACGCTTGATTGGTGCTTTCGCCAAGCTCCCAGCGCTGGAAGCGGCGCACGATCACGTTCTCGCCGATTGCGGCAACGTTTTGCAGAATAAGTTTTTCAATGTTGATGTTTTCATCGCGGATGTACGTCTGGTGCAAAAGGCAGACTTCATCCTTATATTTTTCGATGCGGCCTTGTACGATCTTTTCCATCACATTGGCAGGCTTGCCCTCTTCCCTGGCACGCGCCTGGGCGATTTCCGCTTCGTGCTCGAGTTCAGCCGCAGGGATCTGCTCGGCTTTTACGTACTTCGGCGCGCTGGCCGCGATCTGCAGGGCAATCTCGTGCGCCAGTGTGCGGAACTGCTCGGAACGCGCCACGAAATCGGTCTCGCAATTGACTTCAACCATCACACCCACACGTCCGTTTCCATGCGAGTACAGTTCCACAACGCCGTTGGACGCATCACGGTCGGCGCGCTTGGCCGCAGTAGCCATGCCTTTTTCACGCAAATAATCAACTGCCTTCTGAAAGTCGCCGTTGGCTTCCTGGAGCGCCTTGCGGCAGTCAAGCATGGGCGCACTGGTGGCGGCGCGCAATTCTTTGATCATCTCAGTGGTAATTTCCATTTTCAAATCCTCAAAACAAACGACTTACTCAGCTGTGGTTTCCGCGGGGACATCGCCTGGTTCGTCAACTTTGCGGGTGACATTCAACTTCGCAAGAGTAGCCTCACCCAACAAGGCCTCTTCACCAACCTCTTCCTCCGGTTCCACTTCACCAGCAGGCTTGCGGGAGGGACGCGGCTTGGCTTCGGCCTTCGCTGCGGCGGCAAGCGCTTCTTCGGGTTCTTCGTCCTTGCGCATGGCCTTGCCTTCGAGCACGGCATCGGCGATCTTGGCAACCAAAAGCTTGATGGCGCGGATGGCATCGTCGTTGGATGGGATCACATAGTCGATGTTCTGCGGATTGCAGTTCGTGTCCACAAGCGCCACGATTGGAAGATTGAGTAAATTCGCTTCGTGAACAGCGGATTCTTCGCGGCAGACGTCAATCACAAAAAGCATATCCGGGCGGCGTTTCATCGTGCGGGAGCCGGACAAACGAGTCTGAAGACGATTGATCTGACGTTCGATCATCAAGCCTTCTTTTTTGGTCAAACGGCCGATCTCATCGGTATCGCGCATCTTCTCGAGCCGGTCCAACTCCTGGATGCGATTGTACATGGTCGACCAGTTGGTGAGCATACCGCCCATCCAACGTTCGGTCACAAAGGGCATACCACAGCGGGCCGCTTCTTCGGCAACGGTCTCCTGCGCCTGGCGCTTGGTGCCCACGAACAGGATCGTGCCGCCGTTCGCAACCGCATCGCGAATGACGTTATAAGCCTGGTTCAACAGCTTCACAGTCTGTTGCAGGTCAATGATATGAATGCCGTTACGCTCGGTGAAGATGTACGGTTTCATACGGGGGTCCCACTTGTTCGTGCGGTGTCCGAAGTGGACGCCGCTCTCAAGCAGAGCCTTCATGGAAATGACTGCCATAGTTACTCCTTCAGTTATTCCGTTTTCCATCGCGCGGACCATCCGGCGAGAAACGGAGTGAGTTTAGCGGGGATTATGACCCGCTCAGGGACGCTCGATGCCCGTCCCAGGCAAGATGTTGCTTCTTCAACGAAGCGACGGGATTATAACACAGGAATCCGGGTGAAATGCTATACTTGCCCAAAAACATCCGGGGCAGGCCGCATGAAACCCATCGTCAAACAACTCCTCTTCATTTTTCTAGTCAACATTGTTCTCGCATTTCTGATCAAAGGGATCAACGATTCAGTTGGGATCAAAAACAACAAATCGGCATTGGACCACGCCATCTGGATCTTCACCGACCAAATTGGCGACGATTCATGGCGACCGATGAGGCTGGCTCTTGACCATTGGGAAGAATCCCAGGGACAGGCTTTGATCTACTCAGAACTGCTCATCAAGAAAAACGTCAAATTCCAATATCCTCCCACCGCGTTGTTGATCTCGAAATTCATCGAAACCAACAACCTCAGCGTTTTGGAATTTTCGACCGCCACCACATTTATATTTATGTTCCTGATGCTCGCCGGCGTGATCGGGATAACGCTTTATTCCTACAAGGAATACAATGCGCCTCCGCTTTCCCTCATGGAAAAAATCTCGGTCGGCGCACTGCTCACCCTGCTCCTGTTCACCTTCTACCCGGCAGTCAAAGCAGGGACACTCGGTCAAATCCAGGTTTGGTTGAACGCATTCTTCGCAATTGCCATCCTATGCTACATCTCAGGCTACGAAACTGCGGCAGGGATATTGCTGGGGCTCATGGCGTCCATCAAACCGCAGTACGCGCTGTTCGTGCTGTGGGGATTATTCCGCGGAAACAAACGGCTGGTCATCGCCATGATCGTGACAGGCACCCTGGGTCTGTTGTTCGGGATACGCGAATATGGCCTCGCCACCTACGTGGATTACCTGCGCGGCCTGAGCTTTCTCTCACAACACGGTGAGTCTTTCTATTCGAACCAGTCTTTTAACGGGCTGGCAGGCCGTTTCTTCAGCGTTCGATATCCAGACGTATTCAACAATACCAAATGGCGCGGATACTACTTCCCGCCTTATAACTTCTGGGTTTTCTCGTTCACCCAGGTCACAAGCATCGCGATCCTGGTGGCTGCTTTATGGAAAGGAAAAAACCGCGACAAAGTGTCACGCGTCGCTGATTTCTGCCTAATGGGATTGGCCGCAACGATGGCCTCGCCCATCGCATGGGAACATCACTACGGCATTCTGTTCCCTATTATTGTGTGCCTCTGGCTGACGCTTTGGTTCGGTAATGGACAGCAAACAAAATGGGCAAAAGTCACATTCGCGGCCTGCTACCTGGCCGCGGCCAACTATATACCGATTACAAACTTGCTCGCATCTTCATATTTAAATGTTCTGCAATCCTATTTGTTCTTTGCATCCTGCGGATTCTTCGCGCTCTTGTGGGTAATCAAACATCGCTTACCCGCCAGTGATGGAATCACCAACTGAGTGCGGCGGAGGCTCAGCCTGCGAAGCTGGTTTGACGGGGAAGAAGCGATCCTTCAGGTCAATTATTGGTTTCTCCAGAAGAAAGTAACTCAGCGTCGCAATGGCAAGCGTTGACGCAAAAGTCATCAAGGCAGTGAGAGGCTTCGCCAGAGTCTCATCAATTCCCAGGCCGCGTACGCGGGCCGCAAACCAGACGATCGGGAAATGATAGACGTACAAACCATACGAAATCTTCCCCAAATATTGCAGGGGCTTAAGTTCAAGGAAATTCACGAACATTCTTTCGCGGATGACGCAATAGATCACAACTGCAAAAAAATAGTTAAGCAGGCTATAAGCCCACAAATACTGATAAGCATTCGGCAACGTAACCGGAAACCCAAGTGCGGACCATATGCCGACCTCACCCATCGCGGCATATTGTGAGGCATATCCAATCACCGGCAGGGCGAACAGGAGCGCGCCAAGCTGAACCTTGGGCTTCGGGATCGAGAAACGTGTGATATATGCCCCAAAAGCAAACGCGTCGATATGGCTGAACGGGAGCGGATATACGGCAAGAGAAACGGGGTCCCGCAGGAACAAAAAGCCATCCAGATGATAAAAAAGAAAAACGAGAACGCGGAAGATGGGGCCAAGCACGATAAAAAAGACGAATAATTTTTTCAGTGATTTCTCTGGAACAAGCAGGATCAAAAGGGGCCAAAAAATGTAAAATTGCTCCTCCACTGAAAGGGACCAGAGGTGGTCCAGGAACCTTGATTCTTGAAACCATTCCAACGCCGATATAAAATCATACACATAATAGAAGGCATAGCTTACCTGGTCGAGAACCACCTTCATGTAATTTGGCCGGAACCCGATGGAAATGGACCAGCCGGCCAAAAGAGTCATCAGGATGAGAAAAAAATAGTAGAGGGGGAAAATACGCAGGAAGCGCCTGCCATAAAATTTTATAAAGTACTGGCCGGCGGGCAATGATTTTTTCATCCCCAGCAGAATATTGGTGATTAAATATCCGGATAGAACAAAAAAGAGCTGGACGCCCACCCATCCAATCTGCAAATAATCCGTATGCAGTGCAAAGACCAGTAAAAAGGCGATTGCGCGCAAACCGTCCAGGCCGGGGATCATAAAATTTCCTTTTGTAGCAGAGAAGTGAAATATCCTGCCCCCTATTTTACGTCAATGAGCAGAAATTAAGCACATCGTCCCGGAATGAACCGGGACGATGTTTTTTATATCACTGCCGCTTGAGCACGTAATTGCTGGCGTATCTGAATAATATCCCTATTTAGCTTAGATCCAGTATCTCTAATTTCCTCTGCTATCTTATCTATCGCATACATGACCGTAGTATGGTCGCGGCCGCCAAGTACTTCGCCAATTTGCGGAAAAGATATCTTTGCATCCTCACGCAGCAAAAACATCGCTACTTGGCGAGGGCGAGCGACATCGCGAGAACGATCACGGCTCAAAAGTTTATCCATGGATAATTTGTAATATTGAGCAACCTGATTCACTATTTTTTCAGGTTCCACATCACCGGGCTGAGGAAGCAAATCGGCCAGTGCGACCTCAACCAATCCAGGCGTAAGCGATGAGCCGCTTAAATCTGCAAAAGCAATAAGTCGATTCAATGCGCCTTCGAGTTCGCGGATGTTGGATTGCACGCGTTTGGCAATGGTTTCAAGGATTTCATCGGAAATATGACGGCCCGTGCGCTCGGCCTTGGAACGCAGGATGGCGAGGCGCGTCTCGAGATCGGGCGGCTGGATATCGGCGGTGAGCCCCCATTCGAAGCGGGAGCGCAGGCGTTCTTCGAGTGTGACAAGCGATTTGGGCGGGCGGTCAGACGAGACGATGATTTGCTTATCCTGCCCATGTAGTGTGTTGAAAGTATGAAAGAATTCCTCCTGCGTGGATTCTTTGCCTGCGATAAATTGAATGTCATCCACCAGCAGAACGTCAGCCGAGCGATATTTTTCGCGAAAGGCCTGCGTGGTGTGCGTGCGGATGGCATTGATCATGTCGTTGGTGAATTCTTCGGAGGAAACGTACAGCACCGTGAGCCCGCGGGCGTGACAGGCATTGGCTACGGCATGAAGCAGGTGCGTTTTGCCAAGCCCCACCCCGCCGTAGACGAAAAGCGGGTTATAGGCACGGGCAGGTTTTTCGGCGACGGCCAGGCAGGCGGCATGTGCCAAACGGTTGCCCGAACCGACAACATAAGTTTCAAAGGTATAACGCGGATTGAGAGTGGCGTTGCGGGCGCGTGATTCAGGGGGGGTAATTTCAATCGAGGCGGAAGCAGGTTCGAGGTCCGATTGTGATTCGTGCTCGTCTGCCTGGGAAACTACGAAGTTGACCGAGACGTTTGAATCCAGAATCCCAATCAGCAGGCGATTCACCGTGCTGGCAAGGCGGCTTTCAAGCCAGTCGCGTGCGTAGGCGTTGCGGACTCCGACAGTAAGCGTCCCGTTATCATAAGTAACGGGACGGGTATCGCGGACCCATGTATCGAATGAGGCACGCGGCATTTCCATTTGAAGTTGTCCGAGCACGGATTGCCATGCTTGTTCTGCATTCATAATTAATACCTTAAGATATAGGGTGTACTAAACTAACCCGCCTTTTTCCGCGGCTTAGTACGTTGGGATATGTCTTTGTAATAACTGCTTAGGGGCACAGCTTGATTTCAGCGTGGCTACATTCTAGCAGATAAATTCAATTAATGGTAACCGTTATACCTACGCTAAGTTTAAAACTTCCCTTTTTTTAAGGTGAGGCAACGTTAAAGAATCATCGCGTAAATCATAGATCTATTATTCATTGGTAGAACAGACGTTTCAGCCAAAGGCACACTCGGCCCAACCTTGAACCCCCATATATGGGTATAAATAGGCTCCCAGGCCTGATATGGATAAATGTGCCTTAAAGAATAGCTCCGCGGAATAAATTTGGTTAATGCAAAATGAGACTCTGATTCGCGTGACTCATCATGCAACGAATCTATTTTTTGATATGATCGCGGCTGACTCCACGCGGAACCCATGCAAGGATGGTCGTTCCATCGCCAATAATGGATGTGATATCCACTTCACCGCCCACGGCGCGTGCCCTGGTCTGCATGTTGGCAAGCCCATGACCGATCGTTGCGGTCATCTTTTCGAGGTCGAAGCCCCTGCCATCGTCATGGATCTCCAACAAAGCGCGATCATCGGTCGTCCAAACGGAAAGATTAACGCTCTTAGCCTGCGCGTGCTTGGCCGCATTCGCCAAAGCCTCCTGGCAAATATGGAAAAGCACCAGTGCATGTGAGTGAGGGAGTTCTTTTAAGTCCGATTCCGGGCCGGTAAGGATGACATCAGAAAAAGTGTTGGCGCGATATTCAGTGACAAGACGTCTGAGTCCGTTCATCAGGCCGTCATTGCCAAGCTGGCGGGGACGCAGGTCGAGAATATAGGCACGAATATCACGAATCGCCTGGTTTAAACCGTCGATTGAGTGTTGAATCCGTTCTTTAGCCTTCTGAGGGTCTTCGTCAATGAAGTGTTGCACGCTCTCAAGCGCCAATCCAACCCCGTAAATAGACTGGATGATGCCGTCATGCAAGTCCATGCCGATACGGTCGCGCTCCTCGATCACCGCGAAACGGCGCGCGTTGGTGTGCAGGTGGGCATTTTCAATGGCAAGACCAGCCCAGTTGCCCACCGCGGCCAGCAATTGGACGCTTCTATCGTCAATCGGGTCGGAACTGCGGGTGGCAACGGTCAAAACACCCATCAGATTCTCGCCCGCAAACAATGGAATGCAAACCATCTGGCGGAAACCGGCCTTCACCACTGCATCCCGCAGAAAACGGACATCTGATTCAAGGTCTGCGCTGATGGATGGTTTCTTACTTTCGGCCACAACGCCGATGAAACCTTCCCCCACATGGAAGAGGTTGCGCGTCCAAAAGGCTTCGGCGGCCTGCCCGCGATGCAAAACCATACGAAGGGTTTGTTTATCCTCTTCGAGCAGGAAAATCTCGCCTGCTTCCACTTTCATGTAGCCCATCACGAGGCCGAGGGTTTTATTAAGAATTTCGTCCAGTTCCAGGCTTGAGGTCAGGGTGGTTGCGATACCGTTGAGCAGGGCCATATCCACGTTACGGCGGGTCAGCGTGACGTCGCGTTCCCTCATGTGTTCCACGAGTCGGGCATTCTGGATCGCCGCCGCGGCATAAGCCGCGAGCATCTGAATGATCTTTTCGTCGTCTGAATTGAATTCGGGAGCGTCGAGTTTATCGGTGAGATAGATCTGCCCAAGCTGCAATTCACCGGCGCGGATGGGCACGCCGAGAAATGAAGTCATGATTGGATGATGCGCGGGAAACCCAACCGAACGCGGATCCTGTTCAATCACAGGCACGCGGATTGGATATTCGGCATTCATCAACGCGCCGATCAACCCATGTCCCACCGGCGGATGCGTAATCTTCTTAATCTCATTTTCGCTCATACCAACGGAAATAAACTTCTTGAGCTTGCCATCGTCATCCAAAACCCCCACCGCGGCATAACGCGCTTCCGCCTGTTCGCACGCCGTCGAAGCGATGCGTTCCAGGAGCGTATCCAGTGAAACATCTTTTACCAACTCCAGGCTTGCGCGATGTAACGCGATAAGCCGTTCCTGGAGTTGTTCACGCGTCAGGAACATATTCAGACACCTCGACGGCTATTATATCCACTTTCAATAACTTTGATAGAATTTGGCAGAACACAGAACTTACACTTTCCAAACTTGAATTGAGACCAAAGATGACCAATTCCCGCATCTCCGGATTTTACAACCTGACCCTCGACGAACGGCGCGCCAAACTGGCAGACGATTCGAATCTGACTCCCGAGGACCTGCTTCCGTGGATTACAGGCGGACTCTCCGCTGAGGCCGCCGATCACATGATCGAAAACGTGGTGGGCATGCACGCGTTGCCTCTCGGCATCGGACTGAACTTCATGGTCAATGGCAAAGATGTGCTTGTGCCTTTCGCAATTGAAGAACCCTCAGTCGTGGCAGGTGCGTCATTCATGGCGAAACTGGCGCGCGCGGGAGGCGGATTCCACGCGACCACCTCCGAGCCGCAAATGATCGGACAGATCCAGGTCATCAACGTGGCAAACCTAAATGAAGCGCGGCTCAAACTCTACGAGCGCAAAGCGGAATTGCTCGCCACCGCCGATGCGATTGACCCAATCCTGAAAAAGTTTGGCGGCGGCGCGCGTGACCTGGAAGTGCGCGTCTTCGAAGACTCCCCCATCGGCGGCTTTCTAGTCATTCATCTCATTTATGACGTGCGCGACGCGATGGGCGCAAACGCGGTCAACACGGCCTGCGAAAAACTTGCACCGCAGATCGAAGCGATCACCAACGGCAAGGTCCATTTGCGAATCCTTTCCAATTTGGCTGATCGTCGCATTGCGCGCGCGCGTTGCACAATTCCCGTCAACGAATTAACCATGGGATTCGAATCCTTCAAAGGTGAAACTGTGCGCGATGGCATCATCGCCGCCTGGGCCTTCGCGGCAACCGATCCCTACCGCGCCGCCACGCACAACAAAGGCATCATGAACGGCGTGGACGCGGTGGTCATCGCCACCGGCAACGACTGGCGCGCTATCGAAGCGGGCGCGCACGCCTATGCGGCTCGTTCCGGCAAATACACTTCATTATCTACATGGAATAAAGACAAGGATGGCAGCCTGGTCGGCACGCTCGAAATGCCAATGGCCGTTGGGATCGTCGGCGGCGCGACAAAAGTCCACCCTGCCGCGCAGGCCGCGGTGAAATTGATGGGTGTGAAAACCGCCTCCGAATTGGCCGAAATCATCGTCTCGGTGGGACTCGCCCAAAACATGGCCGCTCTCCGTGCTCTCGCCACCGAAGGCATCCAGCGTGGACACATGTCGCTACACGCAAGGCAGGTTGCCGTTGCGGCAGGCGCAAGTGGTGAGCTGATCGAAAAGGTCGCCGCGCAGATGGTGGCGGAGAAGGTTGTGAGAGTGGATAGAGCGGAAGAGATTTTGAAGGGAATGCGAACTTGACGAAAAACCGAAAAGGTATATACTGTAAATATATACCAAAGGAGACGAAATGGAAACAGCAAAACTCTTTCAAAATGGAAAAAGTCAAGCAGTGCGGCTTCCCAAGGAATTCCGCTTTGGAAGTGATCGTGTTTATATCAAAAAGGTCGGCAACGCGGTTGTTCTTCTTCCCTACCAAACGCCCTGGGACACCATGCTTGACAGCCTTTCGCTTTTTTCAGCAGATTTCATGGTCGAACGAAACCAACCTCCCACTCAAAATCGGGAGGCTGCGTTTTCATGAAATACATGCTGGATACGAATATCTGCATCGGCCTGATTCGTCAAAAACCGCAAAAACTCATCCAACGATTGACTCATTGCGAGCCAGGCGAAGTCGGCGTTTCAAGTATCACTATCGCTGAATTGGCGTTTGGGGCAAACAAGAGCAATCAAGTTGAGCAGAATTTATCCGCTTTGGACCAGTTCCTTCTTCCCGTTGAAGTTGCAGATTTCGATCAACGCGCTTCAGCTGCCTACGGGAGCGTGCGCGCGTACCTGGAGCGCGAAGGCAAGGTGATCGGTTCAATGGATATGCTAATTGGCGCGCACGCATTAAGCCTGGACACAATTCTGGTCACAAATAATGTGAATGAATTTCAGCGCATCCCAAAATTGAAGATCGAAGATTGGCTGGCGTGAAAAACAGAACGCGCCACACTTCCCATCTACCGGCGGGAGAAGGCCAGGGTGAGAGAGAAATGACTAACGAAACCCTCCTCTGGCAGGTACGCGCCTTCGTCTACCAACAGTTTGCGGATACCACTTACCCACCAAGCGTGGACGAGACTGCGGATCGGTTCGAAATTGAATTTGAAGAGGCAGTTGAACTTTACAAGGAATTACACAATCGCCACGCGCTTTTTCTAGAGCCAGAGACCTTGACGATCCGTATGGCAAACCCGTTCTCCGGGATTTCAACGGACTTTCGAGTCCATGCGAATGGCAGGACCTATTACGCCAACTGTGCCTGGGACATGCTCGGCATCCCCGCCGCGCTGCATTGTGACGCGGTCATCGAAACCGTTTGCACCGAAAGCAACAAGACAGTTCGATTGGAAGTTAAGAACAGCCAAATTACCAACTACGATTTACTCGTTCACTTCCCCCTGCCCTTCGCCCGCTGGTACGATGACCTGGTCTTCACCTGAGCGACCATGCTCCTCTTCCAGTCGGAAGAATGGATTGACAAGTGGTGCAAGCGCAATAATCTCGCACGCGGAGAAATTCTTACGATCCATCAAGTTTGGGAGCTTTCCAAACTCTGGTATCACAACCGCCTGTCCGTGGATTATCATGGGCGAAGCGTCGAACAGGTTGCAAAGATTTTCAAGCAGGCAGGGTTGACGTCAGAGTTTTGGTATATTCAAAGGTTATTATGACTGAAAAACGAACTCTTACATCAGAAGATATATCCAAAATCGTGGATGGACTTAATCCCATTGATTGGGTTCAGATGGAGTTGCTGGCTAAGTTGCCGCCTGGTCAGCGAATTCTTCCAGCGCTAAACGCCACTCTCATGATACGAGCCGGGCTTCGTTCTGCATTTACAAAAAAATTTCCTGAACTTTCCAAGTCCGAAATCAACATGAAGATATTGGAATATCTTACTCCCATTAGGATGGAAAAACATGGCTCTATTTGATCTTTACTTTCGCGTCGTTAAAGCCCTGGAAGAAATTGACGCGCCTTATGTGATTGTGGGCGCATTCGCGGGTACGATCTTTGGAATCACACGTTCCACCGCTGACGTAGATATTATGGTGGATTTGCGCGATGAAGACTGCGAAGCCCTTTCCGAAAAATTTCCCCTGCCGCGTTATTATGCCGATCCCGAGATGATAAGAAACTCCATACAAACGGGAATCATGTTTAACATTATTGACACAAACGAAGGCACAAAAGCGGACCTTGTTCCCTTAAAACGCGACCCAGAATATCGTATTGCCTTTGAACGCCGCGTACGCGAGACGTATCGAGATGAGAACGGCGAGATATTTGAAGCATGGTTCGCGCAGCCAACAGATATTATTATTGGAAAATTATGGGCATGGAATGAGGGCAGGTCAAACAAACATCCAGACGATATTTATGCAATTCTGTTTTTCTGTCTGCGCGGGTACAGCGATTACAGTGTTAATCTGGATGAGGTGACAAAAGAAGCCGCACAGATTGGGCGGGAAACACTGGAGATGTGGAATAAAACGCTTGCGAAAGCAAAAGAAGAAATTGAAAAAGGAAACACGCCGCGAAAGTGGTGATTTTGATCAATCAGCCCGTAGGGCTTCTACGCACTGAGGCAGGACTTTAGTCCGCACCGAGCAGGCAGGGTTGACATCAGCGTTTTGGGATGTGTGAAACGTACACAAGTAAATAAGTCCGTTTGAGCCTGCGAGTCCGTGACAGAGTCCGTTGCCAACTATCCGTGCATCCGTTCAACATCCGTTGACAACCGCAGGCAGGATTGACGTCAGCGTTTGGTAGACATAAAGGTAAAAGCTTGGAGGAAATATGTCATCGGAAAATGTCCGCGAACAACTGATCAACGGGTATATGCGAACCCTAAAAGGTCTAAATGGAGAGCGAATAAAAGATTGGGCGTCATCGGAAATTGAAAATGAGAACAGAGGAGCACTTGCCGCAGTGGTTTTTTATGGCGCATGTGTTCGCGAATGTATGACTCGTGGAGTACATGACCCTGTTCAAGCGCACTGGGTTGCGCTTGGAGCCTTATCATTATTTGAAGATGAAGATTTCGAGAATGTTCTCTACTACATGATTGGCAAACCTTTGCCAACAAAGGTAGCAGACGTGGTTGAATACTACAAACAAAATCTTCAAGCAGATGCCGTTAATGCATTGAACATGCTAAACAACGTCAAATTTGAAATTGGCTTTAATGACGACTATAACGATTTCGATTTTGATGAAGATGCCGACATTGATTTTGACGAAGATGGCAACAATTGAGGAAAAACATGAAGGAAATGCGTTTTTATGTTGACACACCGCAAATAGACATTCAACGATTATCTGAAAATAATGATTTTCAGATTAGCTTTGATGTTAAAGAAGATGACTTTACCGCCAAACTTAATATTAGATTAGATCCAAGAAGCATAGAAGAGGACACGAATGATGGTGATGATTATTTCCCAAGAAGTTTTAATAGGTTGATATTTTCGTTGTCCACCGAGATTGATATTGATCAAACTAATTTTTTAGAGAAGGCATACTTCTTAGTCAGAGAATATTTAGGCAACTTTTTTGACTTTGTCCAAGTTGAGTTGGGTCAATATTGGGTGGATATCGGCCCAGTCCGAGATTGGGATTTATCTACCTTTGTAAATAGGACAAGTGCAAAAATAGTTTCAGAAGATAAAGAAAGTGATGTATTAATCCCCTTTGGGCTTAACAAGAAAATCCGCCTCTTGCCCAAACGCAGGCGATACCCTGAGAAATCTAATGGAATAGATATTAGGCAAACGCAAGATATACAACACTGGCTTGAGGAGAATAAATCACCCGATCTGGTAACGCACTTATTAGCCAACGCAAAAAGGTTGCTATTACAAGGTGACTATAGATCATCTTCAATTCTTGCAATCACTGCTTTAGAAGAGCCATTGAAAAGATTCGTAGACGAAAGATATGCCAAGAAGGGGATAAAACCTAAGCCTAAGCCAAGATTTGTTGGACATTATCTTAATTTATTTCCCAATATTTTGGAAATAGATGAATTAACCAAATGGCTAAGTTCTTGGATGGAATCTAGAAATTGGTCTGCATATCAAATTAATGGTATCCAAGTAATTGATTGGGCAACAGAGCTCAATAGAAAAAGAAGTGGAACAGTCCATAACAAAGAAAAACCAGCAGAATTTGAGACCTTAGATAAAGGCATTTTTGCTGTCGAAGCCATAATCGAGTTTGTAAAAGAAGGTAATTTATGACAACTCCCAACCCAAACCCCTCTCCCACCCTCCTCAAACCCGCCAAACCCGTTGGCATCATTGGTTACGGCGCGTATGTGCCGCGTTACCGTCTGCCCGCCAGGGAAGTCGCGCGCGTATGGACAGGCGGCAAAGGCGGACTCCCCATCAAAGAGAAAGCCGTCCCCGGACTCGATGAAGACGTCATCACCATGTCCATCGAAGCGGCGCGCAACGCCATGAAACGCGCCCAAATTGACCCGACAGAATTGCGGGCAGTCTGGGTCGGGTCTGAGTCGCATCCTTATGCGGTGAAGCCAACTTCCACCGTAGTCGCGGAAGCGATTGGCGCGGTCCCCAACACGCAAGCCGCGGACTGGGAATTCGCATGCAAAGCAGGCACCGAAGCAATGGTCGCCGCGATGGGATTGGTCGGCTCGGGCATGGGTCACTACGCCATGGCCATCGGCATGGACACCGCGCAAGGCAAGCCCGGCGACGCGCTCGAATACACCGCGGGGGCGGGCGGCGGCGCGTACATCCTCGGCCCGGCGGAAGAGTCCCTGGCGGTCATCAACGCTTCTTACTCCTACGTCACCGACACGCCAGATTTCTGGCGGCGCGAATACCAAAAATACCCCGAACACGGTATGCGTTTTACAGGCGAACCTGCCTACTTCAAGCACGTCAGCGAAGCCGCGACCCATTTGATGGAAGCCTCAGGCACCACTGCAAAGGACTATAAGTGGGCAGTCTTCCACCAGCCGAATACAAAGTTCCCGCAGCGCGTCGCGGGTCAACTTGGATTTTCAAAGGAACAGATCGAACCCGGACTTTTAGTCCCTGTGATTGGAAACACCTACGCGGGTGCGGCCATGATCGGCCTGACTGCCACCCTCGACATTGCCCAACCTGGAGATCGAATCCTCGTCGTCTCTTTCGGCTCCGGGGCTGGCTCGGACGCCTTCGACATCGTCGTCACTGACAAAGTGACCGAGCGCGCGGGACTAGCGACAAAAACACAAGAATACATCGCCCGCCGCGCAGAGATTGATTACGCGACGTACGTCCGCTATCGCGGGAAGTTGGCAATGAAATAATATTCGTAGGGGCGGGGTGACCCCGCCCTTGCATCGTCATTGACCCTGGGCGGCAGGACGCCGCCCCTACAGAAAATGGAAATCAAACATGACAGAAGTTGTAATCGCAGGCATCGGACAAACAGAGGTTGGCGAACATTGGGACATTGGCTTGCGCGATTTGGCTTATGCCGCGCTTCAAGACGCGGTCAAGGATTCGGGCGGACTCAAACCGCAGGCGCTATTCGTTGGCAACATGCTTGCGCCGAATCTTTCCAACCAGGCGCATCTCGGCGCGCTCATCGCGGATTATGCCGGTCTCATCGGGATCGAAGCCGTCACCGTTGAAGCGGCGGGCGCTTCGGGTGGTGCGGCGATTCGCCAGGGTTATCTTGCCGTCAAGAGCGGCATGGTGGATGTTGCCCTCGTCCTCGGCGTGGAAAAATTCACCGACAAAATCGGTTCGGATGTGGATGCGGCTCTTGCCACTGCCAGCGATTCCGATTTTGAAGCCGTGCAGGGCATGACGCCCACCTCGCAGGCCGCGCTTTTGATGAAGCGTTACATGCACGAAAACGATGTTCCCTCAAACGGATTTGCCGGCTTCGCGCTCACTGCCCATGCAAACGGCGCGGCGAATAAAAATGCCATGTTCCGCAAGGCCATCATACCTGAGACTTATGCAAAAGCGGAAATGGTCAGCGACCCGCTCAACATGTTCGACATGGCCCCGAATGCGGATGGCGCCGCGGCGCTCGTTCTGACTCGCCGCGACCTGCTTCCGTCAAATTGGCAGAATCCACTCGTGAAGATTTCCGGCTCGGCGGCATCGTCTGATACGCTGGCATTGCACGACCGAAAAGATATGTTGTGTTTCGAGACGGCGCAAATCTCTGCGGGTAAGGCAATGAACCAGGCGGGAATCACGCTCGATCAAATCAACTTCTTTGAATATCACGATGCCTTCAGTATTTACGCGG
Organism: Chloroflexota bacterium; assembly: GCA_016235425.1. Taxonomy (GTDB): domain Bacteria; phylum Chloroflexota; class Anaerolineae; order Anaerolineales; family Villigracilaceae; genus JAKOVF01. The sequence goes on along the minus strand of JACRLC010000002.1, from coordinate 3,429 downwards.
CCTTGCAACTCGAAGCTGTTGGTTTCGCGCTCAAAGGTCAGGGCTGGAAACTCGCGGCGGATGGTGAGATTGGGTTGAAAGGTAGAATCCCCTGCGCCACGATGGGCGGCATGAAGGCACGCGGATTTCCCGGAGGGGCCGCGGGTGTGTATCAAGCCGTCGAAGCGGCGACCCAGCTTCGAGGGCGGGCTGAAGCGAACCAGATCGCGGGCGCAAAAACCGCGTTGATCCAGTCTCTTGGCGGGCCGGCATCCACAGCCGTCAGTCATATCCTGCAAAGAATGGATTAATCGCGCACCTACGCACCGTCCCGCCCCGTCCTGGCCCAGACGGGACAGAGAAGGTTTCTCTCGTAAGACTCTGTTGATTCAGCTAAACCTTCGGGACGTTCTGCGTAATATCATTTAACCAAAAACGCCGCGCTCATCACGCGGCGTTCCGGCTTAATTCGCAAGTTGTCTTCTCAAATACGGAATTGTCATGGCCGATAAAATCGCGGCAAGACCAAACAGCACCGCGGGAACTATCCAGCGCGCGTTCACAATGAAATCCTGATATAGAAGAATACTTTGCATACGGATCTGAGCAAGAGCAAACGGCGGGAGGTTAAGTATGCTGAACCAGACCGCGCCAATACATACTGAGATTACAAGCGCAATCGCAAAATCGTTCCATGTGACTTGAAACGGGCGCGGTGCAGGGACAGCCTGTATCTGCGCCATTACGTTCGCAGTGATGTCGCGCGGCATGGGAGCAAGGGGCTGTGAACGGAGCGCGTCTTCGATGAATGCATCCTGTTGATGTGGGTTCAGGTGATTATCCATGATCGATCCTCAAGTGATTCGAGTGCGGCACGCAATTTTTCTTTCGCCCTGAAGAGACCCATCTTCACGGTTCCAAGTGGAAGGTTCAACGTGCTGGCGATCTCTTCATAAGATAGTCCGTTTTGATAGCGTAAAGTGATGAGCAGGCGGTAATTTTCATCAAGATCATTGATGGCTTCATATAAGTATGCGCGCATTTCCCGGGATTCAAGGCCGTGCGCAGGATTATCGAACGCAACGCCTGTTTCAGGAATCTCCGCAAGCACATCATCTCCAAGATCGTTCAACGAACGCCGCAGGTTGGGCAAACGGTTGTAACAGAGGTTCGTGACAATGCGATACAACCATGTGCGGAATTGGGATTGCCCTCGGAAATTGGGGAGCGCAGTCCAGGCGCGCACAAAAGTCTCCTGCGCAAGATCAAGCGCCTCATCCTCATTATTGACAACGCGCAAAGCAAGATTGTAGACGTAGCGTTGATGTTCGTTCACCAATGCGGCGAAGGCATCGTGGTCGCCTTTCTGCGCGCGCTGAATGAGGGACTGCTCGGTATCCGACATAAACTCTCTACGAGATTAGACAGAGAAAATGGAAAAATGTTTCACCCTCACCCCTGCCCCTCTCCCAACCCTTCGACAAGCCCACTCAGGGCAAGCATGGGAGAGGGGAAAGAATTGAAACTTTTTCGCAAATCACCTGTCAAACGAAGTGAGAACAAGATCCAAGGAGAAACCAAATGAAAAGACCCGTTGTAATTACTCTCTTAATTGTAGCATTGCTGTTCGTTGCCGCAGGGATTGGCGCGGTGGCATTCTTCACTGCCAATCGCGGCTTCCCGACCAACAACCCATTCGACGTGCGGAATGTCCCTGCGCAGGTGGAGGAAAGCAAGACCCTCAAAGTGGATGCGGAAAAACCTCTCATTTTGAAAGTGGCAGATGAATCAGGCGATGTTGTCATCACAGGCGCAGACGTGGACACGGTGCAGGTCAAAGTGATCAAGACCGCCTATGACTCTTCCCAGGCTCGTGCAGACGAGGAAGTGAAGGGCATCAAATACACCATTGAACAGGCTGGCGGCATCATTACTCTCAAATATGAACTGCCCAAGTCAATGAACTTCAACAACAAAGTTACCACCGTGGATTTCATCGTAACCGTCCCAACCGAGACTGTTGTAGATGTTGAAAATAATTTCGGTTCGGTTGCCGTGCAGGACATTCAGGGTGCCGTGGACATCAGCAACGCCTTTGGCGATGTGACCGCCAAGAACATCGAAGGTGAATTGACGGTCCAAAGCAATGGCGGCGAGATCGATATCCAGGCCGTGGATGCAGGCAGTAAAAATGTAAAGATCGACTCTGATTTCGGAGACATCACTCTGGAACAGATCAAAGCCAAAGATGTCAGTGTCTTATCGAACAGCGGCGTCGTGACGTTCACCAACGTCCGTGCTACGGGGGATGTCTTTGTAAAATCCAACTTTGGCAGCATCAGCTATGAAAACGGTTCTGCCGCGTCCCTCACGCTGGAAACTGATAGCGGAAAAACATCCATTACCAAAGTGAACATCCGCAGCGAATTGAAGATTGACAATGGTTTTGGCGAAATCGAATTGACGCAGGCAATGGCTAACTCCTATAACATTAACTCCAAGAGCGGTGGGATCGCCATTGACGGGGCAAAGAACAATATCAAAGCCCATACCGATTTCGGCAGTATCACCATCGAAAACGCACAAAACGCCACCCTCGATCTCACCTCAAACAGCGGCGGCATCGAATTCAGCGGCTCGCTTGGCGAAGGTTCGCACATCGTCAAATCCGATTTTGGTGAAATCACATTGACCCTGCCCGGAGATACAAAATTGAACGTGGATCTCAAGACCGATTTCGGCAGTATCAACTCCGACCTTCCCATCACGGTCACGTTGAACGGAAGTGCAAGTTCAGATAAAAACCAGATCGTTGGGAGCATCAACGGCGGCGGCGGCCTGCTCACCGTTCAAACGAACAGCGGCGGTATTGACATCACTGTCATCAAGTAAAATAACAGGGCTTGGAGATTTCTCCAAGCCCTGTTATTTTTCCAAAGGATTTCGCATGAACGATATCATTCCCTGCATCGGTGTTATTGGCGTCCTCGCCATCATCTTCGGTTTTCTCGCCTTTATGCGTTACATGAATTACAAGGAAACCATCGCCCTCGCCGAAAAGGGATTGACCCGCCCAGAGAAAAAGCCTGGTAAAGGCTTATTGCGCTGGGGGATTGTCATCACTGCGATTGGCACTGCCCTCTCATTGGGACTCTATCCCCTCGGCTTTGACTCTGCTCAAAATTATCCGCTTCACCTCGGACCCTGGATGCTGGGAGGCTTTGTCCCGCTTTTTCTCGGCCTCGGCCTTATCCTCCTTCATTACCTGACCGAAAAGTGACAACGTGTTCACCCTGACATCTGTCACATAGTAAACTACCACCGCCATAGGCGGTGGCTTTAGAACATTGCGCCTGGAAGGCGCGCACTTTCAGGATAGTTTCTTAATCAAACAACTTTCCTTGCACGGCCTCGTCTTGCTTTTCTTGCTTCTCCTGCCATTGGACATAT
>JACRLC010000033.1 GCA_016235425.1 Chloroflexota bacterium | reverse complement strand
GCTGTGCGTCACCACTTATGGAGCTGTTCCAATTACTGCAGGTCGCCCCAAGACCCCGACCTGTTCCTAATTCCGCAGGCTGCCCTGTTTTCCCTACTGGATTCAGCCTGCTACTCATTGTAAAATGGGCAAAGTCCAATACTGATGACGAATTACCTTCCCTAATCAGGGCGCTTTTGTTATATTATTTGGCAACATCGGATGGCACGGCTTTAACCGGCAAGTGGGTCTCGTTTGCAGATTTACCCGGAGGCCGCATGTATGACCAGGCATTTCAGGGTTATACCGGAAATGAACTCGTCAAAGCCTTCGACCCTGATTTGGAACGATTCAAAAGGATATGTCTTGCCGCTGGTGGAACCCGGTCTGAAAGCGGTGACGCGTCATTTATTTTTATGGCCCTGCCCCGATTCCCGGTTTTGATCAATTACTGGCTCGGCGACGAGGATTTTCCTTCATCATGCAAGATCCTATTCGACGCATCCGCGACGCATTATCTTCCCATTGACGGATGCGCGATTCTGGGAAGCATGTTGACAAAAAAACTGCTTCGTCCTGCCTGTACCGTGCGCCCTGGCCTGGCCGCCAGGACAGGCAGGCACAGGTGAGCGGAGGGTCGAGTAGCCCGTGCAAGTTGGGCGTATCGCCTGTCATGACCGACAGGCCAGGGAGACCCGCAGTCGAAGGACGGTTACAAGTAAACTTTATATTTCCAAGCCGCTTGTCTTTCAACCCTTTGGCAGGCTCGGTGCGAAGGATTTTAGGTGAATTATGAAACTGGCAATCACAGGTAAAGGCGGCGTGGGCAAGACCACGCTCACAGCATTGCTCGCTCAAGCTTACGCGGACATGGGCCGTCAGGTGCTTGCGGTGGATGCGGACCCGAGTCCGTGTCTCGCGGGTGCGTTGGGCTTTCCCGAAGAATTGCGCGCCCAACTGCATCCCATCGCCGAAATGGACGCGCTGATCGAGGAACGCACCGGCGCAAAGCCTGGCGCCGTGGGCGGATTCTTCACCCTCAACCCCCGCGTGGACGATATTCCCGAACGATTCAGTGTTCTCCATCGCGGCGTCCGCCTGCTCGAAATGGGATCAGTTGAAATAGGCGGCTCCGGTTGCATCTGTCCCGAAGCGGCCATGCTCAAGACTTTATTCACTCACCTGTTGTTTCGCAAAGATGATATTCTTCTGCTGGACATGTATGCAGGCGTCGAGCATCTTGGCCGCGCAACCGTTGATTTCGTGGATGCCATGCTCATCGTCGTCGAACCGACGCGGCGAAGTCTCGGAACCGCGGCGCAGATCAAAAAACTGGCAAATGATATTGGCCTCACGCGACTTTATCTCGTGGGAAACAAAGTGCGAAATGATGAAGAGGCGAAATTCCTCGAAGCAGAAACGCCCGGGTTGCCCGTTCTCGGTTATCTACCTGCCGATTTGAAAGTGCAGGAGGCGGACAGGTTGAACATCCCGGTGTACGACCATGTGCCGTCTTTGAAAGAATCTGTCGAGCAAATTGTCAGGAAAATAATAACACCGCGATTGGAAGACCAGGAGACAAGCCGACTATGACAACTACCATTGCACTTGCGGGTAAAGGCGGCGTGGGAAAAACCACCGTCGCGGGCATGATCATCAAGTATCTTGCCCAAAACCAAACCGGCTCCATCCTCGCCATTGACGCGGACCCGTCCAGCAACCTGAACATGGTGCTCGGCCTCGACCTCGAATGGACAGTCGGTGACATCCGCGAGGATATGCTGGAGCAGGTAAAGTCTTCGCTAAATAGCGGCGGCGCGGCGATGGGCACTCTGCCGGGTGGAGTAAATAAACGAGATTATCTTGAATATCATGTCCGTTCTTCGCTGGCGGAAGGCTCGCGCTTTGACCTGATCGCCATGGGACGCGGCGAGGGGCAGGGATGTTACTGCGCGGTCAACCACAATTTGCGCGAAGTGATTGACAGCATGAGCAGGCACTATGCCTATGTGGTCATTGACAACGAAGCAGGCATGGAGCATCTCTCGCGCCGCACGACGCGCGATGTACAGCACCTGCTCATTGTCAGTGACCCAACCCAGCGCGGCCTCGTCGCCGCGCAAAGGATCGCGGACCTGCGCAAAGAGTTGGATATACGCGTCGAGAATGCCTATCTCATCATCAATCGTTTGCCCGGTGAATTGCCCGCGGAGTTAGGGCAGTTTGCGGCGAAGTTGGATGTGCCTCTGCTAGGCACAATCCCTGCGGACGCCGAGTTGGCCGCGTTCGAGTTTTCCGGCAGGCCGCTTGTGGACCTTGGTGACGATTCGCAGGTCTACCAATCTGTGGCAAATATGATATCAAAAGTCCTGAAAGAATGATGGCTTTGAGGATCTGAATTTTCTCCTGGATTGCACATCCAGGGAAAATACTGCAAAATGATTTACACGCCTTATCTATGGCTGTTTATTGTTTCCGCCGGGATCATCTTAGCGTTATCATATTTTGCATGGCGGACGAGGGAAAAACAAACCGCGCGCGCTTTTTTGGTCCTGATGCTTTGCGCACTGGTCTGGGTGGTGGGTTTTACATTTGAAACGGCGGCTCAAACACTCGAAGCCAAGGTACTTTTCTCCAAACTGGAATTTCTGGGAATCACTTTTCTTCCAAATGCGTGGCTGTTTCTCGCTTTTTCGTTTGCCGGGCAGGTGCGTCCGCGCCGGGATTGGATCCTGCTTGCAGTTCTTCCAACAATAGCGGACTTGATGATCTGGTTCGTTCCATATCCGAACTGGTTCTGGGGAAATCCCAGCCTCGATACCGTCTCTGCACCTTTTCCTGTGCTCAATAGCGATTACCAATTCTGGTTCTATTACGTTCATGCGCCCAGCGGCTACATTTATGTTGCGCTTGCGGCTGGGGTGGTTCTTCGGGCGATGGTCAATGCCCAGCCGATCTATCGAGGCCAGGGCGCTTTGCTGTTACTGGCTATTGTTCTTCCCGCGGCAACGGATTTGCTTTACGTCCTTGGCCGTTCGCCCATTCGATATTACAACTTCACATCGGCCACTTTCAGCATTTCCGGCGTGATTCTGGCCTGGAATCTTTTCCGGTTCAAGTTTCTAAATCTCCTGCCTCTCGCGCGGGATGCTGTCTTCGAGAACTTGTCTGACGGTGTCATTGTTTTGGATGACCGCAATCGAATCGTGGACTTCAACCCAAGCGCAAAACGAATGGCGGAGCTATCCGCCTCGGCGCTCGGCCAGCCTGTCGAAACCATAAGATCCACGTTATTATCTGCCATCGAGGAATTGCAGACTCTAAAACAATCTCAAAAGGATATTGCATTCGGCGACTCGGTGATTCTGTATTATGACCTGAAACTTGCGCCCATTGATAATCGCGCCGGAACATTGGTTGGATGGGTGGTGTCTCTGCGCGATGTGACGGATCGCACCAACCTGCTCAACCAGGTCAGACACTCTGCCAACCACGACGGCTTGACCGGTATCTTAAATAGGAACCAGTTACTGGAATTTGCCAGGCGGCAATTTGACTTGCACAAGCGGGACCGAAACCACCAGTTGTCTTATATCATTCTTGACCTGGATGATTTCAAGGTGGTAAACGATACTTATGGACATGCCGCCGGGGATCGTGTGCTGTCTGTGTTTGTCGCCGAATGCCAGAAACACCTTCGTACAACCGACGTGTTTGGCCGCACAGGCGGGGATGAATTCGCGATCGTCATTCCAGCCGATGTTGCAGAGGCTGTGACGATTGCCGAACGGCTGCGGGAAAAGATCATGGCATTGTGTATTGAACTGCCGGAAGGAAAATTAACGATTACGGCCAGCCTTGGGTTGGCTAACGCCGAGGCGCTCCCGGGATCTGACCTGGAATTGGAAAAGTTGATCGCCCTCGCGGACCGGGCATTGTACAGGGCCAAACAGGGTGGAAAGAACAAGGTCGTGGTGCAATAAACCGAGACGCCAGCTTGCGCAGTTTCCTTCATAACGGAGTCAGTTTCAGGCCCGGTTTGAAGCGGGCGGTTCTCAGTCTGCTTTTCGTTTTTCAAGTAGAATAGGCGCAGTCAATTTTTGAGGTCTGAATGAAACGATTGGATCAACTGACGTTTACGCGCTTTTTGGCGATATTGCTTGTGTTGTTTTATCACGGCGGGGGTGGAATTTTTCTGAGCGCGATTTGGAAATATCCGTTTACATCCATCCTGCACGCCGCGCCGACGGCGGTGAGTTATTTGTACGTGCTTTCCGGGTTCGTGATGTCGCTGGTGTATTACAGGCCGCAGGAGCGCTTTGACGTGCGAAGTTACTGGAGCGCGCGCTTCGTCAGGATTTATCCGTTGTACATCATCTCGTTTTTGCTGGTGTGCCTGTATTACATCAATGACATCGCGCGCATCAAGGCGGCGAAAATCCTTGTGAACATTTTTGTTCTACAGGCCTGGTACCCGCCGTACGCGCAGTCGTTCAATTATGCTTCGTGGTCAATGACCGTCGAGTTTTTTTTCTATCTCCTGTTTCCGTTTTTTACGATGTGGGCCTATCGCCAGTCGACACGGCGTTTGATCGCAGTCTCGCTCGTCTTATGGGCGGTGAGTCAAGTCGCCCATTATTTTCTGTGGATGTATCATTTCCCGGAGTGGGAATTGTTCATCGTTTACAACCCGATCTTCCATTTGAATTCTTTTATCCTCGGCGTGGTTGGCGGGATTTGGTTTTTGCGCGAGGGATCGAAGTTGGAGATAAAGCCATCCGTCAATCTTTCGATCCTTGTGGGGAGCGTGCTCCTCGTGTGCGCCTTCCTCATCATCGGCGATTCGTTTCCCAACTTGCCGCGCGATCTTCAACCGATGGCCGGTTTGTACTCGCCCATTTTTACCGTCATCATCGTTGCACTTGCGCTGGATAAAACGCGCCTTTCCACTGTCATGAGTCATTCGTGGCTTGTAATGCTTGGCGAAACCGCGTATGCCTTGTATATCCTGCACGTGCCGGTGCTTTGGTTCTACACGCGGACGTTGGAATCATCCTCCCTGCGCGATCCCCAGGCCGTTCTCGAAGCGACATTCCTGCCGGTGATCCTGCTGGTTGGGCCTCTCGGCCACTTGTATATTGACCGGCCGATTCGCAAATGGCTGAAAAACGTTTTGAAACGAGTGAGCATGCCGCTTCTTCTTCTGGACCTTTTGGCTGCTGCCGTTTCGATTTACCTGGGTTTTCAATTCAGGTTTACTTCGGGAAGAGACCTGTTCGAGTTTCGGTCTGAGGCGTACGCGATGTTCTGGTGTGCGTTCATCGTGCGGACGGCGGTTCCGGTGATCTTCAACGGAAGCAATCCAGCGATCCTCAAACTACCCTTCGCTCAAATGATGAGACCCGTCTTTGTTTCGGTGACGGTTGGCTCAGTCATCGTCAGCGCCTTGATGTTGACCTTCTCTTCGCTGGGCTGGCTGGAGGGATTCCCGCGTAGCGTGCTTTTACTCGATTGGTTTATGATGCTGGTGTTTTCAACCCTGATCCGCCTGGCCTTTAAAAGACTCAACCTTTACACCGTCGCCGCGGAATACCTGACAAGTGAACTCCTTGTTTTTTGTGCAAGAATTTTTGAACCGCCAAGCACGCAAAGGCCGCTAAGAAAAACCTTTAAAATCTTTGCGCTCTTAGCGGGCTTCGCGGTAAAACTTTTTCGGCTCGTCCGAGTTAGGGTCTGCGTTATTGTTATCCTTTTTGCAGGATCTTTCCTGTTTCGGAGAGTGTATCGAAAACCTGGTCCGCAATTTCAATCGTGGTGGAACCAAGTCCGCACGCCGGGGAAATTAGACTGCGTCCGGCAAGCTCATCCGGCTTTATGTCAAAACCGCGTGACGCGGCTTTCTCGCAGATCATCCCGATCCCGTCGCGCAGGCGTTGGGCCAGTCCCAGGGGAGTGACACGCGTGATCTCCTCGTTGTTTGGAACGATGCCCCAGCAGACCGCGCCGCCGCGATCCAAAAAGCCGCGCAACTCGGCAGGATATAACGCCAGGTTTTCGATAAACCCATAGGCATCCAAATTCAAAATATCCACCTTCGTGGAAAGCAGGACGCCCCAATCCGTGTTCGCACAGCAATGGACACCGGCCAGCGCGCCTTCGCTGTGGATCGCGTCGAAGGCTTCATCGAGATAGGTCACTGCCTGTTCGCGGCTGAGGCTGATAAACGCCGAGCCGAATGAAGCCATGTAGGGCTCGTCTGCAAAGATGATCACATTCGGTCTGACGGTTTTCAACTGTCTCGCCTGCCAGCGTGCGACCATTGCCATGTTTTTGACGATTGCATCTGCGAGCAGGTCGTTGTAAAGGACTGAGCGCAGGTCCTGATCGGTGACGGTCAGCCCGAATGAGATTGGGCCAGTGACTTGTCCTTTGGCCCATTTGCCGGGCGAGGCGCGAAGCGTTTCAAGCATGGCAAAAAATCCGGTGGAGTATTCCGGTTTGATGGCGAACGCGTCCACGTCATCGGCGAGATAGGGAGTGTAAAAACTCTCCAGCGCGGGGGAGAGATCGCCGCGCGTGGAGAGGATGATCTTCTGCTTCTTCTCGTCCACTTCGACGGACGGTAGTGTGGCCGAATATTGGACGTACATGCTCTCGCGGAAATTGCGTCGCGGAAGCTGGGGCCAGGCGGGGACGTCTAAAACGGCGGACAGTTTATCGGTCAGGCCGGAAGCGGTGGTGTGGGGTACGGAACCGACATGGGTCGTCAAGAAGTTAAAGTTGGACATTAATCTCATTTCCTTTGTGCATAAGTGTAGCGCGACATTCATGTCGCACCGTGCCGAAAAGGCAAAGCGACATGAATGTCGCGCTCCGAACGAAAAACCGGCGAATTTACCTGTGCAAATTTTGTGCGGCGATAAAGCTCAAGCCGTTTCTGGTCAGGTCGCAGGCGGTGTGATTGCAGGCCGCGACTTTTTCCATGAAGTTTTTCTTGAGCGCGTCCCAATCGCCGGAGTCGATCACTTCCTTTTTTTCGCGGAAGTAATCGAGGAGATCGGACGGGTGCGCGAGAGTCGGCTCCACTTCAGGGTCGCCGCCTTCGTGTTTGGCGGAGATATTCGCAACGCGGCCAGCGATCTCCACGAGTTCGGCGCGGCGGTCGTACGGCTGCTTGACGATGGATTTCCACGTCTCGGTGATGTGGTGTTCAAAACGGACAACGTCCTCAAAGCCGAGTTGCTTTCTGAATTGTGCGCTCAGTTCCATCGTCTCGTTATTGATCGAGTTCGACCAGTTGAAGCCGATGAGCGGCGAAGTGCCGTCGTCGCGGCTGAACAGTTTGGCGGCCATCATGATCCACAACGCGTGGTAGGGATTGTCGCTTCCGAAGAAAACGGAAATCTTGAACTGAATGTCCACGCCGAGGCGATAGAGCAGGAAGCCCAGCAGGATCGTCCCGGCGTTGAAATTCAGAACGTGTTGCACACCGTAATTGGTGTAGTAATACAGGAATTCATCCAGCCACATCAGCGCGTGCTCGTTTGGCTGGCCGATGCCGCCAAAGTAGCCGGTGATGGTCTCAGGTCCGCCAAGATGCGGGTTCGAGCCGTCGGTGCCTTTCGTGTCGAGCGTTTCCACAAACGACGCGCCCATGATGTCGAGCGCGGCGACGATGGCGGGCAGGTCGCCATCGGCCTCGGATTCCTTCATCTTGCGGACTGCGATAAAACGACCCGGCACAAGCGTCCCATCCTGAATGGCGCACTCGGCCATCTCGCGCACCCACGGAAAATATTGAAGTGCGGAGACTTCCAGTGTGACGGCTGACTCATCCTTGAATTTCATCCCCTTCGCCGCTTCTCCCAGGACCTTCTGCCTGTATTCCGCCACCGAAATGAATCTGCCGCCCTCGCGTTGTTCCATTAACCATTTCAGGTCTTTGACATGGCCGGGCGCTTTGGCTTCGACCTGCTTGAGCAGATTCTCCAGCTTGCGGGATTCGCGGTGCTTGCGGTTGATCTCCTCCGGTGTGCCGTATTTTGCGACCACGTCCAAAAACGCGTTGATGACCTTCATGTCCGCGTTGAACAGTACTTCGTTGATCGCGTCGAGACGGTTGCCGGGAATGGTGAGTAATTTTCGTAAGTCGTTGCTCATGGTTTTGTCCCTTTATTTGATCCGGCCAAGCATTTTCACCAACTCGTTGTATTCTTCATCGGGCATCCCAAACCAGTTCTCTTGTTGTGGGAACTTCCTGCTGATGACTTCATCGTGATAGGCGGTGAGACCATTGAGAATCACTTCGCCTGCGTTCCCAAAAACCTTCGCCATTTTCGGTTTGAACCTGGGATACAACCCAAACATGTCGTGATAGATCAATAATTGACCGTGCGCGTCCGGCCCCGACCCCAGCGACATGATGATGCAGTTCTCCGCCCGCTCGGTGATGATCTTGCACAGCCGGTCAGGGACCATCTCCAGCAGGATCATGAACGCGCCGGCCTGTTCGAGCGCCTTGGCATCGTCCACGATCTTCTTCGCCAACTCGGCGGATTTGCCCTGAACGCGGAACCCTCCCAAAGCAGAGACGGATTGCGGAGTCAGCCCAAGGTGGCCGATGGCCGGTATACCGGAATCAACTATCCCTTTGATGCGATCCGCCATCACCGCGCCGCCCTCCAGTTTAATGGCGTCGCATCCCGCTTCGGCCATGAATCGTCCCGCATTACGGATGGCAGTCTCCACCGAAGGCTGGTAGGTCATGTAGGGCATGTCGCCGACGACGAAAGCAGTCGGAGCGCCGCGGCGCACTGCCTGGCTGTGACGGATCATGTCGTCCATTGTCACCGGCAGGGTGGATTCGTATCCGAGCATGGTCATGCCGAGGCTATCGCCGACGAGGATCATCTCGATGCCCGCCTGCTCCTGCAGGTAGGCGGTTGGATAGTCGTAACAGGTGAGCCATGTGATCGGCTCACCGTCCGCCACCTTTTTGAACAAATAAGGCAGCGTGATCTTTTTACGAGCTTCAGCCATTCTTCCTCCGTGGTGAAATTTGGAATTGCAGAATTACCGCTTGTTGCATAAATCACTAAACTTGTTGGTAGAAATTTCGAGTAAAAATGATAATTTTGGTTTAGTTATTCATGCGGCACTTGTAGTATAGAAGAAATCCCGGGCGGGCGCAATTGACGAAAATCATTTGTTCTCAAATGGATTTCCAGTTACAATCTTTGTACGGCGCTGGCAAAATCGTTTCGCTTACAGGTTCACCTTACCGGGTAATGTCGGCTGCGGCGGAAAATATGATCCCTCCTCGTAAATTCATTTCCCATTTATTCCTTCTCATTCTTACGGGCTGTTCTTATCCGGCCGCGAAAGAATCCACACCGACGGTTTTGAGCCTGCCTTCAGAGACGCCCACCCCCAAAATTTCACGGACTTTGTTCCCGGCTGTCACGCTTACCATTCCGACCGGGGAAATGATTACGCCTGTGCCCGACTCGACGAGCGCGTCTGGCACTGCATCGCCCACGGCGCTTTTCCAATTTGCTCCCATGGGCATGTTGGGTCTTGTCACTGCGCCGCTCAACGTTCGCACGGGGCCCGCCCAACATTATCCATCCATCGGAATGCTAAATCCCGATGACCTGGTCAAGTTGACCGGCCGCGCCCTGGGCAACCTCTGGTATCAAATTGAATATGCCGAGGGGCCTGATGGCCATGCCTGGGTGGCTTCCGGTTTTGTCAACTTTGTCAATGGCGATCCCTTCGACTTGCCCAGGTTCGATAACCAGGGCAGGCCGATACCGTAAGATGCTCCCCGCCAAATGGCGGGGCTGTCTTTCTACCCTATAAAAATGAAACATCTCCTGCGTACCGCTTCCTTCCTCACGTCATATCTTTGGCAGATTCTCGCGAATCTTTTGATCCTGTTGTCCATCACAGGACTCAGTCTCGTGATCCCGCGCATCATTCAACAGGTGATCGACATGGGCATTGCCCAGCGCGACACGGGATTCATCGTCCGCTCGGCTTTGCTTCTGCTTGGCATGGGACTGCTCACCGCCGCCCTCACTGCCTCCCAGCGATTTCTCTCCGAATGGATTGGCGGCCACATCGGCTACGACATGCGAAACCGGCTTTACGATCACATCCAGAATCTTTCCTTCTCGTATCACGATCATTCCCAGACCGGCCAGCTCATCTCGCGCTGTATCGAAGACGTGCGCTCTGTGCAGAACTTCGTCGGCAGTTCCATCGTGGAACTTGCCCAACTGTTATTTCTGCTTTTCGGTGCGTTGGGCGTGATGCTGTTTGCCAACTGGAAATTAACCCTCATCGCCATCCTGCCCATCTTCCCGCTCGTCTGGCTCACCTTCACTTTTGGAAACCGCATCACCGCCTTGTTCTTCCACGTGGATAATGTGCTCGGCGATCTATCGGCGCGCTTGCAGGAAAATGTCACCGGCGTTCAGGTGGTGCGCGCCTTTGCGCGTGAGCCGCACGAGATCCAGCGCTTCGACGAAACCAACCGCGCTTATTACAAGGCGCGCGTGCGCGTCATCGGCGAATGGTCGAAGGTGATGCCGTCCACCGATTTTCTCGTCACGCTCTGCACGATCCTGATCCTCTGGTTCGGCGGCTCGATGGTTCTCAACGGCACGATGACCATCGGCGAGATCGTGGCCTTCAATGCCTACGTGCTCATGCTCGCCGCGCCTGCCCAGCAGTTGACCTGGCTGGTCAATGCCGCGGGCGAAGCCTCTGCCGGTGCGCGCCGCGTGCTCGAAGTGCTGGATACAAAGCCTGAAATCGTTTCCCCTGTGGATGCAATCCAACTAACCGACATGCGCGGCCGGGTGGAATTTCGAGGCGTTAATTTGATTTACCAGGACGAAGAGCACGCTTCACTCTCGGACCTCAACCTGCTCGTACAACCCAATCAGATCATTGCGCTGATAGGACAAACCGGCTCCGGTAAGACCAGCCTCGTCAACCTGATCCCGCGTTTTTACGATGTCACCTCCGGCTCGGTCCTCGTGGATGGACACGATGTCCGTGCGCTCGACCTGCTCGCACTCCGAAAACAGATCGGCATCGTCCTGCAAATGTCATTGCTGTTCTCCGACTCGATCAAAGCCAACATTGCCTATGGCCGCCCCGACGCAACCGAAGAGGAAGTCATTGCCGCCGCCAAAGCCGCGCAGGCACACGAGTTCATCGTCGGTTTTCCCGAGGGATACGAAACCATGGTCGGTGAACGCGGCGTGACCTTGAGCGGCGGCCAGCGCCAGCGCGTGGCAATCGCGCGCGCCCTGCTCATGAATCCGCGCATCCTCATCCTCGACGACTCCACTTCCAGCGTAGACACGCAAACCGAAAAGCTAATCCAGGAAGCGCTGGATCGTCTCATGGAGGGACGCACCACCTTCGTCATCGCGCATCGCCTCGCCACCGTCCGCCGCGCCGACATGATCCTCGTCATGAACAAGGGTCACATCGTTCAACAAGGCACACATGAAGAATTGCTTAGCGAGGGCGGCCTCTACCGCGAAATCCACGATTTGCAGTTAACCCAGCACGCGGTCTTTGTGGAAGAAGTCGAAGAGGTGGAAGTACCCGAAAAGCGAACTTACCACACGCAGGATTTGGGATAGCCTCCCCTCACCCTGGCCCTCTCCCTTTGGGAGAGGGGATACATGACACTTGACGCCTGAAACTTGACACTTTGACACATGACACAAACCATCACCCCTCCTGCCTACGTGACTCAGTCCGAAGAACTGTACGACAAGCCGCTCGATCCCACCATCGCGCGGCGATTGATCGGATTTATTGCGCCGTATAAATGGCAGATGTTCGTTTCAGCCTTGCTCATGCTTGGAGCCACGGCTTCCTCTGTGATCGGCCCCTATCTCGTCAAAGTGGCAATTGACTCGGGGCTGGCCGCGCGAAATACTGCCGCGCTTCGGAATGCTGTTTTGTTGTATCTCATTGCGGCGGTTGTCCGCTGGGTATTTATCTATTATCGTGTCAATATCATGGCGCACGTCGGGCAATCGGTGATCTATGATTTGCGGAAGGCTCTCTTCGAGCACTTGCAGAAACTCTCGCTGGGTTTTTATTCCCGTTATTCCGTTGGGCGTGTGATCACCCGCGTCATCAACGATGTGGAGACGGTACGCGAGTTTGTCATTTGGGCGGTGCTGGCGATTGCACGCGACCTGTTTGCGATTGTCGGAATCGTCGTCGCGATGCTTGCGCTTAATGTGCGGCTCTCCCTGCTTACATTTATCACCATCCCCTTCATGATCCTGGCCACGGTCTTGTATCGCCGCACGGCGCGCTTTGCCTATCGAAAAGTCCGCGCCGCGATTTCGTGGGTGAACTCGGTGCTGGCGGAAAATGTCAATGGCATTCGCGTGGTGCAGGCCTTCAGCAGGCAGGCGCGTAATTATTCCGATTTTCGCGATTACACCAACCGCTACCATTTGCAGACGGTCATCAACGCCGCGAAAGTGGCCGCGTCTTTCCTGCCGGTTGTGGATATTCTTGGCGCGCTGGCAACTGCCGCGGTGATCTGGTTGGGCGGCACGGCTGTGCTCGGCGAGCAGATCACTGCCGGCGTGCTTGTTGCATTTGTCCTTTACATTGACCGTTTCTTCGATCCCATCCGCGACTTGAGCCGCCGCTTCGATACGCTTCAATCCACGATGGCGGGCGGCGAGAGGATTCTCGCTTTGCTGGATACGGAGGTCGAAGTTCGGGACGAGATCAATGCCCGTGAAATGGGATCAATTACCGGGGCGGTGCGATTCGAGTCCGTCTCGTTCCATTATTCCGATGATCCACGTCCTTCGACCTTTCGACAGGCTCAGGGCGGCGCTGCGGACTTCGCAACAGACGCTCCGTCCTCCGCTCCCCAGAAGAACACTGGGACTTCGCAGGACGAAAATTTAGTCCTCGACGGAATTGATTTGGATGTCCGCGCCGGTGAGACGGTCGCGTTGGTGGGGGAGACGGGCGCCGGGAAGACGACCATCGTTAAACTGCTGGCCCGCTTCCACGACCCGACTTCGGGCTGCGTGCGCGTGGACGGAGTTGACCTGCGGACTGTGACTCAGGGGTCGCTTCGCAAACAGATGGGCATGGTTTTGCAGGATCCGTTCCTGTTCAACGGGACGGTGAAGGAAAATATTTTATTCGGGCGGCTGGATGCGACCGATGAAGAAGTGATCGCCGCGGCAAAGGCTGTAGGTGCGCACGATTTTATTGTGCATTTGAAAAATGGATATGACTCAACGGTGGAGGAAGGCGGCGTGCTGTTGAGCGTTGGACAACGGCAGTTGATCTCGTTCGCGCGTGCCTTGCTGGCCGACCCGCGCATTTTGATTTTGGACGAAGCGACTTCTTCTGTGGATACTCAGACGGAACAAGTGATTCAGCGCGCACTCGCAACCCTGCTGAAAGGACGCACGTCTTTTGTGATCGCACATCGCCTGTCAACGATCACGAACTCGGATCGGATTGTGGTTGTGGACGGGGGGAAGATCGTCGAGCAGGGCACGCACGCCGAGTTGCTGGAGAGGAAGGGGATGTATTACGAGTTGTATCGGACGGGATTTCAGGAATAGGCACCCCGGTCAATGATCCTCATACTCAAGTGCAACCTTTGCGTTTAAGAAAGCGCCCAGCCGCTCCACTTCGGCTTCAATGCCCCTCTTGACCGGTGCCGTTGGCGATGCGAACATGCGAACTTTGACGATCGTTTGCGAGCGTTGGATTTTATGTTCCCAGACGCCTTTCATATACCCATCAACCAATACGACGGCTGAGATCCAACCCTGAGGACGGAAGACCCGGTTCTTGTATGCTTTAGGCAGCCAGGGCCCGATATCACGTCCAAGCCCCAATGTATAAGCATCGAACAATGGCAGCAATCGTACCGTGCGCGCCGCTTCGAGCCTTTGCATTGGCTCAAGCGTTGCACGCAGGGCGAATGCGCGCCAGCCTTCCACATCAACTTCTTCGAGCTCATCTTCCATTGACTGGAAGAGCTTTTTTGCCGGAATCATCCCCGACCCTCCCCACCACCACAGGGCAAAGTCTTTCAGGGTGGCCGGGCCGTATGCACACAGATAACGGCGGGCTATTTCCTGTAGCGCCGGTTGTGGTTCAACGGTCTGCCATTTGCCAATCCATTTTCTGGGATTAACAAACGTGACATTCTGGCTCTGGCTTGGCCCGAAACACAAGTCGCCTCGAAACGCCGATAGTTTTAAAGGGGAACCCCAGCTTGAAGAAAGGATTAATTCGCGCAGCCTGGGAATGCCGGTATGCCTGGCGATGGCGGCTGCGAGTTCTTCGCGAGTCATCGCTTCACTGCCCAGCACCTCAGGGACGGCGGCGATAAAGGCATCGGATTGCTTTGGCGTGATGCCGTAATAGGTAAAGTAACCTTCCCAGTTGCGGTTGTCATGCACACTGCGAGCCGCCGCGTACAGGGGAAGGTCACTGGAGGAGACCAGGTGTAACGTGCCGCGCATCGCCCAGGTCTTGATCAGTGTCCGTTTCTGCCAGAGCGCGGACTGCACATCCTGTGGCGAAAGCCCGTCCACGCGCATCCCTAGCGCCATCTCGGCCGCGGACATCACCTGGGCCTGGATGCCGCCGGTGCGCGTCACGGCTTTGACGAAATCGCGGCGCTTCGACCGCGGCGATAAGCCATGTTGTGACAAGCGCCAGGCATTCACCTGGTGCCAACTCAATGATTTCACAGTCATTTCTAATCCTTTATGTGTTGGTCATTCATAGCAGTTATTATAACTAAACTGCTTTGTATGGGTTCACTGTGAGGGCATCCACAATCAATCAACTTAATTGGGCGGCCCGTTTGATTGATTTTAGTTTATCATTCCCCGAATGCAAAAAAACTTTACTCTTCTAATTGCCATTCTTCTATCCGCCTGCACAACTTCGCAGACGGCCTCTCCAACTGCAACGTCGTCCACTCCTGCCGCAGTGATTGTTCCTGATACACCCACGCCTACAAAAACTCCTCTTCCAACTCCGACACCCGCTCTCAAGGAATTGATCCATCCCTACACAATCGAAGGATTGCGCGAGCATCATTTCCAGAGCGGCGAGATCCGCATCCGCGAAGCGCTTGTCCAGAATGAGTCTTACACTGTCTACTACATTGACTATCCCAGTGACGGCCTGACCATCACGGGCGTCATGTACGTCCCGGCGGGGGAGGGCCCCTTTCCGGTCATTGTGATGAATCATGGCTATTTCAACCGCGGCAATTACTTCTCCGGCGATGGCACAGATCGCGCCGCGGAAGTGCTCGTCAAGCGCGGCTATATTACGATCTCACCCGATTACCGCAGTTGGGGAGATTCGGATACCGGTCAAAGTTTCTTTTATTCGGGTCTGGCAATTGACGTGGTCAACCTGCTGAACGCCATCCCTTCCATTTCACAAGCAGACCCGGAGCGGATTGGGATATGGGGTCACAGCATGGGTGGCGGTGTGACAATGAAGGTGCTTACTATCCTCGGTGGTCGAGCAGGGTTGAGCGAAAGCGAAGCCCGTATC
The DNA here is from genome assembly GCA_016235425.1 of Chloroflexota bacterium. Classification (GTDB taxonomy): domain Bacteria; phylum Chloroflexota; class Anaerolineae; order Anaerolineales; family Villigracilaceae; genus JAKOVF01. The sequence continues at coordinate 115,004 of JACRLC010000033.1, read as the reverse complement.
GAGACCACCATCAAAGCCGCAGTGCTGTACTCAACCGTCAGCGCAGATTTTTCGGATTTGATCGAACGCTGGGGACCGGGTTGTTATGGCGACGTCGCCGCAGGTGAGCTATTGTATGGCTGCAACTCATCCGATATCATCCCTGAGTTGTTGCCGCGCGGCTTGCAGGACGCGTATATGTTTGCTGTGGCGGATGAGAGCCAATTGAAAAAGGTATCTCCGATCAATTATCTCGGCTCGATCACTACCCCCATTCAAATCAATTACGGAACGGAAGATGGAAAAGAATTGAGCGGCACTCCTCCTGAATGGTCACGGAATCTATATGATGCCTTCATGGCGGCAGATAGACAAAACGTCGAAATTTTTGCTTATGATGGGCAGGGCCATTCGTTCAAGGAGGACGCGTGGTTTGCCTTCATGGAACGCACCAGCCGGTTCTTTGACGAATACGTGAAAAATGCTCCTTGACGAACTTGTTTTCCAGGGCTAGAATCCCGTCACTATCTCATTTTGAAAGGAGGCTCGAAAACATGCAAGCCAAATCAGTATATGCCAACTTTGTGTTTAGCGCGCCTCCCGAAGGTGAGTGGTTGTAATCTCGTTAATTCTCTGATTACGCATCAACCGCGGGCGCGCTTGGCCTGCGGTTTTCTTTTTTCGCCGTAGGGCAAGATGGGTATCTTGTCCTACATAACCGCAGGAAGTCATATCCTGTGGTTTTTTATTGTAGGCAAACTAACAAAATGAATACAAACGATTACATTAAGTTCTTTGAAGAGCTTGACGACTCCAATGATGAAGATGCGCGGTCATCGCCGAAGCGCACCTCCCAAAGGCGCGAGTCGAGGAAACTTGAGATGGATGCAAGGTTATTTGTCCATGCCCAGGAAATCTCGCGCGAATTCCAGTTCACCTACAAGGCCGCCCGCTTCGAGGAAGCCTGGCTGCTGGACTCCCTGGTCGAAATCGCCGAGCACCAGTGGATCTCGGATGTGCTTCGCAAGGTCAAAAGCGGCAAGGAAGCCTCGGTTTACCTATGCAGGTCCGGGGGCGGGGTGGATGCGCCTTTGGTCGCCGCGAAGGTCTATCGTCCGCGTTCGCTTCGTAATCTCAAGAACGACCATCAATATCGCGCGGGGCGCGCCGACCTGGACGAAAATGGCAACGTCATCGTGGACGATGGCGCGCTGTATGCCATGCAGAAGCGCACGGCTTACGGCGAGGAAGTGCGGCATCAGTCCTGGATCGCGTATGAGTTCAAGACCCTCGAAATCCTGCACCAGGCGGGCGCGGACGTGCCCAGGCCGTATGCGATGGAGAGGAATGCGATCCTGATGGGCTTTGTCGGCGACCTCGCCAATGCCGCACCAACGCTTCATTCCCTGACCCTGGAACTGGATGAGGCAAAAACCTTATTCGACCGCGTCCTCCGCAACATTGACCTGATGCTCGCGCACGACCGCATTCACGGCGATCTCTCGGCGTTCAACATTCTCTATTGGGAAGGCGACATCGCCCTGATTGATTTTCCGCAGGTTGTGATACCCGAATCGAATCCCGCCTCGTGGAGTATCTTCCTGCGCGACGTGACCCGCATCTGCCAGTATTTTTCGACGCAGGGCGTCAGATGTAATGCCCGAAAACTCGCCTCTGAGTTGTGGGTTTCGCATGGACACAGGATCGTCAAGGAGGTGGATCCGAGATATTTGGACCCCGACAAGGCTGAAGACCGCCGCATCTGGGCGAAACAAAAATAACAATTCATAGAGACTTCAGAATTCCTTTCCGCATCGCTTTAGGTGGGGAGTCATCAAAAGAGAATTCCGAAGTCTCTCCATTTATTGATGGCGTTTTCTTGTAAAATTACCTGCAAGGAGATTATTTTATGAACAACATCCGCCCGCGATTGACTTTAATGAATGAAGAACAAATCCAGGAAGCGCACAAAAATGTTTTGAGGGTGTTGAACGAAACCGGCGTGCGCGTTGATTCCCCTGAAATTCTCCAGCTGCTTGAATTGAAACTCGGACTCAAATCCCAGGATCGCGTCATCAAATTTCCGCCGGAAGTGGTGGAAGAATCCATCAACTCCACGCCGAAGATAATTGACATTTATGACCGCCGCGGCGAGTTCAAATTCAATCTGGGGGAGGACCGTCTCCGTTTCGGCGTGGGCGTGACCGCGTTGTTCTATCAAAATCCCTTTGACGAAAAATTGGATCTATTCAAGCGCCGGAATTTTCAGGATCTTGTCCGGCTTGGCTCGGCCCTGCCTCTGTATGATGTGATCTCAACAGTTGGGATTGTCCGCGACGTGCCCGAAGAATTGAGCGACCTGGTCGGCTCGCTTGAGCATATCGCCAACACAACCAAGCCGCTTGTCCTGCTCGTTTCGGACGAAAACAAGTTCCCCGCCGTGCTGGAGATGTTCGAACTTCTTCACGGCGACCTCGGAAGCAAGCCCTTCATCATCCCATATTTCAACCCCGTCTCGCCGCTGGTCATGAATGCGGGCACAGTGGACAAGATGAAGGTTGCCATCGAACGCGGCCTGCCGATCATCTTCTCCAATTACAGCATGGCGGGCGCGTCCACGCCGCTCACACCCGCGGGCACACTCACCCTCCTCATGGCCGAACTGCTTGCAGGTCTCGTCATCAGCCAGACGATCAAAAAGGGCGCGAAAATTTTACTCGGTATGTTGCCCGTCTATTTTGACATGCGTACCATGCTCAACTTCTACGACCCGCAAAGCATCCTCATCAGCGTAGCCTGCTCCGAGATGATGAAACACTACGGCATCCCGCATTGTTCGACTTCGGGAAGCGGTACCGGCTGGGGCATGGACTTGATCGCCGCGGACACCTATTGGATGAACACCCTCTCGCTTCTTCTCTCGCACGGACATCTGGCTCCGTTTATCGGAGATTCCCTCGGCTCGAAGTCCATCGCGCCAACCACCATCGTCCACGTCCACGAGATCATTGACCAGGCTTTGCGCCTCCACAATGGCTTCCAGTTGGATGATGTCAATTCGGCTGTGGATGAAATTTTCAAGGTTGGGCCGGGCAGGAGCTTCCTCAACCAGCCGTCCACGCTGAAAAATTACAGGAACGGATATTATGTCAGCCGCGTGTATCCGCGTTACAGCATGGAGAATTGGCAGAAGGCTGGAGAACCGTCTGCGCGCCAGGTCTTACGCGAGAAGACGCAGGAACTGTTGTCAAATTTGCCGGTTCCTGGGGATCATGCTGAGTTGTTGGGCAGGGGGGAAGAGTTTATACAAAAGCGTTTCGTGAAATAAGACCTGCGGCTTTTATAACCTTGTTGCGTACCGTCCCGCAGGTTTCCTGGCAAAGCGCGATTGACTCATTCCAATCTGCGGGACGTTCTGCGTAAAGCGGGTAATTAATTTTAATGTTTGATTCCAAAATCCAACTATAATTATGGACGAAAATCATCCTATTTGGTAGGAGGCCCTAATGGTGACAAAATCTTATAGGTCCCACGTTGTTTTTTTGGTTTTCGCAGTTGTCCTCCTTGGCATTACCTTCCTTCCTCTTTTATCAGATGAAAGGACCCTCGACGCGTTTGTAAGGGAAGACGGTGTCTTCGAGGATCTGACGGTAGTTTATTTGCTCGTAATGTCCTTTGTGTTTGCGGCTGGTTTTTTTCGTTTTCGAAAGTCGTCAATATTATTAAAGTTGTCGTACCTGGGCTTCGCACTGCTTTTCTTTGTAGGCGCTGGCGAGGAAATAAGCTGGGGTGAGCGGATTTTCAATTGGGATGATCATAATTATATTAAGGGGATAAACGTCCAGGACGAAATAACGATCCATAACCTGAAGTATTTTCAAGGCGATGACGCCATTCTTCCTGTGAGTGTAAGCCAGCTATTTACAGGTTTCGCCTTTGTCTTTGCATTGATCATTCCGCTTGTTTGCAGATTCTTCCCGAAGCTTGAAAGATTCCTAAGCCCGATATTTCCAGTAATGCCTCTATATGCTGGCACATTGGTTGCGGCGACGTATGTCTTTCAAAAGTTGGCAGTAAGAATTCTTCCAATGTTTCCCGAACTCTATCTGCACCCGACCATGCCTATCGCAAAAGGAGTGCATGAAATACGCGAACATGACTACACCTTTGCCTTGATGGTCTCGGCAATCTTTTATTTTGCGACAAAGATGGAAGCACAAAAGGTCGAAGACAGGCGTGAATTCCTGCGCGAGTTGACCAGTGCTCATCCATCGGCACCCCTTGGCGCAAAAAACGCGAGCGATGAAACATAATCAACGATCACAGTTGTCGCTCACCTAAACTTTCCTCACAAGCCATAACCTTTGTTCCGTCTCTTCTCGCGCCATGCATGCGTATTGAAGCATGTCCCTTTTCGTGCTATTCTGTAGTGGGGCAGGCTTTTACAGGTTGTTCGTACGTTTGAGAAAGGAGAAGCGTATGATCAAGTTACAACTGACCCGGGAGGAACAACGTATGCTTCGCGAAATCATCGAAGCGGACCTTTCGGACTTACGCGTGGAGATTGTGAGCACCGATCGTCTGGATTTCAAGAACGCGTTGAAACGCCGCAAGGAGACTCTGAGCAGTATCCTGGAAAAACTGCAAGAGCAGGAGGTGGAGAAGATTCACCAGTCGTTGAGCTGATGCCGGTGCAGGACGTGCTTGTTTTTTGATGCCCGGCAGAGCGGGGATTTGGATACTTTTGCAAGAGGTCTACTGCAACTTTCCCCACAAGCCGTAGCCTTCATTTCGTCTCTTCTCGCGCCGCTCATGCTGTTCGTGGATCTCCTCCACGTGCGCGGCTTTCTCTTCAATGGCCGCCTCCAGCCAGAGGCGGCCTTTTTCAGCAGTCGCGTGACTGCCCGCGCCGTATGCGCCGGTCTTCGTATCGTCATCCCAGGGCGGATTCGCGATGAGTGAGCCGCCTTCGATCCAATCCATGTAGTAATCAGGCGTGGACACAAAATCCATTTCGTCCACCACGCGTTCCATGTGGCAGAGGTCCGGGCGCAGATGGAGCAAATATGCGGTCTCCAGTTCGCAGGCGTGCCCCATGCCGCCGATGGGGGATGTGCGATATTTTTCCAGCGCGGCCGCGCCGATCTTTCCCGATGTGTGCAACCAAGCCGTTGCGCAGAAAATTCTGCGATGACGTTCTCCTGCATACTTCACAACATTGACTAAAAATGAGGTGTTGCCGCCATGCCCGCTCATGAAATAGAAGCGGTCAAAGCCACGCGATGCAAGCACATCAATTACTGCAACCCAAAAGTCCTCAAAGGCTCGTCCGCCTGCGTTCATCGTCGCGGCAAACGAGGAGCGATGTGTGCTGACCCCATAAGGCATGACCGGCATCGCCCAACTGCGTGTAGGCACTTTAGCAACAGTGCCTCTTGCTATGGCATCAATAATGATGGTATCAACCGAGAGGGGCAGGTGATAGCCGTGTTGTTCGGTATGGCCGATTGGAATGAGGATCACTTTACCGCGCTCACTGTCAGGTGGTAATTGAGTAATTGGTAAATAATGGGAAGCGTGAGGTAAGCGAAGGATGGCGGATGAATGCTGAAGGATGAATGTAGATTGAGGGTCAAATCCCTGTGAAGCGAGACAATAGACGCGCGAAAACCCATCATCGCGCAGGCTGTCGAGCAGGTTTGAAATATATTGAGCAAAAACCTGGTCAGGTACTTCCAATCCACTGCCGCGCCAGCCGAATGGAAAGGATGGCAGGAGTCCGATTCGGGGAGGATTACTCAATTGGTCAGCGAGCAAATCCAGGTCGTAGGATGATCCGAGCGGAAGTACGAGAGGTATGTCGCGCGGCAGGTCCGCGACTTCAGGCCAGGTTAAGTCGTCAAAGTTAAAAAAGCCAACATTGCTGCGTGTAGCCATTTCATTAAACCTCATTCTTCCATCTCCTTACACTCAAACAAACACACTCCAACAGCACGGGGTTGCTCAGCGCGATCATTTGGGCAACAAATACCAATCCAAAAACCTCTCGATCCGCTCGTAGGCATCGAGTTGATTCTCGCGGCGCAGGAAGCCGTGCGGCTCATCGTCGTAGGTTTTGTATTCGAAGACTTTGTCGTGACGTTTGAGTCCCTCAACCCATTCTTCCGATGCTTCGGGCGGCACGACGGTATCGAGCAGTCCGTGTAAAATCAAAATCGGCTTTTGGACGTTTTTCACGTCGGTAATGGGGGAGCCTTTGAGATAGATGTCGAATTTGTCCGCAGGGTGGCCGAGGAAAATTTCGGTGTAAATTCGCAGGCGTTTCTCGCACTCGGCCCACGAGCTGACCAGGTTCGAATCGCCATACTTCATCACGCCGCAGGCAAAGAGATATTCGGGGTCGCGCGACAGCGAGCATGAAGTCATGTAGCCGCCATAGCTTCCACCCATGATGCCGATGCGGTCAGGCTTCACGTCTTTCATCGTTCGCAGATATTTCGCGGCGTGCAGGCAATCCTGCGTATCACCGACACCCCAATTATCGTAGTTGGCGCGCTCAAAGTCGCGGCCATAGCCGGTTGAGCCGCGATAGTTCGGCGCAAGATAGGTATATCCCTTCGCCACAAAATATTGCGCAAGTTCATCCCAAATGAAACCATATTGATCCTTCGGCCCGCCGTGTGGATACACAATCGCCGCGCCGTTTGATTTTGCAGGCTTGTACAAAAACGCCGGAATTCCCAACCCATCATAACTTTTATAGCTGACGACCTCAGGCAGAACCAGTTTATTCACCTGCATCGCGGGCGGATTCGAGAACGTCGACTGTGTGACCTTTTTTGTTTCAACATCCATTCGATACAAATCGGGCGGGAGAAGCGGACTCTCGTACTCGAATGTGATAAATGATCCATCCTTCGCCCAATTTGGATTCGAGTGCATACCCGCCCCGCCTCTTAATTCGGACACCGAACCTGATTCCGCCTCGACAAGACTCAGCTCGAACGCGCCGTTCCGATTAAAGACCGCGGCGAGCCTCTTTGAACTTGGCGACCATTCAAATTGAAAGACATCGTGTCCTGAATTCGTGAGTTGATGCAATCCATCGCCGTTTGGTTTGACAAGATACAGTTCTTCGCGGCCCGTCTCTTGCGATGCGAACGCAATCCATTGACCATCCGGTGACCACTTTGCCGACATCGCCCGCGTGGACGGTTTGCCATAAAGTGTGACGGATTTTCCTGTGGCAATTTCGAGCAGGACAATATCGAGCCTGTTCAAATCATCGAAGCGGCGCAGGGTATACGTGATGAACTTGCCATCCGGTGATGGACGCGCATCCCAGTGATCGCCGATGGTGTCGGTTGTCAATGCGCGCGGCCAGGAGCCGTCGCGGTCGGTGAGCAGGAGTTGGTCTGCGTCGTTGCGCTCAACTGTGACGATCATTCCATTCGAATCTGGCATCCAGCGCGGGCCGCTTGCGGCGGTGGTGAAGTCCGTGATCTTTTTGGGGAGGCCGCCCCCTTCGACTGCGCTCAGGGAGGAGGCAGGGGTGATATGCACGTGACCTTTTATCCCAAAGGCAAGCCACTTGCCATCCGGCGACCATTCGGGGATCTCATCATCCCAATAGGGTGCGAGGGGGCGGTCAAAGGTGATTCGGGCAGGCCAATGTCCATTTAACGGAAGCAGGTATACGTCGGAGAGTGATTCGCCGTCTTTTATGAAGGAGATCAAGCCTCCATCGGGCGATAAGGCATGGGAGCGGATCCGTTCAATCGAAGTCAAAAGAGAAAGGTTCCAGCCCGCGGGCGGTTTGAGGTCGGGGCGTTTGACGGAGGGCCAGCCGTTGCGTTCATATTTTTCGGTGAGTTTGACGGGTTTGTCCATGATGCCTTCTTTTTGATAAGTATAGCAAAATAAATAAAATTACAGTACAATTTTTGTGAGGACATTTTCTTGAAACCCGCCAAAGACCGTTACAATTTCCCAGAGGTTTGTTAGCGGCGCGCCAGGGCAGGCACTTGCCTGTGGCGCGTTATTTTTTCAGGATTGTCCCACAGCCATTCACCCTTGGAGAGGAGGAAGAATGAAACAAAAACTGTTGTATGTATTGATCGTCGCCGCGTTCGTCCTTGCGGCTTGCGGAGGCGGGAGTGGAGGAGGCGCAACCGCGCGCGTGGGCTGGGCAGGCAGTCCCGACACACTGAACCCGGGCACTGCCGTGCTTTCGGAGGCGTACATCATCTTTGAGCTGGTCTATGATTCGATGTACGAGTTGAACCTGGACGGCACATTCACACTCAGCCTGGCGGATAGTGTAAGCGTCTCCGATGATAACCTGACCTACACCTACAAAATCAAGGACGGGATCAAATTCCACGATGGCCAGCCGCTGACCGCGGAAGACATTGCCTTCACGTACAATTTTTACAGGGACAATGTTGACTTTCCGTATATGAACGGCTACACCATCTATTTCGACACCATCGAAGCGACTCCCGACAACGAAGTGGTCATCACGTTGACGGAAGCGATCCCGAACATCGACGCGCAACTGGTTTTCCTGTACGTCCTGCCCAAGCATATCTGGGAAAGCGCGGACCCGATTGAATTCGAAAATGTGGAAATGATTGGAAGCGGCCCGTTCAAGATGGTGGAGTACAAACAGAATGAATTCGTCCACCTCACCGCGAACAAGGATCATTTCAGGACGCCGCCCAAGATCAGCGAAGTGATCTTCCAGACCTTCGCGAGCAACGACGCCCTGGTGCAGGCCATCAAGACCGGCCAGGTGGATATGATCACCGAAATGCCGGCCACCGCGGTAGAAAGCCTGCGCGGTGAATCGAACGTCGAGGTCGTGGTCGGCGCGCCTTTTGCCCCAACGGTGACCGATATCATCCTGAACCAGGTTGACCCGGAAAACTGCCCAACCGCGGACGGCGGCATTTGCTCCGGTCACCCGGCCCTGCGCGACCGAAACGTCCGCCTGGCGATGGCTCATGCAACGGATAAAAAGAAGATCATTGACGTTGTCCAGCTTGGACTCGCCAGCCCGGGCATGACCTTGATCCCCGACGGCCTCGGCGTCTGGTTCAACGACGGCTTGGCCGATTATGAATACGACGTCGCCAAAGCCAATCAGATTCTGGACGATGCCGGTTATAAGGATAGCGATGGCGATGGCGTCCGTGAAATGCCCGATGGGACGAATCCCTTGAACTTCCGTTTGAACTGGCCCAGTGACAGCATTGACGCTCCGCGCACGGCGGAATTGCTCAGCGAAATGTGGGGCGAGATCGGCATCGAACTCCAATTGCAGGCAGTCGACCCGGATGCCCTGACCGCGCAGTGTTGTCCCGCCTTCGACTTCGACGTCATGATCTGGGGCTGGGGTTCCGACCCTGACCCGAACCTGTTGCTTGGCGTCATGACGACTGACCAGATCCCGACCGGTTCGAGCGAGACCGGTTACTCGAATCCTGAATTTGACGATTTGTTCGCCCAGCAGGCCACCGAACTCGACAAGGACAAACGCATTGCGCTCGTCAGGCAAATGCAGGAAATCGTCCACAACGATGTCGTGTACATCATCCCGTACTACGACCCGAATATTCAGGCTTTCCGAACCGACCGCTTCACCGGCTGGATCACCGATCAGCCGAAAGTGGAGCTTGCGGATACGACCTCGCTGGTTGTGATCGAGCCGGTGAAGTAGTAGAAAATTGCCCTCACCCTACCCTCTCCCGAAGGGAGAGGGGAAACTCCCTTCCCCCTTCGGGGGAAGGGCCGGGGATGAGGGTGAAAGAGGAGCGGAAAGTGAAACGTTTTCGCTATCTGGCAGGGAAGATTGGCTGGGCCGCCTTCACTGTCCTGTTCGTGCTTGTCCTGAACTTCTTTTTATTTCGCGTTCTGCCCGGCGACCCGGCGCGGGCCGGGGTTCATGACCCGCGTCTGAAAAAGGAAGCGATTGAGGCTTTGCGCGCCCGCTACGGACTGGACAAGCCGGTGATCAATTGCTTTGAAACGCTGAATCCCATCGAGGTGGGCTCGTGCGGCGTCAATCCGCTCGAAACCCAGTTCTTTATTTACGTCGGTAATCTCTTCAAAGGGGAATTCGGGATCAGTTATCACACCAACCGTCCCGTTGCGGAGATTTTGGTGGAGAGGTTGTGGAACACGATCCTGCTGATCGGCGCGGGGCAAATCCTCTCCATCATCATCGGCGTGCTGTTCGGTTTGTTCGCGGCGTGGAAGGCGCGCACGTCCATTGATTATGCGGCATTGATCACCAGCCTGCTGGCGTGGAGCCTGCCGACCTTCTGGCTGGGTATTATCCTGCTCTTTTGGGGGAGCAACAACGGTCTGCCCATCGGAGGCAAGGCACTTCCAGGGGCAAGTACTTATCCGCTTCTGCAGCAATGGGGGGATATTGCCATCCATATGTTCCTGCCCACACTGACGTACACCATTGTGTACATGGGCGAATACATGCTCATCATGCGCTCCAGCCTGCTGGACGTTCTGTCCGAAGATTATATTTTGACCGCCAAGGCCAAAGGCTTGAGCACATTCCAGATTTTGAAGGACCACGCCCTGAAGAATGCGATGCTCCCGCTGGTGACGGTCATCGCCATCAACCTGGGATTTACCGTGGCGGGCGCGATTCAAATCGAGACTGTGTTCTCCTGGCCGGGACTGGGCGGTGCGATCTACGAGGCCGTTTTGCGGCGTGACTTCCCCGTGCTGCAGGGCGCGTTCCTGTTGATCGCCGTCAGCGTCATTCTCGCCAACCTGCTTGCAGACCTCGCCTATTCCTACCTCGATCCGCGCGTGCAGACGGTGTAATCATGGCATTGCAAACCACCGAACTCAAACCATCCGTACCTTCCACACCGTTATTGGATTTCTGGAAAATATTCCGCCAGAACCGCATGGCGCTCGTCGGCCTGGGGATGTTGATCGTCATCGTCATCGTCGCCGTGTTTGCGCCGCTGATCGCAACCCATGACCCGTCCGTCTCGGCGGACGTGACCAGCGCCGACGTTTACCAGCCGCCCAGTCCGCAGAGCTGGTTCGGCACGGACGACGCCGGAAAGGACGTGTTTTCCAGTTTCATCTACGGCGCGCGCGTTTCGCTGATCGTCGGTTTCTTCGCGGCGTTCATCTCGGTCATCCTCGGCGGCGTGATCGGCATCGCGGCGGGTTTCTACGGCGGGCGGACCGAAAACCTGCTCATGCGCTTCACCGACATCATGCTCGTCATCCCCGACCTGCCGTTGATGGTCGTCATCGTCGCGCTGACAAAACCCAACCTGCTCAACATCATCTTCGTCATTGGCCTGCTGGGCTGGACGACGACCGCGCGCATCGTCCGTTCGCAAACGCTGGCCGTGAAATCGCGCAAGTTCGTCCTGCGCGCACGCGCCATCGGCGCGGGCAACGCACACATCATCAGGCATCACATCCTGCCGCTGGTCATGCCACTGCTGGTGGTCAATGCCATCCTGGTCATCTCTCTCGCGATCCTCAACGAAAGCACGCTCAGCTTCATCGGTCTCGGCGACCCAACCGCCATCTCGTGGGGCCAGATGCTGAACTTTGCCTTCGGACGCGGCGCGATGAGCGTCGGCGCGTGGTGGGCGCTGGTCACGCCGGGCTTCGGGATCGTGTGGGTGGTGCTCGCGTTGACTCTCTTCGGGCATGGCCTCGAACAGGTGCTCAACCCGCGGCTCGAGACTCACCATCTGATGCGCGCCCGCGACGTGATCAGACATGAGGCGGCGGGAAAACCGCTTCATGGCGGGACCCGGCAGAGGGTCCCGGACGAAGCGCCGATCCTCATCGAAGTGAATGACCTGTCCATCTCCTACATCAATGAGGGCAAGCCTCCCGCGCGGGCCGTCGAAAATGTCTCGTTCACCCTGCGGCAGGGCGAATTGTTGGGGCTGGTCGGCGAAAGCGGATGCGGCAAGACGACGCTCGTGCTTGGCCTGTTGAAACTGCTCCCCGCGGCAGGACAGATCGTGAACGGCGAAGTCTGGTTTGGCGGCAGGGAACTGACCGCGCTGACCGAGCAGGAGATGGAGTCTGTGCGTTGGAAGGGCATCTCGATTGTCTTTCAGGGCGCGATGAACGCGCTCAACCCGGTGCGGACGGTGGGCGAGCAAATCGAAGAAGCAATCGTGAAGCATGATCCCGACATGAAGGAGGCCGCGCTGGATGCGCGCGTGGATGAACTGCTCGACCTCGTCGGAATCACGGCCAAACACCGCGACCATTATCCGCATCAATATTCAGGCGGGATGCGCCAGCGCGCCATGATCGCCATGGCATTGGCCTGCAACCCGCAGGTGGTCATCGCGGACGAGCCGACCACCGCGCTGGACGTGATGATCCAGGCGCAGGTATTGGAACTGCTCGACAGCCTGCGCAAGCGCCTCGGCCTCTCGATCATTTTTGTCACACACGACCTGGGCGTGGTCGCCGAGATGTGCGACTCTGTGCTTGTGATGTACGGCGGCGTGACCGCTGAATACTCGGACGTGGACACGGTTTACAACCTGGCACAGCATCCCTACACACAGGAACTGCTCAAGGCGTTCCCCGACCTCACGCATCCCGAAAAACGGCTGGCTTCGATCCCGGGCTATCCGCCGCGCCTGGATGACCTGCCCGCAGGCTGCCGCTTTGCGCCGCGTTGTCCCGCCGTATCCAACCGGTGTGGCGGCGAAGCGCCGGCGATTCATCAATTGAGCGAGAGGCATTTCGTGAGCTGTCATTTGGTGGAAAAGCCCTCATCCCCAACCCTTCCCCCGCAGGGGGAAGGGAGTCTGTCCCCTCTCCCGAAGGGAGAGGGCCAGGGTGAGGGAAAAGGTTAAATCATGCAGGATTACTTCCTCGAAGTGCAGGGACTGAAAAAATATTTCCAGGCAGGGCGGCCCGGCTTGTTCAACCGCTCCGTTGAGCAAATCCACGCCGTGGACGGGGTGGACCTGCAGCTCAAGCGCGGTGAAGTGGTTGCCATGGTCGGCGAAAGCGGATGCGGCAAGTCCACGCTCGCGCTGACGTTGATGGGACTCGAAGAGCCGACGGCAGGCAAAATTGCCTTCGAGTCAAAAGACATCACGCATGCGGGCGAACACGCGCGCAAATTGCTCAGGCAGAAGATCCAGATGATCTTCCAGGACCCTTACGAATCACTCAACCCGACCCAGACCATCGAGGAGATTGTCGCTGAGCCGCTCGACGTGCATGGCCTGACGCACAGCAAAGCCGAACGCGAAGCGAAAGTTGTCAAAGCGTTGGAAGACGCGGGGTTGAAACCTGCCGCCTCGTACATGTATCGCTTTCCTCACCAACTCTCCGGCGGGCAGCGCCAGCGCGTCGTCATCGCCGGCGCGCTCGTGCTCGAGCCGCTTCTGCTCATCGCGGATGAACCCGTCTCGATGCTCGATGTTTCCATCCGCGCCGAGATCCTGAACCTGCTCGCAGACCTGCGCCGGACGCGTCAGATTTCCATCATCCTCATCACACACGACCTCGGCACCTGCGGCTATTTTGCGGACCGCATCGCGGTCATGTATCTTGGCCGCATCGTCGAGATCGGCCCGACGCACGAAATCCTTTCCAACCCGCGTCATCCGTACACGAAGGCCCTGCTTTCGGTTGTGCCTGTCCCCAATCCGCGCCTGCGCAAACAGCGCTTCATCCTGCAGGGCGAAACGCCCAACCCGATCAACCTGCCGGGCGGCTGCCGCTTCCATCCGCGCTGCCCTGTGGCGGTTGTCCAATGCAAATTGACCGACCCCGCCTACGTGACCGTCGGCCAGGCGCATCGAGCCGCGTGCCTGTTACTGGACTCCAACATCTCCTGACGTTGGCCTATTTCCGAAGTCAGGAGACTTCGGACTCCGACACTCAATGGACATCACCAGTCTCCAAAACCTAAAAGTCAAATACATTGTCAAACTGCGCGAGGACAAGCGCCAGCGCCAGCGTGACGGCTTGATGTTGGTCGAGGGCTTTGACGAGATCTCCCTTGCCATTTCAGCGGGACACCAACCGCAGACGCTTCTTTCCGCCCCGGAAATTGCGACGCGTCAAATCGAGAGCGCCAGCGCTGAGATCGTTACCGTCAACCGCGCCGTGTTCGAGAAGATGTCCTATCGCGAGAATCCCGACGGCTGGTTGGGCATCTTCTCCATCCCGAAGACTTCGCTCGACGATTTGAAGCTGGGCGAATCGCCGCTGGTCATCGTGGCCGAGTCTGTAGAGAAGCCCGGCAACCTCGGCGCCATCCTGCGGACAGCCGACGCGGCGGGCGTGGATGCGGTCATCGTCTGCGACCCGCGCGTGGACTTGTGGAATCCCAACGTGGTGCGCGCCAGCCGGGGGACGGTCTTCACGGTACCAACCGTCGAGGCTGAGAGCTTGAATGCGCTGGCATGGCTCCGGTCCAGAAAGATGCGAGTGCTTGCGGCCACGCCGTCTGCCGAGGCTTTGTACACGTCCGTTGACCTGAGCCAGCCCGTTGCAATGGCAGTCGGCACGGAAGACGAGGGCCTGTCCGATCTATGGATGTCGAACGCGGATTTGAAGGTGAGGATCCCGATGCTGGGCAGGGTCAATTCGCTGAACGTTTCGATTGCGACCGCGCTGATTACTTATGAAGCAGTGAGGCAAAGGGCGTAAAACGTCCCGCAGGTTTGTATGGCATAAGCCGGTTCTATGAAGAAACCTGCGGGACGGTGAACAACAGAAGCAGTGAGGCAGAGAAAATAATGCAGGCAGTATGGCTTGAGAAAAATCAGATTGCGCTTCGTGATGTGCCCCAACCGGCAAAACCCGGTGAAGCACTGATTCGGATTCGCAAGGCTGGAATTTGCAGTACCGACCTCGAACTGGTGAAGGGTTATTACCCTTACACTGGGGTTCTCGGCCATGAGTTCGTGGGCGAAGTGGTGGACGCGCCCGACCGCGCCTGGATCGGCCAGCGTGTGGTGGGGGAGATCAATGCCGCCTGCGGCGCGTGCGAAGCTTGCAAGAATGGCCGGCCAACTCACTGCGAAAATCGAACGGTGCTTGGCATCGTCAACCGCGATGGCGTGTTCGCGGAATACACCACCCTGCCCGTGGAAAATTTACATCGCGTGCCTGATTCCGTTCCAGATGAAGCGGCTGTCTTCGCCGAACCGCTGGCCGCCGCATTGGAAATCCAGCAACAAATACAAATCAAACCGACTGACCGCGTGCTGTTGATCGGCGCGGGCCGGCTGGGACAGTTGATCGCGCAGACGCTGGCATTGACGGGCTGTGACCTGCGCGTGGTAGCGCGTCATGAACACACGCAGAACCTGTTGAAAGCGCGCGGGATTCGGATAACCACCGGCGATGAGATCCAATCGCGCAGGTGGGACGTCGTCGTCGAAGCGACCGGCTCGCCGGAGGGCTTCAACCTGGCGCGCCGTGCCATCCGTCCGCGCGGGACTCTGGTGATGAAGTCCACGTACAAAGGGGAGATGAATGTGAATTTCTCGTCCATCGTCGTGGACGAGATCACCATCCTCGGCTCACGATGCGGACCGTTTGAACCTGCCCTGCGATTGCTGGAAAAACGCGAGGCGGACCCTACTGTTTTGATCGCCGCGCAATTCAAATTGGAGGAATCATTGAAAGCCTTTGAGCAAGCCGCCCAACCTGGTGTTCTAAAGGTACTATTGAACAACAACTGATAGAGCGTTATAGTGTTCTAAGAACCAAATACTGTGCCCGGGTTGCGCGTCGTATCAGGTTTAACAGGCAGGTGCGACGCCTCAACCCTCCAAAATATTTTTATTCGTGACAAGGAGGTCGTATGCTTACCGGTATTTCCCGCTCTATGACTTATGCCTGCGCAGTTCTCTATGCAATTCTGGGGGTCTTTCTCTTTTTCCTTCCCGAAAGTCTTTCACCTGTCTTTGCCTGGAAGGTAACGCCATTTATGACCATGACCATCGGTGCGTGGTGTCTGGGCAACGCGTGGCTGGCCTGGATCTCCGCCCGCCGTTGGGAATGGAGGCTGGTTTACACAGCGTTGATCTACCTTTGGCTATTCGGAGTGCTCGAGCTTGCTGTGGTGTTTGCCTTTCAGGATAAAGTCCGCCTCGATCATCCGATTGCCTGGCTGTATTTGGGGACACTATCCGTCAATGGTCTGACTGCACTTTCCGGTTTCACGGATTGGATCAGGATCCGCCCCATCCGCGGCGAGCCATTCGGACCTCCAACTACAAGCTGGCAACGCGGCTCGGCTGTGGCTTTTGTCATTTTTGTGGGATTCCTGTCGGTGTATGGATTGATCGCACAGATCGGATGGCCTGCCACGCGTGGCGGCATCTTCCCGGAGGAAATGTCGCTGTTCACCCTGCGTAGTTTTGCAGTCTTTTATTTCTCTCTTGCCATTGCCGCAATTCCACTAACCCGCGAACGGAATCTTGCCGTTACCCTGAATCATTCCATTGCCAATTACGCCCTGGTCGTCATCATTACCATCGCGGCATTTGTTTATCTCAGGTTGTTCAATTTTGCCGAAAGACCAGGCGGCCTGCTCTATTTCGGCGCGTATCTGATCGTTGCCATCCCGCTTCTTTTTGCCTTTGCAAAATATGGAACCGGTTATGGAAAAGAAGGCCCCCTGCCGAAAGAAAAACAAAATGTTGCCTGACTTCAAGCCCGAGCACCTATTTCAGAAAATAGAGGGCGAACTGTCCAAGCAGGATCAGGTAGGGCAGTCCCACCAGGCCAATCCCGATCCCGGCAAGGGTCTTTGAGTCGTTTTTTCTTCTGAACCCAAACAGGCCAAGGACAAGCGCCAGCGGAGCAAAGAGGCACGAAACGGCAGCCGTCATGTTGTTCCAAAAGTTGAACGCGGCGGTTGAAATATCCAGCTGTGAGACGCCAAAGAACGCGCCCAAAAATGAGGCGGATACTATTGCCGCGCTTAGGGAGGCCAGGCCAAAGTATGATTTTTTCATCGCATCGTTACCTGCATGTCATTCTGCCTGCACAGCGCGCAGGCACGTGTGAGCCGCGTAGCAGCGAAGAATCTCCGTTTTCAAAGAAAATAGGTAATCCGTTTCAATCCACGTCCCCATCGGTCAATTCTTCTTCAATGGATTCAAACTGCGTTAGTGCGGACCGTAGGTCCTCCACAATTTCCGCTGCAAGCACATTCGGATCAGGTAAATTGGCAGAGTCTTCCAGTGACTCGTCCCTGAGCCAGAAAATATCAAGATTGACCTTGTCACGAGTGAGGAGTTCCTCGTAGGTGAATGCTCGCCAACGGCCCACTTCATTGGACGGCGACCAGGTCGAGGTGCGCTCGAAGCGGTTATCAACATGGAAACATTCCACGAAGTCGTCGAGATTTCCGCGCGCCAGCGGATTTGTCTTGAGGGTGAAATCCATGTTGGTGCGCAGGTCGTAGATCCAGAGTTGCTTCGTCCACGGGGTTTCAGAGGCAGGCTTACGGTCAAAGAAGAGAACGTTGGCTTTGACGCCCTGAGCGTAAAAGATTCCTGTGGGTAATCGTAAAAGTGTATGGACATCGCACTCGTGCAAGAGTTTACGGCGGACAACTTCGCCAGCCCCGCCTTCAAAGAGCACGTTATCAGGCACAACAACGGCCGCTTTGCCCGTCATGTTCAGGATATTTTTGACATGCTGGACGAAATTGAGTTGCTTGTTGCTGGTGGAAGTCCAGAAATCCTCGCGGACAATGTTCTGAGTCTCGCGTTTGATCTCGCCCTCGTCGGTCACAAAGGTGACGCTGGACTTCTTGCCGAAGGGCGGATTGGTGAGCACCATATCAAAGTATTCGCCAGGATGAGACGCGAGACTGTCAGAAACATGAATGGGACTGCGTCCCAGTTCTGTGCCATCGCCATTGGAACCAATGCCATGCAGATATAAATTCATCACGCACAGGCGCGCGGTGTTATCGACGATCTCCCAGCCATGCAAGGCTTGATGTCGCAGGTGATCCCACTGATCGCGGTCGAGGGTGTTATTGTGCGCGATGGCATCATGCGCAGCAAGCAGGAAGCCGCCCGTGCCTGCGGCGGGATCGCAAATGGTCTTACCAGGTTCGGGACGCATAACATCCACAATCGCCTTGATCAGCGGACGCGGCGTGAAGTATTGACCTGCTCCGCTCTTGGTATCCTGCGCGTTCTTTTCGAGCAGACCTTCGTAGATATCGCCTTTGACGTCAATATCCAGCCCGATCCAGGTTTCGCCGTCAATCAGTTCGATGAGGCGGCGGAGTTTGGCAGGGTCCTGGATTTTGTTCTGCGCCTTGCGGAAAATGACGGGGATCAACCCTGCGCCCTGACCCAGCCCTGTCAGGATGGCGCGGTAATGAGTTTCCAGATCGTCGCCGTCCAAACGCTGCAAACTTGCCCAGTTGAATTGTTCTGGAATGGAACTGGGCAGGCCAAGCATGGCACTGCCTTCTGAATCCATCTTGAGGAATAGCAGGTAGGTAAGCTGCTCGACGTAGTCGCCATAGGACAAGCCGTCGTCGCGCAGGACGTTGCAGTAGTTCCAGAGGCGTTGAACAATGGTGGAGGATTGTGTGCTCATGTATCAGGTTCCAGGTATCAGGTTGGGAAGTTTTTATTGCGAAGAGTGCAATGGACGTGAAGCAAAGTCATTTCTTCTTATGCCGTTTGCGAGCCTTCTTTTCCTGTTTTCGTTTGTTTTTTTCCTTCTTCTCTTTTTCGGAAGTGCGCTTCTTTTCGGTAAGTGAACTTTCTGCAAGAAGTCGTTTAACCTCCAGGTCGGTAATGCTGCGAAATTTTGACTTGGTAAGGCGTTTCTCCAGCAGTCCGACGCGGATTTGATAATCTTCGTAATCACCAGCAATCTCCAATTCGGCGCGATCCGCTTTGAAGATTTCTTCTGCAAGAGGCGCGGCTTCAACTGCCTTTAACTCTGCCAGGTAGGACAACGTAAACGCGTTGACAGTCTCATCGTCTTTTTGATAATCCTGCAAAGTGGACATGAGCGCCTGAATGCAGGCTTCTCGCGTTTCGGGGTGTTGCTGTCCAATTTCAGAGAGAGCATGTCCAGCGCCGACGCGCGAAAACAGGTTGTTGTTTATATCAGCCAGATAATCATGACAGGCTTCAATGGCGGGCGAGCCCAATTGTCCAAGCATCCTGGGAATTTCTTCGCCGACAAAGTCATCGTCGTCTTCGTCTATGAAGTGTAGCAATCCAATAAAAGATGGGACAGCCTCTGCCGCACCTAATTGGGCAAGGGTACGCCAGGCGTGGACCTGCGCGTAAACTTGCGGCGGCACATTCCCGTCTTCATCCCAGGGCATGTCGCGCAGTTCTTCATTTTCCACCAAGCGGATCAAGTCTGGGATATGCTCACTGGTAAAGCCCATTTTCAAATAATTACGTCCATCGTGCATGCGCGTTTCGCCCAGGGTGAGCAATTGCGCAATCGGTTGTGGATAGTTTTCTGTCATGATGATAGTTTACCCTCAAAAGCGGACCTCAGCACGGACTGCCTCAACCTCCCCGCGCGGACCAGACCCACCTCCACCGCGGACTCGACCTCCCGCATCACATTGACCTTTGCCGCGCCCAGAGACCATCCACGAACAAGCCGCGAATGCACGAATGCGCCGCCTTCCATTCGAATATTCGTGGACAAAATTCGTGGATGGTTTTTATTCATCACAACTTCCCCTCAAAAGCGGACCTCAACACAGACTGCCTCAGCCGCGCGGACCGCGCCAGACCCACCTCCACCGCGGACTCGACCTCCCCAACCACCGACAGCCGCCGCTCGACCTCAGCCACAATCCGCCGCTGTTCGTCCAACGGAGGAAGGGGAATAATAAAGTTACCCAAATCTTTTTGGTTGATTTTATAAATTCCTGCTGTTGTTCGAGCCGTTGTTTCTATTTGGTTTCGAACTAAAGGAGAGTCCCAAACAGTTCTAAGATATTTGATATCACAGATATTAGGAGATACCCGAATTCTAATCAAGGTGTCTGGATATGCAACTTCATCAGGTTCTTGTTCTACAAGCCCACCACGACCAACCAAATGTAAGGAACCATTTCCTCGTGACACAAAAAAATCACCGTTCTTGACTAGAAAATTTTGAGCCTGTTCTTTTGTCCATGCACCAATTTTGCGTTCGCGGAGATCGATTTTTCCATTTTTCAATGCTGTAAGTCTTAGAACAGGAAATCCATCAATTGTGGTTTGAGTGGATCTACCATTAGCCAAAGACTCAGACAATAGACTTTCTAACTTTGCCCACTGCCACCCTTCTGGCAACTGACCACTTTCTATTTTCTTATTCTCAAACAACTTTCCTTCACACGCCGCCTTGAGCACGGACGCCTTGTAGCGTTTCAACCCTGCGCGGACTCGTTCCAACGCCGCCACGCCTGCATCCAAATCGCTGAGCAATTCCTCGATTCGGTTCACAATCCTCTCTTGCTCGTCGAGTGGAGCAAGTGGAATTTCTTGGTTTCGTAAAACATCACCAGTAATTGCTTTGAAGGTTGTTCCTGTCGCCTTGCTATCCCATTCTTTTTCGATGTAACGAAGATAATGCAGAAAATACTTGGTTGGCATATTCTTTGGGCGAAGCGCTGCCAACCCACGACCAATGCAAGATTTTTCTGGACATAGATTTGTTGGACCGACGGGAGCACGAACAGAAATCAAGATGTCATCTTTTTCCGCTAACTTCTTTGGCAATGAACACCATTTTTCGGGCGTCGGATATAGGTCACCAAATTCTGTTTTGCCTTGATAAAAAGGCAAGCCAACGCCTTCCGTATTGTAAGTATCCGATGATGGCGATTGACCTAAAACAACAACGCAAGACTCTCCTAATGTTGATAATTCCCAACCATCAGGCAGGGAGCGTCCATTTTGACCGTCATTATTCATCGTTACCATCATCAATCATCACCACATAAACTTTTGAACGTTTGAACCTTCCAACGCTTGCCCTGAGTTAGTCGAAGGGTTCAACCTTCTAACCTGTCAACATTCAGCCTTTCATTCAACTCATCCAACAAACTCTTCAACTGCGGACCAAACGTGCGCAACGCCGCAACCTGTCCGCCGCGATTGAAGAACTCGCCGTAATTGAAATCCTCGGCATGGATCTCAAGGTTGACTCCGATGTGCGTCGCCACCTGATCCAGCCACCAGCGTTGTTCGGATGTGAACGCCCGTCCTTCGCTCTGTTGTGCAGCGAGCCAATCAGCATAACGTCTCTGCACGCGTTCAGGATACGGCACCAGTTCATCGTCCAACTGCACCGCATGACGCACCAGCGATACCAGATCCGTCAACACGCGCCGCGTCCCTGCCCCGCGCACGCGGTCACGCTCCAACTGGGCATACGCCCGCCACAACGCCTCCGTCGTCCAACTCCGCGGCGGCTGTTGCAAAGTCTCCGCCAACTGCTTCAACACATCGAACGTAAGGGCGGGTCTCCCAGGTTGGCGAGTCGACTCCGTCTGACGTGACGCATCTTCGCGCGACGCCTTTGCTTTCATTGCAGACCCGCCCCTACCCTGTGGGATCGAATAAATAATCTCCAATGCCGTGATCTCATCCTTATGCTCGGCGATGTACTCCTCAAACGACCGCACCAGCAGCCGCGACGCCTCATCCGTGAACCCCGCCTCGATCACCGCATCCTGGCTCACCTCGTCAATCGCCTGCTCATGCCGCGACTGCATCTCCGTCAGCCGCGCCCGCAGTTCGGGGTTGCTCGCCAGCGGTCGCACCGCCGCATTGATCAAAGCATTTGGGGATTCCGCCTCCTGGATTTTATCTGGATCAATGGCATCCAGCAGGCGATTGGATAGATCTGCCAACGACAGTCCGCCGCTTCTTTCTTTGACCTCAGCCTGCTCTGCCGTCCCCAAACTTTTTGCCAGTCTGACGAGTCTCCCCGCCAGCGAACTGAGCGTATCCTCATCCGTCACGCCCACCGCCACCGACTCGAGCAACTGCTTGAGCGACGCGCTCCGTTTGCGTTCCAGTGTCTGCGGGTCGGCGAGTTCCGATTCCACAATGCCGACCGCATCAATCAGCACGAAGCGATCCTTTGTCTTTGCATCCGACGTCACGTTCTGCAACTCGGTCTGGCTGACGACGCGTGTGCCGCGTCCCAGCATCTGCTCGAACAACAAGCGCGACTTCACCGCGCGCATGAACAACAACACTTCGAGCGGCTTGATGTCTGTGCCTGTGGCGATCATGTCCACGGTCACGGCAATGCGCGGATGATAACTGTTGCGGAAGTCGCTGATCAAATCTTCGGGCTTTTTTCCTGTGGAGCGATAGGTGATCTTCTGACAGAACTCATCGCCCTTGCCAAATTCCTCACGCGCGATCCGCACGATGTCTTCCGCGTGACTGTCGTCTTTGGCGAAGATCAACGTCTTCGGGACGATCTCGCGCTCAGGGAACATCTCGGTAAACAGTTTATCGCGATAGGTTCGGAGCACAGTCCGTATCTGGTCAACGGAAACAACTTCACGGTCGAGTTGACGCGGGTCGTATTCAAAGTCATCATCCAGTTTTTCCCAGCGTTCGGCGCGCGTCATGCGTTCGCGCTTGCCGATAAAATATCCCGCTTCCACTGTACTGCCCTGCTCCGAGATCTGCGTGCGAATGCGATAGACCTCGCCCTGCACATTCACGCCGTCGGCAATCGCACGGGTGCGTGGATACTCCATCACGAGATTTTTCTTGAAGAAACCAAAGGTCTGCTTCGAAGGCATGGCGGTCAGCCCGATCAGGAAGGCATCGAAATATTCGAGCACACCGCGCCACAGATTGTAGATCGAGCGATGGCACTCGTCCACGACGATAAAATCGTAATACTCAATCGGGAAGTTTGGATTGTAGCGGATCTCCTTCGGCGGCTGGGAATCGAGCGCCGCGCCCATCTCGAACAGCGACCCCTCTTCATTTTCCGCATCGAATTCAGGCTCGCCGCTCAACATCGAGTACAACCGCTGAATGGAAGTGATATGCACCTTGCTGACCGAATCGAGCACATTGCTCTGCAAATGCTGGACGTTGTACAACTCGGTGAATTTGCGTCCATCATCGGGCGTGAGATATTGATCGAACTCCTTGAACGCCTGCCGACCGAGATTATTGCGATCGACCAAAAACAAGACGCGCTTCGCCTTCGCATGTTTGATCAGCCGATAGACAAAACTCACCGCCGTAAATGTCTTCCCCGACCCCGTCGCCATCTGAATCAACGCCCGCGGACGATTCTCCGCCAACGATTTCTCAAGATTATTGATCGCCTCAACCTGCGCACCCCACAAGCCCGTGGTGATCAACGGGAATTGCGTCGGCATATCTTTCAATCTTCCGCGCAATGTCGTCGGGGCAGGGCTTGCCCCTGCCCTTTGGGTGTACGCGGCATCTTGGACGGGGGCAAGCCCCATCCCTACGTCAATCCAATCTGCCAACTCCTCAGGACGACGAAACGTGAAAACCCTCCGCGACCGCGGCTCAGGGTCGCGCTCATCACGGAAGAACGTCTCCACCCCCGTGCTCTCATACAAAAACGGCAGCGGCAGAGTCACATGCGGAATGTTATTGGGCAATCCCACCGAATACTTCGCCGCCTGATCAGCCACCCCCGAAAGCGTCACACCCTCAGGCTTCGCCTCTACCACCCCCACGGCTTTTTTATCCACGAACAAAAGATAATCCGCTTCGCCTGTGGATAGCGGAAACTCCCGCACAGCAATACCACGACCTGCGTAGAGATTCATCTCCGCGCGTGATTGCACAGTCCAACCGCAGGCGGTCAGTTGCTTGTCAATGTTTACGCGGGCGAGTTCTTCGGGTGTAGGCATGAGGTTATGGAGTTGGCGTTATTATAACTTCTGGCTCAATTGGCAAATTAGGGCAAACTGCCTGATAGGGTAGAACGTCGCCAATGTACTGTTGCCATTCAGCGCGTGTAAGATTGCGGGTAACGCGCGAGCAGGCATCGGAAATCAAATCATCGGGACGCCAAATCCATACGCGTATGTATGTATCATCACCATCCGAAACCACAAATCTCCCGTCCAGGCTGAAGGCGACTGAAATCACAGAACTATCATGAATCAAGCGGGCAATTTCAGTACCTGTGGCAACTTCCCATACTCTGGCGGTATGATCCTCACTGCCCGACACCAAGTATTTGCTGTCCGAGCTGAAGGCAACAGAAATCACATAATTATCATGTGTCATGCGGGCGATTTCCTTGCCCGTGGCAGCCTCCCACACGCGGGCAGTCTTGTCGTCACTTCCCGACACCACGTACTTGCCATCCGGGCTGAAGGCGACAGAGGTCACCATACCATCATGGGTCATGCGGGAAACTGGATATGCCAGCGTATTGTTCTGGAAGACTTGTGCGGCTTCAATGGATGGAAACATGCTCATGGATTCAACAGCCAAAAGCATGGCGGTCATTGGATCGCCAGTTCCAAGAATAGATTGCGCCCGTGCAGATAACTGACGGGCAAAGGCAATCTTTGCCTGACGCTGGGCTTCTTCGGCATTTGTCTGTGCTGTAGCCTGCTGTGCAACTGCGAAGATGCTTGCGGCTTGAGCCGTAGCCTGCTGTGCAACTGCGAAGATACTTGCGGCTTGAGCCGTAGCCTGCTGAGAAGCCGCATTGTTTCTCTGCCCTATAGCAAATAGAAATAGGATAAGCAAAATTGCCAAGCCTATAGTTAAACCGATAGTAGTCCACCGCCGTCTTTTGTCCCGATCCTGTCTCCCTTCCAAAACATACTGCCTTTGCAGGCTGGTTGGTTGTGGATCTTTCTGACTTCCCACCTCAGCTAATAGTTCATCAGCTTCCCGCAATTCCTTTCCCCGCAAAAGTCGGCTGGCATCTTGTTTCTGTTCCCATTTCAGGGCTTTTACTTGCAATTCGGTATGGTATTTTAGCCACTCATAATCGGTGTGAATGGTCGTCCGTGTTTCTTCAATTGCTTTATTGAAATCATCCCGTCCATCTCGGCAGAAAATCCAATTGCGTTTTGAGATTTCGGGGTGAATACTTTTGAGGTCAGCATCACGGATAACGATGGGGAGAATCCGCTTGCCGTTCTTGACTGCATGTGCAATCTCCTTGTTGCACATCTCCGAAGCGACAGAATCTGGGCTGATCAGGAAAAGGAATGCATCCGCCTCTTCAATGCCGCGATAGATTTCCTGCTCCCAGTCTTCACCTTTGGGGATGTCTTCCAAATCAATCCATGAATCCAGATTGTCGTTTTCCAACGCTCGGAAAATTTTCAGAGCGAAGTCAATATCTTTACGTGCGTAGGAGATGAAGATGTGGGACATGGATGGATCCAGTTTGGGCTAGGTCGCCCCTCTCCATGGAATAGAAGTATTTTACGGCAGAATCATCAAAAATAGAAGCATTGCATCTGCCTGTCTTATTGCAAACATCTTGCGAGTACTGCAACAAATCCCACCAAAGTAATTTATGCAACAAGCGGCAGGAACCTGAAAGGTGACAGTCATCTTAAAGATGACTGTCACCTGCCGGGGAAATTCGTTTCCCTTGCAGGGGAGGTGGCTTGAGGTGCGGGGGAAACTCCTGTCCGTACAAGTGCAAAACCATTTCAACCTGGCAGAGTTGATCCTGCAATCCCGCAAAAAGGCCGGGTTCCCCCTGAACCCGGCCTTTTCAAACCTACCTTCACCCTCCCCAAATGCGTGCTTCGGATTTTGGGGGAGGACAGGGCGGTGGCGGGGTTAGTCTGCCGCAACCGCCTCTTCCGTGACCTCGGAGGTCTGTTCGTCGGCAACCCCATACTGCACTTCCAGCTCGTGGCGGAACTGCTGCGTGTACAGCCGGTAGTAGTGCCCGCGCTGGCGCAGAAGTTCGGCGTGCGTGCCTTGCTCGGCGATCTTTCCATCTTCGATCACGATGATTCGATTCGCGCGGCGGATGGTGGACAAACGATGCGCGATGACAAAGGATGTTCGTCCCTTCATCAACGCTTCCATTCCTTTTTGGATCAACGCCTCCGTGAGCGTGTCCACGCTGGAGGTGGCTTCGTCCATAATGAACAGTTCCGGGCGGGCAAGCACGGCTCTCGCGAGACTGATGAGCTGCTTCTGACCAACTGACAGTAGATTCCCCCCTTCACCGACGTTCTGGTCATAACCCTTTTCGAGAGTGACGATGAAATCGTGCGCGCCGGCGATCCTCGCCGCTTCTTCGATGGCTTCGTCGGCGGCATCCAACCGTCCATAGCGGATGTTGTCGCGGACACTGCCGGAGAATAGATGCGGCGTCTGAAGCACGATCCCGATGCGGCTATGGATGGAGGCGAGCTTGTAGTCCGTGTAGTCGCGGCTATTGATGCGGATCGCGCCTTCGCGCGGTTCGTAAAACCGGCAGAGTAGATTCACTATCGTGCTTTTGCCGCCACCCGTCGGCCCGACGAGAGCGATCATTTCACCGGGATTCACTTTCAGCGTGAAGTCTGTCAAAACGGGTTTGCGGTCCTCGTAGTAGAAGTCCACATGATCGAATTCGATCTCGCCAAGCAATGTGGTTGCTTCGATGGCATCGGGCTTGTCATGGACTTCAGGCGGGGTATCCACCAGTTTGAAGATGCGCTCGGCAGAAGCGATGGAATGCTGCGTCTCCGCATAAACGCGTGCCAGATCCTGCACAGGCCACATCATGAACGTGAGGTACGAGACAAAGGCTTGAATACCGCCAATGGTCATGAGACCGATTTGGATCTGTGAGCCGCCATAACCAACGATGATACCCAGCGCAACCGCGGCGATGATCTGCACGGTGGGGAGGAAGAGCGCCGAGAGCCAGGCCGCGCGGTACGAGGCTTTGTACATGTTCGTTGTGAGCACCTGAAACTCGCGCGTGTTTTCGTCTTCGCGCCCGAGAGCCTTGACCACGCGCACGCCCTGGATGTTCTCGTTGTACGCACCGGTGATCTTGCTGTTGGCGCGGCGGGAGGCGCGGAACTCGACCAAAATCTTTTTGCGGAATTCCACGGCAATCACAATCATCACCGGAATGATCAAAAATACGATGATCGCCAGCCGCCAGTTGATGATCGCCATGAAGGTGACGGACGTAATGATGTTCATGATCGCCCAGGTCGTATCCACCACGCCCCAGGTCATCAAGTCCGAGACGCGGCCCGTATCCGACGTGACGCGCGCCATGAGACGTCCCACCGCGTTCTGCGCGTAGTACGAGAGCGAAAGTTCCTGCAAGTGGTTGAAGAGCATCTTGCGCAGGTCGTATTGAATGCGCTCGCCAAGCACACCCGCAAGGTAGATGAACGTGAACACAAACCCCGACTGCAGGACGATGAACCCGCCGTAAATCGCGGCGAGGCGCATCACGCGCCCGGTATCTTTTAGCGCGATGCCCTGATCTACGATCTGTTTGTTCAGATAGGTAAAGTAGGCATCGAGGCCGGACGTGAGAGCAATTGTGATCAGGAAGCCCACCACCCATTTCCAGTGTGGTTTGAGCAGGCCCATGATTCGATAAAACACGGGCGCGGTGAGTTGTGAGGCGTACTCTTCTTCTTCGAGTTCGATAAGTTCGTCACTCATTCTTTATTCTCCGTTGCAAACGGTGGTTGAGTAGGGCTGAGTGATTCTTTCAGCCCGTATCGAAACCACATACAAAGCTATCTTGAAATGCTTCGCTTTCAGATTGTTGCTGGTTTCCCTGGCCCGAACACCAGGGCGGGCGATACGCCCCTCGACGAACGCTCGGCCTACTCAACCAGCGGCATTTAATTGACACGCGCAATTTCTATTTCAAGTTCCTCATCAATCCGCGTCTGGATATCGTAAATCCTGCGATACATGCCGCCGATTTGCGGAACCAGTTCCTCGTGCGTTCCCATTTGAATGATCTGACCTTTATCCAGCACCAGGATCAAATCTGCAACCATCACGGACTGGATGCGGTGTGCGATGATGAAGGTGGTGCGATGTTCCATCAATTCGTTCAGCGCGCCGCGGATTTCGGCTTCGGTCTCGGTATCCACGCTGGATGTCGAGTCATCCAAAATCAGGATGCGCGGATTCTTGAGCAGGGTGCGCGCAATCGTCACGCGTTGCTTCTGTCCGCCGGAGAGCGTCACGCCTTTTTCGCCGACGATGGTTTTGTACCCATCGGGGAAACCCACGATCACGTCATGGATGGCGGCGGCCTTTGCGGCGCGTTCCACTTCATCATCCGAAACGTCTCGGCCAACACCGTAGGTGATGTTCTCGCGGATCGAGCGGCTGAACAGGAACGGTTCCTGCTCCACGATGCCAATCTGCTTGCGCAGGTAGGCACGTGAGTAATCCTTCAGTTCTACGCCGTCGAGCAGGATGCGTCCGCCCGTGTATTCGTGGAAGCGCGGGAGCAGATTGACCAGCGACGTTTTGCCCGATCCGGTTGACCCAAGCAGGGCAATTGCCTGTCCCGGCCTGGCATGGAATGAGACATTCTTGAGAACGTCGCTCTCTCCGTCGGAATACATGAACGAGACATCCTCGAAGACCAAATCGCCTCGTACCGGATCCTTCGACACGCTCAGGACGCCGCCTTCGGGCTGGACCTTGCCATCGAAGAGAGGTTCCCGCGCCTGCTTGACGATGTCCATCAGGCGGCCATACGAGACCATGCCCGTGGACGTTTGTACAATGGTGCGCCCCAGGTTGCGGATCGGGAAGATCAACCAGACAACGAGACCCGTGTACGCGAGATACGTGCCGACTGAGATCTCGCCGCGGATGACCATCAAGGCGCTGAAGACAAAGCCGAACAGCATCTGCGCACCGAGGACAATGTCGGAGAGCGGCCAGAAAAGCGAGTGCATCAAAAGCAGGATCTTGCCTTTGAGATACTTCTTCCAGTTATCCTTCTCGAACTTGCCTTTTTCATACTCCTGCCGCGCAAAGGCCTTGACCACGCGCACGCCGGTCAGGTTTTCCTGCAAGGTGGTCGAGAGAACCGCTTCCTGTGCCTGGTATTCTTCGTAGGCTTTTGTCACCTTCTTGAAGAACCAGACCGAAACCAGCAGGATGAATGGGATCACAACAATCGAGGCCCATCCCAGCGTGACATTTAAGTTGAGGATCGCGACCCAGTTGATCACGAAGAGCAGGATGATACGTCCAACACCGATGGCTTGCTCTGAGAAGAAGCGGCGCAGGGCATCCACATCCGAAGTGACGCGTTCGATCAGGTCGCCGGTTGGGGTTTTGGCATGGTAGGAGAAACTCAAGCGCTGGATGTGATCGAAGAGAAAGTCTCTCAAACGGCGGGTAATGCCCTCGGCGGTGTAGGCCGCCAATCGTCCAGAAAGGAACGCAAACCCGCCTTCGAACGCGGCCAGGCCGACAAAGCCAAGTCCAATCCAGATGAATGTCTGGGTAATCGTCCCAAAATATTGCTTTTGGGTCAGGACGTTATCCGCGAAGTAGCGCAGGAGCAGATAGGTCATCGTCTTCGAGAGGGCCGAAATCGCCAGCGCGGCGGTCGCGCCCAAATAAGACAGGCGATAGTCAGCCATCATCTGCCACAACCCTTTGAGACGATTCTTTTGCAGGGTCGGGCGGAAATCAAATGTGAGAGCGGGTTCGTGTATGGTTTCTAATGTGGTCATGTTCATCTCTTGGTTCCCCTCTCCCTTTGGGAGAGGGGCTAGGGGTGAGGGCCGGTGTGGGAAACAAAAAGGCTGTGGCGCAGAGTGCACCACAGCCCGTGAAGACAAGGGGAAGGTAGACCTATGTTCGGTCAACAGGCGCACTACGACAAGGCAAAATGCCGGCAAAAACAGGTGTTGTGAAGCAATACATGAAAATCATCGAAGTGCGCCTCCTTTCTTGGAATTTAGTTAATGCTTTGCCGAGTTTACACCGCGCAAGCCGGAAGTGTCAAGGCTTATAATTCAAATTGGAGCGTAACATGATTCGAACATGGCACATCACGGCAGAACGCATGGAACAGATTGAATTTCCCGAACATTCATCCCTTGACATCATCACCCGCCAGCTGCCGGACGGTTTCTACAGCACCTTCCGAACTTATGGACAAGGCACGCGCGTGATTGGTTTGAAAGCGCATTTGCAAAGGCTCTTTCAGCCGATTAAGTCGCGCCACATCAATGAAACTCATTTGCGAAATCATCTCGCCGAATTACTCAAACCCTATTCACACGAAGCGCGCGTGCGCCTGATCATGACAAAGCAGGGCCAGCTTTACGTTGCGATCGAACCGCTCAAGCAATTACCGAGCGAAATTTACGAAAAGGGTGTACGCGTGGAAACAGTCGAAATGGCGCGCAACAGTCCGCGCTTGAAATCAACAGCATTCATTTCAGCCAGCCAGGACGAAAGAAAGCACATCGTGCGTGAGGGAATATTTGAAGCGTTGATGGTGAAGAATGGGAAAATACTGGAGGGAATGACGAGCAATTTCTTTTATGTGGCACGTCCTGCGAAGTCGAAGGACGTATTATGCACCGCCCAACGCGACATCCTGCTCGGCGTTACGCGGCGGACTGTCATTCGGGTGGGGCGGGGGATGGGGCTTGATGTAAAGTATCAGCCGTTGAGACGGGATCAACTTGAAGTCCCGCGGGAGGCGTTTATCACATCGAGTTCGCGCGGCATTGTGCCGGTCATCCAAATTGACGAGGTAACGGTGGGGGAGGGCGGGCGCCGTGCTGAGCCTGTCGAAGCAGTGGGAGCTATCACACGGCAGTTATCGGCGGCGTATGAAGCGTATGTGCTCAAGAAGGCGGAAAAGATTTGGGTGTGTTTCAAATGAATTGAAGGGAAGAGCGTCCCGAAGGTTTAGAAAACGGCCAAAGTCTTCAAGAAAACCTTCGGGACGGTTGTTCAACTGAAATGAAACGCACCCAAAAGATTTAGCAGTTGTGCCGGCAGTTGAACTGCCGGCACAACTGCTAAATCCCCTCCACCTGCGCGGCCAAATTATTGATCCACTTGCGCGAGAAATAGCGGTTGATGCCAATCAGCCATTTGGCGAGTTCTTCGCTCATCGCGCACAGATAAACAAAATAGACGGGGAGATGAAATACGAACGCGCCAAGCGCGGCCATCGGAACGCCGACCAGCCAAATGATGATGCCATCGAGGAAAAGTGAGAAGCGTGTGTCGCCGCCCGCGCGCAGGATGCCGACGACGATGGTCATGTTGTTGATGCGGACGGCGATGAACAGGCTCACGATGATCATCACCCGGCTTGCATTCTCGATGACTTCGGGTGAAACGTTGAATAACGAAAGCACCGGTGCTTTGACGAGTTGAAGGATCAGGCCGATAAGAATGCCGCCCGCGAATCCAAGCCCAAGCGAGCGCCCCGCGTAAAGGTAGGCTTCGTGCTCTTCTCCCGCGCCAATGCGATTGCCGACCAAAACAGAAGTGGCATTGGAAATGCCGATAAAAATCACAGATGCAACCTGTTCGACCGCGCCGATAATGTTGATCGTTGCGATGGCATCTGTGCTGATGTGTCCGTAAATCGCATTGTACGTGGTAATGCCCAGCGACCAGAACAACTCATTCAGGATCACGGGATACATCGAATGAAAGACCTTCCCAAGAAAACCGCGATTGATACTCGTCAGATCGCGCAGGTTCGCCGCCACAGGCGATTCGGCGCGTGTGTAAACAATAGCGAGCAAGGTCAGGCATTCCAGCGCGCGTGCGATCAGCGTGGCGGTCGCGACGCCTTCAATCCCCATTTCGGGCAGGCCGAATTTCCCGAAGATCAACGAATACGAAAGGAACGTGCTCAATGCCAGCGCGCCCACACTGATGAACGTTGGCGTTTTGACGTCGCCCGTTGACCGCATCACGAACGCGTAGCTGAATGTGACCGCGAGAAAAATAAACGTCCACGAAAAGATGCGGATGTAATTTGTGCCCAGTTCGATCACGGCGGGGTCGTTGGAATAAATCCGCAGGATGCCTGCGGGCATGAATTGCGAGAGCGCGAGAAAAATCAAACTCACAGAAACCGCAAGAAATAAACACAGGCCAAGCACGCGCCGCAGGTTTGGAATATCGCGCCGCCCCCAAAACTGTGCAGTAAACATCGCCGCGCCGCTCACGATCCCAAAATGCACAAGGTTGAGCAGGAATGCCAGCTGGTTCGCAAGCCCCACTGCGGCCACCGCCGTCTCTCCCTTTTGCCCAACGAAAACGACACCGGCCATGTTCAAAGCAGAGAACATAAATTGCTGGGCAATGATCGGCAACGCGATCTTGCGAATGTTGGTGAAATATTCAGGGTCACGATAAAACTCAATGAGTTTGCGAATCACGTTGCCTCCGGGCGGTCATTATACCTGAGTAAGATGCTCGTCAATTTTTCCGTCTGCGAACGAAAGGAGAACTGATGAAACGACTTTTGACCTTATTGTTATCCATCGCTTTGACGGCATGCAGCAGTGTTTCCAGCACACCGACGACAGGCACGCTTCCGACCGCCCCGGTAACTGATTCATCCCCAATAGGTATTTCCTCCACTGAAACATCCTCTCCCACCTCTGTGCCCGAGAGTGATCCATTCACCGGCGCAGGGATCACGCTCCCCGCGCCTGCCTGCGAAACCGGTCTCACGCCGACCGATCAGGAAGGGCCATATTACAAGGCAGGCACACCCGAACGCAACTCCCTT
Organism: Chloroflexota bacterium; assembly: GCA_016235425.1. Lineage (GTDB taxonomy): Bacteria > Chloroflexota > Anaerolineae > Anaerolineales > Villigracilaceae > JAKOVF01. The sequence goes on along the minus strand of JACRLC010000033.1, from coordinate 82,247 downwards.
TTTGAAGAAGGCATGACAGGCACACGTCTTATCCTCGCCGGCTGCGTGCTGGATCAAGATTGCCAGCCCGTCCCCAATGACTGGCTCGATTTCTGGCAGGCCGACGCAAACGGCAATTTCGATAATTCCGGCTACACCCTGCGCGGCCACCAATTCACAGACGAACAGGGACGATATTTCCTGGAGACCATCGCGCCCGGTTTATACCCAGGCAGGCCGATCATTCACATCCACGTCAAAGTCCAGCCGCCGGAGGGCCAGTTGATGACGACACAAATCTATTTTCCCGACCAACCGATTCAAGAACAAACCGCCACGCTGGAGGAGCGTGACGGTTATCTGGCCGCGTATTTCAATTTTGTGGTGCAGAGATAATTGTTGCTACGGAACCAACACTTCACATAATCCCTCTGCAATTTCACAACGGGCAATTTCCTCTTCCTGCCACAGGACCCTGAATTGGTGACTGTTTTCTTTCGGTATCCAGAATAGACTCGGAGAATCCTTGTTCGGTTGCAGGGTGCTGTGATACCTGTTCTTGCAAATGACGGGATTGAGATACGTCACTTTGCTTTGATAAATTTCAAGCCGCACGCACCTGTCGGGCTGGCTGTCGGCAAAGTACACCTCCCACTGCCAGCCCTCAAAACGATCCTGAAATGTGCCGTCGTTGTTGACGCGTTCAAAGCTAAATCCGGAAAGACTGCGTATCTCAGCCGAGTTGTTGTATAAATAAAAACTGCTCTCGTTGTAATACAGGATAAAAGGGAGGCCGTTCGGATAATTGATCGTCGGCGTTGGGATGATGAGGGCCGGTGTCTCTGTCGGAATCGAGGTTGGGGTCGGCTGGCTTTTCGTCGCGGTCATGGTCGGCAGTGGGTTGGTGCTTGTCTGCGAAGGGATGATTGCAATCGGTGTTGCCGTTAAATCGGATATGGCTGTGTTTGTAAAAGCGGCAGGCGGGACAACGACAAGTTGAGCGGTCGCGGTAGTTCCCACGCTTGGGGAAACCGGTGTTGGGGGAGCATTCTTTGAAAAGAATGTCCGGTTAATCAGCCATCCCAACGCGAGCACCAACACAACGACAAATAGAATGCTTGAAAGCATCCATGAAAATTCGGGGTCCAGTCCTTTCCTGGAAGCGGGTTTCTTATTCGATGGTGTGGCAGGCCTTTGCGAAGGAACAACCTTCACACTTCGTTCCGGCTTTTGTTCCTTCCGTTTTTTATATTCATCGAGCGCAGCTTCACTTCGTCGAATCGTCGGCGCGCTCACGGGAATGGGCGGCATGGAGAGTTTCACCCTCACCGGTTTTTTGGGGACGGTCAGCGCCTTTTCGAGGGCGACCAATAATTTTTCGCCGCTTTGATAACGATCCTTCGGATTCTTTTCCAGCGCTTTCAGGAGAACGGCTTCCATCTCAAGCGATAGATCCGGGTTGATGGTCCGCGGTGGCGGCGGTAATTGTGTGATGTGCTGAAGCGCCAGGCTGGCAGGGGACGGATCGTTGAATGGGACAATGCCGGTCAGCATCTCGTACAGGATCACGCCCAAAGAATATAAATCGGACTGAGGAACCGCATCTGCCGACCGACGGGCCTGCTCCGGTGAAATGTAGTGTGGCGTCCCGAAAGCCTCACCCTGGGATTTATCCTGTAGGTCGAGAGCCAGCCCAAAGTCCCCGAGAACGACGCGCCCGTCATCGGCGAGGAGAATGTTGGCAGGCTTCACATCCCGATGGATGACGCCGTGCTTGTGGGCATAGTCCAGCGCGTGTGCGACCGAACGAGCGATTCTCAAAACATCCTTGACGGGCATCAACTCGCCGTCTTTGGCGTACGTGGACAGCACCGAAGCCAGGTCTTTGCCGTCAATGTATTCCATGACGTAGTAATACAGGCGGTTTGTGTCGTCGGCGTAGTAAATCTGGACAATGTTTTCGTGCCGCCACTTCGCCATCATGCGCGCTTCGCGGACAAACCTATGTGCGTGGGCTGGACTCGATTCAATGATCTTGACCGCGACCGGGCGCTGGAGTTTTACGTCCCACCCATAGTAAACCTCAGCCATGCCGCCGCGCCCAAGCAGTCGTTTGATTTGGAAGTTAGCCAGTTTTTGGCCGATCAGCGATGAGCCTTTTGATGAGCCTTTCACAGTCTCTTCTTTGTCCTGTCTGTTTGTTGTGTTTCGCGGCTGGCAAGTGTGATGTGCGAAATATCCTGCACGTATTTGTTCAGCCCTTTGGCGTAGGAATCCAGGTAATCCTGGGCGAGGAGCACGGCAATATCCTTCCTGCCGATCTTTTGCAACGCCGGAACGTGCGGACGAAAATCGCGCAGGCTGATGCGCATCTTTCCGGCCGCATCTGTCATTACCCCCCAGGCCAACTGCTTTTGATTGTTATCATCCTTGGCAGTGATAAAGCGGGTGAGGGAACTTGATTTTGAAACCGCGCCAAGATTGGAAAACACTTCGCTTCCTTTTATCAGGTTGTTGAGCACTTCAAAGCGCTCTGGGACTTTGTCCAGCAATCTTTGGAGGGGGAGGGGAAGGTGCGCAAGTAACCGGATGGCGCCCACACTTGCGCTTTCACCTTGAATGGCAATCTGTTTGGCCTTGCCCGATATTGTACCAAACCCGGCGATGGTCGCCAGGTAAAGCCTTTGCAAAATGTCGAAGCGGGTATAAAGCTCCGAGCGGCCGCGCGACGATAACTGGTACGCGTCCAGCGCCTTGACCGTCTCTGTGTGCAGGTTGAGCAGGTCCAGTTCGGCCAGGGGGACTTCGAGATTCAGTGGATACAGGCGGTCGCGCGGGACGCGTTTGCTGGCATCGACGGGAATCAGGATGGAAGGGTTAACCCGCCGCGAATCGCTCCACACTTGCTGGACCATTTCAAAGATTTCGGGATGAGTCTTTTTGAGCGTGTTGACTTCAGTGACAACAGACAAAGATGGTTGATAACTGACGGCATGGATCGCCCTGTACAACACGAGCAAATCATTGATCGTCAACTGCAACAGGTCATTGCGTTGCTTGAATAATTTCCGTAACGCCATGCACGCTTTAAGATTGGCCGCGGTCGTCTCCGCGCCGGCCTCGATTGATGCGCGCGGGGCCTGGTCAATGAGTTTTCGATCAGACACCTCAAAGTGAAACGCCAGGCGCGTGACGGTTGTTTTGGAGGCTGGCGCAGCAGTGGGCAACATATTCAGGTAAGCGGCCCAGGAAAGGGCTTCGTTCGTCATGATCTCTGCCAGCGCCGCGCCCCATGCGCCGTCGAAAAAGATGTGCGATTGGTCGAATACGAATGTCTCGCCGGTGTCGAAGATCGTCAGTGCATGATCGCCGACGCCGCGTTCAGCCTGCCGCAATTCGGAAAGCGGCTGTGAGCGGGCGCACAGGTCCGCATTGATCAGGATCGGTGCGAAACGTAATCTTTCAATGTCCGCGCGCAAGGCTGGGGATAGGCTGGCGCGCAATACCTGGAGGGATGTGCGCTGTATCTTCGCCAGGGAGGATAAATTTGCCGGAGAGGCAGGCTTCATTTCCAACAGGCTGGCAATCCGTTCGCGTACCTGCAAAACATCGAGCGGCTTGGACATGTTGGCTTCGCAGGCAGGAAGCAAAAAATAATTCCCGTTGTGAATGACGCCGATATGCGCTCTCTCGATGAAATAGGGAACACGCGATTCGCCATATACACCGGGATCGAGATAAGCAAGAATGGACATTTGCCGCTGGTACGCCGATAAATATTCCTCGGCGGCGGTTTTCAAATGAGTTTCCCATTTCATATAAACCGGCACGGGCAGGGTGTGTAAATTCTTATTCAAAAACTCGTTGAACCGGCGTCGGCGGTAGGTTGGATAATCGTAGCCTGCGGCATCTTCATCACGCCCATACGGACGCTGCATTTCCCATTCGCGAAGGAGGCGTGAATAGCGCGCCGAGCCTGGCAATCCATGTGTGAAATCCTGCAAAAGCGACGTGGATGTGCGTTCACGCCATTCATTTGCGAGTAAAGCGTCGTATTGGTGCAGGGTCATTATGGCCGCCATGACCCAGGATGTGAGACGGTCCACAGAACTCAGGTGGATTTTGTTCTGCTTGAGAAGAGTGTCGAACCCGTGAGTTTCGTTTGCGTGACGGGCGCTGTCCTCGCGCAGGGCGTAGTCCACGTAGAACTGCCAGGTTCCTTCCGGGAAGGAAGATTCCGGGTCTTTGCCCGCCAATCGAAGAAGATTCTGATATCCCCAGATGATTGCCGCAGGAGTGGCAAATAAAGCGCTGTATTTTGCCTGGTCGATGACTTTGAATAAAACATTGATATCCTGCTTTACTTTTTGAGGCAGGATACTTCCACCGGAAATCCGCGCCAGGCCGCTCAGGATCATTCCGGGCACATTCCCGGCAGGGATGATCTTTGCGACCAAATCCACAACCGCATCCACTTCCGGCAGGGAAAGCTTTGAAAGCTGCTGGACAGATAATGTCTTCGCAACCTTGCGGAGGTCTTTGACGGTCTGTTCGGTCGCGCGCTGGTACTCTAGTTCTGAATCCATGACCGGTCACTGGTGAGGCGGAATATCATGGGCGGGAATTATATAGCATTTCCCACCCGATTAATAGACCCTGAGAACTACTTTTTGGCCGTAACTTCTGAAAGTGAAGAACGACATTAATGGTAATACTTTAACAAGGAGAATTCCCATGACTCACGTGATTACCAGTTTGTGTTTGCGCGATAATGGCTGCATCGCGGTTTGCCCGGTTGAGTGCATTCAGGCAGGCATGCCGGTGGAGCAGTGGCCGACGTTTTACATAGATGCCGGAACCTGCATTGATTGCGGCGCATGCGTGCCGGAATGTCCATTCCACGCAATCTACCCCGAAGAAGAGGTGCCTTCAGCATACACGGCAAAAGGCGGAGAGTTCATCAACCGCATCGGCTTGAACGGACGTTACAAAGCCGCCAACCATCACGGCAACGATGTCGTGCTGGAGACCACGCGCGAACTTGCGGCTGGCGAAGTGATCGACTTGAGGGAAAGCATCATGGTCAACCAGGCGTACTACAAGTAAAACTTCCTTCTCTGGTGCGCACGGATTCCATGGATGAGACCGGCCTCTTTCCACGGGCAGAAAGAGGCGGTAGGATTCGTGGAATCCGTGCAAGGAACAAACTCACTCCGGCTTGGTTTTCCCCTCGAATATTTCGTAGTAACCCTTGTCCAACTCATCGTCGCTGAGGTGTGCGTACCGTTGCGTCACCTGGATATTTTTGTGCCGCGCCAATTCCTGCGCCAGTTTCAGGTTTCCTGAGGCGCGCAAAACCGTCGTTACAAAGTAGTGGCGGAAAGAGTGGGGGGTAATGTTTCCCTCCGCTTGATCGCCAAGCGCTTGTTTTACCCGTTCATCTACAATGTTGCGTCCCGTGGTGGGCGTGATCGGCTTGATCTTCCTGCCCGCTCCTTTGTCGTGCCGGGCGAAGAGGGGCAGGGATGATAATTGTTTTCCCGACCCGCCGTCCAGTCCCGCGCGAAGCGAGAGGTAATCTTTGATCGCCTGCATTGCCCGGGTCGAAAATCGCACGATGGCCTGCTTGTCGCCTTTGCCAATCACCATTGCCCGGCCTTCATTCCAGTCAATATCGCCGCGCCGCAGGTTGCAGGCCTCGTGGACGCGTAGCCCGGTATCTGCCAAAGTCAGCAGAAAGGCGCGATCACGCACTGCGCGTAACCGTTCGTTTTCAGAATCCGATGCAATCAGAGACGCGTCAGACACGAAATCCAGTACGCGCTCAATCTCACCGGCGGGGAATTGCGGCAGGCGAATGCCTGGCTTGCGGATACGCTGCTCAATCAGCAGTTTCAGGCGCGGCAGGTTGACGTCAGCCAGTTGCTCGGCCGCGAGAAACTTATAAAAACCGGCCACAGCCTGAACGTAAAGTTGCTCGGTCGCGGGCGAGAACGTTTTGAGATACGTCGCGAATTTGGATATCATGTCTTCTGAAATTGTAGTGACGGGGGATTTCTCAGGATCGGAAGAGTTTTCCGCCATCACTTTTTGAAACGCGAGCAGTGCATTTTTGTACGCGCGTGCAGTATGCTCGCTGCGCGCCAGCTTCACCATGTCAAGGTACATTGCAATGGCAGAAGTGACCGTAGGTTCGGTTTCAGGGCTGGATTGCTTGATCATGTGACCATTATACGAAGTTTTGACGACCTGTCAATGCTTTTGATAATAATTCTTATCGAAAGCATAAATTTCGTCCTGAGCGGAGCGCAGCGAAGAAGTCGAGGACAATCCCCCCACTCAAATATTGAACATGATTGATGGGCTAAAAGCCACCAGACAAAATTCGCTTCACGCGGGGACTTGAGGTTGATTCCGTTTCGCGAATCATTACCCCCTCGAGCGTTTTCCCGCCTCCCCTGCCCTGCCGAGTGCGGATGCGTCGCACCATGTTAAACGGGATGAAGCCACTCATTGAGACTCCTCCGTTTAACGAATTCTCCTGCTGGTCAAGGTGCGACGCATTCTCTTTGCCCTGTGTCCCGCCTCCCCTGCCCCGGAAAGCCGGCACGGAAGATTTTGAATTCAGAATCTTCATGATGTTGTCTCTCACTTGAATAATTATGGATTCGCCTCTATACTATTGAAAACCAGTCAGGAGGTTAACCATGCCGCCCTTCATCAACATGGACTGCACTCATTGCGGAAAGCCCAATCGCTTTGACCTTGCCGAGTTGCGCAAGAACGACGGAAGCCTGGTCAAAGGCGTTGTCTATCGCGGGGACAAGGAGGATGAGGTGTTTGAAGAAACCTGCCAGCATTGCGGCAGGAAGTTCAAGTTTCCAGTGAAAGGCGGGAACAATGGCAAGAAAAAGTAAACCCGCAGACGATGAAATTTACGTGGAGTCCTCCCCTCTCTCTTCAGAGGATGAGCGGCTGGACAAGTTGTTCGACGAGATGGAGACAGGCTCGCTCAAAACGCTGGAGGACGCGGCGCGACAGATCATCACACTGTCCACGGCGTTGCTCGGCGCGTTCTTTGGACTGCTGGCATTGAAGGATGCACCCGCGTATTTGGGATTTGTAGAGATTAAGGTTATCGGCGCGGGAGCTTTGCTGGCATTTTTCATCGCACTGTTCTTTGCGCTGATCGCGGTTTCTCCAAAACGCTACGACTTTCCGCGTGCAAGCCTAACAGCCAAACGTGATATTCTGAACGAAATGCTGGCGCGCAAACACAAATTTGTGGGTCTGGCTTCGTGGACGTTCGGCGCGGGCGCGCTGTTGATGCTGTCCGCCGCGCTGGTTATTTTGATTTGCAGAATATAGCGGTGCGCGAGTGCGTCGCACCTGACCGGCAGGAAAAATCCGATAAGCAGACGAATCTAAACGATTAGATTCGTCCCGTTAAGTAAGGTGCGACGCACCCTCTCACAGGAGCCTCATGCTCACCCTCCACCTCACCATCACCAACAACCAAGTCAGTGTACGCGCCAACGGGAAAGAAAGCCACCAGTTTTCCCTGCTGGATTTGAGTCAATCCGAGCAGGAGTGGAAGGATTTTTACAAGAACCCGCGCGTATATGGCGAGAAGTTGTTCGACGCGCTGTTCAGGGATGCGGCGCGAGCGGAATTCGACGTGCTTTCCAAACAATCCGAGCGGACGATTGTGCTGGTGTTGGAATCTCCTGAATTAGACGGCGTGGCATGGGAGTACGCGTACAACAAAGCCAAAGAAGAATACGTGGTGGAAGATTGCGCTTTCGTGCGCGCCTTGCCAGAGAAGGAGCGCCCTGCAAATGGGCGGATGAAAAACGGAGTGGATCGCGTGCCGTTGTTATTCATCCCTGCCAACCCGCTGGTGGATTTGAGCGGCGAGCCGATGCGCGCGTTGGATGTGGACGGCGAATGGCGGGAGATGAAACGTCTCATCGAGAAAAGCGCCGCGCCGTTTGACATGCTCGAGTTGAGACCCGCGACGCCCGAAGCGTTGCAAAGCGTAATGGCGAGATTCCAAAATGGGATGATCGCGCATTTCTCAGGTCACGGCGCGGCGACAAAAGACGGCGCGATGCTGTTATTCGAGCGCGAGAACGGGGCGTCGAATCCGCTTGAAGCACGCGAATTCGTGAGGGAGATCAAGGATAAGGCGTGGATCGGCTTCTTGAGCGCGTGCCAGTCCGCAGTCCCAGAAAGAACCGAGTTTTCCAATCTGGCGCGGGAATTGGCGAAGGCGGGAGTCCCGTTTGCATTGGGGATGCAGTTCAATCTCCCCGATCCGTTTGCGCCGAACATCAGCGGACAGTTCTACAACTATCTCGCGCATGGACACGCCGTCCCCGAGGCGGCGCGGCAGGCGCGGCGCGCGGTGAAGCGTGAGAATGAATTTCATGAGATCATGGTCGGCATGATTGCGCTATACGCGGCGCACCCCGATGAAGTGGGAAAATTGGTTTGGCGCGGCGCGACCGCGCAGACCGTGAGCCTGTTCCGTCCCGCCGACGTAAGCGACCTGCCCTCCCCTGCCAGCGGATTGATCGGACGCCAGCGCGAGTTGATGCGCATTGGCACACGCCTGCTCGAAGGAAAGAAGCCGCTGACAGTGACCCTGCACGGCGCGGGCGGGATCGGCAAGACCGCCTTGCTCTGGCAGACGCTCCTGCGCTTCGCCCCGTCCTTCGAGTTGACTCTCGCCATCGGGCTGGATCCACTGCCGTCGCTGGAAAGCGTGCTGGGACGGGTCGAACGCTTTTTGGGTTTGCCTTCGCCCTGCTCCAATGACACGAAGGAACGCGAAGCGCTGGTGCGGAACGCGTTGACGAGGGCGCGCACGTTGTTGGGATTGGATAATTTTGAAACGCTCATTCACGCCCGCGATAATGGCACGAACGATGAAAAGAAAACCGCTAAGAGTTTATACGCGTTCTTCCAGAGTCTACCCGCCGCAGGTGTGACCTTGTGCGTCACCAGCCGCGAGAAGACCGCCCTGTCTGGCGAAGGAGAGATGGAGGAAATTCGCGGTCTGGAAGACGCGATGGGCGGTAGGTTGTTTTATGAAAAGGCTGGCACGCGCCAGGGCGATATTAATGTGGATGACGGCGGTTTGGAAAAACTCAGCGCCGCTGTGGGCGGACTCCCGCTTGCCCTGCAACTGCTCGCACCGATCTTTGAAGAACAGGCGGGATTATCACTGGAACAGTTTATCGAGAAACTGCAAACCTTTTTACCCAAAGCCAGCGACCAGTGGACAGAAGAAGACCGTCATACAAGTTTGAGAGCGTGCTTTGCCTTCTCGATGGATAACTTGCCTAAGAATGAAGAGGGAGAGGAATTGCAAATTGCGATTTCAAGATTGAGTGTGTTTACTGCGTTCTTTGTGGATGTTATCGTCGCACCTATTTTAGAAAACTATTTTCCTCAAACAATCGAGGAATTCTCAGAGATCAGAGAGCGCACAAATAACACATTGCATGCTTTATGGGAACGTGGATTACTAGAACGCGCCCTTGCCTCATCGCCAGAAAATGAAAATTATTACATGTACCGCTTACACCCAGTGTTGGGTTTCTTTGCTAAAGAACGCTTGACAAATATTGAAACCGTCAAGGAAAACTACTGGAAATCCATGAATAATTTAGCGCATGCGGCGGAAGTATATGTTACAACAACGCCATTTTGGGCAAGAATTGTTTCGGAGGCATTGCCTGACTTGTTGCACGCAACAGAAATGAAATATGACATGGACACATCGCTAATGCAATTCAGGCTTGGTAAGGTGCTTGAATTATTAGGTTTATACGATGAAGCGTTGCATCTACTAAAGAAAGCTCACGAAATTAGCGGAGCTTACCATTATCTTCAAGGCGAGTCAGCAACATTATTTGCAATAGCAGGCATACATGTAATACGAGGAAATATCGATGAGGCATTGCAACTATACCGTCAGTCATTGGAAATTTTTGAAGCACTTGGGGATGAAGGCGTAAAAGATAAGGCAAATACAATGGTTGAAATGGGAAATATTTACAATTTACGCGGAGAGTTGGATAAGTCAATGAAGCATTACCAACAAGCTCGTGAAATTTACAACACACTAGGTGACGCTGGCGCAGAAGGTAGGTCTATAATCATACGGCATATGGCAAATATTCTAAGGGACCGTGGAGACTTAGATGGAGCGATAGAGTTGCACCAGCAAGCATCAAATGCGGAAACAGGCAACCTTTTGCGTGATTCTATTAAACTAGGCGATATGGCACTTATTCTAAAGGATCGTGGAGATTTAGATGGAGCGATAGAGCTATATCAGCAGGCGCTTGAAAATGTTAATTTACTTGGGGCCCTAAGAAACAAATCTATAATATTAGTTAATTTAGCAGATACATATGTATCTCGTAACAATCCATCAAAGGCGATGGAGCTTCTTGATCAGGCATTAGAAATATCAGAAGAAATAGATGATAAAGAAGGCACAGCACATAACTTTTATGTATCGAGTCGAGCCTTGTGGGTAAACAGAATGTATGAAAAGGCAATCCCTCGCGCCTTTATCAGTTTGTTGATGTTGGCTGACTTAAAAATAGAGCCCCAATTTCAGCGGTCTATCGTTTCTGATTTTAGAAATTGGCGTAAAGAAATTGGCGCGGAAAAGTTCGATGCGCTATGGCGAAAGGAAATTGGGCAACCAGTTCCTGAATGGCTCGCACAACAACCCGATGAAGAGGAAGGCATGACCGCCGAGCAGTTCATCGCGGGGGCGATTCAATCTGCAAGGGAGAAGCGTCCCGAGGCGGAGGAGTACTTTAAGTCCGCGCAAAAGATGGCGGCGGATTCGAGCGTCCCTGCGGAGATGCGCGAGTTGGGGAGGGTGTTGCAACGAATCATGATCGGCGATAGGAACGTGGATCTCTCGTCCCTGCCGAGGGAGTGGGCGGAGGCGGTGAAAAGAACCATCCACGAATATAACCACGAATAAACGAATCGGCGCGCGTTATTCGAGTATTCGTGATCCATTCGTGGATGGTTCGTCCCGAAGCGGAGGAGTATTTCAAGTCCGCGCAGAAGATGGCGGTGGATTCGAGTGTCCCTGCGGAGATGCGCGAGTTGGGGAGGGTGTTGCAGCGAATCATGATCGGCGATAGGAACGTTGATCTCTCGTCCCTGCCGAGGGAATGGGCGGAGTTAATCAAGAGTCAGACCTGACAGGTTTTATCGTGGCGCATGATGATCGGATTTCTTTGAATGGGAATGGAGTCTGACGATCAAGGTTCTGCGGAAACCTGTCAGGTCTTTTGTGGGAGCGCAGAAGATGGCGGCGGATTCGAGTGTCCCTGCGGAGGTGCGCGAGTTGGACTATGAAGGTGGATTGTCGGCACTACCACCTGAACTTGCACCAATCATTCAAAAAGAGTTGAGGCTGGCATGAAGAACTCGGAGGTCTTTCGAACCTCCGAGTTCTGAATTCCTCACCACATCCCTGCCGCCTCTTGCACACTCTCGCGCGGCGACAACGTGATGGCCTTCTCGCGGCACACCGCACGGCACACGCCACATCCATAGCAGGCCGTCGGGTCAATCACCACCTTCTTGTTGTTGGAAGAATACCGGATCGCGCCGTACTGGCATTGTCTCATGCACAGGCGGCAGCCGTTGCACTCGCCAGCAGAGACATTGGCCACCCATTCGGCGCGGAACATCACGGGATAATCCCTGCGGGCGTGTGTGATACGATAAGCCATGCAGTCCTGGTCGCAGTTGCACAGACCGCCAATGAAGGGCGTCTTGAACGTCCACACCGAATGGACGAGTCCTTCGCGGTCCAGTTTACGGATGGACTCGAGTGCTTCCTTCTTCGAGAGGAACTCCAGGCTAAACGAGTCATCGAGTGCGTCGAATAATTGCTTGTCGAGCGTGAGACCGTAGCAATAGCGCGCGTTCATGTTCCCCGTGGTCACGCGGCGGCATACACACGGCAGACGCACGGCTCCCTCGACGATCTTGAAGATTTCCTCCACGTCTTCCATCGGCACCACCTGCCCGTAATGATCCTGCTTTTGGTTATGGATCAGGATTGGCCGCGCCAAATTCATCAAGGGTGTCTTGCGGATCTTGTCCAATTGTTTGATGCTTGGGGGCACGCGGTTGAGAAAACCATTGAGGAATTCCGCCGCGTACTTGCGCCGTTCCTCCTGGTCGAGCAAATCACGCGAATAATTTTCCATTGCCAGATACCACTTCTTCCCCTCTCCGTGTTGCGTGCAGAATTCACACATGACAGACTCCTTTGGCAGTTTTGAATAGTATAGCCAGCGAGGATGCGGTTTGATAGTGTCATTGCTCCGTGATCTTGCGCGGGCATTGGACTGCAAAGTCTCCTAACTTTGCACCAAATTCACGACTTGCATTATTAGAATTTACGTTCTATAATCCGGTCATGGATACCATTGGCAAGCTGGGTCTCCTCACCGAGCAAATGGATTTGGAACCCGCGGAAGAACATACCACTTCGCGCCCCTCCTGCTACACTCCTTCCAATCCTTTTGGCGCGCCGTCCATGACGCCCAAGCCTCTCACGCGCGAGAAGGATGTTTACGTCCATTCGGCGCAACTCCCAAACGGCAAACAGATCAAATTGTTGAAGACCCTGCTCACGTCCGCGTGTGAGCGGGATTGTTTTTACTGTCCATTCCGCGCCGGGAGGGATTTCCGCCGCGCCACGTTCAAACCGGATGAATTCGCGCGCGTCTTCATGGATCTCAACCACAGGAACATCGCCGAAGGGACTTTCCTGAGTTCCGGCATCGCGGGCGGCGGTGTGTTCACCCAGGACAAGTTGATTGACACCGCCGAGATCATGCGGAACAAATATGGCTTCCGCGGTTACATCCATTTGAAGATCATGCCGGGCGCTCAAAAGGAGCAGGTCTTCCGCGCCATGCAGCTCGCGGACCGCGTCTCGATCAATCTCGAAGCGCCGAACACGGAACGCCTGGCGATGCTTGCTCCTCATAAAGTGTTCATCGAGGAATTGTTCAGGCCGTTGAAATGGGTGGAAGAGATTCGCCAGAGTCAGCCCGCTTACAAAGGTTGGAATGGACGCTGGCCTTCAACGGTCACGCAGTTCGTTGCCGGCGGCGCGGATGAAAGTGACCTTGAACTGCTCACCACAACTTCGTGGTTGATGAAAAACGTGCGGCTCAAACGCGCTTATTTTTCCGCGTTCAATCCCATCCCAGACACGCCTCTTGAAAATAAACCGGCTGTTGATCCGTTGCGCGAGCATCGCTTGTATCAGGCATCGTTCCTGTTACGCGATTACGGCTTTGATTTGGAAGAGATGCCGTTCGCGAACGATGGCAACCTCCCCCTCCCCACCGATCCCAAACTGGCGTGGGCGCAATTGAACTTGTCGGAGCATCCGGTGGAAATCAATCGGGCGGAGAAACGCGAATTATTACGGATTCCGGGAATCGGTCCGAAAGGAGCCGAGGCGATCTTGCAGGCGCGGCGAACAAATCAACTGCGTGACCTGTCATCGTTGCGAAAGTTGGGTGTCATTGCCGAACGCGCCGCGCCGTATGTGTTGCTGAATGGAAAGCGCGCGAGTTTACAGTTATCAATGTTTTAGCGATCAACGCGATCAACGATTAACAAGACTTCAAGATGCAACGACTCTCGAAGTCCTGTGTTTTATTTTTATGGAATGATGAACCTTAAAATTTTTAAATTCATGCGTTTATCCATTGAAATTTTTTTTCATTATACGTATACTAAACAATGTTTAAGAAAGACTCATTGATTCAGCAAACGTGCAATCAATGAATCAGATGATCAAAAATAAAAAGGAGAGAACATCATGGTCTCGATGGATGTATTGTCAATACGCACGGAGAATAAATTTAGAAGCTTGATCACAAAGCAGGCCTACAACAAGGGCGATGTGATCTGCGACATTCCAAGCTCAAACGTTGTAGACAAGGCAACACGTTACACCGTCCAGATCGGACACAACGAACATACCGATGTGGGCAAGCTGGCGGCATTGAATCACTCCTGCAACCCCAACGTGATTCTGGATACTGAAAACATGGTGATGGTTGCCTGCCGCGACATCTCCAAAGGCGAAGAGCTTTCCTTCTTCTACCCCTCCACGGAATGGGAGATGGACGCGCCGTTCATCTGCCTGTGCGGCGCATCGAACTGCATCCACGTGGTTGCAGGCGCGCGCTTCCTGCCCCTTTCCACTTTGGAGCATCATTTCCTCAGCAAGCACATTCGGGAGATGATGATCGAACTGTTGAACAACACTGAGTTACATTTGAAGCGGCTGACTCAAACCGAAGAAAACAAGTAAAGCAAAGCGGGTGGACATTCTAATGTCCACCCGCAATGTTTATTTGGTAAGTCTGACGCAGCCTATTTCCCGTTGGATAGTTGCCTGAACGCCCCCACCCACGGCCTGCCCAGACGGTGATTTTCAGAGACGACGATCTTGCTGAATTTCTGCGCAATCAGCGCGGACTGCATGGCGACCGTCGGCCAGTCGCTTGAGAGGACGGCCGTCTTCATCTTCTGTGCGGATTGTCCAGCCCACAGCCATTCCATGCGGAATTTGTCGGCTTTCACCCAGTAATCGCGTTTTTCCCACGCCGCGACGGATGCGTCAATGCCTTCGGAGATGGTTTGCAGGGCGATGGCAATGAACGCGGCCAGGTCTTTTGTTTCCTGCGTCACCTGCGATTGCTTTGCCAGTTCACGCACTGCCAGCACAATTGCCTTGGATAAACGGGTTCGTTCTTTTCCTGCTGAATCGATATTGATAACGCGGCTCAATGATATGCTCCAGGATTGGGTTTCAAGCACGGGATTATACCGCCCAATCCAAAATCGTCAATCAGCTTATTTGTGTTGACGCCTCTCACCCCCTGTTATATAATCTTGCCGCGTTTACGGGGACGTGCTGGAACTGGCAGACAGGCATGACTTAGGATCATGTGCCGCGAGGCGTGAGGGTTCGACCCCCTCCGTCCCCACAAAAATTTTTAGACTGTAAAAGTTTTGAAAACCTTTATGGTCTGCATGGAGAAATAATTTGAACATCGAAAAGACCATTCAGGATAACCACGAAGCCAGATTAGTGGTTGAGTTCGAGCAGGAAAAATTCGAAGCCTACAAACGCCGCGCGGCGCGCAAGATCTCCGAGCGCGGCAAGATTCCGGGGTTCCGGCCAGGCAAGGCGCCGTACGAAATGATCGTTCGCACGTATGGGGAACAGGCCATCGTTGAACAGGCCGTTGACTTTTTGATTGACGAGCAATATTCCAACATTCTCAAGGAAGCGGATATCAACCCCGGCGCGGCAGGTTCACTCGAATCAATTGACAACCTCCAGCCGCCGAAGTTCACCTTCAAGGTTCCCCTCGCCCCCGAAGTGGATCTGGGCGACTATCACTCGATTCGACTGCCGTACGAGTGGACTGCTCCCGGCGAAAAGGAAGTGGACGCCGCCCTGGAGGAACTCCGGCAAATGTACGCCTCAACCGAGACCGTTGACCGCGCAGTGGAACTCGGCGATTACGTCATGGTTGACGTGAAATCCGAGACTACTGAATTGAACCGCACCGGTTTCGCGACCTTCGTCCGCAAGGAGGAACGAGACACCGAATGGCCGTATAACGGATTCGCCAAAGAGTTGGCAGGGTTGAAACCCGGCGATAGCAAGACCATTACACACGAATTTCCCGCGGATTGGGAAGTGGAAGAACTCAAAGGCAAGACCGCGGAAATCGAAGTGACGGTCAAGACCGTACGCGGTGTGACCCTGCCCGACCTCGACGATGCGTTTGCCAAAATGGCCGGCGCGGGCGAAACGTTTGAGGCGCTCAAGGAAGCCGTGACCAGGGACGTGGAAGCGCGTTCCAAAGCTGACTACGACGACAAGTATTTCGTTGATCTGATCGAAAAGGTAAAGGAAGGCGCGATACTCAAGTATCACCAACATGCCGTGGAACATGAGAGCGAGCACGTGCTTGAAGACCTGTCGAACCGGCTGGCTCAGCAAAACATGGATTTGGAAACCTACTTCAAAGTCCGCAACACCACGCGCGAAAAGTTTATCGAAGAGGAAGCCATGCCGGTCGCGAAGAAACGGCTCGAACGCTCGCTTATCATGGATGAAATTGTCAGCAAGGAAAAGATCAACGTTCAAAATGAAGAACTGGATGCCGAGTTCAACAACACCCTCAACAACCTTGCCATGCAGGGGCTTGACTTTGGAAAAATCCGCGGCGGACGCCAGGGTCAGCAGCAGCTTGCCCAGGCCGTTGCGATGGAATCGGCCAGCCGCGTGATGACGCGCCGCGCGCTCAATACGTTGAAGTCCATTGCTGTGGGCGAATACAAAAAGCCCGAAGAAAAGGTCGAAGAGCAGGAAAAAGTTGAAGATGCGGCTGAGACCTCACCCGAAAGCGGCGTGGAAACGGAACCCGCTGAAAGTGAAGAGAAGGCCGAATAAGCGGAAGCAGGATGAGGCGGCGCGCGAAGCGATGTGTCGAAGGACGGTTCGTCATCCGCAACGAAAAGAAAAAATTAACAAAAATCCAACGCGGGTTGGATAAGATTGTCCCAACAAAAAAGGAGACAACATGATCCCAAATTTCAATAACGTAGTTCCGATGGTGGTTGAGAATACCGGCCGCGGCGAACGCGCTTACGACATTTATTCACTCCTGCTCAAAGAGCGCATCGTTTTTCTCGGCACACCCATTGACGACCAGGTCGCGAATGTGATCGTGGCACAATTATTGTTTCTTAATCACGAAGACCCGGAAAGAGAAATCCGCATGTACATCAATTCACCCGGCGGACAAATCTACGCGGGACTGGCGATCTACGACACGATGCAGATCATCTCGAATCCGATCAGCACTGTGGCCGTGGGCGTCACCGCTTCTTTCGGGACCGTTTTGCTGACTGCCGGCACGAAGGGCAGACGCTACGCCCTGCCCCACGCGACCATCCACATGCACCAGCCCCTCGGCGGCGCGCAAGGCCAGGCCACGGATATTGAAATCCAGGCCCGCCAGATTTTGCGATTGAAGGCATTGTTAAATAACGTGCTGGCAAGGCACACTGGCCAGCCGCTGGAAGTGATCGAGCGCGATGCCGACCGCGATTTCTATCTCGAAGCCCAACAGGCTGTGGATTATGGCCTGGTAGATCAAGTGATCGAGACGCCGGAGAAGGTGTTGAAGTAGGCACTGGAGTCCAACGTCTTATCATCCCCGTAGGGGACCTGACGTTGGCTTACCCGAAGTCGGGAGACTTCGGGCTCCAATCAACATTAACCCCGAAGGCAATGAACCTTCGGGGTCTTGCATTTATAATGGGCGGGAAAGGATTTTGGTATGACATTTTCAATTGTCGCATGTGATTTGAAGGAACAGGCATGGGGCATCGCGGTCGCGTCGAAGTTTCCGGCGGTGGGCGCGGTGGCGCCATGGGCGCAGGCGGGAGCCGGCGCAGTGGCTACGCAATCGTTTGCGAATACATCCTTTGGCCCGCGCGGACTTGAGTTTATGGCGCAGGGACTCTCCGCAGAGGAGACTCTCGCCCGTTTGTTGCAGGATGATCCGGATCGGGAATTGCGCCAGGTCGGCCTCGTGGATGCGAAAGGCGGCGCGGCGACATATTCCGGGAATGGTTGTTTTAATTGGGCGGGCGGCGTGAAAGGCAAAGGCTATGCCATTCAGGGAAATATTTTGAAGAGTGCGAAGGTTGTCCCTGCGATGAAGGATGCATTCCTGAAAACAAAAGGCAGCCTGCCCTCCCGCCTGCACGCCGCGCTTTACGCAGGTGACCGCGCTGGAGGCGACAAACGCGGACGCCAGTCCGCGGCGATTTACGTGGTGAAACCAAAGGGCGGTTACGGCGGATTCGTTGACCGCTGGGTTGACTACCGCGTGGACGATCACGAAGACCCGGTGACGCGGCTCGGGGAACTGCTGGAACTACACAATTTGTATTTCGGTAAAAGCCCTGAAGCCGAGCGCGTGACGTTGAAAGGGAATAACCTGAAACGGATTCAGCAGATCCTGATCAACGAAAAATATCTGAGAGGCGGGCCTTCCGGTAAATTCGACGACAGGGCGAAAAAAGCCTTCACTGAATTCATCGGCAACGAAAACTTTGAAGAACGTTCCGATCCCTCCGCGGGCTGGGTGGATAAACCCGTGCTCAAATACCTTTTCAAGAAATTCGAGAAATGAGATTCAAGTTCAATGCTTCCTTCAAACATCAAAGCACTCATCCTTGACATGGACGGCGTGATCTGGCGCTCCGACGCGCCGATCGGCGACCTGCCCTCCATTTTTGCGCGCATCAAGGAACGCGGACTGAAATTTGCCTTTGCCACCAACAACGGGACGAAAACACCCGAAGAGTATTGCCAGAAGCTGGCCGAGCTTGGCGTGGAGATCGAACCGTGGCAGGTGGTCACTTCGGCCATGGGCATCGCCTTCATGCTCGCGCAAAAATATGCACCCAGCACGAAGATATTCATGATCGGCGAGGACGGAATCCGGCTGGCGCTGGAGGAACGCGGATTCGAAATCCTTCCGGTGGAAACCGCCGCGCAGGCCCAAGCCGTCGTCATGGGCATTGACCGCGGGGTCAATTTTGAAAAGATCGCCGAAGCGACGCTGCTCGTCCGCGCCGGCATTCCTTTCTACACAACCAACACCGACAGAACCTTCCCCACCCCGCGCGGGGAAATCCCCGGGTCGGGCGCGTGGATTTCGGTCATCACCACCGCAACCGGCGTTGACCCGATCGTGGCGGGCAAGCCGCGTCCGTTCATGATGGAACTCGCGCTCGAACGGCTCGGCGCGAAGAAAGAAGAGACGCTCATCGTTGGCGACCGCCTCGAAACGGACATCGCCGCAGGCCAGGCCGTGGGATGTCCCACCGCGTTGGTGTTGAGCGGGGTCTCGACGCGGGAGCAGGCGGAAGCGTGGAGGCCGCAGATGGATTTGATTGCGGACGATTTAGCCTCATTGATAGGATAAACTGGAACGCGCCAGTCTGGTATCATACTCCCCATGCTCATCTGCGATTTAGACCTCCCGACCCTCACGTCCATTCTCAAAGGCTGGGACGAACCCGCCTACCGCGCAAAACAAATCTGGCAGGGACTGTACCAGCATCTCTACACCTCACCCGATCAATTTACCAATTTACCGAAATCACTGCGCGACAAGCTGGCGGAGAATCTCAACTTCTCGCCTCTCAAGCCGAAGCTCTACCTCGATTCATCCGATAAACAAACGCGCAAGACCCTGTTCGAGCTCCATGATGGGCAGGTCATCGAAGCCGTGCTCATGCGCTACGGCGATTCTGCGGATGGCCCTCACCCCAACCCCTTCGCGAAGCACCCCAGTGGGGCTCCCGGCGGGAGAGGGGCTAAAGATCGCCGCACGCTCTGCATTTCCACGCAGGCCGGTTGCGCGATGGGCTGTGTCTTCTGCGCGACGGGACAGATGGGATTCAAGCGTCACCTCACGAGCGGCGAGATCGTGGCGCAGGTCATTTACTACGCGCGCATGTTGAAGGAAGAGAATCAGAACGTCACGAACGTCGTTTTGATGGGCATGGGCGAACCCTTCCACAACTACGAGAACACGATGGCCGCCATTGACCGGCTCAACGACTCCGACGGCTACAACTTCGGAGCGCGTCGGTTTACGATTTCAACCGTCGGGCTCGTCCCGCAGATCAAGCGCTTCGCGGATGAACAGCGGCAGGTGAATTTAGCTATCTCCCTCCACGCCGCGGAGGACAGCGAACGTCTCGCGATCATGCCGGTCAACAAGCGCTACAGGATTGACGAAGTGATCGAGGCGTGCAAATACTACGTCGAAAAAACGCATCGCCGCGTGACCTTTGAATGGGCGCTGATCAACGGAGTCAACGACACGCCCGAGGTTGCGAGGAAACTCGCCGCGCGGCTATTCACCCGCTTCGACTACGCTCAGCGCGGAATGATCCACGTGAACGCCATCCCCCTCAACCCCACCACAGGATACTCCGGCCAGGCGACGTCCCGTGAAAGGGCTGCGCAATTCAAAGAATCGCTGGAGCAGGCCGGGGTCCCATGCACGATTCGTATGCGTCGGGGAGTGGATATTCAGGCGGGATGCGGTCAATTGGCAGGTGTTGTTTCTTCTGGGGAAAATAGTTTCAAAAAATGATTGTGGTTAATTGGCTACACGAAGTATCGAAATTCCCATGAAGGTTTTCAACCTGACAAGCGTTAATGATTCAGAAAGCATGAACATCACTGAAGCATCGCTCATTTCGGATTGCATGGAAGGAGATCAACGTGCAATCGAAATGCTTGTCCGCCAGTACGAGGCGGGCGTGTTCAAGCTGGCGCTTTCCATCGTCAACGATCCGGTTGAGGCCAGCGAGGCGACTCAGGAGACTTTCATTTCCGCACTGAAATCTTTGCGAGCCTACGAGGACAGGTCGTCCTTCAAGGCGTGGCTTTATAAAATTGCGCTAAACGTCAGCCGAAGCCATTTGCGAAAGCGGAAGATCCTGGAGCGATTAAGGACAACGCTGACATCTGTTTTCCAGGTTGAGACGCAAAAGCCGTCTTTGCCGGAGGACGTGGTTATCCAAAACGAGAAGGAAGCCGCGCTATGGAGGTCGCTGAACAAATTGGATGAACGGCATCGGATGGTTGTCATTCTCCGCTACTTTCATGAGTTGTCCATTGCGGAGATTTCGGAAATCCTTTCGATCAGCGAAGGAACCGTTCATTCACGCCTGCACATCGCCCGTGAACGATTAAGAACCGCACTGTCACTGTTACACGGAGAATAACCTGTGACCCAATTAACACACGCACAAGCCCGCGAGCTTATCCAACAGAAAGCGGATAAAACACTGCTAGCCGAACAACGAAAGTTGCTCGACGCGCATCTCCTTGAATGTAGCGAGTGCATTGCCTACGCCTCCGAACTTAGCGAACTGGAAGCCATTTTGCGCCGTGTTATGCAAAGCCGGTGGAATCTTGCCCCTGCCCCATTGTCCATCGGGTTAGTGAGCAATCAAGCTAAAGGGAAATCACGGAAGATTGGGAACATGGTCAACTTAGTGCCTACGCGCATAATAGCGATGGCGCTTGCCCTCATCGTCACTGTGATCGGTCTTTGGCAAATTTCCTTATCCAGCCTGGCAATCTCCCCAAATCTGCCAACCAGCGCGCCGCCCGTCCCAACCCCTTCCATCCAGCAAACGGTCACACACATTTTGTTTCAAGGTTGCAGTTTTGTCTCTTATCAGGTACAGAAAAATGACACGCTGGAAAGCATTGCTCATCAATTCTCGGTAACAGAAGAAGACATCATGAAATTAAACAACATGGAAACAGAAGTTGTAAAACTATCCATGGAGTTGAAAATACCGCTCTGCAATTTCACGCCAACGGGCACAACTAATGTCCCCACGAACACCATCACCATTACTCCGCAAATCGAAGCGATTACTTACACTCCCGGATAAAAACATAAGCAGGTGACAGTCACTTCGCCCCCTCCGTTTCACTTCGGGGTGCTTCGCAAAAGTGACTGTCACCTTTCTACAAGCGAACTTGTCAGAACATCTTTCATGAAGTATAGTCAGTCAACTTTTGAGAATAAAAACTTACGGTGAAAACAAATGGAACAAAAACGCAACTGGCTCGAACGACCCATCCACCCCGCCCTTCCCTCCATTACAAATGAAATCGTGATCTTTGCCGCAGTCATCCTGCTGGCAATCGTCACGCGTTTTTACGATCTCGGCACGCGCGTCATGAGTCACGACGAAAGCCTGCACACCTATTTTTCGTGGCTACTCTATCGCGGCCAGGGCTACGAACACTCGCCCATGATGCACGGGCCTTTGCAATTCCACATGATCGCGCTTTCGTATTTCCTCTTCGGCGCAAGCGACTTCACTTCGAGAATTCCCGCCGCCCTGGCCGGCATCGCAACCATTTGGATGGTCTGGTACTGGCGGCGCTACCTCGGCAAATGGGGCGCGTTGATCGCAGGCTTTCTGATGGTCATTTCGCCGTACATGCTTTATTACTCGCGCTACGTCCGCAACGAATCCTACACCGGGCTTGCAGGTGTGATCATGCTGTACGCCATTTTGCGCCATCTCGAAGCGGGCGGCAAAAAATATATTTACATGTTCGCGGCCGCAATGCTCCTGCATTTCCTGACGAAGGAGACTGCCTTCATTTACGCCGCACAGGCTTTGCTCTTTTTCGTGATCTACTTCATCGCGCAGGTCACGCGCCGCCCGTGGCAGGGCCGCGCAAGCGACTATCGCCCCTTCATCATCGCGCTGGGGGTTGCGATCCTTCTCGTCGGCGCGGCTGCGGGATACGGACTCTACACCCGCGACCAGGGCACGTTGACTGGAGCCGAAACCGCGGCCCCAGCCGATCCCCTTTCGACAGAATCGCCTCTTGCCCCGCCCGAAGCTGGTTCCATTTCACCGACATCCGTCATCGCCCTGGCGGGAATCCTTGCCATCATCGCCGCGGCATTTTTCCTCATCCGCGGCTACACGTGGGGCGGCATCCGCTCCGAACGCTCATTTGACCTGCTGATGCTCACCGGCATGATCGTCCTGCCGATGTTATCGCCCTTCCCGGTCAAATGGCTGGAGCGATGGTTGCACGTGTCCATCCCCGCTGAAGCTGCGGAAGTGCAAAACATGTTATCCGACCCGAAGTCCATCTGGGTCATCGGCGGGTTCCTCGTTGCCATGTTCATTGTCTCCGCGATTGCCGGCTTGATCTGGAACAAGGAGTTGTGGTGGAAGGTCGCACTGGTCTTCTGGGTTCCGTATACCATTTTCTTCACAACCGTCTTCACCAACAGCGACGGTTTCTTCACCGGGAGTATCGGCTCGCTTGGTTACTGGATCGTCCAGCAAGGTGTGGAGCGCGGCAGTCAGCCGTGGTACTACTACATTCTCATCCAAATCCCGGTCTACGAATTCCTGCCCGCGCTGGGACTTTTCCTTGCGCTCATTCTTGGGCTGCGCCGCAGAATCAAACCTGCACGCCTGGAAACATCGAAAGAAACAGAAGGCAGCGAAGGTCTCATCCCTGCCGAAGAGATCGCAGAGGAACAGGCCACCGAGGAAGCCAATTTCCCCAACACGTTCAGCTTGCTCACCTGGTGGAGCTTTACAATCATCATCGCCCTGTCGCTGGCAGGCGAACGCATGCCCTGGCTGACCTATCACATGGCATGGCCGATGATCCTGATCACCGGCTGGGCACTGGGACATATCGTTGAAACCACAGACTGGCAGGGATTGTGCGAGCGCCGCGCTCCGCTCGTCCTTGCAACCACTGCCATCTTCATCACCAGCATCATGGGCGTCCTGCTTGCGCTGACGGGACCCAATCCGCCGTTCCAGGGCAAGGAACTCGTGCAATTGCAGGCAACCAGCGCGTTCCTGCTTCCCGCAATTGTGGCGGTCATCAGCGCCTTTTCCGTAACCTACCTCCTGCGTGATTGGGGTGGAAACCATGTACGCCACGTCTTCACGCTGACCTTCTTCGCGCTTCTGGCAGTTCTCACCGCGCGCGCCGCGTTCCGCGCTTCGTACATCACCTACGACCAGCCCACGGAATTCCTCGTCTATGCACATGGCGCGACCGGAATTAAAGAAGTGATCTCGCAGGCGCAGGAAATTTCCGAGCGCACCACGGGCGGCATGGGGGTGGCGCTTGCCTACGATGCCAGCGCGCCGGATACGGGCGTCTCGTGGCCGTTCGTCTGGTATCTGCGCGATTTCACCGACCAGCGTTCCTTCGACCAGCCCACGCGCTCCTTGCGCGATTCCACGGTGGTCATCGTTGACCAGAAGAACTTCGACAAGATCGAACCTGCGCTCGGACCGGGCTATTATCGCATTGACTATATCCGCATGTGGTGGCCGATGCAGGATTACTTTAACGTGGTCACCGAGCGCGATCCGGGCATGCCTTTCGACCCGAACTATTCCTGCAAGGGTCTGCTTGGCTTCTTCAAACTTTTCAAGTCAAAGGATTATTCCCGCTTCTGTTCCGCATTCACCGACCCGAACGTGCGCGCCGGCATCATCCAGATTTGGATGAACCGCGATTACACACTCTACGCGCAGGCCACGGGGCGCGGCGACCTTACACTCACAACCTGGCAGCCAGCCGATCAAATGCGGCTCTATATCCGCAAGGATGTGGCTTCGCAAATTTGGAATTACGGCGTTGGACCAAGCGAGGTGGAAGATGTGGTGGACCCCACGGAAGGTAAGGTGATCGCGTTAGCCGCGGATGTGGTCCTCGATGCTGCACAGGAACAAAACCCTGTCAACCTGAACGCGCCGCGCTCGCTGGCCTTTGCATCGAATGGAACATTCTACGCGGCCGACTCGCGCAATCATCGCATCGTTCACCTGGATGTTGACGGAAAACTCCTGCAGGAATGGGGTTCCTTCGCAGACGGCGTCTCCTCTCCCGCGGATCCCGGAACATTCAACGAGCCCTGGGGCGTCGCGGTGGGACCGGACGGCTCGGTCTATGTAACAGACACGTGGAATCACCGCGTTCAAAAATTTACCGCCACCGGGAAGTTCATCAAGCAATGGGGCTTCTTCGGCCAGGGTGAAACGCCGGATGCATTCTACGGGCCGCGCGGTATCGCAGTCGATTCCCAGGGGCGGGTATATGTCACTGATACCGGAAACAAGCGCATCGTCGTGTTTGATGCGGACGGGAACTTCATCGCGCAGTTTGGCTCGGCAGGCCTCGACAACGGTCAATTCGACGAGCCGGTCGGCGTCGCAGTTGATAAGGAAGGCATGGTCTACGTCACCGATACGTGGAACCAGCGCGTGCAGACGTTCTTCCCCTCAGCCGACGGCACGCAATATATCCCCGCCAAACAATGGGACGTGTATGGCTGGTTCGGTCAATCGCTGGAGAACAAGCCATTTATCGCGGTAAATGATGCGGGTCACGTGTTTATCACCGACCCCGAAGGTTATCGCGTGATGGAATTTGACGTGGACGGACAGCTCGTGCGTGTCTGGGGCGATCTCGCCGATGGGAACACGGCCTTCGGGCTTGCCTCCGGTATCGCGGTCGATCCCGATGGTCATGTGTGGGTAACGGACGGTTTGTATAACCGTGTTCTGAGATTTACATTGCCATAGCCTCACCCCCGCCTTCTCCCTTTTGGTTTGTCCAGCAGTTGAACTGCTGGACAAACTTTTTTTTACTGCTGTTCACTAGCAACTGATCTAAAAGTGTCGGGTGGCTAGAAAATACTGCGCCTTATTTTTTTTAACCGTTTAGCTTCAGTAGGTGTCAGCTCACGCCATTTTCCAACAGGCAAATCACCCAGTTGAATATCGCCAATTGCAACCCGAACCAACCGCAGTGTGAACAATCCCACGGCGGCGGTCATGTGGCGGATCTGACGCTTCTTTCCTTCGCGCAGTTTGATCTCGATCCACACGGTGGGGCCGTGGGGTGTGACAGGCTTGGGCCGCGGCGGCAGGTTCGGGGGCGGAATGAGGCGGACATGCGCGGGGCGGGTCAAATATCCCTTGAGCTGGATTCCGCTTGAGAGTTGGGTCAAAGCCTCTTGAGTCGGAATCCCCTCCACCAAAACCCAGTATGTTTTTTCGATGTGGTGTTGCGGGTCGGTTAATTTCTTGATCAGCGCGCCGTCGTCTGTAAGCAACAACAGACCTTCGCTATCACGGTCGAGGCGGCCCGCCGCGTAGACGTTCGGCACGTCAACGAATTGCTTGAGTGTGGGATGGCCGGTGCCTTCGTCGGTGAATTGCGAGAGGACGCCGTGGGGTTTGTTTATGATAATGTAACGCATCAGGAAAGGCTTTCAGGGCTATAATGCAAACGGTCGTTATTTTCATTCCAAACAGGAGGCTAGAATGGCAAAGAAAGATGTTACACCGGTCAATGGGAAATTCAAGATCAAAGGAAAAGACAACCGCGACCTGACCCTCGAGTTCGTCAATTCAGGCGACACCGACACTCACATCGTGGAGGAAAAGACAGACAATGATGTTTTCGATAAACTCCCAACTCCGCTTCCCACCTGGCAAGGACAGCCAATCAATTGGTTTGCAAATTTCAGTGTGTACAACAAGAAGGATGGGAAGAAGAACGGGTATGCTAATGTGGAGTATTACATCACAGTAAGTTTGGAAGAAGGAAAGATGCTCTTTTTCTATTACGATGGGGGACTCCACGATGCTACCGATGAGCTAAGGAAAAACGGTCGAGTCAAGTTGAACGTGGGTGATCCTGGCTCCGGTGCTTGGCCGTAAGTCTAATCACTAGAGATTTTGAGTGCCTGTCCTGTGTGAAAAATTGCATATCGCCAAGGGACATTCTCAATGTACATCCGGCGTTCCGTTTCATTCTGAAGTTTTGAGACCTGTGCTTCTAGTAGTTGCAATGCCTTCCGCAACACAAATTTGAAGCGCGGGTCTCGAATTTTTTCAAAGGCCTGATAACAGGCATAATAAACACGCAGAGGATCGTCTGCACCCGCAAACGTATTGCCATTTTCTATTTGGGAATATATTTTTTCAGACCAGGTCCACATCGTTGGCAAATTGTCTGTTTGCAAAGCAATTTGAACAAGGCCAGCGATCGCTTCCGCCGCCAGATTGGGCTGATTTAGTTCTTCGCGTATGACCCTGCACCGCTCATAAGATTTCACGGCTTCATCCAGTTTCCCCATCAGCAAATAAGCGTGCCCCATATTCAAGAAAACCCAGCCTTCGCCAGAGCGATCATGAGTTTTTTGACAAATCTCATACCCGTCGCTGGCATATTTCAATGCGAGCGTCGCGTCTCCCATCATGCATAGTAGCGAGCTTAAATTGATCAATCCGGTCAATTCCTGATACAAGGAGCCAACTTCGCGATTAATAATCAAAGCCTGCTCCAAGTACTTTCGCGCAGAAAAAAAGTCTCCGCTTAAACTGGCCAGCCATCCAATATTCCCCAAAATGCCGCCTTCGGCATATCGGTCGCCACTTTCGTGATCAATAACATACGCCTGCAAATAACACTCTCGGGCGGAGGAATAATCTCCATGTACAGCCACTACAGCAAGGGAAAGATTTCTCAAAGCCGCCGATTCGAGCCGCCTGTTTTTCAATTCACGTGCGATTTTGAGCGCTTCCTGGAAACTCTCTAGTGCAAGAGCGTGTTCTCCCTGTTCAAGCGCGATCAACCCCATGCCACTAAGCAGCTTGCTTTCAACAGCATGCTTACCCAATTGATGAGCAAGCAACAAACCATCCTCAACTATCCGCATAGCTTCTTCAAGACGAGACATTCGCCACAGAGAACTACCCATGATACTGTAAGCATCAAGAGCCGTTTCATCATCTCCAAATTTCAAAGACTGGTCAATTACTTGTTTGGAGATTTCGTATCCCCCGGCATGATCTCCCATGGTAACGAGATAATAAGAGCGAAGATACATCGCCTTTGCTGTTTTTATCGGATCCTGGAGTTTTGCTGAAAATCCGTCGAGGGCACCAATATCCTGCAATTGCAAAGAGCGGTTTGACGTGTTCTGATAAACAACTGCACGCTCGTAGATTAAGTCGTATTGAGTTTGCAAATCAGCATCGGGCACAAGCGCAAGCGCGCGCGTGAAATAATCTACCGCTATTGCATTTTGATAGCGACCAGCCGCCTGCTTTCCAGCCAGGGTAAGATATTGGATAGCTTTTTCCGTCAACTGAGTACGTTCAGCATGAAAAGCCAATTCGCCATAATGATTTTCCAGTTCAGCGGCATAGAGTGTTTCCATTGCAGTCAGGGCGATCTCGTGAAGTTGTATCTGCCTTGCCAGCAATTGCATGGAATACGCCGCGTCGCGCAGGAGGGCGTGACGGAAGATGTACTGAATTTCATCCAGCGCGACCCAGATGCCGTGCTTTTCGGCGTCGGCCACTTTTTCGGTGATGTTCTGGTCGCCGCGGAGCATTTCGGCCAGCAGGCGGACCTCGAACTCACGTCCCAGCACCGAGGCGGTTTGGACGGTTTCGCGCACGTCCTCGGCGAGGCTGTCGAGACGGGCGATAAGCAGGGCATTCACGTCTGTGGGCAGGGCGTCCGCGGTATCGCTTTTGGTTTCAAAGAAACCGTCTGCGCCGAGAAACAGCAGGTTGTTATCCACGAGGTAGTGCAAAATTTGTTCGGCGAAGAACGGGTTGCCGTCGCTTCGTTGGAACAGAAGCTCCAGCAGTTCCACGCGGACGGGATGACCGAGAATGTTTTCCGCAATTTGGGAGAGGTCGCTGGAGGTCAGCGCGCCGAGCTTGACTTGAAATTGATAGGCTTCGTTGCCAATATCCAGGGGTTTGGCATCCGGGCGTTGCGTGCCGATGATGGCGAGCGGATAGGTTTTGCCCGGCTCCGCAAGCACGGTACGTACAAGATACGAAAGGAAAGCGCGCGTATCGTCATCGAGCCAGTGCAAATCTTCGATGAACAAAATCAACGGCTTTTGCAGGCTTTCGGCGCGAAGCAGGGCGCTCAATGCGATCAGCGTATTTTCGTAGCGGCCTTTAGCGTCCAATTGCTGGTAGAGGGAATTTTCCTGCGTGAGATTCAACAGCGCGGCAAGCACTGAACTCGTGCGCGTCAGTTCCGCGGCCAGGTCGGGATCGGGCGTGGCTTCAATCAACTTCTGCAAACGGGTCATCAATGAATTCAGGTTGGTTTCGTTGCTCTGGCCCTGTTCGAAGCCGAAGCGCTTCTCCAGCCAGTTTCGGAAGGGACTGAATGACTGGCGCAGGATTTCGTCGCTTTGGCCCACTACCCATCCCACAGGCGATTCCACGCTCGTTTGAAACGTGTGCAGGAGACGGCTTTTTCCGATACCCGCGTCGCCTTGCACAACCATCGCCCCGGCGAACTTTCCCTCCCGCAATGGCTCGATAAAGGAATGCAAAATTTCCAATTCGGCGCGCCGGCCAACCAGTTCACCCATGTACACCGTTTCAGAAACAGCCTTGCGCCCAACCAGAACATACGCTTTCAGTTTATGTTCAAAGCCTTTGAAATTGAACTCCCCGCGCGGGTTTATTTCAAAATATTTTTCGGCGCGGCGGGCAATTTCCTCATCCATCCAGATTTCGTTGCGGCCCGAATGTTCCATGAGCCGCGCCGCAAGGTTGACTCCCCAGCCGTAGGCGGTGTAGTCCTCGCGCAAGTCCACGCCCATGAAGCCCGAATACGCGGTGCGATACGTCAGCCCGGCGCGATAATCCAGCTTGGTGCGCTCGACAAGCTCCAGCATGAAATTGATGGCGCGCACGATGTCGGTCTCGTGGGCGGTCGGTGCGCCCCAGAACATGAGCAGGTTAAATCCCTTGTCTCCAAGTTCGGGGCGCAGGAAATATCCGCCGTAGCGTTTCTGCAGGGCATAGACTGTTTTCATGAACGGCGCCATCAGCTCTTCATCGGAGATGCCGGCGGGAATGTCAATGAACAGGTTCACCACCTGTCGAAACTCCCCGACGATGGGCAGCCGCAGAATCTGTTCCGGGGCGAAAATGCGAATGATGGCGGGGTCAGGTTCAGGGTCGGAAATGAGGCGAGGCGCCGGTAAAACGGAATCAATGTCCAGGAGTTGGTAACAGTCATCCACGCGCGCGGCGGTGACCCTGCACGTCTCTTTCCCAGACAGTGAAACGTGCGGGGCCACGGCGTTTCTTATCGTCTCAAAAAATCTTTCGTGCGCGATGATTTGCCCGGGATGCGCGTGTTCCTCCGCCTTTACCGCGTTCCGCACACATTCGCCGCGGATGCAAAACGTGGCACGCGTCCGATCTTCGGATGTGAACATCTGCCACGTGGTTTCGCCGTCGCCCAGGCCGACTTTGATGGAAATGGGAAAACTGCCAAAGCGGGTTTGAATCTCAGCGTTTGATTTGACGTGCGCCTGCATGACTGACGCGGCAGACAAGCATCGCATCGCCGCGGGACTTTGGGCTGGGCGCGCGGGGAAAATGGCAATGAACGCGTCCCCGGCATATCCCACCACAAACCCGTCCTGCGAGTAGACCGCGCTGACCAATGGCTCGAAGATGAGGCGCATCACTTCGGTGAGCGTCTCCGCGCCGTGATGACCGTGGCGGGCGAGCGCGTCGGCCATTCTGGAAAAACCGGAGAGGTCAACGAACAACCCTGCGGCCTGCAACGAACCGCGCATTTCTCCGGCGCGGTATTTTTCAAGGATGAGGTTGGGGACGAGTTTTCGCATCTGTTTGGACATGTGGTCTCATTTTACACGATATAAACCGCGGCGAATATAATCGAGCAATGACTACATCCTACGAAATTCACCAATGTCCAAACTGCGGACTGCGCTATCCACTCACCGAGGGGCATCCATTTGGGACTCGTTGTCCATCCTGTTTGGGCGATACCGAGGTGGTTTTGACGCGTCGCATCGCGCACGAAGTTGAGACTGTCTACCCGCCTCCGTCTTTTCGGCTTGAAGGGTTACTCGATAACATCCGCTCGGCATGGAACGTCGGGTCAATTTTTCGCTCGGCGGATGGATTCGGATTAAGTCATCTTCACCTGTGCGGCATCACGCCCACGCCTGAAAACGAATCGGTGGCGAAGACATCGCTTGGTTCGGAAAAAACTGTGAGCTGGACGTATCACAAGAATGCCATCGTCGCCGCGAGGAAATTGAAATCAAAAGGTTATCAATTATTTGCACTGGAGGATGATGCGCGTGCGGTTTCAATCCACCATCCTTCGACTGCGCTCCGCTCCACTCAGGAAGTACTGCTCATTGCCGGCAACGAAGTGACCGGCGTTGACCCGGAATTGCTGGAGATGTGCGACGAGATTATCTTCATCCCCATGTGGGGAAGGAAGAAGTCATTCAACGTGGCAGTTGCGTTTTCGATTGCGGCGTTTACGCTATCAACTTCGAGCGAATAACCCGCGCGGCAAGCACGATTGGATGCTCCGCCTGCACGCCTGTCCCCTGCTCGATTTGGAGACGGCAGGCCGCGCCAGTGGCAGTGATTTGCGATTTACCCCCTTCGGGGACTTCGCGATTGACCCCCTTCGGGGACTTCGCGATTGACGATTGGGGATTGGTAATTTGTAATTGGCGGATGTAAGGAAAGAGTTTCAACTCCCCTATTTTCTGTGAAAGTTCGTAGTGCTCGGCTTCGTAGCCGAATGTCCCGGCCATGCCGCAGCAACCAGAATCGATTAACTCAACTTCGTAACCGCAGACGCGAAGCATCTCCATCGTCGCGGCGACGCCGTTGGGAAGGCCGTCGTTTGCGGGGCCTTCGGCGCGCTGGTGGCAGTGTGGGTGAAAGACAACTCGTTCCTTCACTCCTGTCCCCTCTCTTAAGGGGAGAGGGGAATTATCTTTAATGGCTACACGCAGGCTGGTAAATGACTTGGAGCGGATCAGGAATTCTTCCAGCAACCAGACGTTTTCTGAGCGTTTCCCGATTTCGTCTGCGCATTCAGGAAGCAGGTCGAGGTAATCATTTTTGAGCGAGTAGATTTCCGGAGGTTCAAGTCCGACCACCGGCATGGAGCCATCGGGGTCATTTTTTTTCAGGGCATTCAGCACACGTTCTGCGTGTCGGCGCGCCTGATCCAAAAATCCCTTCGAGAGCAAGGCCGCGCCCGCGCTCACCACCGGCAGGACGATGACTTCAAATCCCAGGGTGTTCAAAATATCGAATGCGGCCTGCTCCACTTCCGGTTCGATATATCGTGAGAATGGGTCACGCAGGAAAATTACGGCTTTCATGGCATCGAAAGTCTCCTGACCTTCGGCGTTCAAAAATCTGGAGATTTTTGAGTCCAAAAAGAGCGCGTTCGGTTTTGCGCGCTCGCTCGTAAATTTGGGGAACGGACGATTTGGCGTGATTTCCGTCACGCGCGCCGCGATGGATTTCATCAACGGATTCTGCAACAGGGAATTCGAGATGGGCGCAATCGGCGCAAGCAAACCCGCAGCCACATGAAAATATCCAAACAAATAATCCCGCAACGGACGGCGATACTTCTTGTAATATTCCGCCTGGAAGGCGGACTTCAGCTTCGCCATGTCCACGCCGCTGGGGCATTCGGCTTTGCATCCCTTGCAGGCGAGGCAGAGGTCGAGCGCGTCGGCAACGGCGTCTTCGATTTCAGATTTATCATTTATGAATTCAGCGCGCTGGGAAATCAATGCGCGCAAAAGATTTGCCCGGCCGCGCGTGGAGTGCATTTCTTCGCGCGTCGCCTGAAACGACGGGCACATCACGCCGGTGTCTTTTCGACAGACTCCCTGTCCGTTACATTGCTCGATTGCAGTAACCAATCCGCCGTTGCGCGAAAAATCAATCGCGGGCTTCCACGGCTGAACGCGGAAATCTTCGCCGTAACGCAGGCGCGTGTCCATTGGCGGCGCATCGAACATTTTGTTTGGGTTGAGCAAATTATGCGGGTCGGCCGCGCGTTTCAACTGGCGCATGGCTTCGGTCACTTGCGCGCCATACGTTTTTTCGATCCACTCCCCCGCCACAATCCCGTCGCCGTGCTCACTGCTCATCGAGCCGCCAAGCCGCATCGTCAAAGCAAGCACCTGCCCGCCGATGCTTCGCAAAGCGCGCACACCCTCGCCGCTCCGCAAATCCAAAATCGGCCGAATGTGCAAACAGCCCGCCGAGGCGTGCGCGTAAATCCCGCCCACGGTGTTATGCGCGGCAAGAATTTTTTCAACCTCACGAATGAACTCCGCCAAATTCTCAACAGGGATGGCGCAATCTTCGATGAACGCGGCGGGCCTGTCGGCCTGTGGACGCGAATCGAGAATGCCCAGTCCCATTTTGCGGACGTTCCAGACTCGCGCCTGCTCTTCTGTGGATTCCGCGACGACGAGCACTTCACCGATCTTCCGCACCGCCTCTTTCAGGACCTCGGGCCTGTCCCCGCTAAATTCAACGACCAGCACCGCGGCAGGGTCGCCGACCATCCATCCCATTTGACGCGCGTAGGCAGGGACGCCGCGCGCCAGGCGGATGATCATTTGCGGGATCAACTCAATTGCGCTTGGGCTGAACTCGAGCAAGCGCGGCACGTCGTCACAGGCTTCGGGGATGCTGTTGTACGCAAGCACACCCAAAATTGTGTGTTTCGGTTTGGGAACAAGATTCACCGTCGCGCGGCGCATGACGGCAAGAGTCCCTTCGGAGCCTGCAAGCAAACTCGCCAAATTGACCGTGGACTGTGGACGATAGACCGTGGAAAACAACCCATAATTATTCGCATCCCATCGCGAAGGAACAGATGGCGACCACGGAAGAAGATAATTCAAACGATAGCCAGCCGAATTGCGCCACGATTTTGGATAATTTTGTTTAATGGCCCCTGCATATTTTTCGCGAATTTCAATTACAGTCGAGTAGAGAGCAAAGAATAGAGAATTGTCACTTGCCATCTGCTCACTAGTCTCTAGTCTCTGTTCTCCAAATTGTGCCAGACTCCCATCTGCCATAATCACATCCGCCGAAACCAAATGGTCAGCTGACATGCCGTATAGGATGGAATGCGCACCGGTCGCGTTGTTGCCGATCACACCGCCCATCGTGGCGCGTTCAGCGGAGGCAGGGTCGGGGCCGAACATCAGGCCAAATTTAGCGGAAGCACGATTCAGGGCGGAAAGAACGACACCCGGTTCAACGGTCGCTGTATGGGATTCAGGGTCAATTTCGATAATGGAATCCAGCCAGCGTGAGCAGTCCAAAATCAGGGCTTCACC
Source organism: Chloroflexota bacterium (assembly GCA_016235425.1). Taxonomy (GTDB): domain Bacteria; phylum Chloroflexota; class Anaerolineae; order Anaerolineales; family Villigracilaceae; genus JAKOVF01. Next base: position 48,330 of record JACRLC010000033.1, on the reverse strand, counting down.
AATCGCCTGCCCACCCAGCGATGATCCCGCGCCACGCGGCAAAATCGGCACTTTGTATTTCGCGGCAAGTTCCACTGCGGCTTGAAGGTCATCCTGCGTTTTCGGGATGGCAACACCCAGCGGCTCGATCTGGTATATCGAGGCGTCGGTGCTGTAGAGGGCGCGGGAGGCAACGTCGAGGCGGATGTCGCCTGCGAAACGCTTGCCGAGTTCGGAGATGAAATCAGGGTGTAGGGACATGGGCTGATTCTAACTCAAAGACCCTAAAGGTTTGGAAAACCTTTAGGGTCTGACTGATTACTGTTCACTGATTACTGGGCTACTTTGCCTTACCCTGGCTTGCCACCGCCGCGGCTTTTCTGGCAACCTCTTCCGCATCGCCGAGATAGTAATGGGTGATGGGCTTCAGGTCTCCGTCCAGTTCGTAGACGAGCGGGACGCCTGTGGGAATATTGAGTTCAGGAATTTCGGCATCGGAAATGTTATCCAGGTATTTGACCAACACGCGAATGCTGTTCCCGTGCGCGGCGATCAACACGCGCCTGCCTGATTTAATCGTGGGGACAATCGTCGAGTGCCAGTAAGGGAGAACCCTCTCAAGGGTAATCTTGAGCGACTCGGTGGCTGGCAGTTCCTCGGTCGAGAGGGAGGCGTAGCGCGGATCAAATTTCGGGTGGCGCTCATCCGTCAATTCCAAAGCGGGAGGCGGAACATCGTAACTGCGCCGCCAAATCTTCACCTGTGCTTCGCCGTATTTGTCAGCCATCTCCGATTTGTTCAAGCCCTGCAATGCGCCGTAGTGACGTTCGTTGAGCTGCCAGGCGTTGGTGACGGGGATCCACTCGAGATTCATTTCCTGCAAGACGATCCAAAGCGTTTGAATGGCGCGCCGCAAAACGGACGTGAGTGCCACGTCGAAAACGTAACCGCCCTCCCTAAGTAATTTTCCTGCTGCGAGCGCTTCAGCCCTTCCCTGATCGGTCAGGCCGACATCCGTCCAGCCAGTGAAACGGTTTTCGAGATTCCAGGTGCTTTGTCCGTGACGGACGAGAACAAGTTTATACATGGTTGTTTGCCTCTATCGAATGGAATTATTTTTGTCAGCAAGCTGGTCGAGCAATTCTTCCTTCATGCGGGCGGCGGTTTTGGCGTCCCGCTGAAATATATCGTTCATTTCATCGCCATCTTCGCGCAAGTTGTAAAGTTCAAAACCATCCGGGTATTTTTCATAGCCCAAATAATAGATCAATTTATGATCTCCCTTTGTCATCGAGACGGTAGCTTTCTTTAGCGGGCCAAACGACGAATTCTCTTTCGCTTCGAGTGAAAAAATACTTCGTTCAGGGTCATCCGTTCCGCCAAAGCCCGGAAGAATTCTACCCTCTATTTTATTGGGGGGTTGTTTACCGGCAATGCGCAGGAGTGTGGGCACAATGTCAATGTTACTCGTTGTTGCATAAATATCCTGCCGGTTTTGCTGACCAGGCGCCATAACAAGCAATGGAATATGAATCACCGGGTCATACAGGAGCTTGTAGCCATGTCCCCACTCTCCCCGCTCGAATACCTCGCCGTGATCCGAGGTCAGGATGAGGTAACTATTTTGAAGGATTCCATCGCTCTCAAGAGCATCAACCAGTCTGCCGATTTCGAAGTCCACTTCCAATAAATATTCATCGTATGCCTTCCGGCGCGCTTTGAGTCTGGTCTTCCTCAGATCGTTTTCCGACAATTTATGAACAGGTTTCTCAGGCAGTTGGATTTCCGGCAGTGTGTTCACAAACTCTTTTCTGGGGGCAAACGGCCAATGAGGAGACCATAAATGGAAATATCCCAAAAATGGAGCCGAACCATCGGCCAGGGAGCGAATCTCATCCAGAACGCCGGCGTAGACTGCTTCATTTAGAAAAGTGGAGAAATAATTATCCGGCAAGCCATAGGGATATTCCCCGGCAGGCTGACCACCACTCTGCCTTGCCTTCGCGCCATAGATTCTGTCGATGAAGCCAAAGACCAGGGATGCCGGAGAACGGTCATATCCCAGCATCAACTCGTCCAGCGCTTGAAGAGCAACGATTGGGTCATTTGGAAAATGACTGCTCAAAGCCGCCCGATAAGGTTTATCTCTAAACGACGACATGACAAGATGACGGTCAACGCTTCCCGCAAACTGATCCAATAGCACTTCGGCTAAAAAGTTTTGGGTAAAAACAGTGCAATAATAGTCATCCTGCAAATAGCTGAAAAGATTATTATCGGCCAATTTCCGGGCAACCATCCCCTCAATGTTAATCGCCCGATGCGTCCAGGGATATGTTCCTGTCAGCATGGATGCAGTTCCGGGAGTTGTAAAATTGCCGGCTGAATAGTGGGAATGATAGACCGTGGCGCGTTGCGCAAGCCTTTCCAGGTTGGGAGTGGTCTTCCTTGGATAGCCATAAAGCGATAGGTTTCTGGCCGTCATGGCGTCGAATACCATAATGATAATATTCGGCTTGCCATCCGCCTTACGAACGGAGTCTCGAATGGAAGACAAAAGCGGGAAAAGAGTCGCTCCAGCCGAAAGAGACAAGGCGGTCTTAAGAAAATCTCGCCTGCTAATGGATGCCATAATATACTCAAACCACGTTGCGGATCACAATGACCACTATCGAAAGGAGCGTCAACGGCAGCAACACATAAAGGAAAACGATCAGGCGATCCGAGATCCAATTCATAAACCGGCGAAGTCCCCGAATCGCGGTGGAAAGGAAAGCGGCCAGTATTGCCACAAACAAAGCGGCGAGCAGGAAGGAATAGAGCGAGTTATTGAGTTGTGCGAAAAATGGATGGGAACGGAAATACAGCATGAGCGATCCAAGAACAGACACCGTCAAGGCGGAGCCGCGCACAATGAACTCATTCTTCAAGATTATCGAGGGCAAAATAAAACACAAAGCCAAAAGGAGCAACAGGAATGACAGGCTTTCGACAAGACATAAAGTCAACACATAACAAAAGCCGGAGGCGATTTCGGCTGGTGTCATAAAATTCAGCCAGGACGGTAAAACCCATAAGAACGAGATGATTGACCATGCGTATACCATGAAGACAATCACGGCAAAAACAGGTATGATTTCCTGAACGCGGGGAAACCGATTAAGAAGACTTTTCATTTGAACGATTTCGGTAAAGGGACCGGTTGGGAACAGCCTGCATCGCAGAAGTATCCAGAGACAACCCCAAAAACTCTGCAACGGAGGTACACAACATCCCAGGATCGTTCACCATCTCATCATATTTGACGTACAGCACACGCATATTGGGCTTGCGAGCCGCCCAATACTTTACCGCACGCAGATGTTCGCGGAATTGCATTTCCATTTGGGCGTCTGTGATAATGGACGTTTCGTTTCGCCTCTGCAACATCTTTTTCTGAGACGCCAGGATTTCATGGATCTCGCGTTCCATGAAAATGATATCGTAATTCAAATGCTCGGGCAAAAATTCGAGCAAATAGGAAATGACTTTAACAGCCTTACCCTGGGCATTGTCCAGCCATTTTTTCCCGCCATCCTTGAGAGACTTGCTCAATTCGATTTCGAAATAACCGTTGGGGTTATCCTCGTCCGCCTGGCGCAGGGAATCGGTAACGGTATCCAGCCCGCCCTCCGCCAGCATTTTCATCATCATGGATGTGCCGGAGCGCGGAAGTCCCGAAACAATGACAACGGGTTTGACAACGACAGGTTCGACGCGTGAAAATAATTTCTTGAACATTTACAGGTAGCCAAGTCCTTTTAACCGCTCTTCGATGTTTTCCTGTCCCTGCCGGTTTTGCTCCGAGGGAGGCTTGAGATAGGACTGGTCGAGATGCTTTCCGATCATCAACAACGGAATGTCGCGGAAGGAAACTTCCGGTATGTTGGCGACATCACGGTTCGCAAACAGGACCCCGGGAACTGCTTCCGCGTCAATACAGTGATCAGCGCCCCAATGATCGGTGTTGACTTCAAGCGTCGTTTGCGGCGCTTTGCCGAGACCGGTCTCGGAGGAGGCGCGGTAATTTGGGGCATAGCCAACCACCAGGTCCGGGCCGAGACGGAGATAGGGGCCGGAAAATGCTTCGTGTTTGAACAAGACCGAACTGACAGCGTTCTTTCCGCCAGGGCCGCGCAAATCCAAGAGTTTTGTTTTGATCTCAGCCAGCAAAGGCTCGACCTGTTCAGCGGTCACGCGTCCTTTGCCTTCGCGTCCTTTGACGTTCAAATAAATGCTGTTCAAGCCCAGGGCATAAGCGGAGGTCTCGGCCCAATTGACGTTTTGCAGTCCATCTTCGCCGCCATTGCTCGAAAACGAAAGATAATTATTCCCTGCAAGCCAGCGATTAAGATGCACTTTGTGGCCGAAATTTTTGAAGCCGTGATCAGACATGACGAGAAAGCGCGCCTTGTCCATGCCAAGCGATGACATTTTCCCGCGCGCTTCACCGACAAAGCCATCGAGCCTGCGATACCAATCATGGACGATATCTTCGCGGTCGCGCAGGAACATGTGCTGGACGCGGTCGAGGCAATCGAAGACACCTGCCAGCACACCCTCTTTCATGTTCGAGAGATGATAATAAAAAACCTTCTTCCTGGATTCAAAAATGGAATCGCACAGGCCGAGAAATTGCTCATCCGTGATGCAGTCTTCCTCCAGCGCAGTGGTATCCTGCGGCCAGCCGAGGGTAAGGAAAGGGCCGCCGTTTGTCCACGAATCTTTGATGAAGGATTTCGGCGCGCCGTAATGCCAGGTTGAATGCAGGGGATGGATTTGCAAAGGCAGGAAATATAAACCGACTTTGCCGCGTATTTGCGTGAGGATCACCTTGGTAATGGCAGTGACATTGAAAAGCAAACCGAGCTTGAACTTGATCTCAAAGATGGGACTCCACTGTCCGCATTTCAGAGGCAGTTCAACGGTCCCGATGCGAAGCGTGGCCTGGGCGTCGTTCAAGATATCAAGTGAGAAATCCAGCTTGGCGGGTTGAAGCCCTTCGCGAGTTTTCGTCATCGGGCCATCGAGCGCGCCAGCATACTTCCCCTTTGACGTTTCCTTCAGAACGGCGACTCGCGTTTTTTCTTTCTTTTCTGCAGGGTCGGATGTTGCGTAGGTTCCCACTCCAAGCTGGCCGCGCACATCGGGCGTGCCCAAACCGGGAATGGTGGAGATTGGCATATCGAGCCGCGCGGGAAACAGCGCGGGCCACCATAAGGCAATGGCCGGATAACCCATGTCTGCGGCTTCGGAGAAAATCGTTTTGGCAGTATAAGGCGGGATGAACTGCTCACCCACCGCGCTTTGTTTTGTGGGAAGTATCGAAACGTACGGAACGTACGTGGCCGGGTCGCGATGGACAAAATCAAAAATGCCATGCGTGCCGGGATCGGAACCGGTTGCAATGCTCGTCCACGAAACTTCGGTTTGCGGAGGCGCGCACACCTTTAAACGCGAATAACCTGACTTGCCCGCCAGCGCAGTCAGGTTAGGCAATTCGTTTTTATTTGCCAATGATTCGTAGGTGGAAGGGTCGAACGAATCAAATCCTACAAGCACACTACGCATTATTCTTTATCTTGCTCCTTTTCTTCATTGCGGCCGCGGCGGCGAAGTTTGGCAATGCCTGCGCGAATTCTTGAAGAGAAGGCAAGCAATACACCGGAAAAAACTGCGAGGAAGGCGGCAAGCACCTGAAAGATAACGCCGCCAGTATTGGGGTCAATATACACGATACACTCCTTTCATATCATAGGGAAAAATCTAATGTCAGGAATATTGGATCAAGCACTGACATGAGCTTTGTTTACTTCGTCGAACTTCTTCAGAAGCTCGCTCTTTAATTCAACTACAACCGGATCGTTTTTCAAAACCAAATCGTCCAGTTCTTCCGGGTCGTTCTCCAGATTATAAACTTCAAAAGCATCTTCCTCATAGGCTTTATAACCGCGATACAGGATGATCTTGTATTTTCCCTTTCGCATCGCAAAGGTAGCCGTGGAAAATTTACCGAACGATGAACCCGATTTTGCATCCATCATGTAGATCGGACGGTCTTCCGCGGTTGTGGAGCCAAACTCCGGCAATAATTGTCCCTCCACCCAGGTGGGGATTTCGTGCCCGGCAGCTTTGAGTATGGTGGGCAAAATGTCCACACTGCTGGTTGGCGTATGAATCTGCTTCCCTTCCACCTGTCCTGGCGTAGATACTAGAAGAGGGATATTGACGAGCGGCTCATACATCAACGGCGTTACGTGTCCTTTTACACCTCTTTCGATCAATTCGCCGTGATCCGATGTAACCATCAAATAGCTTTTTCCCAGCACTCCGCTTTTTTCAAGCGAATCCAATAATCGCCCAAATTCATCGTCCACGTTCGCAATATATTCGTCGTACCAAATCCGGTTTTTCTGGACGGTTTCCTCCGTCTCTCCTTCCGAGAAAACGTGCTCCGGTTTTGGCGTTGGATTCCAACCATTGTCAAAAATGCCTACAAAATCACGGCGCGCTCGATACGGGGCGTGAGGAGAAAAAACGTGAATATAAGCAAAAAAGGGCTGTTCGAGTGTTTCAAGTGTTTCGATGATCCCGTCAAAAACCTGATCCAGCTTATAAACAAGCGGATAGTTGCGCGGCTGCGGAATCCCTCTCGGATATTTGCGCTCGAACATCCTCTTCTTTTTTTGTTCAAAATAAAACCGCTCCGCCAAACCAAACCCGAGCGACGCAGGAGAATCGATGAAATCAAACATAAAATCATCGTAAGCCTGATGGGCACTGCGCGGATCGTTCGGAAAGGCTTCGCTTGCAACCATTGAAAACTGTGAAAATGCACTGGATGGCAGAAATTCATCTATTCCATTCTCGAACTGCGTCAAAATATTCGTTGCCCAAACATTCTGCGAAAACGCAAACCGATGATATCGGGCGTCCAGTCGTTCGAAAATATTTCTATCCGCAAGATCGCGCGCCACCAAACCAGATAGGTTGACGGCGCGATGCGTCCACGGATGCAGACCCGTCAAAAGCGAAGAAACGCCGGGAACGGTGTAATTGCCCGGAGAGTAATGAGCATGATAAACATTCGCACGCCCGGCAAACCTCTCGAAATTCGGGGTCGTTTTTCTTGGATACCCGTAGACCGAGAGATGGCGTGCGCTCATCGCGTCGAATACAAGGATGATCACATTGCGGTCGGACGATCCTTCAAGCGAATGAGACGGTTGTTTCCACGGAAGATATCGGGAAAGAGCCAGGGACGCAGATGTCACTGCGGCTATCTTCAAAAAATCACGGCGGCTGGGCGAAGGCATGTCGTTTCCTAAAATAAATTATTAGCCAGAACTATGATCGCCCCTAATATGCCAAGGGGAATCTGTAGATACAGGAAAACTGTAAAACGATCTGACAGCATCTCGAAGAATTTGCGTACCGGGTGAACCAGAGGCAGGGCAAGACCAATCAGAAGAATAATCACAGCAATAATCGGAAACCAATAAAATACCTCCAGCGGAAATTGGGAGGATTTACTCTCACCGGAAATCAGCGCAAGATAAATCAGATAGCCGATCCCAAGAAATGAGATCAATGCGCCGCTGGCAACAAATCGGTCCAGAAAGAATCGCCTCGGCAGGATAAAAACCAGCCCCAATAGGAGCAGTATCGCAATAATGCTCTCAACAAAGTTGGTAAGAACTGTATAGGCATAAATGGAAACAATCTCATCCATTCGCAGGTAATTCAGCCAACTGGGAAGTTTTTGAGCAAACCGAAATGTGGTCCATCCAAAGACCACAAAGGAAATAACGGCAAACACAGGTACTATTTGCGGGAACTCAGGGAGCCTGTTGCGGAAGTTTATTGATTTTTGCATCAGAAGGTCTCATTTATGGGGCGCTGGGGATTATATCGTCCGGGGCACTCCCTGTCAATTTTGGTTTCATACCATGAGAGGATTCGGTAATTAATTTTGAGTAAGAAGGGCCCCTGCCAGTGAGTAGAATAGGTTATCCGAACCACTACTTACCAACAGAGGCCTTATGCCAGATTGCACAGCACTTTCGATCATTGATAGCAGCCCATTTGTGCCGCCTGAAGTTGACTTGGGCATTTTGCGGTTGTGGATTACGCCAACAGAGTTTTTGCAGACCACCCATGCCATGACGACAGCCGCATGGGCGATACGGGTCAGCCAAACTCTGACCCGACGACTGCCAGACCCAGCGCGGCGTGGACCAAAGATAAGATATGGAGAGAACAGTATCCTGATGATGGCGTTCATTCAAGCGGCCTGGCAAATGGGTTATGAGATGACGGTGGATTACTTCCGCACCCATCCCGAAGCGGCGCGGGCCTTGCAGAGGGGCGCCTGGTCAGCATCGGCCAATATTGGGAACGTCGTCAAGCGCTGGGCCCCTGGCCGTTCTGGTTTTTCTTTCTGGGCATGGTCTGGCAATTGGCACGCATGAAGAGCATTCACGGAGTAGATGTTATCTTGGATTCCACGACCCAACGCGCCTGGTATCATGGAGATGCCGATGCGGCTTGGAGTTTTCCAAAGCCCTGGAAAGGCTCCACTTGGGGCTGCAAGGTTCACACGCTGCTTTGTCGTTGGTCTGAATTGCCGATCATGTTCCTGGTCACGCCTGCCAACCGTCATGACAGCCCCTTGGCTATTCCGCTCTTGTCTTTGGCAGTGGTCTGCTTTGGTTTCCCCATAGCGATTGTGCGAGCCGATGCCGCCTACTTCAGCTATCCGCTCCTGAACTATATCCACACAGTCTTGCAGGCAGGCTTTGTGATTGATTACAACCTACGCAAACAAGGCAAGAAGGCGCTGGCCACTTTGCCTTTCATCCGCCAATGGCGCTTTCATCTGAAGTTCCGCACCGTGATCGAACGACACTTCGCTTGGGCCAAACGCTATTTCGGATTGGAAGCCGCTCGCTGGAAAGGGCTGACGGCCGCCTACCAACATACGGCTTTGGTCTACAGGGTCATCTTAGGCGTCGCTCTCACGGCCCATCGCTACCAACGCCCTGAACTGGCTGGTTCACGCTTGCGCGTCCTTGCCATCCACATGCCCGCTTGAATTACCGAATCTTCTCGTGTTGTGTAAATTTTCCGCAGGCAAAAATGGCATAATGCTCATTGGAATAGAGAGGCTCTCTTTGCTCTTTTAGCAATTCAAATCTTTTCCAGATTGGATCTGTATCTTTAAAAATAAGAACGTCGATTTTGAGTTGTTGACACTTTTGGTCAATAGATTGCCAGCTCGCAATATTTTCATTCAAGAATATAACGCCCACCTCATCAACAAGGGCAGAAAATTGTTCGGGTGAAACGCCGTAAGCTGTGCGGTCGGCAATTACCATTTGATGCGTGCCATATAATCCGCTGGGACGGTCTACGTATGTGATCGGATTGTTTTGTGTGATGGCATCTGCGGGAATTTGGTCTCGTAAATACTCGAACGCGAGGCGGGCTGAATAGGTACTTTGGCCTTTGTCTGGCTCCGTGTTTAAGGGCCAGGCGAATCGCAGCAGTAAAATGTCGACCGCCGAAGTCAGAATCCCGACCATGGCCAGCGTCAACAAAATTCTCCTGACTTTTGCGACTTCACTGAACTTGACTGGCCAGGCGGTTTCCACGGATCCGGGCGTATTGAAGACGAGTGTTTCCAGCACGTCTACGCTCCAAACGAGCAGGATAAATTGTCCGGGGAGCCATGCTCGCCAGCCGAAGTCATTGTTTGCGATCAATGTAGAACGTATGAAAGAGCCGAAAACGAAAACAATTGCAAGAAGCAGAACCTCCGCAAGATGGAAGGGATTGGATCGCTGGATTTCTTTCCTGTTCAATTTGAACCAAAAAATGCCGACAATGAAATAAAACCCAAGTTCGAGCAGGTAGTTAATTGGTAAAATGGCGAGCATTGCGATGGTACGCCAAATTTGCGGCCATGTTTTTAGAAAGGCTCCCAATAGAAGAAAGGGACGGACCTCAAAGGCGATTGGGAATTGACTCATTCCCGAACCACTACCCTGGAACAGTCCGACCAGGAATGGGTAGGATAATATTAGTGCAGTCAACCCGGTAAAGACCATCGCCGCGATTAATTTGCGCTCTGCCTTCTGAAGAAGTAATGCGATAAACCAAAACCCCCAAAAAACGACAAAGATAAGCGTAACCCAAACCGAAAGTCCCAGAGCAGAGGCAAATGCCAGCCCTGCAATGATCGAATTAGAAAGCTGACGAGAAAATGATTTTCCCCGGCCATATTGAATGAGCATGATCGCAATAAGGCATGCAATCATAGCCGCGATGTGATGTGGGACCCATAAAATCGACCCTGCCCAGGCCGTAATTTGCGCATTCCAATTCTCGATATCGGCGAAAAAACTTCTTGCCGCCACCATAAGGAGAGCGACGGGAATTATATCCAAGCCACTGACAGATAAAAGCCCGATTCCGATCCAGGCCGATTTCCATTTGTGTCCTGCATTTGGCTTTCGTAAACGGAGGTAGAGTGCAATTGCGGACATCAACCCTAGTCCGCACCAGGCACTGCTGGCGATAAGTGCCGTTCGGGCATCCACCCAGGATCTGCCGATTACATCTATTACACTGCATAGGATGTACCAAAAAAAATATAAAAACGTAAGTTGAACAGGCTTGCCTGGGTAATAGCCCGGGTTGATGGGCGGGATACCCGTTCTCGTCATGGCATCGACAATTGAAACTCTTGTAGATTGGTCAAAGGAAACGACGCTGTAATAAAGTTGATTTTTCCATTGAATATCGACAAGGGAAAGGATGACGAAGAGCACCCACAAAGCGCCGACCCATACTGCCAAATGAAGATCGTGCGTGAAGTTATTTCCTTTGAAATGCAATTTTGTTTTCGTGAAAATGACGGCGCTTGTGAGTGCGAAAAGAAACAGGGTCAATATTGTGAAGCTGATGGATATCAAACTGGATGTCAGGTAAAGAATGATGGGACTGACTGCGAAGGAGAGAATAAGCCCGGTTCCAATCTGCGCCACCCCCGAACGACGCTTGAAGTCAAACAAGTCCAACGCCCAGCCGATTACATAACCTGGAAAGAGCAAGGTCAACGGGAATAACGCAAATGCGAACAGCGCTCCAAAGATATCCTGTAAAGTGAAATTTGCCGGCATTTTTTGCGGAGGGGAGGCGTATGAAAGAGATAGGGCTATAGCGATGTTATCTACATGCGCCAACGACTGTGATGATATCGTGAAGGTTTTCGGGGACTCTTTTGCGGGACCCAATCGCGAACGAGGCAGACTACGTCCGCGCCTGCTTCCGTTAAACGTCGCATGAGCCACGAGCCAACCAGACCTGTCCCGCCAGTGACGAAGGTAGGGCGGTCCTGCCAGAAAGCGCGGTTTACCAGGTTTTCCACGGAGCCCTCCCTTCCTGCCATAACTTATCGAGCAAATGCACGTCGCGCAGCGTGTCCATGCACTGCCAGAATTGTTCGTGCTGGTACGCGCTGACCTGTCCTTCAGCGGCCAACTGCTCGAGCGATTCAAATTCCCAGGCAGTGTGGTCGCCTTCGATATAGTTCACAATGCCGGGTTCCAGCACGAAGAAGCCGCCATTGATCCAGCCTTCGCCGATCTGCGGTTTCTCCTTGAATTGGATAACCCGGTTATCTTCGATCACCATTTGGCCGAAGCGCGCCGGAGGGCGGACAGCGGTGAGGGTGACCAGCGTCTTTTGCTTTTTGTGGAATTCGATCAGCGCGGGGATGTTCACGTTGCACACGCCGTCCCCGTAAGTCAGCATGAACTGCTCGTTCCCGATGAACTCAGCCACACGCTTGACGCGTCCGCCTGTGTTGGTCTCCGTCCCAGTGTCGAGCAGGTGGATGATCCAATCCTCGTGGTCGCCTTCGTGGATCGAAACGGAACCGGACGCCAGGTCCACGGTAAGACTGCGGGCGTGATGGCGATAGTTCAGGAAATAATCTTTAACGAGTTCGCCCTTGTAGCCGAGCGCCACCACGAATTCCTTATAGCCGTAGGCCGCGTAAATATTCATGATGTGCCAGAGCATGGGCTTTCCGCCCACCTCCACCATCGGCTTGGGTTTGATCGTCGTTTCTTCGGAGAGGCGGGTTCCCAGTCCGCCTGCCAGGATGCCAACTTTCATAAGTCTCTTTTTTCCCTTGATGATCGGATTTTGGAATTATAAGCTCTTTGATTGTTCAAGGCAGGAGATGTACAAGATTCCTGGCGCTTATTCAGCCTGTTCGGTATCGGCGTTCTGCTGAAGAAAACCAAGCCCCGCGGCAGAAAGCATCAGGACGAACAAAGGCGGAAAACTGCTGGAGAGAGTGATGTTCATGATCGGGCTGATGAACAGCGACTCGGCAACAATGGATTTCTGTTCAAATGAAAATAGTGTGACGCTATAGGCTGTGCTTAGGATGAAAATTAAGAGACAGGAGATTATTCCGGGCTTGATTTTGTGCGTTCCTGAAAATACTACGGCCAGAACGATGGGCAATATGGAGAGGGTATAGTCGAAGCTGATGGATGGGATCAATTGGGCCGTTGCCGCGCACCCTAGCAGAAGCGCGGGATTAAGGCCGCGATGGTCCCTTGCATAAGCCTGATAACCGATGAGGAACAAACAAGCGAATACAATGAGGATGAGAAAGGCCTGAATGGGCGATGGGTCTATTGCGGGCACGGTTTCCGGCAGGTTTGAAATCAACAGGCTGACGAATGATGCTGTCGAATGGTTGGCAATCCAGACGGTTATCGCTGTTGTAAAGTGTGTAACGTTTCCAATAAACTGGAGCAGACTACCGGGTCCTAAAACGAACAAAGCCGCAACGTTGAGCGCTCCAATCAGGCCGAATCGTTTAAGGATGCTCTTCCAATCTCTCCAATCGTCAATTAGATTCACGATAAATATCAACGGATAGATCTTTAATTGCACCGACATTGTAAACAGAATATAGCCTACCCAGCGCAGTTTTGGGGCGCGATGGAATATCCATATCGAGGCCAGGGCGAGAAAAACCGCGATCAGGTTGAATTGTCCGCGTTCAATTTCGAACTGGAAACCATAGGAAAACAAACCTGTAAAAAAGAAGAACAGAAGCAGGCTGTGCCATTTCCTGGAGGGATTGAATAACAGCGGGAGAATGAGGGTGGCCAGAACGAAAGCGGCCAGGTTCATGAACGCGATAAGCCTGAACGATTCCACCGGGTTGAGGGGGACAAAAAGCATGTGGAAAAGAATGGTGAAAGGCGGATATGGCCCTTTAAAAACGAATCTTGGCTCATCGGTTAGGAAGGCCCTGCTCATGTCAGTCACAATTTCAAAGTGGTCACGGCCGACGAGATGGATGGTCGGAACATTCATCAGGTTTTGAATCATTTCGCCTCTTGTGTTCAGGAAGATCGGCAAAAACGAAAAAGTGACGTATGAAACCAGGAACCCGGCGACGATCCATGCTTCATTCGGAATGGAAGTGACCCATTGAGCGGCCTGGGGCAGAAACCACGGTGCGCCTGGGTTTAGTCTCTGTATTACAGCCGTCATAAGAATAAATAATCCCATGCTGGCGATGAGCAGTCCCGGTCCCGGCTTCCAGCGCCACGCGATTTCATAGAGTTTCCCGGCAGTACGAAGCGGGGAATGATCCGATGAAGAAAAATAGATGCGTCCGGAATGGATGGAATAACAGTTCCCGGTGTCTTTCAGGAATTGGTCTAAACTACAGAAGGCCGCCTGTAAGGGCTTATGATCTTCCAAAATGAAAACCTGAGCCGGTGAGACCAGGCCGCCATAAAGCAGGGGCTTGATCCCCATATCAGGCAGGCGGTAAAACCCGGTTGAAGGATCGGATGCCTCCGACTTGAGTTGGATGATTTTTGATGGACTGATTTCTCTTGTCGAGACCGCGCCCCCAACCGCCCATAAGCCGAGAATTGCCAGTAAGAACAGAGCCGATCCTCCCCACAAAATGGGAAGAAGATTTTTAATTTGCGAGAATTTCATATACTTCCTTCAAACGCGTAATGGAGGCCGCTACTTCGTAAACTTCTTCTTCCATTCAAATAACTTATTCAACGCCTCAATGGGGGAGAGTGAATTGACATCCAGCTCTCCCAGCTCATCCAGCAATGGACTGGTCTCAGGGAACAGCGCGGCTTGTTGCGCGGCATGCGGGTTGATCTTCACCGCGCGCCCCGATGTTTTTTCCAATTCGTCCATGATCTCGTTGGCGCGCGCGACCACGGGTGCGGGGAGTCCCGCCAGTTGTGCGACGTGGATGCCGTACGATTTATCCGCACCGCCTGTGATAATTTTGTGAAGGAACACCACTTTGTTGTCCGCTTCGGTGACGGCCACGTTGTAGTTCCTCACGCCAGGCAGTAAATCAGCAAGCTGAGTCAATTCGTGGTAGTGCGTGGCAAATAAAGTTTTTGCCCGCAGGTGCGGGTGGTTGTGGATGTACTCGATCATGCCCCACGCGATGGACACGCCGTCATACGTGCTTGTGCCGCGGCCGATTTCATCCAGGATCAACAGACTGCGCGGCGTCGCGTGATGCAAAATGTTCGCGGCTTCGATCATTTCCACCATAAACGTGGACTGACCTGCGTGGATTTCGTCCTGTGCGCCAATGCGGGTGAAGATGCGGTCTACAAGCCCGATCTTCGCCGAATCTGCGGGCACGAACGAACCCATCTGTGCCATCAGCACGATCAGCGCGGTCTGCCGCAGGTACGTAGATTTTCCGGACATGTTCGGCCCCGTAATCACGCGGACAATTTCACCTTTTTCGTAGATGACATCGTTGGGGATATACCGTTCCCCGTGCAGGCTCTGCTCAACGACAGGGTGCCGCCCCTCGCGGATTTCCATTTCGCTTCCTTCATGGACCTCGGGCCTGTTATAGCCTCCGAGAGCAGACGCCTCCGCCAAAGCAGAGAGCACGTCGAGTTCAGCCAGCATCCGTGCAGTCTCCAGCAATGTATGCGCGGACTTTGCCATCGTCGCGCAGACTTCCTTGAACAGCCGCACCTCGATCTCGCGAATGCGTTCCTCAGCATTCAACACGAGCGTTTCGTATTCCTTCATCTCAGGCGTGATGAATCGCTCTGCATTGACCAGCGTCTGTTTGCGGATGTAATTTTCGGGCGCTTTGTCCGCCGCGCCGCGTGAGATTTCGATGTAATAGCCGAAGACCTTGTTGTAGCCGACTTTCAGGGTTTTGATGCCCGTCTTTTCGCGCTCCACGGATTCGAGATTGGCGATCCAATCGCGCGCGTGCTTTGACGCTTCGATGACTGAGTCCAGTTCCTGCGAATAGCCGGGTCGAATGATGCCGATGTTCTGCAGTGTCGCGGGAGGGTCGTCGTCAATTGCGGCTTGCAGGAGATTTAATTCTTCCGCGCAGGGATTGAGCTTTGTTGGGGATTTTGCCTTGCTCAAAATGCTCTGAATTTCAGGGATGCGTCCGAGCGTTTCCCGCAAAGCGACCAAATCGCGCGGCTGGGCGTGGCCTGCGATGATTCTGTTTGTCAGGCGTTCCAAATCGGCGAGCGGTTTGAGCGCGGCGCGCAGTTCGGCGCGATCCATGCCGCGCTCGAAGAAAAATTGCACGCCGTCCTGCCGCGCCTTGATTTTGTCCACGTTGAGCAATGGCTGGCTGACCCACTGGTGCATCATGCGTTTGCCCATCGGCGTGACAGTGTGGTCGAGCGTGCCGAGTAACGATCCTTTGCGCTCGCCGCGCAGGGTTTCGTCCAACTCCAAATTCCTGCGCGTGGACGCGTCGAGGGTCATGAATTCGCTCAAGCTATAAGAGCGCAGGCCTGTGAGCAGGTTGAGCGAATCGGGTTGGGTCTCTTTGATGTATTGGATGATCGCACCTGCAGCTCGAATGGCAAGGCTTCTTCCTTTGAGTCCGAAACCGTCCAGCGCGGCGGCTTTGAAATGTGAGAGCAAAGTCTCTTCACATTTGCCAGGTTCGAATCGCCACGCGGGATATTTCGTGAGATGCCCAAGTCCATCTCCATCCGGGAGAGGGGCAGGACGCTGTGCTGAGCCCGTCGAAGCAGTGAGGGAGAGATTATCTGGATAAATGATTTCCGCCGGGTGGAGCCGCGTCAATTCTGCGCGCAGGGCTTCGATTGGGAGTTCGGTAACGGCGAATTCTCCAGTGGTGATATCTGCGTATGAAACGGAAGCAGTATTCAGGTCAAGAATGACCGAGGCTAGATAGTTGTTTGAATCCCCGGGCAGGAGTCCCGGTTCGATGATCGTGCCGGGAGTGACCACGCGGACCACTTTGCGCGGGAAAATCCCCTTCGCGGGCTGGTCGCCGACCTGTTCGCAAATCGCGACGTGGTATCCTTTTTCGATGAGGCGGGCGAGATAATTTTCAACCGCATGATATGGAATGCCCGCCAGCGGTGCGCGCACGCCTTTGCCAACCGGGCGGGACGTCAGAACGATATCGAGTTCGCGCGCGGTGATCTCGGCGTCTTCATCGAAAGTTTCGTAAAAATCACCGAGGCGAAAAAAGAGTATGGCATTCGGGTAATCCCGTTTGATATCGAGATATTGCTGGCGAATGGGAGTGACGTCGTCGTTGGACATGGTTAGATTTTACACGAATTTGAGCAACACCTTGAAAATGAGACAATTTTTGCTTATGGTGATTCTCACAGGAATTATGTGATAATACGCTTAAGAGTCATTGTAGACGAGGTTTTCCTTCCACAAGAAACGGAAACTGGAATTGAACAAATTACCGACTTTGGTCTCCCATCCGTCGCCGCGTGGAATGGACAAGCTAAACCAGTCGTCAGCGGCAAGAGTATTGATATGGTCCAGCTCCGGCACAAACGGATAACCCGTAATCCGAGGCTCTTCGAAATACGAATCGAACTCAAAAAGAGAGAGGTGAGGAATTTCATAGTAATGAATTGTTCTGCTAATCGAACGAGTCATTTCATAAACAGGAGTAAAGGCGCCAAAGAAAAGAAACAATATTAAAGTCAAGTGGGTGGCGGAAATTTTCCGGTTTTCCAAAAAACGAACAATACCCAGCAGGAGAACATAAAGCGAGGATATAGTTGTACGCATCATAAAATCCCAGCTATCGCCAATTTTAAACCAGGGCGCCAACACGAGAATAACCCCGGCCAGGTACCACATCCAGTCTTTTTTATACGAGGGCAATAATAACAACCATATCAGCCCGCCTTCAAATAAGAGAAAAAAAACGTAAATCGCCGCCATTGCAGGCAATCCAAAACTCCTGGATTGAGCGGCCAGATTCGTTGAAAAAAAGAGAAGTGACAAACCGCCGATGACAAGCCCTGCCAGGTTTTCAAAACTGGCAATCCGGGTCATCCAAATCATGGGAGACTCTGGTTCCCGCTTTTCACGAAGGAAGGAAATAACTTCATGGAGAATGCCACCCGCCAGGAAAGGGGCAACTCCCAAGGCTGGGAATGGGGCGAAGAAAAAACAAATTCCTCCCAAAAATATCGCGCTTTTACTGTCGGGAGAAGTAACAAACAACGACATGATTAATAAGGCGGGCACAAACTGGTTATATGTCCAGAAAAGGTCGGTGGTAAAAGATGAATACTGTAAAGAGCCGGCCCACCATTCCAAATGCTGTATTGGGGGCCACAAATGCGGGTAGGAATACTCTGGCGCATTTTGGAGCAATAGAACACCGAGAATATCCATGCCGCTAAAAAAGATAAGTAACAAAGTTGTCTTTGTTAGAGAAATTTTTAATTTCGAAGCGGTTAATATAACCGACAACAACAGACCCAAAGTAGTCCAAAGGTATAGAAAGAAATTCGCCGCTCCCCACCCCAAAAATTTTCCAAGCAAGGCCGATGGCAGCCAAAAACCAAAATAATAAGACATCAAAAGATCAGATGAAATCCCATATGCAATCGTCTGACTCGGCTGGAAATGATAAACAACCGGCCAGGAATAATCCAACAAGTCTCTAAAAACAGCATTACGGCTATGATGGTCCCAATTTTGAAATGTGTAGCCTCCAACTCCGGACAAATATATCCACACCCCCAAGATAATAATCATCCCCAAAAGATCACTCCTCGTAAAAAATAACTTCCCCCAACTCTCAGACTGCCAGGCAGAAATCATTGCCATGAAGACCAGCAAACACACCAGACTTGCAGTGATTGTATTCAGCCAGCCTACAGCAAACAAAAGAAATGGAATTAACAGATAAACAAAAGCAATTCTTCTAACTGTAGATATATTGACCATTTACTACTTTATCAGGAAAGGCTTCTGGATTTTCTCCAGAAGCCTTTCCAGTAAATACATGAGCTTATTACGACTTGAGACTTTCTGCCGGCGCCTTTGAGCGGATCACCGCCCAGGCCAACAGCCCCAACAACAGCACGCCAACCACCCACACAACAATCCGGGTGCCGCCATTCGCTCCGGCATATTGCACCACGATTGGAGCAATGATTACTGACACGAGATTCACAACCTTGATCATCGGGTTGAGAGCGGGACCAGCCGTGTCCTTGAACGGATCGCCGACCGTATCACCCACCACGCCAGCCTTGTGACGCTCGGAGCCTTTGCCCAGGTTTTTCTTGGGATCCCTGGGTTCGTCTTCGATAAGTTTCTTGGCATTATCCCACGCGCCGCCGGAGTTATTCAAAAACACCGCCAGCAACTGACCGGAGACGATGATGCCTGCCAGGAAACCACCCAGCGCCTCAACTTGCAAGAGCAGGCCAACTACGATCGGGGTCACAATGCCGAGCAACGCGAGTGAAACCAACTCCTTCTGCGCGGCAGTCGTGGAAATGTCAACTGCCTGCTTGTAATCCGGCTTCACCTTTCCATCCAACACGCCCAACTTGAACTGGCGGCGGACCTCCATCACGATCAACGAAGCCGCGCGGGCAACTGCTTGAATTGCAAAGGAAGAGAACAGCCACGGCAAGGCGCCGCCGATCAACATACCGACGAATACCTGGGGAATGTCTACGCGGATGCCAATGGCGGAGATCAACGATTCAGGCGGGACCCCGAGACTGGTCTGCGCTCGAGAGACATCCACCAGGAACGAGCCAAAGAGCGAAACCGCCGCGATGACCGCGGACCCAATCGCCACACCTTTGGTAATGGCTTTTGTAGTATTACCAACTGCATCGAGATCGGCCATGATCTGCTGGGCATCTTTTGTTGCCTTATCGGTTTTGCCGGACCAGGCCATTTCGCCAATGCCGTTGGCATTATCCGAGATCGGGCCAAAGGAGTCCATGGCGACGTTGTTGCCGGTGAGTGTGAGCATACCGATACCGGTCATCGCGACGCCGTACAAGATGAATGTCGCCCGATCCACGCCTTCCACACCTGGGATGGTGCCAAAGATGAAGATGGATGCAATAATGGTCAACGCGATCACGAGCACCGACCATACGGAGGATTCAAAGCCAACGGAAATGCCGTTAAGAATGAGGGTCGCAGGACCTGTGTCTGCGGCCTTCTTGATTTCGTTAACTGGAGACGCGTGTGTGCCGGTAAAGTATTCGGTCAGGCGGTCGATCACAATCGCAAGCAAAACACCGACGCCCACAGCCGTCGGCAAGCGCCACCAGCCACCCAATGCATTCATGGCATCGTTGTTCAGGTACAAATAACCAGCGCCAAAGAACAACGCGGCAGAGATCACAGCCGAGGTCAGGAAACCGCTAAAGATCGCCGCCATCGCGTTGCCACTTTTGCCCGTCCCGCCTCTGACGAAATACGTGCCGATGATGGACGAAAGCACGCCGATACCGCGCACCATAAGCGGAAAGATGATCCACTCAAGGCGGCCGGTAATGTGCCAGAGGGCCAGACCAAGAATAAGTCCGGAAACGATCGTAACTTCGTAGGACTCGAAGATATCCGCGGCCATACCAGCGCAGTCGCCGACGTTATCGCCTACGAGGTCCGCGATCACAGCAGGATTTCTCGGGTCATCCTCCGGGATGCCTGCCTCCACTTTACCGACCAGGTCAGCGCCGACGTCTGCCGCCTTGGTGAAGATGCCGCCGCCCACACGCATGAACAACGCGAGCAGTGTGCCTCCGAAACCAAAGCCAAGCAAAGCATCCGGTGCGGCAATACCAAGGATGATAAAGATGACGGTGCCGCCAAGCAGACCGAGACCATCGGTAAGCATACCGGTGATGGTGCCAGCGCGGTAAGCGATGCGGAGTGCATCACCGAAGGATCTCTTGGATGCCGCGGCCACGCGCACGTTGCCTTCCACAGCCATGCGCATACCGATCTGACCAACCGTCAAAGAAAAGCCCGCGCCCATTACAAAAGCGAGAGCGCGAGCAATGCCGATCCACAGACGCACAGTATTTGGATCAACGCCTTCGAAGCGTTCGAGTGCTTCGGGTGACGGGGGCACGATGTAGACTGAGAAGAAAAGTGCAAATGTAAGAACAATGATCAATGGCACAATGGAGCGAAATTGCTTGCGAAGATATGCATCCGCGCCATCTTTGATCGCGTTCCAGACTTCCTGCATTTTTTCCGTGCCTTTGTCTTCACGCAGGATCTGGGAGCGGAGAAAGACCGCATACAAAAGGCCGAGGATGGCAACGCCAAAAACGGCCCAAATCGCGGCTATCTCAAAAGATTGAAGTCCTTGCATAGCATACATGTTTGGGTAACTCCTCCCGAAGGGATAAAAAATATAGGCTTACGCCTTTATTGCAGGGGGATTTTACAGGCGCAAAGACATTGTGTCAAGAAAAACGGACGCTCACCCCTTTAACGTTGACATCCGTCTCCTAATTTGATAATATCTATCAAAATTCTGCTCCACCAATTAAGGAGACTCTAATGTTACAAGATTTGGACATTCAAACAATTGCTCTTACTCCAGCCGCCACACAGGCTGTTCAAAACATTCTCACCGAGCGCAAACTTGACGGGTATGCCCTGCGAGTATACGTTGCCGGAGGCGGATGTTGCAGCGTGAACTTCGGCATGGCTCTCGACAACAATTTCCGCGAAAACGACCAGACCTTTGATGCCAACGGCGTCAAAGTTGTCGTGGACGATGTTTCCATTGATTACTTGCGCGGCGCGACGATTGATTTCGTAAACGATCCGCAACACGGGCAGGGCTTCGCAGTTAACAGCCCGAATGCCCAAAGTCACAGCCACGAACACGGCGAAGGTGGATGCGCCTGCGGCGGCTCGTGCTCCTGCAATAACTAACTTGATCTGTAAAAGAAAAAATGGCCGGGCGCCCGGTCATTTTTTGATTCTTGATCTATCGCCCGCGCAGGAACGATATCAAGGCCCCAAGCGCGCCGATAAAACTGAAGCCAAATATGAGCAATCCCATCGGTATGCGGTTAGTGTTGGAAATCTGGTCGGCATACGTGAGGGCGTTCAGCGGTGCGGGCGCGGTGAAGGTTGGCAGGCGGGTAGATGTCGCCGGAGCAATAAACGCCGCGGCAAGTGTGGGATTGATCGTTGGGGTGGATGCCGGAGTTGGTGTAGGAGGCGATTTTAGAATGGGTAGATCCCCATTTTTCTTGATCGCAACATAGGGCGCATACACCCAGGCACGTGAGTCTGGTACACCGGGGTAATAAATCTGTATCCAGTTTGCATCCTCGGATTTACCGTATGCCGGCGCCTCCTGCCCAGCCAATAATATTCCTATCGGCGGATAAAGATACGTGCTCGGCCCGGAATAAACATTGATCTGAGTAAGGTCCAGGTAAACTGCAACAATGGCTCCCGACGGTGTGCCTGTAACCGTAGGAATTGACCCGGTGGGCTGTTGCGCCAGGACAGTTGACCGAACAGGGGAATACAATGCAAGAGCCAACCCGCCCAATAAAGCCAATACAATACTTGATAATCTTATCCAGCGAATCATAGTTTATGTTGTGAATCAAAATCCGGCGCAGATTACCGGCGAAGAAAGAGTGAAAACAAGAGCCCCGCCAGGCCAATAAGCACCAATGAAACAATAATCGCGGCCAGCGGCACGGGACTCTTTGACTGAATAGTGGGCAGGTCGGTGTAAACGGGCATGGTACGCGCGGGAGCAGGAGTAAAGGTGGGCAAACGCGTAGATGTGGGAAGAACGTTGAACTGGGCCGCGAGAGTTGGGTCAATGGTTGAAGTAGGCGGCTGGGGAGGCGTGGGAGGCGGTTCAACGATCTGCAACGTGCCCGGAGATACTTGAACCAACGGTGAATAGACCCAGCCCTTATTGTTCGGCGCACCTGGATATTCGATTTGAATCCAGTCCCCGCCCGGAGACCTGCCAAATGCGGTAGCCGTAGCGCCGCGCAGAAGTTGTCCAACGATCGGGTAAACTGCCGAACCCGGCCCCATTCTCACGTTGATTTGAGCCTCGTCGGTGATGACGGTAATAAACATACCGGACGGTTGGGAAATCCCAACGGTGGGAGTCGCCGTCGGTTCTTGAGCCAGGACAACGGTCAAGGAGGACGCGCTAAACGCCCACCCGAGAACAGCCGCGATGAGTAGAGTCAAAAGAGTGGGTTGAAACCGGAATCGCTTCATGTCGTATTACACTTTAGGAGAATCGCAAAGGCGATTATAATCGAAATCATGGAGAGACAAATTTTTCATGGATCACTCAAGCCGGTGGACATCGCGCAGGCACTGCTGGCTGAGTTCAATCAGGGAAACCTTCGGGCGCAAACGCTTGGCAGAAGCGAGAAGATGGTCGTGCAGGTGGGGACGCATCAGGGCGCGATGTCCGGCGGGCAGACGGCGCTTACCGTGACGATTCAAGCCGTGGAAGACGGTGTCATGGTGGAGCTTGGACAGCAGGCATGGCTGGGTGTGGCGGCAAGCTTGGGTGTGAGCGCATTGGCCGCGCTGCGAAACCCATTCAGCCTGCTGGGCCGCCTCGATGATATTGCACAAGATATTGAAAACCTGCAATTAAGTGAGCGCATTTGGATGGTCATCGGGCAGGCCGCGCGGGCGGCAGGCGCATCTGCCGAGCTTTCTGATCGTCTCAACCGACTAATGTGTGAATATTGCGGCTCGGCTAATCCGCTGGGTGAGCCATCCTGCATCGCATGTGGCGCGCCGCTGGGAAATATTCATCCTGGTAGTTGCCCAAAATGCGGATTTGTCATCAAGAAAAATGAAAAAAAATGCCCAAATTGTGGACAAACCCTGTAGGGACCTTTACCGGCTGTCAATTCAGCCGGTTTTTCTTAATAGTTCCGCCTCAAGTAGCAGACTTGCATAAAAAACGCCTACACTCTATAATGTTCCAAAGTACTGGCTTACTGTAGAAAATGAACCTAAAAGAACTTGAAGCGCGCTTGCAAACTCTCATTGAAATCGATTTGATGAGCGCGCTCCCCGGCAAAAAAGTGGAAGACATCGTCATTCAAAAGCTGGCGGCGGCCATTCAATTCAACATCACCACGCTTGATGACGGTTCTTTAGTAGCGCCAAATGTTTACACTTTGATCGTTCACCCAAATTCCGCAGGCCGCTGGCAGGAGGGACATCTGCTCGAAACACTTTTACATTCAATCAACAAGGCGGGGCAGGAAGCCGGACTTCAATTTGCTACTGCGCCAACGATCACCATCGCCACAGACGAAACTATTTCCCAAACCGACGCGAACATTGTGGCATCTCACAGAGTAGAACCTATGGCCGATACGAAAGCAACTCCATTGGACACCGGAAGCCTGGACGAACCCGGCAAGATTCCAGAAAACGCCTTCCTGATCATCGAAGGCGTGAAAGTATTCCCACTAACCGAGGCCGTAGTAAACATTGGCCGCCGACTCGACAATCAATTGGTGATCGATGATCCCCGCGTCTCGCGCAATCATGCGCAGCTGCGTTGCATCAAGGGCCGTTTCGTCGTTTTTGATTTAAATTCCACCGGTGGGACATTTGTGAACGCCCAACGCACCAGCCAAAGCGTGCTTTACCCTGGGGATGTGATTTCACTTGCCGGGGTCGCGCTGATCTTCGGCCAGGATAATCCGCCTCCAAGACCAGATTTGAAAGAGACAGGACCCCTTCAGAACGCCGGTGCAGAACGCCCCACTGCGGTACTGAAAGAGCGTTCCACGGCCAAACTCAAGAAAAAATGAGCGGCCTGATTGTATTGGCTTTACGCCTGATCCTGGCCCTGGCGCTATACGGGTTTTTAGGCTGGGCCATTTTTATTCTGTGGCGCGAAGTGCAAAGACAGGGACATGCACTTGCCAACCGCCGCGTTCCGGGCATCAGCCTCTCCATTCGACATGGACGCGCTGTGCCGGTGATGCGGTATTTCTCACAACCCGAAATCACGATGGGACGCGATCCCGCCTGCGATATTCCAATGACCGATGAAACGGTATCGACGCGCCACGCGCAGTTAACCTACCATCACGGCCAATGGTGGCTTTCGGATCTTGCATCCAAAAACGGAACCCTCTTGAACAAATTGACCGTCACCATGCCAACCGTAATCACATCCGGCGATGAAATCCAATGCGGAAAAACCCGCTTATCGATCAGCATTACGGCAGACGCACTAGTATCACCAACGCAACGATTGGAGAAGGAATCATGAGCGAAACTGTTTCACTTGCCATCATCGGTGGATCAGGGTTGTATGGCATGTCTGGTTTGAAAGACGCGAAGGAGCATGTCATTGACACCCCCTTCGGCAAGCCAAGCGCACCGATTGTGATCGGCACACTTGAAGGATGCCGCATCGCTTTTCTGGCGCGTCACGGGATTGGACATCACATCACACCGAGCGAAGTGCCTTATCGCGCAAACATCTATGCTTTGAAATCGCTTGGCGTGGAGCACATTATCAGCGTCAGCGCGTGCGGCTCACTCCGGGAGGAATACGAACCCGGACACATCGTCATTCCCGACCAGCTTTTTGATTACACCAAAGGCCGCAACCGCACATTTTTTGGCGAAGGTTTGGTGGCGCACGTGAGTGTGGCCGATCCATTTTGCGAACATCTTTCGAGCCAGCTTGAATCCGCAATTCGCTCAACCGGCGCGATGACCCACCGCGGCGGCACATTCATCACCATTGAAGGGCCGCGCTTTTCGACAAAAGCCGAGTCACACACATTCCGCTCCTGGAACATGTCCATTATCGGGATGACCGCTTCGCCCGAGGCCTTTCTCGCCCGCGAAGCCGAGATCTGTTATGCAGTGATGGCACACGTCACCGATTACGACGTATGGCACGTAAGCGAAGCGCCTGTGACGGTCGAAATGGTCATCCAGACGCTGAACAAAAACACGGAATTCGCCCAGGAAGCCATTCGCCTCCTCGCCCGCGAACTCAAACCTGAACGTAATTGTGACTGCGGCCACGCGCTTGCCACCGCGTTGATCACGAACCCCCAGGTCGTTCCCGCACACACTCGCCAAAAACTTGATCTGCTGGTTGGTAAATACTACAAAGCATAAAAATGGATTCGAGGCTTGATCTCCAAACCGAAAGAACAAAAGCAATTGTCCCGGCCGAGCCCTCAACCCCAAGCATAACAGCGATCTTATTTTTATTCATCCTGGGGATTTACTGGCTCAGTCCTGTCGTAACAGTTACCGATTCGCTGTGGAGCTTATACGTATCCGCAAGCATCCTTCAGGAAGGGAATACTGACCTGGATGAATACGAACATCTGATAGACGTGGAGGACGATATTCGCATTGTTCCCGCCAAAGGGCATTTATACTACTACTACCCGATTGCAGTGTCATTTCTGGCAACTCCTTTCGTCTGGACCGCAAACCAGTTTTATTCATTAAGGAACTCCACAGACCTTTATACCTACCTTGCAGAGCACAAGCCGGACGATTTCACCGGGCGGCTGGAAAAGTTTATTGCATCCATTCTCTCGGCTCTTGGCATTATTCCAATTTATTTGCTGGCATCCCATTATCTCAGTCGAAAACATGCAGTCGTTCTTGCTTTAATTTTTGCTCTTTCGACCTCCATGTGGTCAACGGCAAGCCGTGCGTTGTGGCAACACGGCCCTTCTGTGTTATTTCTGTCATGTGCCCTCTACCTGATGGTTTTGGCTCAAAAAAAAGAGGGCGCAATCCAATATGCCGGTTTTTTCATCGCAATTTCATACGTCATACGTCCCAACAACAGCCTTGCAGTGATTTTTACAAGCCTGTATGTCCTAATCAACCACAAAAAATATTTTATCCGATATCTTATCGGCGCAGGCTTGGTGGCTGTTCCATTTATAATTTTTAATTGGACACTCTATGGCGCGCTCCTGCCGCCTTACTCCTTTCAACTATTCGAGAAACCAACAACCGCACAAAGATTTCTCGAGGCACTGGCAGGGACGATGATTAGCCCGGCGCGCGGGCTATTTGTTTTTACCCCTATTTTTATCTTCAGCATTTATGGCATAATTCTTTCTGCAAAAAACGGCGCCTTTACTTTTCGCGTCACAGAATCATATATTCTCGCCATAATTATCGGTCACTGGCTGATCATTTCACTATTCGCCGACTGGGACGGCGGTTGGTCTATTGGTCCGCGATATTTCACGGACATCATCCCCTACATGATTTTCTTCATGATCCCGGTATTTCAACGATCAGGAGAGATTTTTTCCAGGAATGGCTGGAAAATTACTTTCACGACGCTCGTTGTCATCAGTACATTGATCCACTTTCGCTGTTCAACAAGCATATATCCATTTTTATGGAATGGTTACCCCATCACCTATCCAGACGGAGCAACTTACCGCGACTGGGATTGGACCGACCTGCAATTTCTCCGCGGCTTCTGCGCCTCAGATCTTGAAAAGGGACAAGCCCCGGCATGTTGGCTGGAATAAGTTTGCCCACTCATAGAAAGGTCTTTGAGGATCCATGCAAAACTTAATTCAAAGCCGTCTCCTGCGCTGGGCGGCGGCCTTTCTCTTTATTTACTCCATCATCCTCACATTTTCCCCCGCAGTCCGTGAACGTTCATGGGATGTGGACTACCGCCTCTCGCACTGGGTGGGTTTTGCGATGTGGCTGGGCCTGATCGTCATTGCCCATTGGGCAACGGCACAATACCTTCCCGACCGCGATCCGCATCTCTTCCCGGCTGCGGCATTGCTCAGCGGCTGGGGGTTGATGACAATCTGGCGGCTGGACTCAACCTTTGGTTTGCGCCAGGGAATTTGGTTGTCGGTGAGCATTGCAGTATTTGTCGCGGGCCTGCGGCTTCCCCAAAATCTTGCATTTCTTCGCCGCTACAAATATCTTTTACTAACCAGCGGCCTGGTCCTCACCGCGTTCACATTGATCTTCGGAACAAATCCCAGCGGCATCGGTCCGCGCTTATGGTTGGGATGTTGCGGAGTTTACTTCCAGCCATCCGAACCGCTTAAGTTATTGCTCGTTATATATCTCGCCGCCTATCTCGCCGACCGCATCCCAATTCGCCTGCGTTTTTTTCCACTGCTCATTCCCACGGTCTTCGTCACGGGATTGGCACTTCTGCTTCTGTTCGTCCAACGCGACCTGGGCACAGCCTCCATTTTTATTTTGCTTTACACTGTCATACTTTACCTGGTCACAGGCCGCCGCCGCGTTCTGCTCGTCACGGCGGGCGCGCTGGCATTGGCACTGTTCATCGGCTATCTTTCAATTGACATCATTCGGATCCGCGTGGATGGCTGGCTCGATCCCTGGGCTGATCCGGTCGGTGAATCCTACCAGATCGTCCAATCCCTGCTGGCAGTTGCCAATGGTGGGATTTCCGGGCGCGGACCCGGACTTGGCAATCCCGGACTCGTGCCGGTGGCAATTTCCGATTTTATCTTTGCCGCCATTGCGGAAGAAACGGGTCTTGTCGGGACCATCGGCCTGCTTGCGCTCATTTGGCTGATTCTCGCCCGAGGTTTGATCGCGTCCCTGCGCGCGCCGGATGGATTCCGCCGTTTCCTCGCCGCCGGTGTGACAACGTATCTCGGCATCCAAAGTCTTTTGATCATCGGCGGGAACCTGCGCCTTCTGCCACTCACCGGCGTGACCCTGCCATTTGTTTCCTACGGCGGCTCATCTTTGCTGACCTCTTTTATAGCTCTCTTGATCCTGCTGATGATCGGCGGACAACACGAGATCGAACCCGCTTCCCTGCCCAACCCACAACCATACACAATTCTCGGCGGGCTGTTAGGGCTTGGCATCGCCGCCGCGGCCCTTACCCTGGCCTGGTGGGCCATCCTGCGCGGACCAGACATCCTCACCCGTACCGACAATCCCCGCCGCGCCATCGCAGACCGATACGTTCCGCGCGGCGGCCTGCTCGATAGAAACAACCAGCCAATCCACGTGACACGCGGCGAGAGCGGAAGTTTCGCGCGCGTATATTTATTCCCCGAACTCGGACCGGTCACCGGTTATACCCACCCAGTCTATGGACAAGCCGGTTTGGAAGCCAGCCTTGACGAATATCTACGCGGCCTAAAAGGAAATCCATCCAGCCTGATCTGGTGGGATCATTTGCTGTATGGAACTCCCCCGCCCGGCCTCGATGTTCGCTTGAGCATTGACCTCAATCTGCAAATCCTGGCAGACGGCCTGCTGGGCGATCATCATGGTTCCATCGTGGTGATGAACGCCCAAACAGGCGAGATACTCGCGATGGCGTCGCATCCCACTTTCGATCCCAATAAACTCGATGAAGAGGGCGGCTCTCTCTCGCAAAATCCTGATTCGCCGCTCATCAATCGCGCCACGCAAGGACACTACCCCTTGGGTTCTGCGTTGACTCCACTGGTCTTCGCGCAATTTGGGGAAGCACAGCCAAACAATGCTGAGCTGGTTGCTTTTTACAAGAGCCTTGGCTTTTTTCAAGCACCCGCCATAAACATGCCTGTCTCCTTGGGCGCAGGGGCTGAAAACCCGGAAGATATTCGCGTCAGCCCGTTGCAAGTAGCGCTCGCGTCCGCCGCATTGAGCGATCATGGCATCATTCCATCGCCGCGCATCGCGATGGCGGTCAACACACCGGAACAGGGATGGGTGGTGCTTCCGGCGCTGAGTCAGCCCATTGGGGCGATTCAGGCTGAGGCGGCGGACGAGGCGGCATTGTCCTTTATTGCAAAGGGCAAAACATATTGGGGATATGTCGGTCAGGCAGGTGACGAAGATTCAGACGTCACGTGGTTTCTTGCGGGTACGCCCCCTGCCTGGCAAGGTTCGCCGTTGGTTTTGGTTGTCACTCTTGAGGAAGATAACAGGTTTCTCGCCAACTCCATTGGCTCGCAGATATTAAGGGAGGTCTTGAGCCAATAAGGCAACTTGACGAATCAAAAAAGCCAGGCGTGTGCCTGGCTTTTTTCGTCGGAAAAACTACATGCCGTTGTCGCTGTCTTTTGCGTTGTATCCGGGACCCGATTTATAGAAATCGTAGTTGGGCTGGATGTCGGCGGTCAGGTCAACAACTTCACCTGCGGCAAGTTGTTTGGTAGTCTCGAGCACAATCTGATGGCCGTGGTGGTTGGTTCCTTCAAAGTGGCCGGTAAGCCCCACCTTGCTGATGTATTCGCCGCCTTTGGCTGTGTAAGCCGCGGGGACTTCATCTTCGGGGAAGATGGCCGCAAACGGACATTCAGGCACGCACGCGCCGCAGTCAATGCAGGTATCGGGATCAATGTAAATCCACGGCCATTCAGCGATGGGCTGGCCGGGAACCATGCATTCCACCGGGCAGACTTCGATGCAACCGCGGTCTCGAACGCACAAACTTGTGATAATGTGAGTCATGGATAGACGCTCCTTTTGGGGATTGAAAGACCAATTGCCCGCCAATTCCAGGGAAGAAAGCAAAACCTCAGCCGCGAATTCCACGAATTTTCGCGAATTGGTTTTAAAAATCCGTGTGAATTAGTGAAATTCGCGGCAAAATGCTCTGGCTTTGAGGCTTTGAATGACGTATGCGGACTTGTGGGTAATCACCAGGGTTCTTTCTTTTGTTAAATAATCTGGCGGCAGTACCACTGCCGCCAGATTATTTTGCGTAATCCAAAAAATTACTTCGCCGCGAAACGCCCCGCGACCGCGTCCCAATTCACCACATTCCACCATGCGCTGACGTAATCCGCGCGGCGGTTCTGGTAATTGAGATAATACGCGTGTTCCCAAACGTCAATGCCCAAGATCGGGGTCTGGCCTTCGGAAAGCGGGCTATCCTGATTCGCAGTGGATACCACAGCCAGCCCACTGCCCTTTTTCACCAACCAGGCCCAGCCCGAACCAAAGCGGCCATTGGCTGACTTGGTGAATTCTTCCTTGAACGCGTCAAACGAACCAAAAGCCGCGTCAATTGCCTTGGCGAGATCACCTTTCGGCGCGCCGCCCGCTTTTGGCCCCATCACTTCCCAGAACAAATTGTGGTTAAACGTACCGCCGCCATGATTGCGAACAACCATGCGAACGCCTTCAGGCACAGCATTCAAATTACCCAACAAATCCTCGAGCGATTTACCCGCCAGTTCAGGGGTCTTCTCCACCGCGGCATTCAAATTGGTAATGTAGGTATTGTGATGCTTGGTGTGATGGATTTCCATCGTGCGCGCATCAATGTGCGGCTCCAGCGCGTCATACGCGTAGGCCAGTTTTGGAAGTTCAAAAGCCATGGGTTCTCTCCTTATGAGCTATAAAACAAACAGATTTTTATGAGAATTATCATATAAATTGTAAACTTTCAATGACAGACTGTCAAGCAAGTGGCGCAAACTCTTACACTTCGTTTATACTTGCGGGCATTATGACCGACGAACGCGCCCGCTTCATTCTTCCCTTCGGCCTGCTCATTGCAATACTGGCAGTCTCCACCGCCTCAATATTTATCCGTTTCGCGCAAACTGACGGAGCTCCCTCACTCGTCATCGCCGCGCTGAGGTTGACCTTCGCAGTCCTGCTCATCGCCCCCGTTGCGTTGACTCGCCACCGTGATGAATTGCGTAACCTCACGCGGCGCGAAATCTTCCTCGGCGCGTTTTCGGGGATCTTTCTCGCAGTTCATTTCGCCACATGGATTTCATCGCTTGAATATACGAGCGTGGCGAGTTCGGTTGTATTTGTCAGCACAGGGCCGCTTTGGGTGGCCCTGCTTTCGCCGTTACTTCTCAACGAGCGGCTCTCACGCGCGGCAATTGTCGGGTTGATACTGTCATTGATAGGGGGAACAATTATCGGCTTGTCGGATGCGTGTGTCCTCGATAACGGGATCGAATGTCCGGCGTTGGAAGATGTCATGCAGGGGCGCGCCATGTGGGGCAATTTCCTTGCGTTGGCTGGCGCGTGGGCGGTGACGGGGTATCTCATCATCGGGCGAAAACTACGGGTGAAGATGTCGCTTATGCCGTATATTTTTCTCGTCTATGGCATGGCCGCGCTTGTGTTGATCGTCATCATGCTTGCCGCGGGTGATTCGCCATTTGGGTTTGCGCCAAAAACCTACGGCTGGATTTTCCTGCTGGCCGCCATCCCGCAACTGATCGGACATTCCACATACAACTGGGCGCTGAAATATATGTCCGCCGCGTTTGTGGCCGTGACGACGCTTGGCGAACCGATCGGCTCTGCCATCCTTGCATTTTTTATCTTGAGCGAAACGCCCGGAGCGGCGACAATCACCGGCGGTATTTTTATCCTGGCCGGCATCTATCTTGCATCGAGGCAAAACAAATGAAACTTTCTCCCCACCTTTTCCTCGACGGGCTTGGCATTCCCTACGAAACACGAAGTTTTTCACCAGAGACAGAGAAAGGCGCGGCCAACGTGGCGCACGTTTTGGGCTTCTCCGAAAGACAGGCTGTGAAAACCCTGATCTTTCAAGTAGACACAGGCGAGCGCGTACTCGTTATGCTCGGCGGCGATCAGAATGCCATTTCGGGAAATCTCAAAAAAGCAATTGGCTCGCGCAACATCCAGATGGCCGCGTCCGAGGTAGTGAAGGAAACGACAGGCTATGTGATCGGCTCTATCCCGCCGTTCTGCTGGCAACCGGCAGGCTTTCGCACCTTTCTCGAAGCATCGCTTATGAATGAACCTATTCTGGGGGTCGGCGCCGGTCAATGGGGCGACGAGATCATAATCACTCCGAATGATTTGGTGAGGGCCAGCAAGGCAATTGTGGTGAATTTGACGGATAGGGAGAAGCCAATTTAGCGGGGTTCTTTTCGGAGCACATCATGCAAATAGACCATAAATTTTTGCGGCTCATCATCATTGCCGCTTTATCTCTCCCATTTTTCGTGATCGCAAGCATTAAAGCGCCTTTACGATTTAACCCCAGCGGCATGGACTTCGCAATCTATTGGCAGGCCGGAAGCATGAATCTTCAAGACAAATATGTTTACGATCAGGAAGAGTGGACGCTGAATGTATTAAGACCCGGTCTTGATGAATGGTTTAATTATCCTCTGCCGCTGGCCGTTCTACTTACCCCGCTTGGTCTATTCCCCATTGCCGATGCTTACGTCGCCTGGATTTTTTTCGCCCAATGCTCAATACTATTCTCGGTTCTCCTGTTGTTAGGTTTCTACAAGGATCGTCGTCCGCGCTTCGAACTTATTGCGCTTACAGCAGTATTTCTTTTTCGTCCCATCTATACAATAATCTTCAGCGGACAGTTGGATTCTTATCTGCTTTTGTTTCTCGTTATGTTCCTGTATTTATCGCGGCGGGAACAATGGCTTTGGGGCGGGTTCATTTTATCCTGGGTCTGTCTCAAACCATCATTTGGCGTCTTTATACTTGCCTTCATGGGATTATGGGTTCTCGTCCAAAAAAACTGGCGGGCAATGGCAGGGATCACTCTGGGCGCTTTTACCCTTTTACTCATAGGATTGATTGAAAACATCAACTGGGTCATGGATTATCTTTTCATTGGACGACAACTAATTAATAAGTATTCCGTATTGAACACAACTATTTGGGGATTTTCCGATTTAATTACTAAAAATAGCGATTGGGAAACCGCAACAGCAATTATTCTCGCGCTTGGGATTGCGGCAACGGAGTCTTATCTTTTCCTGGGAAAAAAGGAGAACATGGATGCTTTTTCGGCTTTGGCGACAATCATCCCCGCCGCCCTCATAATCGCGCCATATTCATGGGCATACGACCAAATTCTTTTGATTGTGCCAATTGTTTACATCGCCATCGAATTCTCGAAGCAATGGAGCGACTTCAAAGCCGCAGTCTTTTTATTAGGGGTGGATATTCTGGCTGTCATTCTCGTAACTGT
The DNA here is from genome assembly GCA_016235425.1 of Chloroflexota bacterium. GTDB lineage: Bacteria > Chloroflexota > Anaerolineae > Anaerolineales > Villigracilaceae > JAKOVF01. Next base: position 14,972 of record JACRLC010000033.1, on the reverse strand, counting down.
GGCTTACTCCCTGAAACACGATGTCTGGAGCGTGTTGACGTCATTCTTTGTTTGGTTCATGGCGGTATATTTTGCTTCAAGCCCGAAAAACTATTGAACAAACAAAAATGACGCCGGAGAGGCGTCATCTCTTTTACCTGCTATACAAGTAATTCAACTCCCTTAACCTCCCCGCCAGCGACTCGCTCATATCCGCATCCCCCATCCTCCATTCCCAGTTTCCTCCCAAGCGACTCGGGTAGTTCATGCGCGCTTCCCCTCCCAGGCTGAGCATATCCTGCATCGGGGCAATGGACATCATCGCGACGGATGACCATACAGAGCGGATCAAGTCCCAGGCAAAATCGTGACCATCCACGCGGAGGTAACGGAGGGCGAACTCGCGTTCGTTCTGGTCGGTTGTGGCGAGCCAGCCCAGGGCCGTGTCGTTATCGTGCGTGCCGGTGTAAGCGACACAATTGGCCGGGTAATTGTGCGGCAGGAAGGGATTATCGGGACCGGAGAAACCAAATTGCAGGATCTTCATGCCCGGCAGGCTGAACATTTCACGCATTTCGACCACGTCGGGAGTGATCAGGCCGAGGTCTTCGGCAATGATTGGCAGGCCAGTCCCCGGGGTGACGAGGCCGTCGCCGAGATTCTTGTCAATCGCGCTGAAGAAGTCTGTGCCGGGACCAGGGACCCAATGTCCGTGTTCGGCGGTCAAGTTCCTGGCGGGGATTTCGTAGTATCCAGCGAAGCCGCGGAAATGGTCGAGCCTGAGGTAATCCACGGACCGCAAGGTAAATCGGATGCGCTCCAGCCACCAGGAATAGTCACTGCTTTTATGGACTTCCCAGTTATACAGCGGGTTTCCCCATAATTGACCGGTCGCAGAAAAACCGTCCGGCGGAACGCCCGCGACAACGGTGGGATTGCCTGCTTCATCCAGGAAAAACAATTCAGGATGAGACCAGACATCCGCAGAGTCATACGCAACAAAAATGGGAATATCGCCAATGATCTGTATGCTGCGCTCTTTTGCGTAGATACGCAAGGTATTCCATTGCTTGAAGAAAAGGAACTGGTAAAAGGAATATCGTTGAATACTTTCCGCAAGTTCTTTTCTGGCCTTGTCCAATGCAGATTTCTTCCTCAGCCACACAGGTTCGGGCCAGCCATTCCACGCTCCGCCGCCGTAAAATTCCTTCAAGGACATAAAGAGTGCAAAGTCATCGAGCCACGCGGCCTGTTCGGCGCAGAAGGAATCAAATGACTGGCGCAGTGATTCAGAGTTGGATTGAAAACGGTCAAATGCCTTTTGCAGGAGATTCAGCTTCCACGGGATGAGCAGGCCAAAGTCCACGCGAGAGGCGGAAAAATCCGGTTTGCTGGTTAAGTCATCCAGAGTCAAAAGCCCATCGGACAGAAGAAGGTCCGGGCTAATCAAATAGGGATTGCCCGCGAACGCCGAAAAACACTGGTAGGGCGAATCACCGTATCCTGTAGGGCCGAGCGGCAGGATTTGCCAGAGCTTGCAGCCAGTGGATGCAAGCCAATCGAGGAAACGAAAAGCCTGCGGGCCGAGATCGCCAATGCCGTGCGGGCCGGGAAGGCTGGTGGGATGAAGAAGAATGCCGGAGGAACGTTTGAAGGTCATAGGTTTTTTATCAGGGATTGGTAAAGCTCAAGATATTTTTGCGCGGAGTTTGCCCACGAGAAATCCTGCATCATGCCGGCGCGCTGGATTTTTTGCCAAACGTCGTGGTCGGGGAAATCCTTTAGTGCGCCGCGGATGGCATCGGCCAGCGCCTTGGCCTTCGGTTCTTCAAATACAAAGCCGGTCTCACCGTGTTTGACGGTGTCGTTCAAGCCGCCTGCCGCCCGCACGACAGGCACACAGCCATAGCGCATGGCAATCATTTGTGAGAGGCCGCAGGGTTCGTAGCGCGAAGGCATCAGGAAAATATCCGAACCGGCGTAAATCTGACGGGCAAGCCCGGCATCGTAACGCGTTTCCACACGCACTCGGTCGGGATTATCAGCTTGTAATTTCAGCGCTGTCTCCTCGAGCTTTGGGTCGCCTGTGCCGAGGATAACCGCCTGCCATTTGAGTCTGGAGTGGCGCATATTCCTAAGCGCGTGCAATGCAATGTCCACACCCTTTTGCGGGTCCATGCGCGAGACTATCGCAAGCAGTGGTGTTTCGGGTTCAACGGAAAAGCCCAGACGCTCCTGCAAAAGCGTTTTATTTTCCGCGCGTTTCTCAAGCGAATCAATATCGAAGTTCACGCCCAACGCGCTATCTTCGGCGGGATTGAACGAAGCCGTATCCAGGCCGTTCAAAATTCCGTGAACCGTTTCGCGCCGTGATTTTAAAAATTCATCAAGCCCACTGCTATATTCGGGAGTCAGGATTTCATTGGCATAAGTCGGCGAGACGGCCACAATCGCGTCTGAGGCCCAAAGCCCCAACGGCATGGGCATGACGCGTGCCCATTCAGGCAGGTCGGTCTGTGCGAGCTTCACACCGTAACTTTCCAAAATGGCGCTCACATCCGGCCCAAGAAAAGGTAAATTGTGAACGGTAACCAAGGATGCGATCTTGCGAGTCCCCTCTTCCCAGCGTTTCGTCAGCAGGCCATACGCGGCGAGTGCGGTGTGCCAGTCGTTGGCGTGGACGACGTTCGGAGTCCAATTTATCTGACGCGGCAATTCGAGCGCGGCCAGCGAGAAGAACGAATATTTTTCCGCGTCGAGTTTTGGATCAGACGAATAGACTGAGCCGCTGGCCTGGATCGGTTCGCCGGAGATGAAATAGACAGGCATGCCATCCAGCGAAGACTCAAACGCCTCCACCTGGACCTCGGACTCGCCGCGCGGAATCGAGAAGATTCCCAGCGGTTTGGCGTCCGCCCGCATCACTGGATGATGCGGCAGGACCAGCCGCACATCCAATTTGACTTTATCAGAGGACAGGGCACGCAACGCACGCGGCAGGGAACCGGCCACATCGCCCAACCCGCCGACTTTCACAAAAGGCTCGGCCTCTGCGGCCAGAAAAAGGACATTGATGGTTTGTGTCATAGAATTGTCCTACATTATGAGACCCTAAAGGTCTTTTATAACCTTTAGGGTCTATTGGGGAGCCTGATGGGTTTCGAACCCACAACATCCACATCCACAGTGTGGCGCTCTGCCATTGAGCTACAGGCTCCATCTTGCGGGCAAAATTTTACCACAATATTTCCCTTGCAAGGAATTCCTAGCCAAGCATCTTGCGGATGACGTCCACCGCCTCATTTTCTGGAATAACAACCTGCTCGCCGTTGACCAGGCTTTTTACCGCCACCTGACCTTTTTCCGCTTCATCCGGCCCGATGGTGACAGCCACCTTCATCTTCATCTTGTCCGCGAATTTGAATTGCCTGGGCAGTTTGGCAGGTTCAGGATAGGTCATCGTGTTGATTCCGACGCGGCGCAATTCCGCCGCAATTGCAAAAGATTTCGGGAACAAGGATTCATTGAACACAGTAACCAGCACGGAGGCTGGCGATGGTTTGAACTCAGGGATGAGTCCGTTTTCCTGCAAGATGATTCCGATGACCACGTCACCCATCGCAAAACCGGTCGCGGGCAATGGGTCGCCGCCCACATCTGCAAGCAGGTTGTCGTAGCGCCCACCGCCCAAAATTGCGCGCTTCAATGATCCGCTCAACTCAAAGGCTTCGAAGACTGTGCTGGTGTAGTAAAGCAGTCCGCGCATGATGTTGGGATCAAATTTGACGTACTCCTTCACGCCCAACGCATCGAGCGCCTTGAATAACCGGACGAGTTCTTCGCTCTTCTTCCACAAATCAAAATCCGCGAGGATGGTTTTCAAACCATCCAGTTGCTTTTGATCCAGCCCAATTTCAAGCGCATACGCGTCCCAAACTTCGGGTTTCATCTTGGTCCGACGGTCAACGAGATTTGACACTTCCACGCGCTTCTCTTTGGAGATGCCCAGCGCGTCGAATTCAGCCTCCATCAGACGCCGATTATTCACGAAAATGGCAGCCCGCGCAGGGTCCAGCCCGACCGAGCGCAGAAAGGCAGCCGCGACTGCAATGAGTTCTGCGTCTGCTTCGGGTGAGTCCACTCCCAGGATGTCAATATTCCACTGGAAGAATTCGCGCGAGCGTCCTTTTTGTGGCTGTTCGTAACGCCAGAACGGGCCAAATGACCACCATCTGACTGGAAACGTAAGTGAACCTTGTTTGGCCGCGACCATGCGCGCCAGGCTGGGCGTAAGTTCGGGCCGAAGCGTGACGAAATCACCCCCGCGGTCTTGAAAGGTGAACGACTGCTTCTTCACAAGCTCCTCGCCGGATTTCGCCGCGTAGAGATCAATCGTTTCGATGAAAGGCCCGTCGTATTCCTGAAAGCCGAAAGACTGCGAAGCCGCGCGAACTCTTTCATAGATAAAGTTCCGCAGGAACATTTCTTCGGGATAAAACTCGCGCGTGCCTTTTACAGATTGTATTTTCGATGCCATGAATAACTCCATTGATTTATGTCATTGCGAGCGGTCTTTGCGAAGCAATCTCCTGTTAAACGAGGATTGCTTCGTCGGGAAAAACACCCTCCTCACAATGACATTTTACTTCCAAAATTCAGTCGTTGAATTTTAGTTTGATTTTGGTATAATCTCAAAAGAAAAAGGAGACAGTATGGAAATCAATTATCAGGAAACCAGCAAAGACCTGCTCACCCGCATTGACATCCACGAGAAATACGGATCAGCCAATATTGATGTTTGGACGAATGATTTGCTCAAGCCCCAGGCTGGCATGAATATCCTTGATGTCGGCTGCGGCGCAGGCAAACTTAGCTTCCTGTTCAACGATTATACTAAAGGTGGCGCAAAAATCACGGGCGGCGACTTTTCCGAAGAATTGCTCGACAAAGCCCGCGCGAAAAACAAACAGCTCGGCGCAAATATTGACTTTCAATTTTTGGACTTCAACAAGCCGTTCAATTTCGCAGACAACACCTTTGACCTTTGCACAAGCGCATTCGCCATCTACTACGCCTCCAATCTGGACTTTACATTTGGCGAGGCTCATCGGGTGCTGCGAAGTCCCGACCCCGCGTCGGGAAATCCCGGCGGACGGCTTTTCGTCTCAGGCCCACTACCTGAGAACAAGCAGATGTTCTACGACATCATTAAGGAAGCCACAAACCTGACCATCCCGCCCATGCCTGGCTCCTCCCGTTTCAAGGGCGACATCTTCGATACCATTGACAAAATCTTCGCAAAGACTGAACTGCATAAATTCGAGAATCATCTCACCTTCCCCGAAGTCGCGCCGTTCATTGACTACGTGCGCGCATCGTTGAGCGAAGACCGCAAACTATGGACATCCATGTTCAACAGCAAGGACGAATACGAAGCCCTGATCGGCAAGATCGAAGCCGTTGCAAAGAAATGGTTCGACCGTGACGGCAAGCTGGTGATGACAAAAGTCGTCGGCGGGATATTGGCTGCGAAATAATAAAGGACATGTCATTGCAAGGCGCTCGTTACCCGAAGCGATCCCCGGTTAAACGGAATGGCTGCCCAATGGGATCTACTCGTTTAATGGGAGATTGCTTCGCGGCTTGCGCTCGCAATGACATAGACCAACCATGATTTTTTACGGCAAACGCGTTCTCTTCCTCGGCGCGCATCCCGACGATATTGAGTTGGGGTGCGGCGCATTGATCCATCACATCGCGCCCATCAGCGAATTATTGTGCGTCACACTTTCCGATAACCAGAAAAACCCGGACCTCACACGTCTCGTGGAAGAACACTACAAAAGCATGGCGATCCTGGGTGTTCAAAAAGAAAGCATTGTGCTCGGGCCATTCACCACACGCGTCTTTCCCGATGCACGGCAGGAAATCCTTGAATATTTCCTCAGACTTCGCAGGGAGTTCAAGCCTGACATTATCTTCGTCCACAGCAGACAGGATATTCACCAGGATCACAACACCATGACCGATGAGGCCCTGCGCGCCTTTCGCGGCATCACGGTTTTAGGCTTCGACGTTGTCCGATCATCGTATGATTTTTTCCCCCATTTCCTCGTCGAGGTGACCGAGGAGGATGTGGACAAGAAAATCGAAGCGCTGTCTGAATACGAAACGTATCGGGACCGATATTACTTCAACAAGGAACTCTCCCGCTCGATCATGGTTCGCCACGGGGCACTAGCGGAATGTCCATTTGCAGAGGGGTTCGATATTTTGAGGATCGTGGGAAAATTCGAGACGTGCTGACAAAAAACCGGACTGGTGGTGATTGCCAGTCCGGTTTCATTTTATTCCTTTGGAAGTCCCACAAATAAATTTCCATCGCGTACCTGCACAGGGTAAGCGGGAATATCCACCACCGCAGGCATTTGCATCACTTTCCCCGTTCTAACATCAAATTCCGCACCGTGACGCGGGCAGACAATGTTGAAGCCCTCCAAATCCCCATCGCCAAGCGGGCCGTCATCGTGGGTGCAGACATCGCCGATGGCAAAGAACTGCCCGGCGATGTTGAAGATCACGATTGGCCTGTCCGCGATTTCAACGAAGAGCCGCTCCCCGTTTGGCAGTTCACTGGCTGGCGCGATCTCAACGTATTCAACTTTGGTTTCTTCGAGTTGGTTGTAATTGAACATTAGTTTCCCAATTTACAGAGATCATTTGCTTAAGCGGCTACACGCAGACAGTTACTCCACCAATTCATCGCTGGCCTCACCCAAGCCGTAAACCCCTGCTTTCAAAACCTTGAGTGAAAGCAAGGCGCATTTCAAGCGGACAGGGCCAAGGTCAATACCGAGCAGTTCGAGGATGTGGTCTTTTTTCAAGGCTTTTACTTCATCCAGCGGTTTACCGATAATGGATTCGATCAACAAATCCGCGGAGGCCTGCGAGATGGCGCAACCGTGACCATCGAAGCGCGCGTCGCTTACCTTCCCATCCTCGCTCACTTGCAAGGTGATCTCAATGTGGTCGCCGCAAAGAGGGTTGTTGTCGGCAAATTGAATATCGTGCGGATCGAGATGCCCGCGATAGGATGGGTTCTTGTAATGCTCAATGATGATTTCGCGATAGAGATCGTCCATAAGTTAGTCCATTTCAGTTTATTACGTGTTTTTTCAACAAGGCTGAGATCGGGCGGCCAACACTGCGCTCATGCCATTCGTTGATCGGCGGGAGCAGGGATGAAGGCGCCCACGGCAGGCCGACAAGTTCGGGAGACCATTTTCTCAATCCAATGACGATGGGAGCGAGCAGGAGCATCATGGTTATCACATAGCCCGCCGAATACAGAAACACTTCCAAGTGGGATTCTACGCTCAAATTCAGGCCTTCGACGACGATCCGGTCAATGAAGTGCTGGCCCAGTCCGTTCAAGCCGAGGAAGAGGATCGTGTTCTGGCCGACAAAATTCAAAGGCGAAAGATTCAATCCAATCGAGCGGCTCAATGCCAGAATGAAAAATATCCCAATAAAAGCGGTCAGAAGAAAATAATAGGGATTTCCGTATTTCGATGAGATCATCAAAACGCCCCAGAATTTATCCTCCTGATTCAAGTCGTAAGTTTGCAACAGAGCATATCCCATAACCAGCGCCACAGGAATGCTGATAAACCAGCCAATACGATTATCGAATTTGAACAGCGCGTCTTTTAGCAAATATCCGGCGAAATAAAACAGGATGGCGATAAAAGCATCGTCAATGTACCAGATGTCCGGGCGCAAACCGATTAAGTCATTGACTGTCGCACCGTTGCGGACAAAACCATAATAGCCGACGAGGAAAAACAGGATCGAGTAGAGGGCAATCCGAAATATACCGAGTTTGAAATATTTCGCCAGCAAAGCCGCCAGCAATTCAACCACGAACAGGCATACCAAAAACCAGGTAACGATATTAAGTTTCGGGTTGCCCACCAGATACGAAGCGGTTAACGCCCGCTCGCGGAATTTTTCCGGGTCCAGCCAGAGCCACAAGGGAATCAAGATCAACGAAAATGTTACCCACGGTACGATGCGGGTTTTCAGTTTTTCCTTGAAAACTTCACCAAACAAAGGATTCGGTTTCCAGAAGATTCCGGCCAGGAAGAAAAACAGCGGCATGTGGAAGGAATAGATCAGCTTCCATTGATCGAACGCCGGGTTTCCCGACCCCGGAATCAACTTTTGCACAAAATGCCCGTAATAGACCAAAAACATTCCGATGGCCCTGGCGCGGTCAATGTACTCGATTCGTTTCATCCATGCCACACATCAAGCGAAATATTTCTTCACCTTGTAGATTCCATCCACTAATTTATCCACTTCGCCTTTGGTGTTGTACAGGTAAAAACTTGCGCGTGAGGTTGCAGGCAGACCGAACTTCTCGTGCAGTGGCTGGGCGCAATGGTGACCAGCGCGCACAGCCACCCCATCGCGGTCGAGGATTTGGGCGACATCGTGCGGATGGACTCCGTCCAGCGAAAAGGCCGCGACACCGCCTTTTTTGTCCGCAGTTGGGCCGAATAACTTTACCCCGGGAATTTCTTCCAGCCGATCCAGCGCGTATTCCGTGATCTGGTGTTCATGTATTGCGATCGCGTCCATCCCGACCGAGAGCAGGTAATCCGCGGCCGCGCCGAATCCCACCGCCTCGGCAATCGCGGGAGTCCCGGCTTCGAATTTCGCGGGGATGGTATTTGCACGGAAGGAGCGGAGCTTGACTTCCTTGATCATGTCGCCGCCGCCGAGGAAGGGTGGCATTTTTTCGAGCAGACTTGTCTTGCCATAGAGCGCGCCGATACCTGTCGGTCCGCACATTTTATGGGCAGAGAATGCGAGGAAGTCCACGTCGAGGGCTTGCACGTCAACGGAAAAATGCGGAACGGATTGCGCTCCGTCGATAACGGTAACAGCCCCAACGTCGTGCGCGAGGCGGATCATTTCATCCACAGGGTTGATCGTGCCGAGGACGTTGGACATGTGTGTAAACGAGACCAGCTTTGGGCCCTGGTCCAGAAGCGAGCGATAGGTTTCGAGGTCGAGCGTGAAGTCATCTTTGACCGGGATGAATTCGAGTCGAATGCCGCGTTCGGCTTGCAAGATGTGCCAGGGAACGAGGTTGGAATGATGCTCCATCTCGGTGAGAATGGCGAGATCGCCTTCTTTGAGGTTCGCGCGCGCCCAAGTGTATGCAACGAGGTTGATCGACTCGGTTGTATTGCGCGTGAAGATGACCTGGCGCGCGTCCGGCGCGTTGACGAACTTGGCGATCTTTTTGCGCGCTTCTTCATACAAGGCGGTGGCTTCCTCTGCCAGTGTATGCACGCCGCGGTGAATATTGGCATTCGAGCGGCGATAGAAATCGTTCATCGCTTCGATGACGGCGAGAGGCTTCTGTGAAGTAGCCGTGGAATCCAAATAAACCAGCGGGACACCATTTGCGGTCTCGCGCTGGAGGATGGGAAATTGGGAACGGATTTGAGATACGTTGAGGGTCATGGGGATGGTAGACAGGTAAACAAGTAAACAAGGAAGGATGGGTAACCCAGTGTGTACTTGTTTACGTGTGTACTCCTTAATAATCAGGAATGACTTTTTCTTTCCTGGCAGATTTCTTGCCCGCCACAGGACGAATGTGCTCGGAGTTCAGCGGATACCAAAGAATGCGGTCCGGCACCATCCAGCCATCGGTGAGAAATACGTTCGAGCGGAACTGGACCGCGACCATTTTGTTATCCACCTGGACAACGATGCCTTTGATCCAGCCGCGGATTCGGTCATTGTTCTTTTCGTGGTCGCAATATACTTCAACAGTGTCGCCCACTTCGAAGGCGTGCTCCACACCGGGAGCCTTCATGTAGGCAAACAAATTGGCGCGGCTGTTGCGAGGGGGTTTCGATTCACCTTTCCCTTCAGCCTTCACAGTGATTTTGAGGGGAATTCGATTGATGCGAGGGGTTGCCATAGATTGTCCTTGTTTTTTGGTTGGCGTCTTCCGAGCCGGTGCAGAAGCGCTTCGTTTTCTTGGGGCTGTTTTCGCTGCCATCATACATCTTCCTTCCAGCAAACGTTGTGACGCTACTATCCATCATCACAAGCCTTGCTTTACAAACGTACTCACGCAGATTGTCTCTGCATGTAATCATTCAACTGCCGGTTTGCACTTTTCTGAATGGCAGACTTGAGAAATGAAGTCCAGCCGAATAATATACCGATCAATCCAATCGCCATGCCTGACCATTTCCACATGCTGAAGGAATCGGTATGCTCGATGATCTTCCCGTCCCGAAAAACAAAATTCGCCGACACCACGTTATGCACCGGCCTGCGTTTCGGGCCGAATGAATATTTTGCTTCCCAATACGCCGAGCCCGTGTTTTCATCTGCCCGGATATCCCCGGCGGTAACCTGCAAATCTTTTGCACGCGAGCACAACATTGCCCACATGGCAAAAGCCTGCCTGCCTTCCAGTCTGCCAAAGGCAGGGTCCGTAAAAACAACGTTTGGGTGGTAACAGGCGTTCATGCCTGCGGCATCGCGGGAATGAAACGCTTCGTAGAATTTCCGTATGACTTGTTCGTTCGGGTGCAATATGGTCTCCCTTTGAAACGGTTGGTTGCGATGGGCGCTTCGATTACAGCCTCCACTTGCGCTCGGCCTCCGCTCAGCGCGAGTAAATCTAGGCGCTCATTTTATCAGCAATATACTGTTGGAAACGTTCGCGGACGCCTTCAAACGGGATGCGCTGGAAGATCGGGTCAAAGAAGCCTTCGACGACAAGTTTCTCAGCTTCGGCTTGCGGAATGCCGCGGGACTTGAGATAGAACAGCGGTTCCTGCTCCAACTTGCCCACAGTCGCGCCGTGCGTACAGCGGACATCATCCGCAAGGATTTCCAAGCCGGGGATCGAATCCGCCCGGGCCGCGTCACTCAGGACCAGGTTCCTGTTTGCCTGATAACCGTCAGTTTTCTGCGCTTTGGGAGCGACGTAGATCATACCCTGCCAAACGGAGCGGCTTTTCCCTTTGAGCGCGCCTTTGAAGAGCAGGTCGCTGGTGGTGTGCGGGGCGAGGTGATTCTGCTGGGTGTCGTGGTCGAGGTGCTGTTTGCCGTCTGTGAAGTAAAAACCGGACATGCGTCCCACCGCGCCTTCGCCAGCCAAATCCAACTCGGTGAAGTTTTTTGTGAGGCGTGAACCAATCGCGCCAAAGATCCAGTCGAGGTTGCCGCCGCGATCCACACGAGCGCGCTCGTGGGAGAAGTTCCAAACATTTTTGCCCCAGGATTGCAATTCGACAAATTTGAGACTCGCGCCCTGCCCCACCTTGATCTCGACAATACCTGCGTGAAAGGCATCGGTGGACTCGGTCGGCGAGGTGGACTCGTGAACGTAAGTTGCAGAGGCGCCGTCATCAATCAACACGAGCAGGTGCGAGATGTGAGCAAAGTTCTCGCCAGGCCCCCACAAAATGGAATGCAATGGCTGTTCAACTTGAACGTTTTTCGGAACGTACAGCACAACGCCATTTTGTGCAAGCGCGCCAGCCAAGGCGGCGAACTTGCCTTCCTCCACATTGACCGTCTGTCCCAAAATCTTCGCAACGATTTCGGGGTATTTTTCCTGCGCGGTCCTCAAGTCCGTGAAGATGACGCCTTGCCTGGCGAGCGATTCATCGAGGTCAATGATCGAGCCGCCGGGGAGAAGGACGATTTGTCCGCCATGCTGGTCGGCGACCAGGGGCTTGAGCAAATCTTCGGGCACGGAGGGTAAATCAAGATACGCGTTTGCTTTTGGCAAAACGAACAAATCGGCGGGGAGGTTGTGGATATCTGTGCGGCGCCAGGCTTCCTGGGTTGTGTCGGGGAGGGAATGCTTTTTAAACGCGTCCCAGGCTGAGGTCCGATAGGAGGCGATGACCCCGTCTGCGGCGAGGATATCTGCCTGGGTGAAGACAAAATCCTTTGCGGTGGATTCTGTCCGCCTTGTTCTTGAAACTGTAACTTTGGGTTTTTCCTGCATTGTTATTATCCATGTTCGCACTGAGTGGAGGGCGTTAGTCTGAACTCGAAGGGCCGTTGTAAGTGCGCTTCGACTTCCACTTCGACTTGCGCTCAGTGTCCGCTCAGCGCGGAGGGTTATCCTATCGAGCCTTCCATCTGCAATTGAATCAGACGGTTCATTTCGACGGCGTATTCCATCGGCAGTTCCTTGACGAGCGGTTCGATGAAGCCGGAGACGACCATGGTGGTGGCTTCCTCTTCACTCAGGCCGCGGGACATGAGGTAGAAGAGTTGTTCTTCGCCAACCTTACTCACGGAAGCCTCGTGGCCGATGGTGACATCGTCTTCGTCAATTTCGATGTAGGGGTATGTGTCGGAGCGGGATTGCGGGTCGAGCAGGAGCGCGTCGCAGACTGTGTTGGATTTGACACCCTTCGCACCCTTGTGGACTTTGAGCAGGCCGCGGAACGAAGCGCGTCCGCCGCCTTTGCTGATGGACTTGGACGTGACCTTGCTGGAGGTATTCGGCGCAAAGTGGTACATCTTGCCGCCTGCATCCTGAGTTTGGCCAGGGCCCGCGAAAGCCATCGAAAGCATTTCGCCGTGTGCGCCCGGTTCCATCAGGTAGCAGGAGGGATATTTCATGGTGACCTTTGAGCCCAAATTGCTATCGATCCATTCGTGCGTGCCGTCGGCAAAAACCTTGGCGCGCTGGGTCACGAGGTTGTAGACGTTTGTTGACCAGTTTTGAATCGTGGAGTAACGCGAGCGCGCGCCCTTCTTGACGATGATCTCGATCACGCCGGAGTGGAACGAGTCGGTGGTGTATTGGGGAGCCGTGCAGCCCTCTACGTAGTGCATTTGCGCGCCTTCGTCCACGATAATAAGTGTGCGCTCGAACTGTCCGACATTGGCCGTGTTCAAACGGAAATAAGCCTGCAAGGGCAAATCCACTTTCACATTCTTCGGCACGTACACGAACGAGCCGCCCGACCACACCGCGCTGTTCAACGCGGCGAATTTATTGTCTTCAATCGGAATGACCGTTCCAAAGTATTCGCGGAACAAATCGGGATACTGGCGCAAACCGTCCTCAATCGAAAGGAAGATCACGCCCTGTTTTTCGAGATGTTCCTGGATGGAATGGTACACCATTTCCGATTCATACTGCGCGCCCACGCCGGCCAAAAACTTGCGTTCGGCTTCGGGGATGCCCAGCTTGTCAAACGTGCGCTTGATATCGTCGGGCACGTCGTCCCACGATTTTTCGCTCTTCTCAGTCGGCTTGACGTAGTAGTAAATATTATCGAGGTCAAGCTCCTTCAACGTCGGCCCCCAGTTCGGCATCGGGCGTTTCAGGAAATGGTCAAGCGCCTTGTGTCGGAACTCGAGCATCCACTCAGGCTCGCCCTTCATGCGCGAAATGTTTTCAACCACTTCCCGGTTCAATCCCCTCTGCGACTTGAACACATACTTATCTTCAGGATCGTGGAACCCGTATTTATATTGACCTATACCTTCAAGGATTTTCTCATCTTCATTCGTGGTCATGATTCACCAATCATTTCTGCGGATGACAAGCCGGTTCACGCGGGACCTGTCATCTGCTACCGTTTAAATAACCGAGTCCAGGCTGAGGCGGATTCTACCCTTCGGGCACGCTGTCGTACTTTTCGCGGACCCAGTCATATCCCTGATCTTCGAGATGGAGCGCCAAATCGGGCCCGCCCGATTCGACGATGCGGCCATCCAGCATCACGTGGACGTAATCCGGCTTGATGTAGTTCAGCAGCCGCTGGTAGTGTGTGATGACCAGCACGCCCATATCCTTGTTCATCAGGGCGTTGACTCCTTCCGAGACAATCCGCAGGGCATCAATGTCGAGCCCTGAATCGGTTTCGTCGAGGATGGCGATCTCAGGTGTGAGGGTCGCCATTTGGAGGATCTCGGCGCGTTTCTTCTCACCGCCCGAGAAACCGTCGTTGAGATAACGGCCTGCAAAGTTGTGATCCATCTTCAGCAGGTCCATCCTTTCCTTGAGCATCTTGCGAAACTCCGGGATCGGCACACCCTTGTCTTCGGGATTCGCCGCGCGCCGGCGGGCATTGATCGCCGTCCGCAGGAAATTCGCCACCGTCACACCGGGGATGGCGACGGGATATTGAAAAGCAAGGAAAAGACCGAGTCGTGAGCGCTCGTCCGGTTCCAGGTCGAGCACATTCTGGCCCTTAAAAATAACTTCGCCTGCGGTGACGGTGTAATTGGGATGCCCCATCAACGTATAAGCGAGCGTGGACTTCCCCGTCCCATTCGGCCCCATAATTGCGTGTACCTTACCCTGCTCCACCGTCAGGTCGAGGCCTTTGAGGATTTCCTTATCTTCGATGCTCACGTGGAGGTTCTTGATTACTAGTTGCGACATGCAGTAACTCCTGAATTTTAGACGATAAACGACAGACCGCAGACCGTGGCTTACTCTCTTTTCGTCCTTGGTCTACGGTCTACCGTCCATTTGCGGGCATTATAGCAAAGCGGGGAGAAAATGTCAATATTTATGATATTTTTCTAGTATATTACCAACACATTGGAACAATCACACTGCACTCTGGCCTCATCGGCTGACTGCTGGCCTGGCAATAACTATTCGTACAAGACAGGTCTCTCACATCCTGATAGCTAATCCTCACTCTGGGTCTCTTCATTCGACTGCCTGTTTTTGATTCAAACTCCCCGCGACGTCTTCTCCACCGAGGATGTGACAGCCGGAACTTTTATCGTGGCTTCGCAACATCAGATAAAAAAGTGACATTTGCCTATCTCCGAACCGACAGTACATAGCTGACATTTTACCGACAGCTAAATCCTGACAAAAATTGGAAAAGTACCGCCACGTAAGTCCTGACATTCGTGTCGGTTGAAACGACAAAGATAGCGTATAGAAATTCTCGTTTACA
>JACRLC010000032.1 GCA_016235425.1 Chloroflexota bacterium | reverse complement strand
GCTGTGCGTCACCACTTATGGAGCTGTTCCAATTACTGCAGGTCGCCCCAAGACCCCGACCTGTTCCTAATTCCGCAGGCTGCCCTGTTTTCCCTACTGGATTCAGCCTGCTACTCATTGTAAAATGGGCAAAGTCCAATATACATCAGGATTCATTATTAGATGATTAAGGATGGAGAAACGCTATGCCAAGGAATAGTATGAGCAACCTACCCAGCCACCTCAGCCCAAAAGACATTCAGACTATCATTGAAAAAGAATTAGGTAACATATGTTTCATCACCCTGTTTAGTGTGGACTACGCCAATTGGGCAGCAGCACTGAGCCGGACAGAGGGGATCAAAATATTTGATGAAATCGAGGCTATGTTTAACGACTTGGAGAATTCTATAGAAACCATTGCAAGAACATGGCCTGCTGGTAAGTCGGTGATCATGTGCCTAACAAATGTATCTAAAATCCTTCACAATTGGTTGTCAAATTTTCGTGAATGGGGACAGTTAGTCCATGATTATTCGGACGATCAGATAGATGTAGGGGACGTTCAGGAAAAATATCGACCTTTCGTTCTAAGAAATCGAGAATATAGAGCCCAATTAGACAATGAATTCGCTGAAACAGCATCTCGGTTAGCTGACGTAAATGTCGACCTTCAGGATATTGCGCTCCAAAGCAAAGAAAAAGTTAACAATTCGGAAGTTACTCAGCAAGCACGCGCAAAAGCTCAAGCAATTTTTGATGAAGTCTGGCAGAGTGGCCGCATCTCGCGCGATCAAGCCGTCATAAAATTGGCTGGCTATATGGAGCTGTCAGCTTACGATATGAAGATACCTACATTTGAGATCGGTCAATGTGGTCTTGTTTTGTCTTGGGGAAAACTAATAAGATTTGAATTGGGCATTTGAAAATCTCAGTAAATATGTATTCTCTACGTTATGAGGTTAACGCTAGTAAAGTGCCCTCATTAGGATGAGTAAAATAATGGCTGCCCAACACAGCGTTCAATGGACGTGTGGGAGTGTGCGCGATTTACAAGCATTTTCCATGCCCGAATAGAATCCTGCTCTTTGAAGCAGGTTCAGCCTGTGCTGAGCTTGTCAAAGCACCGCTCAGCCGCCGTTACCCCGGCAAACTATGCCGGAGCTTATGCAAACCGTTGGCCCCAAATAGGAGAAAAGAACATGAGCCCATTGTTTCATGTGCGTGAAGAGTATCTCCCGTCCGGAAGTCTCATCCAACCGGGCCGCTGGGGCGCGAATGTCTTATTAAAGGGAGGAAGAGACCATCCATTCCTCTTTCGCGAACATCTTCTGGAGATTTGGCGTAAGGAGAAGACATTGATCAAAGTCTCCCGATTCAACTGCACCTTCGCATTTGAAAGTCAAGAACAAGCCCATCAATGGGCCTCTCAAGACGAGTTTGTCCTTCCAGTGATTCCAGTGGATCAGGTTGCACCTCAAGCCAGGCTCGACATGCTGTGGTTAACGTGGATGTCTGAGCCTGGTGCAACAACGGACAAGATCGCTCAGTGGTGTGCTGGCTATTGGGCCGGTCGGGCTACTACAGACATAAAGCCAGACGCAACTACCTCGTGGGAATGGCTCTTCGCATGTCCTTTGAAAGTGGCATAGTGGTGCTTAACCCAGCGTGCAACGGACGGCTGGGATTCTGCGCGATCTTCAAGCATTTTCCACGCCCAAGCAGATCCTGCTCTCAAGCCGAGTCCACGCCCGCCGCTACCCCGGCAAACTGCGCCGGGGCTTACGCGAACCGTTTGGCGGTTGCAATCCTGAGGTATTCATAAGAATGATTTACGCGCTGGTTCACTACCCCAATATTGATACTCAGAAAATCAGTCGGTTCAGAAAGAAATACGACCCGCAGGTTGACCTGATTCAGCCACACATCACGCTGATGTTTCCTGTGCCTGAGTCTATAGGCGAATACTTTCTTACGAATCACGTTGAAAACGTCTTGAGCGATTGGAAGCCATTTCCTATTCATCTACAAGGAATCCAAAAATCGTGGGACGATTATCTATTTCTTATGGTTCAGGAAGGGAGTGCAAATATTATCGACTTACACAGAAAAATATATGAGGGCAGGTTGGTTGATTACCTAAAAGAAGATATACCGTTTGTTCCGCATCTTACACTTGGCGTGTTAACTGAAAATGTCGATAAACATCCTGAAGCGTTGGAAGAAGCGAAACGGCTCGACTTAGATTATCATTGTGTGCTAGATAAATTAAATCTAATCAAGGTCAATGATAACAGGTCCCAAATCGTTTGGAGCAAAGAATTCTCATCGGCGAAGTAGCGCATAAAACGCCGCCGCTACCCCGGCAAACTACGCCGGGGCCTACGCAAACCGTCGGACTACCTAAGGATTTACACATATGCTCTATCCAATCCTTGAATACGATTCAACACACGAAGCCTTTATTGAGCCGTCAAAAGTCATTCGCCCTCGCGATATGCCTGAACACTGCGTTATTTGTTTTTTCAAGGAGGTGGTTGAGAAGATTGTTACCGAGCACAACGCCAAGATGCTCATAGAAAATCGTTGGGAGGATGGGCCGCATCCCGTTTATGAAATTGAACCCAACGGTCATCGCTTGGCTTTATACCATCCAGGAATCGGGTCGTCCCTAACAGCCGCTATCCTTGAAGAGGTAATCGCATTTGGTTGCAGGAAATTCATTGCATGCGGCGGGGCTGGAGTCCTTAACAAAGATATTGCAGTTGGTAATTTAATCGTAGTTTCTAGCGCAATTCGTGATGAAGGTGTTTCATACCATTACCTCTCGCCAGGTAGAGAGGTTATTGCAAATGAAACAGGGGTGAATGCGCTTGTGAAAACATTGGACAACCGCGGAGTTCCGTACCATGTAGGAAAAACATGGACGACAGATGCACCATATCGTGAGACGCCCAACAAGATAGTCAAGAGAAAAGAAGAGGGTTGTCTTACTGTAGAGATGGAATGCGCAGGGATGATGGCAGTTGCCCAGTTTCGTGGTGTCATTTTCGGGCAGGTCTTATATGGTGGTGATGATTTGAGCGGTACAGAATGGGACAATCGCGAATGGCAATCGAGAAAAGAAATCCGCGAAAGTCTTTTCTGGCTTTGTGCAAACGCTTGCCTTACTCTATAAAACGGCAGCCCAACAAAACGTGCCGCAGCCCCGAAAGAACATCGGTGCAGGCGGCTGTCCCTTCGACAAGGTTTCGACAAGCTCAACCCAACGGCTCAGGACAAGGATTCTGCGGCATTTTCACCTGTGCCTCTGCGGCACGGTGCAGGCAAGCAGTTTCCACGCCTCGGCAGAATCCTGCTCTCAAGCAGAGTCCAGCCTGTGCTGAGCTTGTCGAAGCACCCGCCCTAGTGATCGAGCCGCCGCGTTGAGTTCATCGAAACGTTGTCGAAACCCGCCGCCGCTTCCCGGCAAACTACGCCAACCTTTACCCCGCTATTCTTCGACGTTGTGGAGAATAATCAAATATGAATTCTCACAAAACAGGCTTTTGGCAACTATTTCTTTTGACCCTTTTGCTGAATTTCATCGTTCAGATGATTCACGAAACGGGTCACTGGGCGGTCTATCAAGCCTATGGCCGGGGGCCAGTCTGGGGCTTCATTGGATTGGTACAACTTTGGGGCACTAACCCGCTTCATCCCGCCGAATGGGTGGGAACCTCTTCGCCCGACGGTGAGCAGGGGTGGTTACGGCTTGCTTCACCTACAAACAGTAAATTAGAGGAGATTATTTCATCAGCGGCGGGTCCCGCGGCCTCTTTATTAGGGGCGGTTTTGGGATTGCTCCTGGTGCATCGAAGCAGGGATACGGTTATCGAACAAATCGGACTGGCGTTAACCCTGACAACTTCTTTTGCAATGACCTTGTATTATCTGCGAAGCCCATTACGGACCGGCGGCGATGAATATGGGATGGCAGTTCAATTGGGCATTGCAAAATCGGTAATTGAAATTCCATTTGCAATTGCTTTTATTGCCTGCTTGGCATTGGGGTTGCGTGAGTTGAACACATGGAAAACAAGGCTGACATGGCTGGCAGTAATTCTGCTTGGCGGTGTTCCAACCGGTCTTGCATTGAATTATGCAGATGTCTTTGTAAGGTCCCAGGTCAATGAGGGTAACCCATTGTTTCTCCCGGTTATTGGGTTCTCCCTGCCGGTTGTTATTGTCGATGGCCTGGTTTTTTTAGGACTTTGGATATGGTGGCACAGGATGAGAAAATCGTTGTCCTTGCACCAGCAAGAGGCGGGCTAACACAGCGCACAAGGGACAAGCCGGTCTTTTTGTTCTCATTTATTTTCCTCCCTGCTTCTCCACTTCATCCAAAACATCACCTGATCTTACTCACGGCTATTTCCCCTGCTTTCACCCTCACCACCACATCATCTCCATACTCGATCCCATCAATCGGATAAGCGATCACCTCCAACAACGATGGGTTCTGGAAATTTCGCAGTTTCGTCTCCGGGTGCGGATAATAGACCCAGCCATCATATTTGACATCCTTGAAAACAACCTTGCACCGTGAAAAGGAAAAATCCTCCGGGGGATGCAAGTCCGTCCATTCGACGCGGCGAAAGGTGAATTCCGGTTTTTCCATCGTGAAGGTAAACGGGCAGATATCTATGTTCAGCGTGCCGTTGAAATAACCGCTCAAGTCCAGGCCGCGCGATTTGAAGTTCGGTCTCTGCCTGCTCAGTGAGCCGTAGGGATAGTCCCTGGACGGGCCGGATGCGACGCGGTAGCCTTGCACAATAATGCCGTGGAGGGAAATCCATTGAGTCATGGAAAATATCTCTGATTACCAACGTCTCCCGACATTGGACTCCATTTTGGGGATCAGGATTCCGGTGCGAGCTTTGCCATCAGGTTGGCAATCCCTTTGAGTTGGAGCCACCATTGTTCCCTGGGGCGCTGAAGTTTGAGGTCGGCCATGCGGTCGAAGTCACGCATGTCGTGAAACATGATATGTCCATTTTGCAGGCCGATGAAGGTGCTGTCGGTGTTTCCCTGGTTACATTGGTTGATCAAATGCTCCAGGCACAGACTCGCCAGCCGCGTAGCCTGAATTCGGTCAAAGGGGGATGGGTCGCCGCCTTGTTGCAAATGTCCCAGAATGGCAGGGCGCACATCGAAGACATCCTTGCCCTCTTCTTCAAAGAGGGAGCAAATAAAATTGGTCGTATAAACCGGGTTGGCGTCTTCGTTGCGGATGACAAGCCCCAGACGTTTTCCAGCGCGAAAACCGCGGCTGAGATCGGCAACGTCCTGTTGCAGTTCGGCCAGCGTGATGCCTTCTTCGGGCAGGTAGAACCGTTCCGCGCCGGTGGCGAGCCCGCCCATCAATGCGAGATAGCCGCACCAGTGTCCCATCACCTCGACGACGAAACAACGCCGCGTGGCCACCGCGGATTGCTTGATCTTGTCCGCCGCGTCGACGATATTGTTGAGCGCCGTGTCCGCGCCGATGCTGAACTCCGACCCGGGCAGGTTGTTGTTGATGGACGCGGGCAGGCACACGATCGGGATGTTGAACGCCGGGAAATTAACCTGGTCGCTGATCATGTTGTAGACCGCTTCATACGCGTTCCAGCCGCCAATCACGAGCAGGGCATCCATGTGATTGTCTTCAATTGTGCGGGCAATGGCGTGCAGATCCTTGCCTTTCGGAACCATGCGATTGGTTCCCATCACCGAGCCGCCCAGCGATGCCCAGCCGCTGACGCTCGTCCAATTCAATTCCTGGACCTGGTTTTCGGCCAACCCCTCAAAGCCATTGCTCACCCCCAGCATGATGTGACCCAAGTCAAGGCCGAGCCGTACCGCCGCCCTGGCGGCGGTGTTCATCCCCGGGGCCGGCGCGCCCGCGTGGAAAACTGCGATGCGGAATTTTTTTTGTCCGGGTTCGGGTGGATGGGGCAATGCGCGCACCATCGTTTTCAGAGTACGGAAGGCATCCTTGAAACTGGAACTGCGCAAGCCCATCGCGCGTTCGTAATCCTTGACGGCAATGGCTTCCGCGACGGCTTTTGTTTTTTCCACGCATTCCATTAATGGCAAGCGGATGATGCGATTCGCTTTCGTTCCCACCAGCACCGGCTCGTCTTCCGGCTTGGCATTCAGGATGGTGATGACCGCCTCATATCCCAGCAGGGTAGCCAGGTTACGGTCATACGCGCTGGGACGTCCGCCGCGCTGGACGTGTCCCAGCACGGTCACGCGGACCTCTTCGCCGAGTCCCGCTTCCAGCACGCGTTGAACATCACTGCTGCCGATGTATTTTCCGTCCCTGTCGCGGGCGCCCTCAGCCATGATAATGATGTGGTGACGGCGGCCAGCTTTGGTCCCGGCTTTGAGGCGTTCGACCATCACATCCTGCCAGTTGTCCACGTCCGGCGGCGCTTCGGGAATCAAGACCCAGTCCGCGCCCGTCGCCAATGCTCCAAAGAGCGCAAGGTATCCGCAGTTGCGTCCCATCACTTTGACGATAAAAGTCCGCTGATGGCTGGCCGCCGTGCTGGTGATGGCATCCACCGCGTCGGTGATGCGGTGCAGGGCGCTGTCGGTGCCGATGGTCATCTCGGTTCCGTGAAAATCGTTGTCAATCGAACCGACCATGCCAACGATGAGCAAATTCGGATGTTCCACCGCGCTCTCTGCGCTGATCTCGTTACTTTGAACAAGTTCAGCCAGTAACGAGTTCCACTCGCGCCGGAAAATATCCGCGCCGGTAAGCGAGCCGTCGCCGCCGATGACAATCAGCCCGTCAATCCCATGCTGAATCAAATTGAAGGCGGCCTTGCGGCGTCCATCGCGCGTGCGAAATTCCTCACTACGGGCGGTTCCGATGATCGTCCCGCCGCGGTGCAAAATCCCGCCGACCGAGTCCCAGTCCATTTTGCGGATAGATTCGCCGCCATCCACCAGTCCCTGATAGCCTTCATAGATCGCGTAAACTTCGGCCCCCCTATCCAACGCGGTTCGCACCACAGCCCGGACGGCGGCGTTCATCCCCTGCGCGTCGCCTCCGCTCGTAAGAACAGCAATTCGTTTCGTAGTCATTCGACTCCTGTTTACTGATAATTCGAATTGTACTACGAGCCGAATTGTTAAACCTGCGGGCGGAGGCGACATGCCTCCGCCCGCACTCTCTCTCCTACCGATAAATACCGATAAACTACAACTTTGATCCGCATGGGATCGGAAAGCTGTATCCAATTGATTGACCGCGATGATACTCCCTGCGCCGCGCGCAATCAACCTTACATCGGTACTGATCTTGTGATGGATAACCCGCCGCGTCTTTTTGGACCCTTGAGCGGCGCGCCCGAAAACGGCATTTCCCTCACTTTTAGCGGCTTCGACTTATTGCCGGCACCCGTTCACTTGATAAACCTGGGCGTCCGGTAAATACAAGAGATTTTTGTACCAATCAGGTCTTGCCGAAAGGAATTCGAGGTTGAAACTTTGATTCGTGCTGTCCACATAAATGTGCGTAATTTTCTGTTCGCAAAGATGGTTCAGAACGTCCACCTGCCTGAAATCTGACGGATATGGCAAACTGACGGTTGGTCTGTCTATCAGCGGCGCGATCCAGATGCCGGCATCCGCGCCTGTATTTTGAGGAGATTGGCCCGATGGGGATATTCTTATTTCAGATGACGAGATCAGGATGCGCGCGTTATGAGGCAGGCGCTCATCCATCCAATCGAGTGCGAGCAGGTCATCGTTTCCGATAAGTACACAGCAATCTGATGGATAGAAGCTGTAGCGTGCGAAAGCATGGAATACAACAAAACCTGAAACCAGGATTGCGGCGATTATTTTCAGCCACTTAAATCGCAGAAATGGTAATTCATTGAGCATGGCAAACCCTGTTCCTCCCAACATGGACAGAGGAATGAACAGGACCATTTCAATCATTGGCCTGTCGAGCAATGTAAAAAAAGTATTGGCTGAAACCGGAATGAACAGGCTGGAAAGCACAAACAGCATGAAAAGCAGGCAGGTGAAAACAATATGCTTATGCTTTGACCAGGCAAGGATCGAAAGGACAACCACCGCGCCCGTGACCCAAATCCCCTCATGGAGGTATGGATCGAGCAGGGGAGTGAAAATATCGGTACGTTCGAGATATGCAATTTCCGCGATCAAACTGGTCAGAACCAATCCGCCAAACAATGAACGGACCGCTTTGGATAGCCACTCCCATTTTTCCACCAGCTTCCACGAAACGATGGCAATCCCGATGAGAATGATCGAACGGGTGTGTATCAAAAGGGAGACGCAAATACTGAGAACGGCTAAAACGAAAGCCGCCCGGAATTTGAGCGTCTTCTCTTTTTGTTCATTGACCAGATACAGGATGCCCAAAGCAAATTGGACCGTCAACAAGCCAAGAAGGGCCGGATATTTCCCCCAGTTGGCCGCGTGCGCAGGCATATACCAGCCGAAGACCCCAAGGAGTACGGCAAAGAATCCCGCCAGGTCCGATCTGGTTTCCCGCCTGACGATAAAAAACAACGGGAACGGCGCGAATGCCAGGATGATTTGTCCAAACACCAGCATCATCCGCTCCAAATTCACACCGGCGATGGCTGTCATGACCGCCGTGATGAGGTGGTATCCAAGATGATAATACGATGCCACAGGGGATATGAAATTCGCGGTACGGCTGGCGTTCTCGTAATCCTGGATCAATATGCTGATGATCCGGTAATGTTCCGCTGAATCAAAATAGGATGGAAACAAGATATTTGTGACGAATGGCAGCCGCAGTGAAACTGAAAGAAGCAGGATTCCCCCGATAAGCAATGATAGTTCAGGAACGCGTTTGGCCTCATCCTGTGTTTGTCTCGTTGCCCGGAGTGCGGCACCGGCAGTGAAGAACATCAGCGCTAAAAGTACAACAGGCGTGATGTGTAAACCCAGGAACGCGCCGAGCGCAAATATTGGAATGACAGCCAGGAAAATTGGCAAAACCGATCCGCCTATTGCCAGCGAAATGGATTCCAAAAAACCCAGCCCGTTTCCCCAGATGCTTCTCAGGATCGAGAAGAGCATGATCGAACCCCAGCCGATCCAGGCGAGGGCAAAAATGACCGCTTCCTTATCCTGTAAAAGAGCGGCCCAAATATCGAAAATCTGCATTTCCTGCCAATTTACGTTCTAAGGATTTGGATACGAGTTTGTAGTTGGCGTTCGAGTGGGAGTTCGAGTTGGAGTTCTTGTGAATGGGGTACTGGTAACTTTTGGGGTGTTTGTGCGGGTGATTACTGGAGTGGATGTTGTAGTTTGGTTTGGAGGGGAAGGGGTAACAACCGGGGACGTAGTCAGGTTTGTGGCGATAACGGCAACAATGGGAGCGGTTGCCAGGGCGTAGGCTGTAATTACAAAGGTCCCTTTGGCGATCAAAGTGTCATCGTTGATTGAATACACTTCGATGTCTATCGTGTCCTCGAGCGGGATGCGCTCTCCGCCGCAATATATATTGGTCGGAATATCCTCGACCGTCCGGCATTCGTAAACGCTGGCCGTCTCACGATGCCGGACAGTTACATAAAAATCCGGAACGGATAAATCCGGTTTGTAAAAGTTGATCACCATCCGGTTTTGGGAATTAGCGCCGAAGGAGACGATGCACAGCACGGCGGGATTTTCGTCGCAATAGGGGATTTCTGCCGGAGTCTGGCTATCGGCGCTTTCCGACGGCCCAAATTTTAGAACGGGCAGGCTGGAGCAGGCTAGTATTGATATGAGAACAGCGGCTAGGCTGAGTATCTTCACTAAATTCTTATGTTCCATTTCATCACTTCATTCAGCTATTTTGATTTGCACTGGCCCCTGTAACTTGCAGCCCGAATTGTACTACGGACAAACCGCCGCATCCCGAATCTCCGCGGGCAGGCCGAACGCCTCCGTCACGGGAATACCGTCCCATTCTTCGGGGATGGATAAACCAAGCGCGTAGGCGGCGGTCGCGGCGGTATCCATGACTTGCACGGCGGTCGTAAGCCGAATCGGTTGAATGCCCGGCCCTGAGATGACCCACGGAATGGTCATATCTTCAGGCTGATTAAAACCGTGCGTCGTGTCATGCCCGCCATGATCGGACAAGGCGATAATCAACGTCGTCCCGCTCATCCCATTGCTGGAAAGCTCGGCCAGTATTTTACCCAGCGATGCGTCTTCATCCTGAAATGTGGACAACTGCTCATCGGATGTCCAGCCGTATTCGTGACCCATCAGGTCGCCGGTTGGGAAATGGACGAACATCAAATCGAAGCCGGCATCGACCTCCTGGATGGCGCGCGCAGTAATATCATTTTCCGGCACTTCGAAATCTTCGAAATCAAACGCTTCAAAAACGTCAGTGCTGGCCGGCTCGGTTAACTGCCTCAATTTTTCCTTGCCAACGAGCATTACGGTTTTCAACCCCGCGGCGTGCGCGGCATCGAACAGGTCGGTGCCGCGCGCGAATCCGTTTTCGGGGATGTATTCATTCCAGATGACGTGGTGCTTCGCGGGGCAGACGCCGCCCAGCATGGACGAATGCGCAGGCAGTGTGGTGCTTGGGAAAATGGTTTGCGCGCTGAGCGTGTACGCGCCGGATTGCATCAGAGCCAGCAGGTTCTCCATTGGCGCCTCCTGGATCGAATCCGGCCTGAGGCCATCGAAGCTGACGATGAGCACGCGCTGGATCAATGCCGGGGTTGGGGTCAATGTTGGGGTAACGGTGGCAGTTGGCGGCGGAGTCTGCGTCGTTGTTGGGGTGAAGGTGAATGTTTGGGTGGGGAGCGGCTCCGTTTTAACGGAATATCCCCAGAGATTGGAAGTCGGCAAACATCCAAACAGGAAAAGTGAAAGCGCGAGCAGGAGGGGAAGTTTTGATTTCATAAGCATTATGTCATTGCGAGCAGAGCGAAGCAACGACATGATTCTTTTTATTTCCCCAGCATCGGCATTTTCAACCCGTGACGTTTCGCGGCCTCGATGGCGATTTCGTAACCCGCGTCAGCGTGTCGCGCGACGCCCATGCCTGGATCCGTTGTAAGGACTCTTTCCAGCCTTCGAGCGGCTTCGGGCGTGCCGTCGGCAACGATGACCTGGCCCGCGTGCTGGCTGTAACCCATGCCCACGCCGCCGCCGTGATGGAACGAGACCCAGGTTGCGCCGCCCACGGCGTTGATCAGCGCGTTGAGGATCGCCCAATCGGAGATGGCGTCTGAGCCGTCTTTCATCGCTTCGGTTTCGCGGTTCGGCGAAGCGACTGAACCCGAATCGAGATGATCGCGGCCAATGACGATGGGCGCTTTGACTTTGCCGCTGGCAACGAGCTCATTGAATTTGAGCCCGGCTTTGACGCGTTCGCCATAACCAAGCCAGCAGATGCGCGCGGGCAATCCCTGGAACGGAACTTTTTCGCGCGCCATTTTCAGCCAGCGATGCAGGTGCGCGTCTTCGGGGAAGAGCTCCATGATGGCCTGGTCGGTAGTGTAAATATCTTCTTTTTCGCCGGAGAGCGCAACCCAGCGGAAGGGGCCTTTGCCTTCGCAGAATAGCGGGCGGATGTAAGCGGGTACGAAACCTGGAAATTCAAACGCGTCGCTCACACCGTTGTTGAAGGCCTGCTGGCGGATGTTATTGCCGTAATCGAAAACCTCCGCGCCGGCGCGCTGGAAGGCGAGCATGGCGCGCACGTGTTTGGACATCGCGTCCATTGCCATTTTTTTGTATCGTTCGGGGTCGGACTTGCGAAGTTCATCCGCGGCTGTGACCGATAACCCTGACGGCACGTACATCAATGCCTCGTGCGCGGAGGTCTGGTCTGTGACCACATCGGGGATGACGCCGCGTTCGGCGAGTTCGTGGTAAATGTCCGCGGCATTGCCGATGAGTCCGATGGATTTTGTGACTTGCTGTTCCTTCGCTTCCTCCACGAGAGTCATGGCCTCTTCGAGATTGTCCACCACCATGTCCACGTAGCCGATGGCGCGGCGGCGTTCTGCGCGTTCGGGGTCAACCTCAACGATGAGTCCCACGCCTTCGTTCATCGTGATGGACAAGGGTTGCGCGCCGCCCATGCCGCCGAGACCTGCGGTTAAAACAAATTTTCCTTTGAGCGATCCCCAGCCTTTGAGTTTGGCGAGCGCGCCGAAGGTTTCGCAGGTGCCTTGCAGAATTCCCTGCGTGCCGATGTAAATCCACGAGCCTGCGGTCATCTGACCGTACATGATGAGTCCCTTTTTGGCGAGTTCATCGAAGTGCTCCCACGTGGCCCAGTGCGGGACGAGGTTGGAGTTGGCGATCAATACTTTCGGCGCGTCCTTGTGGGATTTGAATACGACCACAGGCTTGCCTGACTGCACGAGGAGCGTTTCATCCTCTTCGAGATTCTTGAGCGACTCGAGGATGGCGTCGAACGATTCCCAGTTGCGCGCGGCCTGTCCGCGCCCGCCGTAGACGACAAGGCTTTCAGGTTTCTCTGCCACTTCGGGGTCGAGGTTGTTTTGGATCATGCGATAGGCGGCTTCGCTGAGCCAGTTCTTGCAGGTAAGTTGTGTGCCGCGCGGCGCACGGATGACGCGGGGAGTGGACATTGGGTTGGTCTCCTAATTCGAAATTGCAAAGGTTTCTATCATTCCATCAAAGGCGGGAGTGACGGTGTCTTTTAGTTCGTCTGTTGTGGAAAGTGTGATCACCAGTGTCCCGGCAGAGACTTTTATGTAAACCTGTTTCTGGAAGATGGTCACTTCAATGGCGTCGGCGGTGGCGGCGCGCCAGGTGGAGGTGATAATGCCGATGGGAATTCCACTGGCAGTTTGGGATAGTTCCGTGGT
Organism: Chloroflexota bacterium; assembly: GCA_016235425.1. GTDB lineage: Bacteria > Chloroflexota > Anaerolineae > Anaerolineales > Villigracilaceae > JAKOVF01. Next base: position 4,787 of record JACRLC010000032.1, on the reverse strand, counting down.
CAGCACTTCCAGGCCGAGGATGGCATTGGGAAGCGAAGCCGCGGCCTCTTTCAGATCCGCGTCATTATCGAGTGATATTCCATCCTGTTCGCTCCAGAAGAAGTTGACGTTTGTGACGAAGCCGCCCTGAATGTGTCCATCCTGTGTGTCGAGCGCGAACAGGCGGGATTGGTCGGGGTCCTGGTTTTGGATGGCTGTCAGCGATCTTTGGATGGCCGGGTCGGATGCCTCCGCCAGGGTCCATGCCTCCAAATATTCCTGTTCGTTCACGCGTAGCGCCAGCCAGCCGGAAGGCACGGTCACCTCGTATTGGGCGCGCTGATCCACGAAGAAGGTTGTGCCGTCATCGCGTTTGGTGAGCATGCTCCCCGAAGCGGACGCTTCGGGTGTGGGAGTTTCGGCGGGAGGCGGGAGGGCTGGCGTTGATTCGATGAGCGGCAACGCGGCGTTGGCAGTCTCCTGGATGACGGCGGAAAACGTCTCAGCCACGATGGTTGCCAGTAAAACGGTATCAGCCGTCGGGGCAGGAAGGGAGGCGGTTTGTCCGGGGAGGACACAAGCCAACACAGACAGGAAAAGAATCGCAGTGGCGGGAAATGTTTGGGCGCGGAATTTTATCATCGGAAAATTTCCTTATTGATCGAGAAGCACCATATCGTTGAGCAATTGATCGAAACCGGGTTTTAGGCTGTCTTTGAGTTCAACCAGCGTGCTGAACGAAACATTTACAGATCCGTTTTTTCCCTGAAACAGCACCCGTTTCTCGTAAATTTCGATATCCTGCCCGTGAATGTTCTGAACGGATGACGTATATTCCAAAACGACCAGGCGAATGCCGGATGCGGTAAATTCCTCCGTGCCTTCAGAGATGACTTCAGTATCGGGAAAACTCTGCCGTTGAGCATCGAGCATCAATTCGATCTCCTTCTCAAATGACTTTTGAAGGTCTTCCACCCAAAGGATATAAATATGCGAGACGTAGTATTGATCCTGGTTGATAGGCGTTCCAATGTCAAAGGCATGCAAGCGTATCTTGTCAGGGTCGTCGTCTTGAATGATCGTCAATTCATCTGTCAGCCAGGGAAAGTTTATCACCTCCTTTTCAAAGGCGTGGTAATACTCCTTCTGGCCTGCCCGCACACTGAGCCAGTTTGGCGGGATCGTCAACTGGAATCCGGTTTTGTAATCGACATAAAGTGTTGAGCCATCGGCTTGTGGAATGAGCGAATTCCCCGCCGAAGAAACTTCGGGAGTGGGCGTTGAGGCCGGTGCTGGCAGTGTGGGTGTGGCGGACGGCTGCGGAGGAACGGCGGCGGCCGTTTGTGTAAGGGGCGCGGAGAATGTTTTGGCGATGGCGGTGTTCATTGCATTTTCATCGAGCAGGGGATCGGACTGGGAGAAAGTCAGCCCCGGAATGGCACATGCCAGCATGGTGAGTAGAAATGCCGGGGCAATGAACAATGTACGCAGGCGGTTGGGTATCATGAAAATTATCCTCCTTGTGCATGAAAAAGCCTCCCGGCAACTATACGCCGGGAGGCAGTGTTGAAAAAATCGGATTTAGTTCGAGCCGTTCGCCATGAGCTGGGCAAAGTTGGTGGTTTTCAGGCGCAGTACGAGTTCTTCCTGCGCGTCGCACCAAACCGGGCGCAGGGGGCATTCGTGATCGAAGGTGCATGCGCCATTTTCACCGACGCACTCATTCAACTGGATCGGGCCGTCAATGGCTTCGATGACTTCGAGCAGGGAAATATCCTGCGGTTCGCGTGCGAGGGTCACGCCGCCGCGCGCGCCGCGGGAGGTGTGCAGAAGCCCTGCAATGGATAACTGGGAAATGATCTTGGCGAGGAAGGACGGCGGGATGCGTTGTTCCTGCGCGACCTGACTGGTGGCGGCGCGCTCTTCTCCATTTTTTGCAAGATATAGCACAGCGCGCACTGCGTAATCTGCTTGGCGAGTGATCTGCATTCGAACCTCTTTCAATAAGGTAAAAATTACCGACAATCACGATTTTATTGTGCATTGCGGTACAAAGCAAGTGATAGAGGTCATGGCTAAAATATGACCTTTTACTCCAATTATAACCCTCCCTTTTCAGGGAGGGCATGGATGAATGGGGGTCGAATCCTTAATCCGTCATGGTAATGTTGCCCGCGCCCATTTTGATGAGGAAGGTGAGCGTCGGGCCTTCACCTTCCTGCGCGTACAAGCCGCCGTTCTGACTCCACCCCGAACCTGTACTCACGTTGGTCATGCCGCTTTCCATGGTAACGTTTGCATTCACGTTTTGAGGGATTACCAAAATGATATTGCTAAATCCACTGCTGATCGTGATCGTCGCATCGCGTTGCAGTTCGCCGGTGAAATCGAGCGTGTAATCTCCCGCGCCGGATTGAAAGACAAGCGTGTTAAAGTTCGCATTTGCCAGCCCTTCCAGCTTCACATTCGACGCGCCGGTTTCGTAACGCAGGACGCTCATCTCGGATTCGTTTGGTGAGGAGAACGATAAATTCACGTCCGCCGCGCCGTCTTTGACCGTCAGGCCGGTGAGCGAGAGTCCGCCAAATTCATACTCGGCCTCATAGGCTCCGGCTTCAATCGTCAAATCCATCGGAGTATTGCCAAGTTTCAAATCCCATTCATTTTTGACCTTGTCGAACGATGGAATTCCCTTCAATTCGTAATTGCCCTGCCGGATGCGGACTTCGCCATCCTTTTCCGTGATCTCCGGCTTGAAATCCTTGATGTTGTAGGTTGCCGTGCCGCTGACCAGGTCATCGCCTTCGCCGGGGGACAACTTCAATTGGCCTGCCCCAAACGCAATGCTCAAACGCGTCTCACCGGACCCTGGAACTGCCACCGTTATATCATCTGTGATATCCGGGCCGGGAGTGGCGCGCTTGGGAATGTCAATAGTGAACCCGCAGGCCATGCTGGCCAGCGCGAGAATTAAGATTGCAGATAAGATTTTGTAATTCATGGACTATCTCCTTCTGGGGAAGTATACGAAGGAAATTTATATGAGTTGCGTAACCCCGCAATTAAAACCCATGTTCAGTCCGCAGTTCAACTGCGGACTGAACATGGAATGCTCTTACGCGATCTCGCGTCTCTTTGGCAATTCCTTTGGCGCGCCCAATGCCGCGTCCAATGCCTGCTGGACGGAACGCACTTCGATGATCTCGATATCTTTTGGGTAAGGTTCCGCTTTGCGGATGGCCTTTGGCACGATGGCGGTTTTGAATCCCAGCTTTGCGGCTTCCCGCAAACGCGCCACCATCTGACCGGGCATACGTAATTCGCCTGCCAAACCGATCTCACCGATCAACACTGCCTCCGCGCGGACCGGCACATCCTTCCACGACGATGTGATCGCCGCGGCGATTGCCAGATCCGCGGCAGGTTCTTCGATCTGGATGCCGCCCACCACGTTGACGAAGACATCCTGCTCGGAGAGCTTGAGTCCCACGCGGCGAGTTAGCACCGCCGCGATGAGGAGCAGACGGTTGAAATCCACGCCGTTGGGAGTGCGGCGCGCGTTGCCAAATTGGGTCGGAGAAGTCAGTCCCTGGATTTCAACGAGGATGGGCCGCGTGCCTTCCATGGTCACTGCAATGGCCGACCCTGCGGCATTGATCATTCTCTCCGCGAGAAATGCTTCCGATGGATTGGTCACTTCGGCAAGCCCGCCTTCGCGCATTTCAAATACGCCCACTTCCGAAGTCGCGCCGAAACGGTTCTTCACCGAGCGCAGTAAGCGATAAGCCTGGAAGCGGTCGCCTTCGAGATACAAGACCGTATCCACGATATGCTCAAGGACGCGCGGTCCGGCAATCGTCCCTTCCTTGGTTACGTGGCCGATCACAAACACCGAAACGCCGCGCGTTTTAGCCAGTTCACGCAACTGGGACGAACACTCGCGCACCTGTGAAACCGATCCTGCCGAGGAATCCAGTTGGGAAAGATAGACCGTCTGGATTGAGTCCACGATCAACAAATCCGGTTTCACATCGTTGACGTGGTTGAAAATGATTTCGAGATTCGTTTCCGTCACAAGCAATAAATTTGCGGGCAATTGTTTTTTCTCCTGCAATCGCAGGGCGCGCATCTTGATCTGCCGTTCGGATTCTTCGCCCGAGACGTATAGCACGCACAATTTACCAGCCATCTCCACCGCCATTTGCAACATCAACGTGGACTTGCCGATTCCAGGATCGCCGCCAACCAGCACAATCGAGCCGGGCACGATCCCGCCGCCCAGCACGCGCGCAAACTCACCGATGGGCAGGTTGATGCGATCCTCCGCGTCGCCGCTGACTTCGCCAATCGGGCGCGGCGCAGACCGGCCGGTCAGGCCGCGAACCGCTGTGTTCTTCGACACCGGCTCGTCGTGCACGATCTCCTCGACCATGCTGTTGAACGATCCACATTGCGGGCATTTGCCCATGTACGATGCGGCCACGCGTCCGCATTCCTGGCAGACATAACGGGTGTGTGATTTTGCCATGTTCCTTTCCTCTCTTCTCTCCTTTTGGGAGAGGGGCTGGGGGTGAGGGGAGTATATCAGAATTTATGTTCTGTTCTGGAATACTGCAGATTAATTTCGCACTACAACTTCCGAAGTTTCAATCCAATTGCAATAATTGCTTGGTGATTACCCACAAGTCCGTATCCGACATTCAAAGCCTCAAAGCCAGAGCATTCTGCCGCGAATTTCGCTAATTCACACGGATTTTTAAAACCAATTCGCGAAAATTCGTGAAATCCGCGGCTGAGGTTTTGCTTTT
>JACRLC010000074.1 GCA_016235425.1 Chloroflexota bacterium | reverse complement strand
TGCCGCGCTTCTCGGCGGCTTCCAACGCGTTGAGCACATCCTTGGTCTCGCCAGACTGGCTGACGAAAATCCCCACGTCTTCATACCCAACCGCGGGCGCGTATTGCGCGATGAACTGCGGCGCAAGCACGGGGATGGCGGCGCGCCCCGCCAGTTGCGCGATGTACACCGAGCCTACTGCCGCCGCGTGATAACTCGTGCCGCATCCGATCAAATACAGATGACGCGCGTTCTTCATCTTCTCGACCAACGGCTGAACGTCAGGACTGCCATCCAATAAGTGGATTAACTCACGGGCAACTTGTGCCTGCTCGTGGATCTCTTTCAACATAAAATGCGGATACCCGCCCTTCTGCACCGCATCCATCGACTCCGTAACTGTTTCTGGCATTCGTTGAATTATTTTTCCATCTTTGACAGACCGCACCTCAACATGGTCCGCCCACAACGTGACGATCTCCCCATCCTGCGGGCGGATGACGTTGCGAGTCAACGGTAAAATCGAAGGCAGGTCAGACGAAAGACAAGTGAAGCCATCGCCGATGCCGATCACCATGCCCGAACCTTTTTTGAAGGCGTATAACTTGTCATCATTCGCGCGCCCGATCACGAAAGCATAATCACCTTGCAGGTCGCCATACGCGAGTCGAATCGCATCAATGAATTCATATCCGCGCTTGATATATCTCTCCACCGCATGGACACATGTCTCGCCATCATTCTGCGAACGGACAGTCATGACCTCCGCCATAAATTCCTGGCGCAGTTCCACATTATTCACCACGTTGCCATTGTGCGCGCCAACCATGTCACCATTTGAATCCAAATGCGGCTGTGAATTAACTTGCGACGGTTCCCCAAACGTCGCCCACCTCAACTGCGTAATCCCGCGCTGTCCGCGCATCTCCGCGATGTTATATTTCGCCGCCACCGAATCCACCTTGCCAGTATCTTTGCGTAGATCGATCTCGCCGTTGTTCAACGTCGCCGCACCGACAGAGTCATACCCGCGATAGGTCAATCGCTCTGCGGCGGCGATGAGGATTGGTCCCAAGTTTATTTCTTTATTTGTTACATATCCGAAAATTCCGCACATTTATTATTCTCCTATATCATTCATACTCTGGTGGTCGAGTAGGGCGGATGTTCTTCCCGCCCGTATCGAAACCACCACGTAATAGAAATACTCTCAATTATTGGTGGTTTCGATACGCCCCGCGCACCATCCTGGCGTACGGTGTCAGGAAAAACCAGCAGGGCTACTCAACCACCAGATTTTTCTGTTACTCTAACTTCAAATTTCCGCTTTCATCAAACGGAAAGAACGGGTTGTACGCCACTTCCCAGCGGTAATCATCAGGGTCGGCGAAATAGGAACTGTATCCGCCCCAAAAAACCTTCTGCGGTTCCTTGATGATCTTCACGCCTTTTGATTTTAAATCTTTGACAATCTCATCCACTTCAGACTCACTGCGGGCATTGTACGCCAGCGTAATTCCCGAAAAGCCGCTTCCCTTTGGCGAGACGAGCGCATCCTCCGCCAACTTCTCGCGCGGATAAATCGCAAGCACCACACTGCCCGCCTGAAAGAATGCGATGTCTTCTTGAAGTCTCGAAGGCTTCCAGCCCAAGGTCTCTGCATAGAACTTTTTGGATTTTTCAAAATCCCGCACACCAAGTGTGATTATGTGAAGATGCTGATTCATTTTGACTCCTTTTATGATGGACTATCCCACGGAGCGACTCCCCGCCAGGGCCCGCGCACGCCTCTCATCGCCCTGATAATTGCCTCCGTTAAATTGGGCATGATCTCCGCTGTAGCCGCCAGCAGGCCGAAGCAGCCTGCAATCATCATATCCCCAAATGGGACGGCGAAATAGGGAATTAGAGATTTACGATTTTCGATTTTGGATTGACGATTGAAGAGACTGCGGCGCGGCCCCGTAACAACCAGGTCAAATTCATCTTTTCCAAATTCAAATGGAGTCTTTCCATATACAAGTGCGCCGTGGCCCATGTCGTTAAAGACATCTTCATGCTTGAGTGAGCCATCAGCTAATCTCCGCAGAAGGAATTCGAGCTTTTCCAGGTCAATCTCGCCTGTGTGATGTTCGAACACGCCCTCGATGGTTTCGCCCAACATGCGGAAAGCAATCGTGTGGAAGTTGCCGATATTGACGACAATCTTTTGCTCGCGCTTTGCAACAGTAGGATCGAACATCGCGCCCAGCACGGCGGCGGGCGCCGTATCCATCACCACCAGCGGACAGGACAGATCGCCCGCCGAGTCCGCGACGGATTGCAGGCGGGTCATGATTTTTGGAATATCGTTTGAAAGATGGGCGAACGATGAAAGCGAATTCCTTGCCTTGATTCTTTCATCCAGATAATCAAACCTGAATTGACGATCGGAAACTCCTGCGGGTGCATTGCCATGATCGAACACTGCAACTGCAATGGCGTCCAAATCATTTAACGAAACGCCATAATCGTTGAATGTTCTGGAAATCAGCTCAAAGTCAAAATCCCTCAACTCCAGACTTTCGACCTTTGACCTTAGACCTTTCGCCTCATCTTCCCCAACAATCTTTATCCCCAGCGCCTCCACTTTATCCAGTTCATCGTTGAGCGTGGTTGCGGCGGCGGGCGTCATGTAGACGGGAATCCCTGCGCGGGCGTATTCTTCGATGGCCCATGCCGAAGGGCCGCCTCCCATTTGATGGCCTGTCAGCAGGATCGGGGTCCGTGTGTGAAGCGATTGCTTGAGGCGGCGATGAATCATCATGGTAGGCGAAGGCAGGATGAGTTTGAATCCGTTCTCGATGTCGAGATTCGAATCGTAAAGGAAAATATCCTGCGTGCCTGTACCGATATCAACCGTTAATATTTTCATAAGTTTTGATCCCGGTTATTTTACCGCTTGTTGCACAAATAACTGAACTTTTTGATAAAAATCACGAGAAGATTCGGCAATTATGGTTTGGTTATTTATGCGGTACTCTGTAAACGATTTTGGGCTGTAAATTTCAAAAATTAGGGTGCTTAAAGTCTTGGCTATATCGAACTTTTCCTGTATCATACGTGAAATCCAAATTATGAAGGAGGGTCGATGAAGTCCAACCGTTTTCTCCCCGTTTTCTCAGTAATAGTGCTCCTGGCGTTTGTGGTTATTGGGTGCGGCCCGCAAGCCACACCGACCGAACCACCTGCCACAGACACGCCGACAGCGCTTCCTACTGAGACCCCAAAGCCGACTGCCACGTCACGTCCGACCGCCACCCCAAACCTGGCGGCCACAAAAGAGGCTGAAGAAACCACTGCGCGCATCCAGTCCTATGTGGACAATGGATACCTTGCGTCCATCGACGGTAAGCTATTCAAACTGGATGACTACAGCCGCGAAATGGCGCAGATCAATTTTCTGGATGTGGACTTTGCAGGTTACCAGGATGTGGTTCAGAATTTTGCCGTGTGGGGCGATGTCAAGATGCAGAGCGCGCGGGATGTAGCCTATCCTGAATACTCGGGTTGCGGATTCAGTTTCCGCATCAATCCGGATAACTTCGATGGGTATACGGCTTACATCACCAACGATTCCGTCCTGCTGACGTACTGCAACAGCAGTATCAACCGTTGCGGTGAGATTGGCAAGACACGCGGCCAGGGAACCCTGAATCTGCCCAATCCTGCCGAAGTGAAGATGGAGATGATCGTCAATGATACCCAGGCGTACGTTCTGGTGGATGGCGAGTTCATTGGCGAATACTCGCTCTTCACAGACAAGATGACGGACCCCGGCTACATTCTGTATTCGATCATCTCTGGCACCAACGCGGAATATGGGACGCGCTGTGAGGTTACGAATGCAGGGATGTGGATCGTGAAGTAGATCCGAAAAAGGTGACAGCCGCTTTTTCTGCAGCCTTATTCGGGTAAAACCGGCCAAAGAGACTGCCGCCTGAAATGTGAAGGGACGGGCATTGCCCGTCCCTTTTTGATTAACCCGGCTGATGGCTACACTTCGATTCCAAGCCAGACACGAATGAAGTAGCCGATGATGAATGAGAAGGTTGCCACGCCAAAGGATAGGCCGGCCATTTCCAGGAAGCGGGGCCGGAACGGTTCGTCTTTTGCGACAGAGATGTAGTAATTGAATACGGCAATGATGATCATTGCCGTGGCAAGCGACCAGACCAGGTCGAGATAGTAATTTTCAAAGAGCAGGTAGGGCAGGATGAGCAGGAACACGGTCACAATGTAGGCAATGCCTGTATAGATGGCGGCGCGCACGGGTTGTTTATCTGTGTTTTCCGAGCGGGTGGAGAGATACTCCGAAGCCGCCATGGACATGGCCGCGGCGATGCCCGTGATCAAACCCGAAAGGGCGATCAATTTGACGTTTTGCAGGGCAAGCGTAAGTCCCGCGAGAGCGCCGGTGAGTTCGACGAGTGCGTCGTTGAGGCCGAGTACCACCGATCCTGCATAGCGCAGTCGTTCCTCGTCCAGCATGTTGAGCAGGGCATCTTCGTGTGCTTTTTCGTCGTGGATCCATTTTTCGATTTCGGGGATCACGCCCACCAGGCTGCTGTAGTTGCCCTGGGCTTTCTCTTCGCCGCGTTCCATCAATTTGACGCCGAAGGTGAAACCGAAGATGCGGCTCAACAGGTAATACCACCAGACGATCAGCATTCGCGGCTTGATCTCCGCGCCTGTATATTTCTGCCAGTCGTGATGGTGGCGCAATTCATCCGCGGCGATCTTCTCCAATATCTCACGATTCTCAGGCGTTAAAACGGTTTTCGCCAGGCGCTTGTAAATGTGGTGTTCGGTAATCTCAATGCTTTGGAAAAGCAGGAGTTGACGACGGACTTCCTCAGTTAGTTGCATGTTTTCTCCTTGACGCTGTGTGTTCAGATTCTAAGCGATTTTGAAATTTTAAGAAGAGGCAACCATTGAGTTAGCAGTCAACAATACTGCACCAGCCCGCGCGCCTAACTATGCCAGCATCCGGTGTATGGTTGCGCCTGTAATCTTGTCGTGTAATCGCACGGCGTCGGTTACGTATTGGCTGGACCCAACCTGCCCGGTAAATTTGCATACACTGAAATTGCCGCTTTCCCGCTCGTAAGCCAGCAACCATTTCTGGAATTGAATATCATCGCCATTTCGCGGGTATCTGACCTTATACGCCTGCATCTTCATGCGATAAGGTTTGGGCGTCAATCTTGCCCTGAAACAGCCCTGCTTCCTGCAAATGGATGTGTACAACGGATCGCAGTTGAACTCGTGCATCATGTCAACGGTGGCGTGGCCACGCGGATTAAACTCTCTGCCTAAAACAATCACCCTTGCACCCTGAAAGGTCTCGTAGATTCGAAATCCGAGTCCCGCGTACTTTGGGCTGGTTGCCAGTTTACCGACCATCTCAAAAATTTTGGCTTTGTCCTGCTCCGGGGTGCTTTTCTTGAACAGGCTTCCAAAAGAGGACTTGGGCTTGTCGATATCCAAAAACATCAAGGTTTCGGCATTCAGGACTTGCGCGCCATACCTGTTTCGGGTGATGATTGACTTATCGTCCACCACCTGGAGGATCTCTTCGCGGATTTCCACTTCATAATCGTCGAAAACGTACCGGTCTCCGTTGATCTTTCTTTTCAACTTTTCCAGTTTTTCTTTTGCTTTGATGGCGGCATCTTCAATGGAAATATTCGACCCGCCATAGCAGGTGATTTCTTTTTCTTCACGCTCGATCCTTACTTTTGCATTCTCGGATGTCCAATATTTAAAGATTTTCACGATCTCTCCTTTGGCTGTTTTTGGCGATTGCTATGCGGGTTGATGTTATTTACACGGTTGAATACGTTGCCGGTTTAGAAGGCCATAATTCGTTAATTTATTCACGTAGGAAATACTGCACCCTGCTGGTGGTTCCCTCTTGAATCTGCCACTGTCAACCCAGCTCTGGCCGGGCTTCAGAAAATATTCCTTTCCTTGTAAACCAATCACAATTACGCCATCCGAGTCTGCACTATATATTGGGATGTAGTACTCATTATATGGCAGAGTATTTATCGCAGATAGTACCTCCTGCCATCTCCCATAACCAAATAAGCCCAAGACAGAAGTCGAGGAAACAATGCTTGTTGGATCGGGGAAGTATAGGTTATAGAAATACTCTTCTATACATAATTCACTTGACGAAGACCATTTGTAAACCCATTTAGGAGGCTCAACCGCCGGGCATTGACATTGTTCCGAGCGCTCATCGTAAGTGGAAAGTTCAACAAATAAATACATGCCAGTGGGAATTTGCGAGACTCCACTGGCATAATTTTCAGCGGGTTCTAGGGCAGGGGTCGGAGGATCAGATAGCGGTGCGTCAATAATATCTGTTGCGGCAACCGGAAACACTGTTGTTTGAGTTGCGGCGGTGGATGAAGAATTACAAGCGGTTATTCCAAACACTCCAACGAGTATCACCCACAATATCGCCTTTGGGATTAAGTAATTTAGTCTCATACGAATCATTACAAGCCTGCGCTCAACGGTTTGCGGTACCCGCTGGTGGATGGGACGAGACAACGCCGCTTTGACGGAGCCAACTCCAAGCCGAAAAAACTGCCTGAAAACGCGCCGACTCCCGCCAGTCGGGTGTTAGCATGTAAATGCAATCCCGAAGGGTTGCGGTTGGGCACGTTTTTGGATACGCTATGTCCGAACCGACAGCACATCCCTGACCCAAAAAAGCCCTGGAGTACCGCCAGATAAGTGCTGACAAAAAGTGTGTGGAAACCGCCAGATATGGGGGATAAATGTCGGTTAGTGTTTCAAGAAAGGATACGCCCAGCGTTTG
>JACRLC010000014.1 GCA_016235425.1 Chloroflexota bacterium | reverse complement strand
TGTTGCACCAGTTCAGGAAATTCCACCAAAGGTAGCATGTTGCACCTCCAGAATCGGGATCGTTACGAATTGTACAACTGCTCCCCCTTTTTGTCTGGTTGTTGGAGTATTTGGCTGGTAATGTGCTGCAAAAGTCGAGGGAGTAAAACCGAACCAGTCTCGCGAAACAGATCATCAGACACGAATAAGCCGAAGACGATCATGATCTAGAATTTTTCCCCACCATACATTTTCAGTAGATCACGAAACAACTAGAGAAGCCCGAAAACAGGGGTGCGAGCGTACGCTCGCACCCCTGTTTTCGGGAATTCTTTCAACTTTCGTGAAGTACTGATTTTAGAGGCAGAACGCTGATAAACGCAGATTTTTTCTTTTCAAATCGGCGGCATCAGCGGTTCCACATGCACAGTCACATCAGACTTGGGCAGGATCTCCTGCACTTTCTCTTCGATTCTCTCGGTCACGGCATGTGACTCATTGAGCGAAAGGTTGCCATCCATCGTCACGTGCATATCCACGAACCAGCCCGCGCCCGAAGAGCGGATACGTACCGCATGAACATCTGCAATCCCTTTCAAACTGCCCACCTGCTGAATGATCCTGTCATATTCGCCGTTCTTCGGCGCGGCATCGAGCAGGGCATGAATGGAACGCATGCCCAGTTCGCCGCTGACGAAGATCACGATCACGGCCACCACCAGCGCGGCGATGGCGTCGCCCTTTTCCAGGATTGCCAGGCTGGGGAAATAACGCCCGACCAACACAAGGATGAGGCCCAGGATCACGACGGAGGAAGACCAGATATCGGTCGAGAAATGAAGCGCATCGGCTTCCAATGCCTGCGAGTTATGTTTCTTCGCCGCGGCCATCAACATGCGCGAGCGGGAAACATCTACGATGATCGAAGTCCCCATCACGATGAATGACCAAATGGATACTTCGACGTGTGTCTCGGGAACCATTAAACGGTGAACTGCCTCGTAGATGATCCAGCCTGAGGTGGCGAGCAGGAGCAGGGTCTCGAAAAGAGCCGAGATGTTCTCCACTTTGCCATGTCCAAAGGGGTGTTCCCTGTCCGCGGGTTTATCCGCGACGCGCACAGCAAAAAACGTCATCACTGCCGCGGCAAGGTCGAGCGCGGAGTGCGCGGCCTCGGCAAGAATACCAAGCGAATTGGTCAGAACGCCGACGATAATCTTGAACGTTGTCAATCCAATTGCCGCGATTACTGAACTCAACGCGGCGGATGATTTTTCTTTTTGAGCATTTTGATGCGACATAAAACTCCTTACGGCACAGCCGGGACTTTGAGAATGACTCCCACCAAATAGCCTGCCAACGCGCTGACTGTTCCGATTGCGGCCATCTCCATACCGCTTCGCATGGGCTTGCCAACAGTGACCCGCGCTTTGTAAGCGCCGATGCCAAACAAAACCAGCGCAGTGACCAAAACAGATGCCCACATACTCGTGGCAACAGGCAGGAACATAAACGGTAGAAGCGGCACGAGCGAACCCAACACAGCCGATGTGCCAACCACGAACGCGGCGCGAATGGCCTGCTTGCGGTCAATCGGCGCGAGCTGGTGTTCCTCGGCCATCATCACTGCCACCCACACATCTTGATTCGCGGTGACAGTCTCGACGATGTGTTCGAGCAATTTTCCTTTGAAGCCTTTGCTTTCATAAATTTCACGAATCTCCTGTGTCTCGAGATTCGGCGCTTCCTGAATGTGGCGGTATTCGCGTTCGAGTTCGCTCTGGTAATGATCTGCGTCCGCGAGTGTGGTGGTAAAAGCCACCGCGCCCATCGAAATGGACTCGGCGAATGTCGTGGCTAATCCTGCCACGAGCACGATGCGCGCGTCATTGGTAGCGGCCGCGATGCCGAGAATGACTCCCAGCACGTTGACCAATCCATCCTGCGCCCCAAGGATGAAATCCGACAGGCCGGATGTACGGCGGTGCGGATCCGTTTGCAGATGATGAAGGACTTCGTTAAGTAGTGGCTTGATTTGGGTATGGGACATGGTTTCCTCAATACTAGAATGAGGACGCCTGTCGTAATTCAATTGAACCGCAAAAGGGGATAAGTCGCGGCTACGACTTTGAAGTTCTGGCGCCGATATTGAAATGATACTCAAACATCATAACACTGAAAAGGGGCGAATTTCATCAATAAAAAAGGGACGGACACATCATGCCCATCCCATACATTGACATTTCACCGCTTCATTTCGGACCGTGAACCTGCCGCCGTTAAATTGACTTGTTTGGCATCATTGACATCTTCCCCTCCGGCTTTGTCTGTTGTTTAGCAATTTCATCGCGCACCCATGCTATCGTTTCCCTCATCGCATCACTCAGGGACGTTGGCCGAATGCCAAAGGCTTTTTCGGCTTTGCTTGTATCAACGATAAAGGGCTTTGTCCACTCGTACATCATTTCCACAGACTCGCGAAGCATGGGGTTGAACAGGCCGAGGAAGCGCATCATCATTTCGCCGCCTGCCATGACTTTCACACGGCGGCCAAGCTCATCTTCCATAATTTTGATCAATTCAGCCTGCGTCACTGCCGCAGGGCTGGGCGTGAACCAGATTTGTCCAAGCGCCTCCTCGCGCGTTCCCAGGGTTGCCAGCAGTTTGCCAAAGTCCGCGGCGTAACTAAAAGTGTGCGGCTGATCCATCCGGCCAAGCAGGTTGGCGGTCTTGCCCTCCACAGCGGGTCGGATCGCGTATTGCGTCACAGCCATGTCATCCGGCCCAAAGAAGTTGGAGGCGCGTCCAATCGCGGCGCGGATTTTCCCCGCCCTGTGCGCTTCCATGACCGCGTCCGACATCTCCGCGCGGACTTTGCCCTTTTTGGTATGCGGCTGGTATGGCATATCCTCGCGAATCGGCTGGCCGTTCGTATCGCCGTACATGTACAAATTATCGCCAACGATAAATTTCGCGCCGTTCGCCGCGACTGCATCCAAAATGGCCTTTTGCAGGGAAGGGAATTTCTCAGCCCATTCGTGATAAAGCGGCTGGGAACATTGATAGACCGCTGTTGCGCCTTTGGTCAATTCGATGTTTTTGTTCACATCGCGCGCGTTGCCTGCGATGATTTCCACGCTTTCGGAAAGACGATCCGCTTCCCCTGAACGATTGATTACGCGCACGCGCTTACCCAATCTCACCAGTTCGCGCGCCGTCCATTTACCAAGCGCACCTGCCCCAAAAACAACGTGAAGTTCAGACATGATATTTCTCCTTGATTATTTTTCAGAGAGCAAAAGGACGACACCCACGATAACCATCCAAATCGCCCACACGATATAAGACATGGCGTTGATCAACCCGGCCAGCGGCACACCGGCAGGTTCAAGCGTGCCGAGCAAAATTCCAAGCGCAGAGAGCATTCCCATCCAGCCAAGCCGCTTTGCAAAGCGCGGCGACTTGAACATGGCCATGCCAATCAGGATGCTCCACAGCGAAGTAAAAACGTAACCAAGATGCTCGCCGATGCCGACACCTGCGTATTGATTGAAAGCTGTGAACGTCACTTCAATTGCGGCGCGCGTTGCTTCGCTTGTGGATGGATTGAGATAGGCCGAAGCCAAAGTCGGCACGAGAAACGGCCAGCGGATGAAACCGAGCATCTGCACGATGCCAGCCGTCACGCCGAACGTTGTTGCCAGGGTCATGTATGGCGTGGTTTCGTTATTCAAATACGGATGCAACATCACGGCAATCGGGATGAACAGCAGGGCCGAGAAGACCATCGCATACCAGTTGGCGATCAATCCGCTTCCGCCTGCCGCGAACTTCTGCATCACGGTCATCGCTGGCTGGCGCAAAATATCGGGATACTCAAAATTGACCTGCAACATCGTGAACGCGGCCATGAACAAAATCGGCGCGGCGATGAGCAGGATGCCTGTCAATCTGCGGTGTGAGGTTTGAGTCATTGGTTTTCCATTTCCATTGGATGTTGTTCGGAATACATTAGTCTGTCCCTGTAGCAAGTTCGGCGGTTCTATTTGCATCAAGGCTCTTTTGGGCAGTCTCGCGGCGCCGCTGGATGATCATTTCGGCAGCAATCAAATTCGGCACCCATGCCAGCCACATCACCACCCGATACACTTCGACAAATAGGGCATCAAAATCGCCTGCATATCGGGATTCCAAAAACGGGATTTGCGAGAAGATGAGCAGGCCCAGCCACAGGCGCAGAGTGACGGCGGCAAAGGTCAAGGCATAATTGCGGGTCATCCACTCGCGATGAATTTCCACATTCCCGGCGCGGATGTTTCTGTATGCGTTCCAACCCGTCCACAACCAAAGAGTGGCAAGCAGGATCAAGCCGAACTCGCCGACCATTCCCGAGATCATGCCCGGGGCGATGAGAAAGGCCGATAGTCCGCCGAGCAGGATACAGGTCAGATAGACGCGTCCCATCCAACGATGCAGAGTCGGCTTTCGCTGGCGAAGTCTGCCGAGAAATTGAAAGGGGCCGATGATCAACGCGATCCCGCCTGAGAACGCATGGACGTACAACCCGGCAAGACGCAATGGGGTTTCATCGGCAAAGCGGGCCGTGGCGTTGTTGAAATTTGCAGGGTTGAAGGAGGCATAGGGCGCGACGGCGGCAATTGCCACACCAATCGCAAAGAAAGCCATCAGGCCCCAGGGAAACTGCTTTTTGAAAGACTTCGTTCGGTTCATGATTTTCACCTTTCTATTTCTAAAAATTGGTTGGACGGATCAAATGGATAACTGCGTAAGGGAGGGATTTCAAGTTCTAAAGGTATTGAGCGATTATGTTTTCGATCTCACGGCGAAAGATTTCACCAGGATCGGTGATAAAGGACGGAGTCTGGTGGCCGAGTTCCAGCCCCACCAGTCCATGCACACGGCTCCAGATGACATAAGCCAGATACAAAACTTCAACATCGGTCTGACTTCCCGGCTGTCCTACGAACTCCTGCCACGCTTCCAGCATGGACCTTAGGGCTGGTGACAGCTTCGCGAGTTTTTCCACCCGTAACCTGTCCGCGTCGTAAAGAGCCTGGATGGTTTCGATAAGCGGCACCAGCGCCCATGCCGCGGCTGGCAGCGTGACATCTGCAGGCGCTTCATAACCGGGGATTGGCGTACCAAAGATAAGTTGATAGCGCTGCTCGTATTGAACAGCCCAATCCCGATAAGCCAGTCCCAGCGTCCGCAGACTCGCCTCGGGGTCATTTGCAGGGATCGATTCGATGGATTGCTTCTGCGAATTTGCCAGCGATGTAAAGGCGTCCACGATCAGCGCGGTAACGAGATCGTCGCGGCGGGGGAAATAATTGTAGATTGCAGGCGCCGTGATCTTCAGCTCGCGGGCAATTGCACGCAGGGAAAGCGCCGCCGCGCCATCCTCGGCGATCTGCTTCCAGGCCGTTTCCTTGATGGCCTCCTGCAAATTCGGGATCTGTTTTTTGAGAGTGGGTCTGACCATATTCAACTCCTGATTAAATATACGCCGTTAATATACAGTGTTTATTTAATTAAGTCAAGGGATCAAAAAGGCGGCTGTGAGCCGCCTGGTGTAGCTGCGTTCGGCAGTGCAACTGCCAAACAACAAGAATGCTACTCGATTTCCCTGAGTCGTTGCGCCATGAGGAAGATGGCCGTTGCCAACAGCAGGCCGATCAAAATCCAATACCAAAAGTGGATGACCAATATTAACGCACTGACCATCGCAAGGATTGCGGTGAGGTTCCCCACCGTTTGAATGAACGCGCCGCGCAGAACAGACTCACCTGCAACCAGCAGCATCATGAGGATGGCTAGTCCCGCGGCAAAATAATTGGGAGTCCACAACATCAGGATGATAACGCCGAATAAGAGCATGCTCAAGCTGATGGAGGCCCAGGTCTGCGCGGCCTGCTCGAAGCGCACTCTCCTCGTTTTGACTGGCACCGCCAAATGGCGAATGTGTGCGCGCGGGTCATCCTGGATGCCTTGTTTGAGGCGGCCCAGCCTCTCGTTGAGTCCGTCCAACAGCGCGGCATTTTCTGAATGTTCGCGGCGCAGGGCGCGGACTTCGGCGGCAAGCTCATCTTTTTCCTTTTCGAGCGCGGCATGTTGTTTGGCAAGGTGAGGGTTGCCCTCCATGCCTTTGAGGCGCATCCCCACCGATTGCAATTCACCGGCCCGCTGTGGAATAAACGCACGCAGTTCCTGCTGACGGTTTGAGATGTTGTCACAGTTTTGCTGGAGCAGGTGCAAAGCTTCAGGCGGCGTGGGAACTTCGTCCAGACCGGCAAAACCGAGCGGATCGTACCAGGAGCCGCGCGGAGAACCATCTCGGTTATACATGGGACCTGCCGGAGCATTCTCACCCGAAATTGGGTCGCGGGCAAATAAGCCCCACAACCCGCGATATTGACTCACCCAGGGCGTGGATTCATCTATCAGAACCGGAGTCCAGCTTTCGGTCCCGTTTGAACCGATGGTCAGCCCATCGCCGCGCGCATAGTCTACGAACGGAATCCGGAATGGGTCCACGGGCTGTTGTCCAAGGGTTTCTGTCCAAAATTTATTCCAGGCATTCAAGCCGCCCCGAACCCAGCCGGGCAGGTCGAGGTTGGCCTCGGCCATGTATTCGCCCTTTCGAAAATAGGATGCGTGCGAACCCGCGCCAACGTAGACGACCGGATGCCCATCCACGAAATTGATTTCATCTTCGTCATCCCAACGGCGGCGGAGGTCGTCGCCTTTGAAATCGTGAGAGGCATACGCCAGCCATTCGGGGATAAGCCGGCCGTTATCTTCGTAGAGATAAACCGAGACCAGTTCCCAATCCGACTCGTGATCGTTGACGCCATTGAAACCGGACCGCCAACTGTTGTAACAATAGAAGAACCAGTATTGCAAAACCACCCAGCCGTTGTGGCGGACGACGCGTCCGTAATAGGTGTAGGTATCTTTTTCGCCGCGAATCCGATAATAGGCCAGTTCCGCCGCCGCGGCATTGGCGGCAGGAACGCGCCCGCGCATGAGGAAGGAGGCAGAGAAGAGCGCGTCCACGAGGCGCGGAAGCAGGCCGCCGCGCGCAAGACGTCCCAGCCCGGCATGAAACGCATTTTTTAGCTGCCCACGAAGATGGGCCTGATTCGCAAGAGCCTGCGCGGCTTCGGAGAGACTGAGCGGTTCGATAAACCGCAGATAGTAAACTGTGCCAAAAGCCGCGTTGCGCGGCTTGACCAGTTTTTCCAGGTCGAGATCACCCTGCCGAACGAGCAAAGTATCGCGTCCATCCGGCGAATGCGACCAGAGACTGGATTCCTTCACGTAGGTATCCACGTCCATTGGGTAGAACTGTTCGCCGCGCGTGAAGCGCAGGATCGGCTCAAAGCGCCGCAGAAGGTCAAGGTCTGGCGTGGTGGCTGGAAATGTTGGGCGTTCAGTCGAGGCGTTCACCGGGGTCCGTCCTTATTCCAAAGATGCGCTGTACATCCGCCTGGTTGAGCGCGAAAGCGACGATGGTGTCGGATGCCATGATAATGTAATTGGCGTCGTGATAAAAATAGTCGAAGAGTGTAATGGTGAGGGACATTGCAGTCCAGGCCATAAGCACCACCCAACTCCATTTTTTCATACGCAGGAAACCGATCAGCACGACGATGCCGCTGAGGGAAAGCACGGCGTACGTGGCGCTGGTGAGCATGGCGATGCCAAATTCCGTCAACCAGCCGTTCTCGAACAACGGCTCGGTGATCCCATGTTCGAATACCCCCGTTAATACCAATGGCTCAAAGACCTGGTACAGGCGGACAAAGAACATGACGAGAATCGTCCACGCGACGATGGTCACGGCTACGGGACGCTTGCGTCGCTGTCGAGGCTTTTTCTCCATGTGAGGCTCCGAATGAAGGTTGGGTGCGAAGATTATAATCCTGAAATCGTGGTAATATTTTTGCCAGCATGATCATCCACCCTCCTCGTCACATTGTCTGGAGCACGGACAAGATTGATTTAAGTGATCCGTTCCAAAAACGCTGGCTGCTGCGTCAAACCTTGATGTATGGCAAAGCGGAGGATATTCACGCGCTCGATCTCGCGGATATCAGAAAGGAACTCGATCAATTGGGGTTGCCAAAGGAAATCGAAAGCCTGTGGCGGAGATATTTGGAGTATTGTGATGCCCGAAGCAAATCCAATTAAAGGTCTTGGCACACTCACTCCCCTTCAAAAGGATTTTATGGGGATTCTCGCCAGCCTGCCCGATAAAGATCAGTTTTATCTGGCAGGGGGGACGGCTTTGGCGGAGTATTATCTCGACTTTTGCAGCACATTACCAGCCAAATACTCCAACAACCAGACAAAAAGGGGGAGCAGTTGTACAATTCGTAACGATCCCGATTCTGGAGGTGCAACATGCTACCTTTGGTGGAATTTCCTGAACTGGTGCAAC
>JACRLC010000005.1 GCA_016235425.1 Chloroflexota bacterium | reverse complement strand
CGGCTGCAATTTCGACAGGGCTACTGCGACCCCATAGCTCTAGAAAAATTTTATCAGTTTCTTTGTTCCAAGTGGTCATTGATGATCGAGTTATGCTTTGGCTTTCTCTTCATGACTACATCTTACGGGTTCGTCCAACTATTGTATCGGACGCCATTAGACCGCCGAATAGCTTATCTACCTCTTGGATTCTAATGCCTACATTAATTTAGGATTTTAGGCGGTGATAGGTTAAAATTCCATAAGCCAACTTCGCCAATTTTAGCACCCCAACGGAGAACTCGCAATGACTCAAAAAACAACCTCCACACCACACATAAACAGCCCAAAAAACGCACCCCCCTCGCAACCCCAGCAAGGCAAAAAACTCATGGAACAGGTCAGCGACGCCCTCCGCGCCAAACACTACTCCTACCGCACTGAACAAACCTACACAGACTGGATCAAACGCTACATCCTCTTCCACCACAAACGCCACCCAAAAGACATGGGCGAAACTGAAATCCGCGCCTTCATCGCCCACCTCACCTCCGAACGCAAAGTCGCCACATCCACATCCAACCAGGCCTTAAGCGCCATCCTCTTCCTCTACCGCACCGTCCTCCAAATCGAAATGACGCTCCCGCCCGACCTATCCAACGCCTCCCGCCCCAAACGCCTCCCCACCGTCCTCACCCACGCCGAAGCCATCAAGATCATCAGCCGTATGCGCGGCATGCCCCGCCTCATGGCAAAGATCATGTATGGCAGCGGCCTCCGCGTCATGGAATGTATGCGCCTGCGCGTCAAAGACATTGACTTCGACAACCATCAGATCATCGTCCGCGGCGGCAAAGGCGACAACGACCGCCTCACCATCCTGCCCGACTCGATCATCCCCGAAATCAAACAAATGCTTCTGGATGGTAAAGCCCTGCACCAAAAAGATATCGCCGAAGGCTACGGAGAAACCATCCTCCCCAACGCGCTGGATGCCAAATACACCGCCGCATCCAAAGAATGGGCCTGGCAATTCATCTTCCCAGCCTCGCAGCGTTCCGTTGACCCGCTCACAGGAGTCATCCGCCGCCACCACCTCGATGAAACCGTCCCGCAAAAAGCCATCCGCGAAGCCGCAAAGCTTGCAGGCATAGATAAACCTGTCACCCCTCACACCTTCCGCCACAGCTTCGCCACCCACCTGCTCCAGAACGGCTATGACATCCGCACCGTTCAGGAACTTCTCGGCCACAAGGATGTCAAGACCACCATGATCTACACTCACGTCCTCCAGCGCGGCGGCCTCGCCGTCAAATCCCCCCTTGACACCTGATCACTGACCACTGTTTACTGATCACTGATTACACTCTTTGAAGCATCTCATCCTTCATCCTTTTCCTGCCCTCACCCCGACACCACACCCCCCACCACCCAGCCGCACAACACCCGACACCTTGACACCACTGGATACTGATTACTGGTTACTGCCTACGCCCTCTGCAGCATCTCATCCGTCACCTGATCCAGCCTCAAACTGATCATCTGACTCGCCGAATCGCGCCCCATCGTGATGCCGTAGATCACGTCCGCCGCCTGCACCGTGTTGCGGTTGTGCGTGATGATGATGAACTGCGTATCCTTGCTCAAATCAACGAGCAAATCACGGAAGCGGCCCACATTGGCTTCGTCGAGCATCGCGTCCACCTCGTCCATCACGCAGACCGGTGTGGGCGAAACTTTCAGCAGCGCGAACACCAGCGCGATCGCGGTCAGGCTTCGTTCACCGCCGGAGAGCAGCGCCAGCCCCTGCTCGCGGCGGCCTGGCAGCTTCGCTTCGATCTCGATGCCCGTCTCGACCAGGTTTTCGGGGTCGGTCAACGCCAGCCGCGCCGAGCCGCCGCCGAACAATCGCACGAACGTCTGGCGGAATTCCTTGTCCACCGCGTCGAACGTGCGCGAGAATTCCTGCTTGGTCAATTCGTCCAACTCGGCAATGACCTTCTTCAAATCCTCCTCGGCCTTGCGTAAATCCTCCACCTGGGTCTTCATGAACTCGTAGCGTTCGGATTCCTTGTCGAACTCATTTTTCGCATCGGGATTGATCGCACCCATGCGGCGCAGCTGGGCGCGCATTTGCGTCAGTTGTTCTTCGAGCTTCGGGTCGAGTTCGGTCACGACCGGTAACTGCTCCACCATGCCTTCAATCGGAAGCGGCACAGGGCCGGAGACATCCTCCGCGTAGTTGAACATCACCAGCCCAAAGTCGTCACTGATTTTTTCGCGCAGGTTATCGAGCGCTTCCTGCCTGCGCATCTGGTCGAGCTGCACCTGTCCGAGCGTGCGTTCCGCGTTCGCCAGCCCGCGCTGGGCGTTGGCTTCCACTTCCTGCAAGCGCGCTTCCTGCGCCTCGGCGGTTTCCAAATCCTTTTCGGCGGGTTCGATCTGCACGCGCAACTTATCGATCTCGCCGTGCAGCGCGCCTTCGCGCTCGTGCAGGTTATTTTTGTCGGCGTCGAGTCCGCTCAGCGCGGCGGAAATCTCGTGCAGGCGCGACGTCAATTCCGCGCGGCGCGCGTCGAGCCGCGTAATCTCTTTGCTTCGTTCATCGCGCTTGGCAAGCACACTGCCCACGCTTTGTTCCGCAACCGCCACCCTGGTTGACCAATACGAAACCTGCTCCTGCAATTCATCCGCTGAAATCTCGGCCAGCTTCGCGGTCATGGCCTTCAACTGGGTTTGCGCCTCGGCAGACTTATTTTCCACTTCGGCCAGAGTCTCGATCAATGTTTGGCGGATCGAAGCAGACTCCCGCGCCTCGGCCTCCAACTGATCATATTGATTTTTCTGCCACTCCAGCTGTCGCCGCGTCGACTCAGACTCCAGCCCGGCCTGCTGTTCGGTTTCCTGGGCCTCTCCCAATCTGACGCGGGATTCACGCACGTCCGAGTCAACTTGCATCAGTTCGCGTTTCGCCTCCGCCAGTTGATTCGACAGCCGCTCCACGGATTCATTTGACTCGTTCAAGCGCGCGGCGAGTCCGCTCAAAGCGGAGTCCAATTCCCGTTTTTGGCGCGGCCTGCTCAAGGTCGAGGACGAAGCGGTTTTTCCAGCGATGACCAACCCGTCGCCGCGGAAGACTTCCCCTCGCAGAGTCACCACGGGCGCGTGAGTCGGCAAATCCTGGAGAAGCCTGCGCGCAGTTTCGCGGTCACGGACAATGAGAGTCTGCCCGAGCACCAGTCGCACAGCCGCGCGCAAATCATCGGGCGCGTTGACGAGTTCGGAGGCAATGCCGAGGGAATCGCCGGAAACCTCCGAGGTCTTAAAGACCTCGGGGGTTTGAATAATCGGCAGCAACACCGCGCGTCCCGCCTCATCCGACTCGAGCAAACGCATCGCCTCTTCGAGTTGACCCGCGTCGAGCAAAACCGCATCGAGCGTATCGCCGAGCGCCGCGGCAATCGCGGTCTCGAGTTCGGCAGGGACATCGAGCGCCGCGCTGAGCGCGCCGCGCGCGTTGAGTTGATTCTTGCGTGAAGCATCCAGCAGGTAGCGCGCGCCCTCGGCATAGCCGGCGAGCGATTGCTCAGCCTGTTCGAGCACTTCGAGCTGCGCCTTCAAGCGCGAATGTTCGGATTCCTGCCTGGTGCGGATTTCCATCGCGGCGCGTCGCTCCCCCTCCAGCCGTTCCACTTCCTTGCGTTTCGCTTCGAGATTGGCCTCCGCTTGCTTGAGCGCGGCGTCAATTTCCTCGCGTTGCCTGCGCGCCGATTCATATTGGTTCTGCGCCTTCTTCGCGGCCGCTTCGCCTGAAGCAATCGCCCCTTTGGTCTGTTCGAGTTTTTGCGCCTGCGCTTCCATGCGCGACTTCAATTCATCCAGCCGCGCCTGTGATTCTGCGCGGTGCTGGCTGAACAAGTCAATTTCACCCCGCGTGAGAGCGAGTTGTTCTTCGAGACCCACACGCTCGGCCTGACGCGCCTGCAGCGAACTTTGCGCGTTTGCGAGCTGGCCTTTGGCCTCGTCGAGTTCGGCCTGCACACGTGCAATTTCCTGCTCCGCTTCGGCGAATCGTTCCGAGGCAAGATGGAGTTCGTCCATCGCGTGTTCCTGGTCGGAAAGCACCGAGGCTTGCGAAGCGGTCAACGAGCGGCGGCGTTCCTCGAGCACAGCCAGTTCGCGCGAAATGGATTCGCGCTGGTTGTGCAGTTCCGCCGCCTGGCGATGCCACGCGTTCAACTCGGCGCGCAAACCCGAGAGCCTCTCGCGGAAGGTAACGTACTTCTCCTGCGCTTCCTCCTGCTGGTGACGCGCAGCCATTACGCGGGCTTCCTGCGCGCGGACAGTCTCGCGGACATCGGACAGATCGCGTTGGGCGCGGTGCCAGTGATAGCCGTACCACTCGCGCAGAATGATTTTCAAATCTTCCTGAGCGCGGCCATGCTCGATTGCGCGCCTGGCCTGACGTTCCAGACTTCGCAGGCGCGGCTCCAACTCGGCCATGATGTCGAGTACGCGTTCGAGGTTGCGCGCGGTGTTGTCGAGTCGTTTCAGCGCGTCTTCGCGGCGCGAACGGTAAAGTCCCACGCCCGCGGCTTCCTCGAACAGGCGGCGGCGGTCTTCGGCCTTGAGCGCCAGCGAGGCGTCCACCATGCCCTGTCCGAGAATCGTGTACGTCCGCTCGCTCAAGCCAGCCTGCGCCAGCAACTCGTTGATTTCACGCAGGCGCACCTGCTGTCCGTTCAACAAATATTCATTGTGCCCGTCACGGTGGGCATGACGCGCCAGCGCGACTTCGGAGAAGTCCACGGGAAGCCATTGGTCGGCGTTATCGAAGGTGATGATTGCCTGCGCCATGCCCGAACGGGCGCGATGTTCCGAGCCGGCGAAAATCATGTCCTCGGTCTTCTTGCCGCGCAAGAGGCCGTAGGACTGCTCGCCCAAAACCCAGCGCAGCGAATCGGCAACGTTCGATTTGCCCGAGCCGTTCGGCCCGACAATGGCGGTAATTCCGCTCGCGAATTCAAACACAGTTCGCGAGGCGAAAGTTTTATATCCTTGTAGTTCGAGAGATTTGAGTCTTAATGGCATTTACGATTTTCGATTTACGATTTACGATTTTTGGTGCGAGTTCCGCAAAGTACTCGGTGGTCGAGCAGCCCTGAACCGACGCGCTGAGCTTGTCGAAGCGGTTCGTTGCGAAGGGCGTATCGCGAAGTCCCCGAAGGGGGAGACCACCTGTTTTCAAGCCGCTTTTTATTTACATGAACCTTGTTGGTCCCGATACAAGCGAGAAAAGCACTCGCCCTGCTCGACAAACGGTTTTACTGATGACTGACAACTGCTCACTGATTACTGGTTCTAATTGACTCCCAAATTATTCAGAGCGGCCTGCGCGGCGGCGTGTTCCGCGGCGGCTTTGCTGGGGCCTGTGCCGCGTCCCCTCGTTTCACCGACCAGTTCCACTTCCACTATAAACTGCTTGGCATGGTCGGGGCCGCTCGAAGAGACCATCTTGTAACGCGGCGTGCCCAGCTTCTGCGCCTGCGCCCATTCCTGAAACTGACTCTTCGGGTCGTGGATTTCATCGAGGATGGATTCGCGCGCATCCTCCAACATCGGATCGACAAACGCTTCAACCGCCCCGAGGCCTGATTCCAAATACAAGGCGCCGATCAGCGCCTCGAAAACGGAACCCAGCAAAGTGTCCCGAAGATGACCGCCCGAAGATGATTCTCCTCGTCCCAAACGGATTGCGCGTCCCAAATCCAGGTGACGCGCGAAGACCGCCAACTGGTCATTGCGGACGAGCGCCGAACGCATCTTGGTCAGGTCGCCTTCGGGCATTTCGGGGAAACGATGATACACCCACGCGCCGACGATGAAATCGAGCACCGCGTCGCCGAGGAATTCAAGGCGTTCGTTATCTTCGAGCGCATCAGGATGCTCGTTAACGTAGGAACGGTGCGTGAGCGAGCGCGTCAGCAGGGATAGATTTGAAAAGGACAGACCCAGCCTGCGGGCCAGGTCGGATGCGGGTTCTACGTCCCGCGAATTGAGATTGGTAACCACGGGAACCTCCCCAGAACTCAGGGAGCGCCAATCCCCCCTTCACCTTTGGCCCCCTCTCCCTTCGGGAGAGGGATGGGGGTGAGGGACTTGCGTTCCATTAGTTCTGAATAATTTGCGAAGCCGATTGTAACCTGAAAATAAAACGTAGACAAACTTTTAAGATACAATCAGGGAAATTTTTGGAGGCCGCCATGACCGACATCAGCAATGAAACCAGGTTCTTGCACGCCATCGAAATCGGCCTGGGCGCTTGGCAGTGGGGAGACAGGGTGATGTGGAGCTACGGTGAGACGCATACCGACAAGGATATTCGTGAAGCCTTCGACATTTCGCTGAGCCAGGGGCTGCGGTTCATAGATACCGCGGAGGTATACGGCTCAGGTCGTTCCGAAAGACTGTTGGGGCAATTTTTGAAAGAGACCGACCAGCCCGTAAACATTGCCACAAAATTTTTCCCGTGGCCCTGGAGATTCAACAAGGGCTTTATCCTGCGCGCGTTGAAAGGCAGTCTTGACCGCATCGGCGTCGAGGCCGTTGACCTGTACCAGATCCATTGGCCGAGTCCGCTCCTAAGCCCTGAGAACATGATGGAAGGCATGGTCGAGTGCATAAAACAGGGACTGACGCGCACGGTGGGCATCTCCAATTTTGGACAAACGAAAATGTTACGCGCTTATTCCACGCTGGCGCAGCATGGAATCCCGCTTGCATCCAACCAGGCGCATTACAGTCTTTTGGACCGTGAAGTGGAAAAGAACGGCACACTGGCGCGTTGCAAGGAATTGGGCATCCGTCTGATTGCCTACTCCCCGCTCGAAAAGGGATTGCTCACAGGAAAATACTCATCGGCGCATCCTCCATCTGGCGTGCGCGGCGGGACTTACGCAAGCCTGCTTCCCAAAATCCCGCCGTTGATCAAGCTGATGACGGAAATCGGCCAGGATCACGGCGGCAAGACCCACGCGCAGGTGGCCTTGAACTGGCTCATCTGCAAAGGCGCGCTTCCCATCCCTGGTGCAAAGAATGCAAAACAAGCGATGGAAAATGCAGGCGGCGCGGGCTGGAAGTTGACCGAGGAAGAAGTGGCGAAACTGGATGAGATGACGGATGTGATCCACAAGTAAGCCGTACTGCGACATTCATGTCGTATTTAGCGCGGCGAAAGGGAAATGATGTAAAATAACCACATGGCAACGTCAGCAATTTCCTATGCCAGTATCCTTCAAGATGTGACTCAAAGGATTATCCATACTGCAAGACCTAAACGGATCATCTTGTTTGGGTCATCTGCGCGCAGAAAACGGACAAAGGACAGCGACCTTGATTTACTGGTAATTGTGCGCGGGCCTGTCCACCGCAGACAACTAGCGCAAAAGATTTACCGAAACCTGCATGGCGTTGGCATGTCAGTAGATATTATCGTTGCTACCGAAGCCGATATTGAGGCACACGGCAACCAGCCGGGAACAATTTTACGGCCTGCCTTGAAAGAGGGGAAAGTAGTCTATGACTCAGGGAAATGAACCCAACAACGCTCAGGAATGGCTCCTACGCGCAAAGAGCAATCTAAAACTTGCCGAACGAGGAGCGCGCATCAAAAACGTATTGTTCGAAGATTTGTGTTTCAATGCCCAGCAGGCCGCTGAAAAAGCATTGAAAGCCGTTTGCGTATATAACAATCTTGATTTTCCAAAAACTCATTCCATTGTTCGGCTTCTGGATATTCTGGAAGCGGCGGGAATTACAATTCCTGAATCAGTCAAAGAGGCTGATGTTCTCACACAATATGCCGTACAAACGCGTTATCCCAGTTGGGTTGAGCCTGTGACAAAAGAAGAATTCGTTGAGGCATTGGCTCTGGCCGCAAAGGTGGTTTTCTGGGCAGAGAAAGAAATTGGTAAATGAACTTAATCCTGTGCTATAATGCCGCTACCATGCAGTATCAAATCCGCTTTGCCAACGACAATAATAACAATAATGATAATGACCCCAGGGTCGTTGGGCGAAGCTTTGCTGGTTGACGAAGTAACGAAGGTCAAACCAAATCGCCCAACGCATCCGCGAAGGGCGATTTATTTTGTCAGTACTTAATGTCGTTGCGAGGAGGGCGCTCGCCTGCCCCGACGTTCTTTCGGGGTCCCGACGAAGCAACCCCCGGTTAAACGGCAAATACCGCTAGATGATGATTTCCCGTCTAGCGGGAGATTGCTTCGCACACCTTCCCTGGCGGGCGGTGCCAGGGAAGAGCGCTCGCAACGACATAACATAAACGGAGGCGCATCATGTACAAAACTCATTCTTGCGGCGAATTGCGCACCAGCCATGTGGGACAAACTATCACTGTGGCTGGCTGGGTTCATCGCCGCCGCGACCACGGCGGGGTCATCTTCATGGATCTGCGTGACCGCTACGGACTGATCCAGGTTGTCTTCAATCCCGATTTGCCGAAAGAGACCCTCGATGAACTGGCCAGTATCCGCTTCGAGTGGGTTCTGCAAATCACAGGCCTCGTTCACAAGCGGCCCGAAGGGATGGAAAACCCGAAGATGGCAACGGGCGAGGTGGAGATCATCGCGAAGGAAGTGAAGATCCTCAATCCGGCCAAGACCCTCCCGATGATGGTCAGCGACGATACCGACCTGCCCGATGAAAACGTGCGCCTGAAATATCGCTATCTCGACCTGCGCCGCGAGAAGATGACGCAAAACATGATCCTGCGCCATCGCGTGATCAAGTTCATGCGCGACTACATGGACAAAAACGGTTTCATCGAAATCGAAACGCCCATCCTATTCAAGGCCACGCCCGAAGGCGCGCGCGATTACCTCGTGCCATCCCGTCTCTATCCCGGCTACTTCTATGCCCTGCCCCAGTCACCTCAGCAGCTCAAGCAGTTGCTGATGGTTGCAGGTATGGATAGATATTTCCAAATTGCGCGCTGTTTCCGCGACGAAGACCTGCGCGGCGACCGCCAGCCCGAATTCACGCAACTCGACCTCGAGATGTCCTTTGTCCATCGCGATGACGTGCTGGCAATGGTCGAAGGCTTGTACAACGAAATGATTCCCGCGGTCGCGCCGCACAAAAAGTTACTGTCCAATCCGTGGCCGAAGCTTTCTTACACAGAAGTCATAAACAAATACGGCTCCGACAAACCGGACTTGCGCTTCGGAATGGAACTCCACGACCTGACCGAGATTTTCAAGCAGACGGACTTCCGCGTCTTTCAGTCCGCCCTGGAAGCTGGCGGCGTTATCAAGTGCATTGTCGCCCCCGACAGCGCAAACATGACGCGCCGCGAGGTGGACGAGTTGACCGAGTCCGCGAAAGGGTTTGGGGCGAAGGGACTTGCCACTTTAGCGGTAACAACTGACGGCTTGAAAGGAACCGCCGCAAAATTCGTCAAAGCGGAAGAGGTGGAGGAAGTCAAAAAGTTGACGGGCGCGAAGGAAGGTGATCTCATCCTGATCGCGGCAGACCAGCGCACGGTGGTCAACAAAGTTCTCGGCGGCCTGCGGCTCATTTTCCGCGATAAACTTGAGCTTGCCGACCCGAACATGATGGCGTTCGCCTGGATTGTGGATTTCCCATTCTTTGCGTGGAATGAGGAAGAACAAAAATGGGAATCGGAACATCATCCGTTCACGATGCCGAAGATGGAAGACCTGCCG
This sequence comes from Chloroflexota bacterium, assembly GCA_016235425.1. GTDB lineage: Bacteria > Chloroflexota > Anaerolineae > Anaerolineales > Villigracilaceae > JAKOVF01. The sequence continues at coordinate 96,549 of JACRLC010000005.1, read as the reverse complement.
AAGTTTGATACCAATCCTGGCGAAGTGCTTTCGGATGCGTACGACATGGTCTGCAACGGTTACGAGATGGCTTCGGGTTCGATCCGTATTCATCGGCGCGACATTCAACTCAAGATGTTCCAGATGCTCGGGTTGACGGATGAAGACATTCAGGCAAAGTTTGGTCATATGCTCGAGGCATTTGAATACGGCGCGCCGCCGCATGGCGGCATGGCCCCCGGTATTGACCGTCTCGTCATGCTGTTGGCAGACGAACCGAACATCCGCGAAGTAATCGCCTTCCCGAAGAATCAAGCCGGCCGCGATGTGATGGCCGATGCGCCGTCTGCGGTGGAAGAGAAGCAGTTGAAAGAGTTGCATATCAGAATTGTGGAATAAAAAAAATGGCAAACCAGATTGCCCAGCAAATTTGCTGGGCATTTTTGTTGCTTGTAACACCCCAGAAATAGACGTATACTGATGGTGGCTCACAACCCCATTCAAATTCAACAGAGTGCCGTCGTGAAGATTTAAACTTGTTTTGTGTTTCTCCTCTTGATCTTTAGCGGGGTATTTTCTGAACATTATTGGAGAAGCAAAACAGAATATTTCAGCCTAATATTGTGGGAGACCCACATGGCGCAAAGTAATATTCGCGTAAGTGGTATTTTTGGCATCAGCGGGGAAGTCAACATTGCATCCGGCAACATTATTAGGAATATCCGCACAATTTACGAACGTTCCCTAACGGCCGCGGAGGAATTGTCAAAGGCGCGCTCACTGGAAGGGAAATTACTGGCCGAAGGGGTAAGTTCTTATATTCAACGACTGCAAACACAGGCAAAAAACGAAAGGGGGACAGGCACTCCATACAAAGGACTCTTGGAATATCGTCTTGCGGAAGCCGAATCCTTCCATGGGCGGAAACAGGCCAGAAAATCCCTGTTGGAAACGATGGCACGCGGTCCCCTCGCGATTTTGCACGCCGAATCCGGTGCGGGGAAAACATCGCTCCTGCAAGCGGGGATTGCTCCACGTATTCTCGCTCATGGGCACCTGCCGCTCTACCTGCGCCCCTACGACAAATCCCCATCCCTTGCGATCAAAAAGGCCTTTCTACCTGATCTGGGCCAATCCCCCATCCTTGCCCAGTCTCCCTTGCGCGACTTTCTCGCAAGGGTGGCTAAAATTCTCGGCAAAAATTCAGCGTTGTTCATCATGCTCGACCAGTTCGAAGAGTTCTTCCTCCGCGTCGACGAGAAGGAACAAGCTGCCTTCATCAACGAATTGGGTGAATGCTTGGATGACAAAGCCTTGAATGTCTGCTGGTTGATTTCCCTGCGCTCCGAATATTTTGGCCGTCTGGCAAATTTCCGGCCGCGCATCCAAAATCCTTACGAAAATGACTTTCTGCTCAACCGTCTCACCCGCGAGGAAGCGCGCGAGGCCATCGTAGCCCCCGTCCAAAAACATAAAATCAAATTTGAGCCGGGGTTGGTGGACAAGATCCTGGACGATCTCGGCACGAATCAGATCGTCCCGCCGCAATTACAACTGGTTTGTTCCGCCCTTTATGAAGCGTTGGCCCTCGGTGAAAACCTGTTCACGAAAGAAATGTACGAAGTTCGTGAGGGCGGTACGAACGGCATCCTGCGCGGTCATCTGGAACGCGTCTTAAAACGACTCACCCCGAATGGAAGAGTCACTGCCCATCAGGTGTTGGAGGCATTGATCACATCCGTTCAACAACGCGCACTGCGCCCGCGTACGGAGTTGATCCATTCGCTTTTGGCGCGCGGCATGGATGCGTCCGACCTGCAGAGCACGATCGACCAACTGGTGGAAAGTCGCCTGCTTCGCGTCGAGGAAAGCGATGACGGTCCGGTTTACGAACTGGCGCATGATTACCTGCTGGACGAGATTAAGTTAGACCCGGAGATGATCAAGATAAAGCAGGCGGAGGAATTATTGGAACAGGGGCTTTCGAACTGGCGGAAGCATCAACTCCTCATCGCACCAGATGTGCAAAAAGTGGTCGAAGAGCAAAAAGAAAATCTAATTATCTCCTCCGAAGCGGCCAAGGTGCTTTTCTTGAGTGCGATTGAGCACAGAAGGCCTGCAGATGGTTGGGCTGACCTGATATCTGCCAAAGAACTGGAGGCGCTAATTACTTCCTTTTTAGAGGAAGATGACGGGAAAAATTCAAGGGCCGGCCTCTGGGGATTACGCCGTTATCTTACCCCATGGCTTCGTGTCAGAGTTTTGGCAATTCGGTTTGGTTTGGGTCTGCTAACATACTTTTGGAGATTAATCCTTATATTGCTGGTGAGCGCGTTGGGAGTTCTCCTTATCTTTGCATTGATCTATAGCACACCTCAATTCGTGAACTGGACAGAGATCAGCAAGCTTGGCGGGCAATGCCTAGACGGCAACCAAACATCCCGTCCGTTGGCGGCAATCGACGCATTGGATGGATCGCACATATTTGTATTTGACCGCGGCTCGGGGAAATTGTGCGAGACCAAAGATACTGGAGTTTGGTGGCAGTCTATTGAGACGAATTTATCAACTGAAACAATGGTCAAGTCCATCACTGCGAACGAACACGCCTACATTCTCACGGACCAGGAAATCGTCCGCCAAACCGAAAATTCGACCTGGGAGACAATTGCGCTTCCAAGTGAAGCGCAATTTCCTCTCCAGGAGATTGCCATTTCCACCAATCGAGCATCAATTTTCGTGATTGGCCTTCATGGCCCGCTTTATGCATACGACACCAACCAACAGCGATGGAACAAAATCCATCTCGAGGGTGTCACTGGTGAAATCACAGACATGGCCGTGAACTATGGGTATCTTGCTGTTAGTACAACCGAAGGGATTTGGTATCAAAACATAAACGGGAATGGCAACTGGAAGAAATTCGATAACCATCTAAACCGGGAAATAACCATCGTTTCCGTTGCAATGTACCGACACATCCCAAGCTGGGCCGGCAATATTATCGACTGGAGAGACAGCGACCGTCTTCTTGCGCTCACTGATACCGGTGAACTTTATTCGGCCTACCTTACTGAGAAGCGCGGATTGGAATCGCTCCCCACTCCATTCAGTCTCAATCCAACACCGGATAGCTTGTCCCTGGCTGTAAACCAAAACTCTAATTTCGCAGTCAATGCGACCAGCATACTTTGCAAACAAACCTGGATCATGTTGGAGGTGGAATGGTGGAAATATAAATTTTGTGATAACAAACCCTGTCAATAAACAAGTCGTCTGTAAAAGGAGTTCAAAATGCAACCCATGAACCCTCCACCCGAACATCGTTCGAGCATTTTTAAGGATATTGAAAATTGGCAATCCGCATACAATGATCTGGTTAAAAGGAAAGCCGAACTTGAAGAAAGCGCCGAACATGAGCAGAACATCCTCGAGATGATCAACTCGTTCGAGCAATTCTGCAAAGATTACATCAACAGATTTTACGATACGGCCATAAAACCAGAAGCAGCCACTTTCCCACCGGATTGGTTAGGCAGTACCATTGAGAAGGTTCTGCTTGGATATTGGGAACCGATCCGGCGAGCAGCGGAACAATACCAGATTGGATACTATAAGGACCTGTTGGATCGCGGCTATGTCCAATTGGAAAATTTCAGAATGGGACGTCATCAGATGGGACTGGACAAACCTGTAGTCTTATACCTGGAAAAGACCGGTGTTTACAAACGCTATCCCTTCGGGAATATATACCTGATTGGAATTCCCCTCATGGACGCATACAATGATGATTGGATGGCAATGTGGCACGAACTTGGACATCACCTTTATTGGAATTCGCGAATTAATTTTGAGAATCAAAGTTACTACCAGGGAAGACAGCCCAACTTTTTCAAGCAGGAAATTGACGACGCGGTGGCAACCCTAACAGCTGTCGAGGATGAAAAAGAGAAAATCCGCAGGATCCTTTCTTCCTGGACGGAGGAAATTTTTGCCGATGTTGTTGGGGCCAAGATAGTCGGTCCTGAATTCGTGACTGCCGCCTGGAAAAAAGTTTCGCGTGAAGTTGAAACCGGGGAAGACTTATTTAAAAGCGACGGAAAACATCCCAGTCCATTTTTTCTTCCCTATATCAGGGCCTGCGTATTCGGCGAACAATTTTTGATTTCCCAGCCGACATGGGAACAGCGATTCGGCAGTCTTCCATTCACCCAGTTGCTTGACAACAAAACCAAAGCTTACCTGTTAAAAATTGAGAACCTGCTTTCTGCAATCAAAAGCTTCGTCAATAAAATCGGCCCAAAACTAACCAATGTACGGTTTGAAAGCTGGTTCAGCGGTTATTCAGCGCTGGATGAATTGGTGAATTTTATTGTAAACGATCATCCAAGTTATTCCCCCATCGAATTTGCAAGAATATTGCTTAGACCCCAAATCGTGGAAGGAGGCGCAGGCTGGACATGTGCAAATTGTGGAGCAACAAACGACAGCATTTACCTGTGGTGTCAAAACTGTGGAGCATTTATCCTTTTCGCCATCTCTCCCGCCTGACAGAAAATGGTATTCCTTATGAGTCCCAAAAATCGTAATGTGCCTTCGCAGTCAATAAACGTCAGCAATGTCCAACATGTGCCTGGTACTATGAATATCGCTGGCGGTGATATCACCACCCATGAGTCGATTTCCATCCACCATGACGCGAACGCAGGGATTGTCGCTAAAGCTCTCGCCGAGGCGCTGGAGAAAACCAGGAAGCGGCCCAAGACTACGCGCGCCCGAAAGACCGATATCGAGAAGGAGGTAAAAGAGATCGAGACGGAACTTGCGAAGAAAAAAGCCGACAAGGGCTTTCTGGCAGAGCGATTTCGCAACATTGCCAAAATAGCGCCAGACATCCTGGATGTGATCATCGCAAGTCTCGGCAATCCCGCCGCCGGGATTGGGTTGGCTGTGAAAAAGATCGCGGAAAAAGCGAAAGCGGAGGCCGAGAAAGAGGCCGGGAACCCGTGACGGCAGGTAACACAAAGTTAGGTTAAAATCAGGCGCAGAGCGCTAGGATTTGCTTGAGATTTTGTGCAATCCCCTCCCAACGAGGGGATTGCTCATGGAAACAACTACACTCATTCTCATGTTCAAGGAAGATTTGATGGCTACAAACACTCGTATTGATACACTTTCAAAGTTTGTCGGTCAGGATGTCACTCTCCAGGGCTGGGTCTACAACCGCACGGATAAGGGGAAGCTGTGCTTTCTGCTCATCCGTGATGGGACGGGCTTCGCGCAGTGTGTGGCCTTCAAAGGCGACCTTGCCCCGGAACTCTTTGAGCAAATCATGCGCATCCCACAGGAATCGTCAGTCATCATCACAGGCGCGGTGCATGAGGATAAGCGCGCGCCTGGCATCCCCGGCGGGTACGAAGTGGGAATCAAGGATTTGAAGATCGTCCAGGCTGCGGACATTGATTATCCGATGTCGCTCAAAGACCACGGCGTGGACTTCGCACTCGACCACCGTCACTTGTGGATTCGGATGCCGAGTCAGTGGGCGATTCTCAAAATCCGCGTGAAGGTCATGTCTGCGGTGCGCGAGTATCTGGATAACAACGGCTTCTTCAACCTTGATACGCCCATCCTGACCCCCGCCGCCGCCGAAGGGACGACAACTCTCTTCGAGACGCCTTACTTCGATGAGGGCTTTGCGTATCTCGCGCAGACAGGCCAGCTTTACAACGAAGCCAACATTTTCTCGTTTGGCAAAGTCTATTGCTTTGGGCCAACCTTCCGCGCGGAAAAATCGAAGACGCGCCGTCACCTGACCGAGTTCTGGATGCTCGAACCCGAGATTGCCTTTTGCGATCTCGACGGGTTGATGGAAGTCGAAGAAGGCCTCATCAGCTTCATCGTCGAGAAAGTGAGGCGGGACTGTCAGGCGGAGTTAAAGTCACTGGGCCGCGATTTGTCCAAGCTGGAGAATATCAAAGGGCCGTTTCCGCGCATCTCTTATGATGACGCCGCAAAACTGCTGATTGATCTGTTCGAAAAAGAGACTGACCCTGAGCGCAAGGAATTGCTTAAGTTCGAATGGGGCATGGACTTCGGCGCGCCGCACGAAACGGAAATCACCAACCGCTACGATAAGCCCGTGTTTGTCTATGGCTATCCGAGCGCGGTCAAAGCCTTTTACATGGAACCGTGGCCGGGGCGGCCTGAAGTCTGCAAGTCCGTGGATCTGCTGGCGCCTGAGGGCTACGGCGAAATTTGCGGCGGCTCCGAGCGCATGAGCGACCACGATGCACTGCTGGCGCGCATACACAAGGAAGGCCTGCCCGAAGAAGCGTTCAAGTGGTATTTGGAGTTACGCAAATACGGCTCAGTCCCCCACTCTGGTTTCGGCATGGGCGTGGAACGCGTCACAGCATGGATTTGCGGTATCGAACATATCCGCGAGGCGATACCGTTCCCGAGGACGATCAAACGCGTGTATCCGTAAAAGTGCATCCGCAGACTACACAGATTTCGCAGATAAAAATGCAGAAAAAGGGATTGACCTACAATGAAGTCAGTCCCTTTTATTTCTCAAGGCGTTCTGTGATACCGTGGCTAAACACGCGGGATCAATAACGTATCTCCGGCAACGATGATATTCGGGTTGGTAATCTGTGGGTTCAAAGCCATGATCGCCGCGATGGTTGTGCGAAAACGCGTGGCGATGCCGCTCAACGTATCTCCCGGCTGCACCGCATAACGGATGGGGGTATTTGTCGGTGGAGGAGGCGGAGGGGGAGGCGTGGTTGGGGGCGGCAGGGTAATCTTGGCGGGAATGATTAATTTTTTTCCGGGCTGGATCAACTTATCGTTGTTCAACGTGAGCAGTTCGCTCAAATCCACGTTATGTTTTTTGGCGATGAGCGGCAGGGAATCCCCTGCCTTCACTGTGTATTCGATGGGTGCCGGGGCTGTCATGCCCGCGAAGTGGAACAAATCATCGAGCGTGCCATTGAAGTAATTGAAATCCACGTTTTCGTTGGGAGGATAACCGTTCAAACGCCCGCGGTCCGAATACTGCCAAAACTTCCACGGCTGGAATCCTGCCGGTTGTTTCGGCATATTCTGGGTTGGAACGGGCGTAAAGTTCGGGTCACTGATCTGTACCCACTTGTTATTCGGCCCCAGAAACAACGGATATTGCGCCAGCCAAAGCGGATAATCGCGCGTCCATGCGGCGGTGATGCCGTTGCTGCGCAAAAACTCCTCGCGCGAATAGATTATCGGCTTGCGTCCAAAGGCGGCCTCCACAGTATCCAGCCACGTCTTGACGCGGTTGAGAATCACACTCGGAATGGGCAGACCGATCGGCCGCACCTCACCATTACTGCGCCGCTCATAGATCGTTTCAAGATCGAGCACCGGCGGCAGTTCGCCCAGGTCCGCGCCGACGGCTTGAATGAACACATTCGCCTGTTGAGCCGCGTTATTCACTTCCGGGTGAAAAAAATGATATGCGCCGCGCAGAACCCCGGCATCGCGCGCCCTCCGCCAGTTATCGGCAAACCCGGTATCGGTAAAATTATTTTCAGATGCCTTCACAAAAGCGAACTTCATCCCCGCATCGCGCGCCGCCGCCCAATCGAGCGGTTTATTATAGGCGTACACGTCCACGCCAAAAACGAAGTCCATCACAGCCTCCTTATAACGCAATATCCCCGCCAACAGACGGGGATATTTTGCTCACCTAAGGTATCACTAAAACCTGGCCGACGGAAATCCTGTTGATGTTCTTGATATTGTTTTCAGAAGCAATCGCGGCGACCGTCGTCCCATACTTGATCGCAATCGCGGAAAGGGTTTCGCCAGGTTTCACCTTATGGGTTTTCTTTGGGGATGAAGAACCGCCTCCACCCCCGGACCCTGAACCTGATTCGCTTTCCTGAGGAATCGCCACGGCGACAGGGATGTTCAGCGTCTCCCCCACTTTCAACAACTGCAAGTTCGCGCTGGCGAGTTCACGTACGGTCACGCCGTATTTGATCGCAATCGATTCAAAAGTATCGTCCCTGGCAACTTTATGCGTCTTCGGTTTGTCCTCGATGATCTCTGCGCCTGCAAATTTATACAACTCCTCCAGCGTGCCGTTGAACAGATTCATATCCACCGCGGCGTTGATGCCATTGACCTGCCCCTTATCCGAGTATTGCCAGAACGTCCACGCGAACCAGCCTTTCGGCAAATAGGGCGTCATGCCAGGAGTGTACACGTTCGGGTATTGCGCCACCCACAGTGGATAATCCTTCGCCCATGCAGGCGGTCCGCCGCCCGGCATAGAGAAGTAATCCTGCAAAAAGTACTGGCCCGAGTAAATGATCGGTTTCCTGCCAAACTCGGCTTCCACGAGATCGAGCCAGGTTTTCGCCCTGGCAATGACCTTATCTTTTGCCTGGCCGTCGTTGGACTCAAGATCCAGCACAGGCGGCAGTTCCCCTTTATCGTTCATCGAATTGACATAATTGATGAATTTATCCGCCTGCTTTTTCGGGTCCACGTTACAGCGGAAGAAGTGATATGCCCCTCGCAAGAGTCCTGCCGATTTCGCGCCGGCCCAGTTATCGTCGAAGGTGGGATCGGCGTAAAAGTCACCTTCCGTCGCTTTGGTAAAAACGAAACGCTGTCCGGTCGCACGCACCTTCGGCCAGTCAATTCCGGAGTCCCAATATGAAACGTCAATGCCGGGAACAGTTGCCATATTTCTCTCCTTTGTGGTGTTGGTTCGGATAAGTCCAGATTAGCATAAATCGTTCGTAAAATCAATCTTTGAATCCAAGCTTCATTGATTCGAGCACACGGATTCCCAGCCGCAGATTTCACGGATTGGAGGAAAAAATCCGCGCTAATCCGTGTACCCCGCAACTACAACGACGCTTTGGAAAATTACATAACTATTAGGCGCTGATTAATCTTTCTCTACCATTGCACCATTGATTATGGTATAAGAATCACAGCCCTGCTGTGTTCGTGATATTGCTCCTACGTTTTGAGCCAACACCTAAAAAAAGGGTCCTTATCTCAACAGAAATAACGCGATAGGCCTGAGCCAAGGCGGCGTTTCTGGGTCGGGACCCAACCTGCGAAAGCAGGTTCAAAACTTTGCAGTACACGGCACGTGCGGGGTGTCCTTTTTTAAAGGTCTTCGGAAGTCAAAACAGGTTTCAAAAGGTCCTCTGCAATTTTTCCTTGACGCGAATCATTAGCGCGGGTAAAATCGCGGCCAATGTGGTGAAGCCACAATTAACAATTGAATAGACGGAGATTTAGCGGCTGGGCCCTTTGATGTCACTGCGAGCGTACATTGCGAAGCAGTCTCCACTTGGACAGGAGATTGCTTCGGGTAAAAACGCCCTCGCAATGACATAAAGAGGTCACGAGGTGGAGGTTCTGTCTCGCGAGAGATATGCTAATCGCCCTCACCCCTACCCCTCTCCCGAGGGGAGAGGGAAAAGGCGAGAACATCGGATAGATCAGCGGATGCCTCTGAAGTCAATCACTGACTTCTTTCTCCCTTCCGAAGAAAGCGCAAGTACCGGAATCCTTTCCGGCACACGAAGTAACAAGTTTAAACGCTGTTACTCACGCCGAAAACCAGGCGGCAACGACTGGGACAAGGCGGGCGTGGTGATACAGGCACAATTCCACCTGTTGTCTGTTTGCGTTATGGAAGGGATGTTTTATTTAATGGCATATTTGCTATTGCTTAAGGCATGCCCGCGCATGCCTTTTTTGTTACCTGTGCCGACCCTCACCCCGGCCCTCCCCTTAAAGTGGGAGAGGGGATACAGAAGTAAGCAAGAATCGGGTCGCTTGTTTGATGAGAGTTCCATAGAATAGACTCAGAAAGGATAAAACTATGAACCCGTCAAACTACAAACAACTCTCGGATGATTACCTGCGCATCGAGCAGGCAATCCTGTACCTTGACAATCACTATACGAAGCAACCGAGCCTCGAAGAGGTAGCTGCAAATGTAGGGTTGAGCGAATTCCACTTTCAGCGGCTATTCACCCGCTGGGCAGGAGTCAGCCCAAAACGCTTTCTGCAATTTCTGACCAAGGAAGGCGCGAAGGACCTGCTTGACCGGTCGGAGAATCTGCTGGACACAACGCATCAAATCGGACTTTCGAGTCTGGGCCGGCTTCACGATTTATTTGTCAGCGCTGAGGCAGTTTCCCCCGGCGAATACAAATCGCGTGGACTTGGCCTGACCATCTGCTACGGCCTGCATCCCACCCCCTTCGGCAATTGTCTCATCGGCGTGACCGAGCGCGGCATTTGCCACCTGAGTTTCGTGCAGACGAGCGAAGGCAATGCAATTGACAAGCTCGTTGAAGACTGGAAACAGGCGAAGATGATCGAAGACCACAAAGCCACGGCCCCGCTCGTCGAGCCGATCTTTGACCTGAGCCAGCGCGGAAAATCGGAATTGAGATTGCACCTGCGCGGTACCAACTTCCAGATCAAAGTGTGGGAAGCGTTGCTCAACATTCCCGCAGGCGCTGTAACCACTTACGAAGGCATCGCCTCGAGCATTGGAACTCCGCGAGCTTTGCGTGCCGTTGGCACAGCCGTTGGACACAACCCGATAGCCGTGCTGATCCCGTGTCATCGCGTGATCCGAAAAGTAGGTGAGTTTGGAAATTACCGCTATGGCGTGCCGCGCAAGAAGGCGTTGCTGGCAATGGAATCCGTCCTGAGCGGAGCATAGCGCAGTCGAAGGACAAAGCCAAAGATGCGCTTTGACTTTGTTCATCCCGCAGTTGAACTGCGGGATGAACCGAAATAGAATGGAAAAAATGAAAACAAAAATCTGGATTGCTTTACTGGCACTTTATATCGTTTGGGGTTCGACGTATCTTGCGATTCGCTTCGCGGTGGAAACCATTCCACCCTTTATGTCGGCTGGACTTCGCTTCCTGGTTTCGGGTGCGGTCTTGTTGATCTGGCGGCGTATGGCGGGCGACGCAATGCCTACCCGCAATCAATGGAAATCGGTTGCGATCATCGGCACATTGTTACTGCTCGGCGGAAATGGACTTGTCTCCTGGGCTGAGCAGACCATCCCTTCAGGCGTGGCGGCGCTGATCATCGGCGCGGTGCCAATGTTTTTGGTGGTCGCTGAGGCGCTTCGGCCAAACGGAGTCAAACCAACGTGGCGCGTGATCGTCGGCTTGCTCATCGGTTTCAGTGGAATCTATTTGCTGGTCGGCCCGTCGGAGTTTTCGGGCAACATGAATTTGAATCCGCTTGGCGTGACCGCGTTGCTCATCGCCTGCCTGCTTTGGGCAATTGGCTCGATCTACAGCAAAAGCGCCGATCTCCCAAAGTCCGCGTTGATGATGACGGGCGCGGAGATGCTGATGGGCAGTCTCTCGTTGATGGTTGTGAGCATCGTGACCGGCGAGTTGAAAGGTTTTAGTTTTGCGCAGGTCTCCTCAAGCTCATGGCTGGGACTGGCCTACCTGATCACGTTCGGCTCGATGATCGGCTTTGTATCATACGCCTGGCTCCTGCAAAATGCGCCCATTTCGCTTGTCGCCACTTATGCCTACGTGAATCCGGTGGTGGCTGTTTTTCTGGGATATTTATTCCTGCGGGAACCGCTCACACTCTGGACTTTAATAGCCGCCGGGATCATTATCGGATCAGTCGTCTTTATCAATAGCGCGCGCCAGCCAAAGGTCGGGAAAGAGGCGGTGCAACTCGTCGCCGAGAGTGAGTCGTAAAAGAGGAGATTGTTTTGCTAATACCCTCATGTCCACATTCTGCGAAAGCAGTTGGAATAATCCATATCAAAAGGAGAGTAAACAATGGATGGCAAGGAATTGATCAAACGTGTCAAGGAAGACAATGTCAAGTTCATCGCGTTGCAGTTCTCGGATGTGACCGGGGCTGTGAAGAGCGTGGACATGCCGGTGCGTCACCTTGAGGACGCGCTGAAGGATGGCGTATGGTTCGACGGTTCGTCGGTGGAAGGGTTCGCCCGCATTCAGGAAAGCGACATGCGCCTGATCCTCGACCCAGATACCTATGCTGTACTGCCGTGGTCAGCCGCTGAATCACGCCGCGCGCGCGTGTTCTGCGATATTTTCATGCCGAACGGCGACCCCTTCGAAGGCGACCCGCGCGGCACATTGAAGCGCATGTTGAAGAAGATTGACGAACGCGGCTGGATGCTCAACGTCGGCCCGGAACCCGAATTCTTCCTGTTCAAGGGACCGAATGGCAATGGCGTTCATCCTGTGCCGCACGATACCGGCGGGTATTTCGATTTTTCATCCTTTGATGAAGCTGTGGTGGTCCGCACCGCGCTGATGGACGCGCTCGATGCGATGGGACTCGACGTGGAAGTGGGACACCACGAAGTTGCACTCGGCCAGCACGAAATTGACTTCCGCTTTGCGGACGCGCTCAAGACTGCTGACAATGTGCTGACGTTGAAATACACCGTGAAGGCAATTGCCGCCCAGCACGGACTGGTCGCCTCGTTCATGCCCAAGCCTGTCTTTGGCATCAACGGCTCCGGCATGCACTGCCACCAGTCCCTCTTCGATAAGAAGACCGGGGACAACCTGTTCTTCGATGCGAAGGATGACGCGCACCTCTCGAAACTTGCGTACTCGTTCATCGCGGGACAGTTGGCACATGCGCGCGCGCTCGCGGCTGTGGTGGCTCCGACCGTGAACTCGTACAAGCGGCTCGTGCCGGGTTATGAAGCACCGGTATACATCGGCTGGGCACAGCAAAACCGCTCGGCTTTGATCCGCATTCCGCGCTACACCGAAGGCCGCGACAAGGCTGTGCGCGCCGAATTGCGCTTCCCCGATCCTTCGGCGAATCCGTACCTGGCATTTGCCGCCATGCTCGGCGCGGCGCTCGATGGCATTGACAACAAAATGGCAGCGCCCAAGGGACTTAACAATATCAACCTGTATCACCTCGAACGCGAAGAGCGCGAGAAGCTGGGCGTGAAGGAATTGCCCGGCTCGCTGGCCGAAGCCCTGAACGAACTGGCGAAGGATGAAGTGGTAAAGGCCGCCCTCGGTGAAGTGACTTATGATGCCTTCCAGCGCGCGAAATGGGAGGAATGGGACGAGTTCCGCCTGCGCGTGACCGATTACGAGATCGAACGCTATTTGGAAACGGCGTAGTTCCAGTACCCAGTAAGCGGTTTTCAGTAATCAGGAAACGGCTCCCAAAGCTCATCGCAACGGGAGCCGTTTTACTTTAAGTGAGAGAGGATTGACGAGGGGAAATTTTTCACCGCAAAGCGCAGTATACTTTCGGCCATGAAACGCTTCCCACAACCTGCCGGCATACTCTTCGTTTCACTCGCCCTCGCGCTCGCATCCTGCCAGCCCGCCCCATCGCTTGCGCCCGGCGATTCGCTTCAACTCGCATCGTCAGCGCAAAACGATGTGGAAGTGATCATTGCCCTGGAACGCGGGGAGAGCGATCAATTCACGCTCGCCGCGACATTCACCCCGCTCGAACCCGGCCTCCATATTTACAGCAAAGACATCCCGCGCAAAGGCGTGGATGGTTTGGGCAGGCCGACGTTATTCGAAATCCCGCCCAGCTCGGCTATTCAGGCAATCGGCGAAGCGATGGAAAACGTCACCCCGCAATGTCCCGCTTCCGGTCCGCAGGAATTGGAGACCTATCCAACAGGCCCGGTCACGCTCCGCATCCCCATCATACTGCCGGATGGAAACCAATGGCTCCGCGATCAAGTCAGCGTCACCTACATGGCATGTGACGAAAAGGGATGCCGCGCCCCGGTCGAAAACAAATTGATCGCCATCCAACTCCCTGGAAATGAGATCATCCGCCCATAGCAGGAGGAAAATATGTCGAAGAGAATTTTGTACGTGCTCGCGCCGTTGATCGTGCTTTCCTGTAATTTTCTTTTTCGACCAGGCGACGCACCGCTTCAGACTCCGCCCGAGGCTGATTCCGCTGAATCGGCCTCCTCCACTCCCCAAGTTTATCCTGCCGCCAACCTGACCATTGTCAGAGTCCACACTCAAAACGGCGGCCTCCTGACCCAACTCGCCGCGGAAGCGCAGAAGGCAAAGTCACTGGGACAACAGCCCTTCATCGAATTCGACGCAACCTGGTGCCCGCCATGCCAGGCCATTGACGCCAGCATCAAGGCTCAGGATTCATTGACCATGAACGCCTTCAAAGATGTCTACCTCATCCGCGCCGACGTGGACGAATGGGGCTGGAAGATTGGAAGCGCATTCAATTTTGAAGCCATCCCGGTTTACTACAAACTGGACGAAAACGGCCAACCCACCAGCGACGTGGTTGACGGCGGCGCATGGAACGAAGATATCCCCGAAAATTTCGCGCCCGTGCTGGATGAGTTTTTTCACCAATAGGCCTCCGCTCGACGCGAAAAGGATTGTACAACTGCGGAGCAAACTATTTTTACGCAATGTGCAAAGTTGATTTCTCCACTTTGTTCCCCACCTGCTCGAAGCGCCGCCAACTGCTGTTATCGTTCAACGTGATCCAGCGGCGTTCCTCGGTGCGGTAGAACCAGTCCTTATCCTGCTGGTAGAAGACCTGCACACCCGTCGACTCCCAGATGTTGAGAATCTCATTGCTGTGGGCGTGCGTATCGTCAAAGTCGGTGGTGGCGCGCTGGCCCATCTCGCTGTACAACTCGTTCAATTCCAGCAGGAGCGTGTTGATCTCAGAGGCGAGCAGGTTCGCCTTCAAACCAATCCTCTGCGCTTCCCGGAACAGGATCGGGTACCCGTGCGACGGATACTTCGCGTTCAAGGCGCCGGCGATGCGGTCCGCTTCCTTCTCGTCGGCGATGTGGTAGGCGAGCAATTCCTTGCACAGCATGATGGACAACGACTCGGCGCGGTCAACTGCGCCGATGACGAGCGGGTGTACGTGCTGGAACAACTGCTGGTAGGGATTCTCGTTCGAATCGGACCGTTGGGCCTGCCACAGTTTCACGACGCGATTCAGTTCATCCAAACTGACGCTCACGCGGTCATTGTCGCGGTCAATCGGGGAGAGCGCGTGCGTGAGGGACGTATCCACGGGCGTGAGATAAGCCATCGGCCCCATCTTGATCTCGTTCGCACCGAGGGCGATCATCGTCGCGGCGGAGGCGCATTCGAGCGGCACAAGCGCCACCACGCGGTCACAATACTGGCGCAGAAGATTCACCAGCCGCAGGGAAGACTGTCCATTCCCGCCGCTGGATTTGATGAACAAATAAAGCGTCTCACTCCGGCCCAATTTTTCAAGCAATTCATAAAGAGCCACCACGTCATCGTGACAGATACTGCCGCGCGGGTTGTTGAAATACGTTACGAGCGTGCCTCCCAGCAGGCCGTTCAACTGTTTGATGATGGCCTGGGTCTTATCAAAAAGAATGGGAGGTAATTTGACTTTTCCGTTTTTATCCGTCATTTTTTCTCCTGCCTGACGCACTACGCTTCGACACTTCGACAGGCTCAGTGCATCGCTGCGAGCGGGAAACAACACCCGCTCTCCGCTCACATCGTCCCGACGTACTTTCGGGAGCGCGAACTTCGTCCTGCCTGCACCGTGCGCCCTGGCCTGGCCGCCAGGACAGGCAGGCACGTGTGAGCGAAGTCGAAGGACATGGTGCGGAACATGCTTGTTCTGCGTAAGGTGAAATGATAACATGTCTTGGTCGTGATCGTAACAGCTCAGGCTGTGCGTCGCACAAATAGGACGCTTACCGCCGCGACCATAACCAGCCTGCGCCCAGGCCGATCAATTCCCCAAACAACACGAGGACCAGCACACTGGTCAAGCCATTCGAAGTGAGCAACTCCGGTCCGCCGGGCAGGCCAAGGACGAGGTAATTGTACGCGGCCAGCCCGCCGACCAACATCCCAAGCGACACACGGACGGCTCCCTGCCGCGGGATGAAACGTTTGCTGAACCAGTACCCCACCCACACGCTGAATATGATCAGGAACATGGACAGGAACCATGCGCTGAATCGCGGAAAACCTTCGGCGGTGATGAATTCATTGTCTTGAGGAGGCACAGGCGTGGGCAGAACCGGCTCAACGGACTGCGTCAATTCGGGCACAATGACCGTCACAGCCACCGCGCCGGATTGGGAGACATCCAATTGCAGGGCCTCCGAGATTGTAGCAGGCTCACTCGCCGCGCGAATTTCCAGCAGGCCGGGTTTATCCAGCCCAAAGGAAGCGCGCGCCACTCCCTGTGTAGTCGTTGCGTCGACTTGTTGGAGAATGCCCTCGCCCTCGCCTGTCAGAACCATCGAGAAACGCACCACGGTCCCATCGGGAACGGAGTGCCCGTTATGGTCGCGAATCGCACCGGTTCGAATGGCAATCGTATCGCCAATCTGGAAGAGGGGAATCGGGGTCGGCTCAGGGGTGGACGGTATTCCTGTTGAAACGGGAACAGGCGGCAGGTCCAGCGAGAGCGAGATGATTTGATTCGGGTCGGCCGTCATCATGGAGATCAAGTCATAGCCGATGCCCGAAATCGAGACCGGTGATGCCCCCAGCGGGGTCAGTTCCTTGTAGAGCAGGCGGGCGGCCACATCCACAAACGGGGGCTGACTGCTGTACAACGCAAAATAAGCCGTGAGGTTGGAAATGTCGGTTGAGTCGAAATAGTAGGGCGCGCCAAAAGTGAACAGGATCACGCGTTTATCGCGCAGCAGGTCCTGTCGTTCCCGCAGAAAACGACTGACCAGCGCAGGTTGTCCACTGCTGGAACCGGTGATCGAAATAACAACCCAGACCGCGCGGGTAATATCATTTTCGATGAAAGGCGGCTGGAGACCATTGAGCATTTCCTGCAAATTCGTGAATGAATGCGACGAGAGCCAGAAATCGGAAGTCTGGTTGCCGCTATCCGGGCCATATAAACGAAGGATGGTTTCCTGTAACGCATCCACCGCGAGGGACGGTTGCTCCAGGCAGGAACTGCATTGTTTTACCGGCGCAGTATCCGTGATAAAGATCATGCGGGCGCGAGGTTGCGGAGGCGTGGGAAATACCGTGGTCAGATCCTGAAGCGTGGGGTCAACGAGCGTCGCCGCACTGCGCGCCACATCGAACGTAATATCGGATGACTTTCCGAGGATATCCAACCCCTCGGAGGATAATCCCACGGTATTGTACGCGAACGAACCGTAAATGGAATATTTCTTGGCAAGAATGCGCCTCACGGCGGCATCAACACGTTGTGCGAAGGCAGGGTCTTCGCGATATTTTTGGGCGAAAAATGCAAGGATTTTTACCGTGCTGGAATACGTATCCTCTGCATCGCTGGATATGATATTGCCCAAATACAACAAATCGTTC
Organism: Chloroflexota bacterium; assembly: GCA_016235425.1. GTDB lineage: Bacteria > Chloroflexota > Anaerolineae > Anaerolineales > Villigracilaceae > JAKOVF01. Next base: position 79,177 of record JACRLC010000005.1, on the reverse strand, counting down.
CCAGCCAGGAACGCATCACGCGCGACAAAGCGCGCGGAAAACGTATCCTCCCCCTGCATGTAAAAATCGCGCACCGCGCGCGTGCCCAGATCGTCGCTCACCATCAATCCGCCGTCCGAATGCCAGGTGTTGAATTGCGGCAGGGCAAGGATGTCGGTCAGCGCCTGCGCGTCAAAACTGACCGGGCGTGTGGTGGCACGAATATTTCCCTGAAAACCCTGATAGCGGATGTGCGAAACCAGCAGGCCGTCTACCATCGCTTCTGGTTTGAGCGCGTTTCCCGTTACCGCAAAAAAGGGCGCTAGTTCGATCTGCTTCAACTGCTCCAATGATTTGCGGACGGTAGCCACCTCATCCTCGGGCAAACGATCCGACCCGCCACTGCCGGGGAAGTGATCCGCCACAACGAGCATCCGCCCTGCGCTCCCAATGTGCAAGCCGCTGATATAAGCGCGCCCCATTTCGCCCACCCAGAATGGATCGCCTCCAAAGGCCAGTTTGCCCAGATCGCCTGTAGCTGTCGGGTTTGGGTCATCAAGCACATCAAGCGAGGGCCCCATGTACAAATTGAAACCGAGGGCGCTCAACTCACGTCCCTGCACCGCGCCCACCTGCGTGGCATAGTCCGTATTCCACGAAGCGCCAATTGCCATCGGGCTGGGCAATGGCGTGAGTCCGGTCAGGATCTGATCGGCTGGGGAACCGTCATCCTCCTGTGTAAGCCCGATGAACAGAGGAATGTACGTTGAATCAATCCGTACCCCTGTCACCGGATCGGGGCCAAGGACAAGTGAGGTCTGATATTCCAACTCTTGGAGACGCGTAGTCAACGCGAAGAGTCCCGGAATGGTGTCCGGCGCAGCGGCAAAATTATCATTTGGCGCGCGCAGGATCACACCGCCTACGTGGTGATTCACGATCAAGTCATAAATGGCAGATTGATCACCCGTGTCCGAGCCGGTAAACGTCACCAGGAACAACTGCCCCACCCGCTCCTCCGGCGTCATCGAATTCAATACAAAGTCAATCCCCGGGGGCGGCGTAGGAGTCTGCGCGTGCGCGGACGCGGCAAAACCAACGGAACTCCCCATGATCGTCAGCGCGAGAAATATGATGGCGAGGCGCTTCATTGATCGAATTCCACCGTTTTGCATTTTACCGATTTGACAGAACAAGGCACACCGAAAATCGATCCCGCCTCACAAACAAACACATCAAACGGACCCTTGGCCTGATTCAGCGATACTGACAAATTCACGCGCCCCTCCCCAGCGCGCGGACGGCGGTTTGCGGATCATCGGTAAAAATACCATCCACGCCCCAATCCCTCAAACGGACGATATCCTCCACGGCGTTCGCCGTCCAAACGTGCACGCGTCGCTTCAAACGATGCGCGCGTTGCACCTGTTGCGGGTTGACATCTCTGATGTAGGGATGCAGGGCCTGGTAATCCCCAAACATGAACCCGAATGAACGCGCCCACGTTCCCTTCCAGCCGTCCAATGCCAGCAACCCGCGCGGCACCTCGGGAAGCAACTGCGCTGTCTTTTTCAAGTTATAACCAAAGAAGGATGAAAAGATGATGCGGTCCTGCAGGCGGTGTTTCTTTACCAGCGCGCAGACCTTTTCAGCCAAATCATCGCGGCCGGCATAGTAGTTCGTCAGCTCCACGTTGATCATGCCTTTTTTGCCGACGGCTTCAAAGACCTCGTCCAGCGTGGGAATTTTCGCCCCTCGATATTTCCCGGAGAAAAAACTGCCCGCATCCAGTTGGCGCAAATCGGCGAGCTTCAAATTGGATACGCGCCCTTGTCCGTTTGTGGTGCGGTCTACTGTGGCATCGTGAATGACGACGACCTCACCGTCCGCGCTTAATTTGGCGTCGAGTTCGACCGCGTCCGTGCCTTGCTCGAAGGCAAGTTGAAATGACTCCAGAGTGTTCTCAGGGGCATGGGCACATGCGCCGCGGTGGGCAAAGAGGATGGGGCGGGGAAATGAATTTAACATGGGCGGCTGTTACGGATTACGCATCACGGAATACGTTACACCTGCCGCGTAATCCGTGATGCGTAAATGTGTCATCTTGATGTCTAAATCTAAATATCTACAAAATAAGCGAGGGCGGCGCGGTCCAACATTTCGCGCGACATGCTCGGCTGAACGGAGAGATAGCTGGCGATGTCGTTGATCTGGTCACACAGGTCGCGTGGATGCGAAGCGCGCAGTTTGCGGTTGCGTTTGATGTACCATTCCTGTAAAAGATACGCCAGCCCCTGATCGTTATATTCGATCTTCTTATCCGCCGCGACGCGGCGAAAGATTTCGCGATACTCCTCATACGAAGGATCGCCGATCTCGATTTTATGCCGCAGGCGGCGCAGGAAGGCTTCGTCCACGAGGTCCTTTGGCGGGAGATTCGTCGAGAAGACGATCAATACGTCGAAAGGCACCTCAACTTTACGTCCGGTGTGGAGGCGAAGGTAATCCACGCGGTTTTCGAGCGGGACGATCCAGCGGTTGAGCAGGTCGCGCGGGCGCACCTGTTGTCGTCCAAAATCATCGATCAAAAGAATGCCGCCGTTGGCCTTCACCTGGAACGGCGCTTCGTAATATTTGCGCGTATCGTCGAAGACCAGGTCGAGGCCTTCGAGCGTGAGTTCGCCGCCAACGACGATGAACGGCCGGCGGATCTTCACCCAGCGCGGGTCGCGGCGTGTGTTGGCGCGCAGGTTCCCCGTGCTCGATCCACCGCCCGGTTCGGATGCCGGCGCGAGGCTGTGGCTGACCGCGTCGTACACTTTGATCACCTGCCCATCGAGATAAAGGGCATAGGGAATGTACATGTTTTGGCTCAACACCAGGTTGCCAAACGCGCGCGCTATGCTGGTCTTGCCGTTGCCTGGAGGGCCGTACATAAAAATGGACGTGCCGGAATTCAATGCGGGACCCAATCGCTGGAACGAGGCTTCAGAGATAACCAGTTGCGACAGGATTTGCCGCATCGTGCGCGTGGTCACCGTGAGGCGGCTGCTCTTCTGGCGGCGAATGGCCTCGTTATAAACTTCAAATGGAACCGGCGCGGCCCCGGCATATTGACTGCGGTCCAGCGCCTCGCGGGCACGCAAAACACCCTGCCCTGTAATGCCATAGGTATAGGCGCCCTCACCCAGGCCGCCCTGTGAGGATTTCACTTCGATCAGCTTTTCCTGTTTCAGCACAAACAGAAGTTGATCCGTAACGCCGGCAAACGGCAGGGCGATCTCTTCCGCAATTTTGAAACCGGTCAGGTAGCCGCGAAAATAGAGAACCTTGAGCACCAGATCCTGCAACCAAAGCGGTGAAAGTCCGGTGTCATCCAGCGAAGTGATCTGCGGCGGTGAAAAACCGCTCGAGGAAGTTGAGATTTGTCCGGTTGGCTTTGTCATGTAGCTGACATCCCTTGAACTGAGGAGAATAATAAATAATTTTTTCGACCAACCCGATTATACTGCCGATTGATGAAGCAATCTCGTTTTCGTTTATAATGCCGCCATGCAAAAACTATCCGTAATCATCCCTGTTTACAATGAAGCTGAAAGCATCCAGGAAATCCTGAAACGTGTCCAACATACAAAACTGGCAAAAGAGATCATCGTAGTTGATGACGGTTCAAAAGACGGCACACGCGATATCTTAAAAAAATTGGACGGCAAAGGCGGGGTACACGTGATCCTTCACGAGCAAAACAAGGGCAAGGGAGCGGCGGTCCGCACCGGGATGTCGACAGCCAAAGGAGACGTGCTCCTCATCCAGGATGCCGATCTCGAATACGATCCGCGCGATTACCCGCACTTGCTGCAACCCATCGAAGAAGGCATAGCCGATGTGGTCTACGGCTCACGTTTTCTTGGCGGCCCGCGGCGCGCAACCATGTACTGGCATATGGTTGCCAACAAAATGCTGACCTTCATGACCAACATCCTGTACGATAACATCCTGACCGACATGGAAACCGGCTACAAGGTCTTTCGCCGCGAAGTCATTGACGGCATGGTCATACACGCCAACAGCTTCAATTTCGAGCCTGAATTTACGGCCAAGATCCTCAAACGCCGCTATCGAATTTTCGAGGTGCCGATCACATTTAATCCCCGTGATTACTCGCAGGGTAAAAAGATCAAACTGCACGACGCTTTTGAAGCAGTCTGGGCACTCATAAAATACCGCTTCGTAGATTAAAGATGAGACGGCAGTCCCACGGGGATGCTTCGCGATTGAACTGCCGTCTCATCTTTATGTGAACAATTGAAGAAATAAATGCTCCAACCCATCCAGAGACTCACGAACCGCTTCAGACAACCCGCGGCCTGTCTCCGTTGACTTGGGTTGGACCGCCACCAGAAGTGCATCCGGCCTCTTCTCCTTTGGGATAACCTTGAACAAGAGGGCCAAATTGGCTGAATGGGTGGAAACTCCAAAATCCTTCAGCTGGTTCAGTTCGACCAATGTAATCTCGCCGGGATTCGCACCGAAATCCGCCGCGTCCACGATGAGTACCAGGTTCGCCCCCGAAGTTTCTATCGGTCCAATGTAATTTTCCGGCACATCGCCCGCGTCGATCAGGGGAATATTAACCTTTTTTTTCAGGCGCTTGACCAGGTATGACCCAATACCGTCATCCCCGCGCAGGCGGTTGCCTACACCGAGGAGAAGCACTTTTTTGTCTGCGATGTGTGTCTGCAATTCGTCAAACATGGATTCTCCAAACAAATTGTACTCCAATCCCTTTAGATGTCATCAAAGCCAGAGGCGTTGTTTGCAAAGCTGTAAATCCAATAGTTTGAAGTAAGGTCTATAATCAAATTGTTCATACAAACGTTATTTCATATTCAATCTGATTTAGACAAGTTTGAATTCCCTCTCGTGATTTTAGTCATAGCCGTTCGATGACATCAAACACTTTTATTTTTGTGATAAAATTCACATACTAGAGGTGCGCTCATTACATTTACATCCCGGCCAGCGCTGGTCGGGCTATTGTTTTAATAAGAGGATTCCATGATTGACATTCGGACAATTGACCCTCCTCCCAAAGTAATTCCCAAACAAATCGAGGATTTGACTCTTCTCGATGAAGTCGTCGAGCGGACTGCGGGCGTTTCGCGGCTGGAAATGTGCCATCAGTAAACGGTATGTGGATGCTCCAGCTCCACTGTAATAGACAGGTAATCTGCAAGCCATCAGAGAACAGGAGTGTGCCGTGGAAATTACGTTATCCCCTCTCAGCCCATCGGTCAGCAAGACCTTTTATGCCAGCATTCATGAAATGCTGGACGGCGAACGAATCCGGAAATGTCTGCAATGCGGCACGTGCAGTGGCGTGTGCCCGTTCGGGTACTACATGAAATATCCACCCGGAAAAATAATAGGGACTCTGCGCTCCGAGGTTTTCGATCTGGTGATGAAAACCGATAGCATGTGGATGTGCGTTTCCTGCTCCGCCTGTTCCGCATTCTGTCCAACCCAGATTCCCATTACCGCGGCTTTGATGACTCGCGTCAAAGAGGAAATGATCCTGGCTGGAAATGTTCCCGCTGAGTTGCAAACCGCGCTCAGAAATAGTCAGCAATATGGAAACCCGATGGGAGAGTCGCCGCGGAAAAGAGCAGACTGGACGACAGGCATTCAGCCCGAAATCAATATCCTCGGCAAAACGAGACAACCCGTGGATGTCTTGTGGTTCGTTGGGGATTATGCCTCCTATCATCCGCGCGTGCAGTCAGCCACCAGGGCGCTCGCAAAGATCCTGAATACGCTGGGCGTCAACTTCGGTATTCTGGGCCCGGAGGAGAACAGCGATGGCGATTCGCAGCGGCTGGCCGGGGAGCGCGGCATTTTCGAGATGCTGGCCAAGAAAAACGGCCAGACCTTCCGTAAGTACAAATTCAATAAGATCGTCACGACCGACCCACACGCATTCAACGCACTCAAGAATGAATATCCGGCGCTCGGGATCTCGTACCCGGTACAGCACTTCACAGAATTCCTGGCCGAGCGGCTGGCTCAGATCAAGCCACTGTTGAAAAACGAAATTAGCGCCAAAATTGCCTACCACGACCCATGTTATCTCGGCCGCGTCAACGGTGTCTATGATGAACCGCGCGAACTGTTGAGAAGCATCCCTGGCGTGGAACTAACCGAGATGTCGCATCAGCGCGCCAACAGTCTGTGCTGTGGCGGAGGCGGAGGCGGGATGTGGCTGGACGGTTTTCAATGGGAAAAAGCTCACGTGCGACTCTCCGAGTGGCGCGTGAAAGAAGCAATCTCCGCCAATGCCAATATCCTGGCAGTCGCCTGCCCCTACGAACCGCCACGCTTCGAGGACGCCACCAAAACTATTTCCAGCGCAAGCCACTTGAAGGTAAGAGAGATTTCCGAATTGCTTGTCGAATCCATGGGCCTTTAGGAGATGGAACATGAAGATCGCGGTCCCAATCAAGTTCGTCCCCGATCTGGTGGAAGAGCTCACCATTGATCCCAACGGTACCGCGCTCGACACCTCATGGTTACGTCTCATCATCAATGAGTTCGACGACCACGCCGTCGAGCAGGCGATCCTGCTCAAGGAACGCGGCGGTGGAGAAGTCACCGTTGTCGCCGCCGAGGCAGAGGGTGTGGACGATTTTCTCTACACTGCCGCAGCGAAGGGCGCCGACCACCTCATCAAACTCACTGGTGACTTTGGAAGCGGTATGAACAGCCATGCCGCGGCACGCGCGCTCGCCGACCTATTGAAAGATTCCAAGCCGGACCTGATCCTTACCGGTGTACAGGCGCACAATGATCTGGATGGAGCGGTTGGCCCGCTTCTGGCCGAACTTCTCGACATGCCTTACGTTGGTTATGTGGCCGGGGTTTCGAGCACAAATGACAAAGCCATTGCGCGCAAGGAATATCCCGGCGGGATCATCGCAGAAATGGAAATCAAGTTGCCTGCCGTCTTGGGAATCCAGGCCGCCGAGCAACCGCCGCGTTACGTCGCTTACAATCGGATCCGCCAGGTGATGGGCACGTCAAAGATCGAAGAGCGCACGATCACCGCATTGGATCTCAGCGGCGGCGTGACGGCCAGCCGCATGTTCCAGCCCGAGTCCAGCCAGAGGGCAACGATTCTCGAGGGTAGCCCGGAGGAAGTTGCCGATCAGATGGTTGGCATCCTTAAGGAACTCGGCATGCTATGAGGAGGCGGATATGAGTCAGGATATCTTCGTCGTCATCGAGCACTTGCGCGGACAGGTCGCGGATATTTCGTATGTGATGCTGGCCGCGGCACGGGCCTTAGCTCAAGGAACCGGCGGCAAAGTTGTTGCCATACTGCTCGGCCACAACGCTCAGGAACTGGCAGGGAATTTCTCTGCCAATCGCGTATTGTATGCAGACCATCCCGCGCTGGCTGAATTTACTTCAGAGGCGTATCAAGTCACGCTTGCCAGCCTCATCCGCGAACAATCGCCGCGCGCGGTCTTGTTCGGTCATACTACCATCGGCGCGGACATCGCGGGCGGACTTTCCGTAAAACTGTCCCTGCCATTGGTAAGTTCATGCCGCACACTGAACAGCAATGGAAAATTTGTATGCCAGATCTGCGGCGGGAAGATCATGGCAGAAGGAGACCTACCCTCCCCTACTGCTTTGGTAACGATGGCTCCCGGCGGCTATAAGTTGGAAGAGGGACAAAGTGATCAAGCGCCTGCCATTGAAACCACCGCCATTCCATCCTTGGACGATCTGCGCGTTACGCTCAAGCATTACATCGAACCAGAGGCCGGGGATGTGGACATCGCCAAAGAGCCGCTCCTGATCTCCGTTGGGCGCGGCATCCAGACCAAGGACAATATCGAGATCGCCAGGGAACTCGCCACCGCGCTCGGCGGACAGGTCAGCGCCTCGCGCCCAATCGTGGACCAGGGCTGGCTGCCGGCCTCATGCCTCGTTGGCAAATCGGGCAAGCACGTCAGACCCAAAGTGTATCTGGCACTGGGCATCAGCGGCGCGCCGGAGCATGTGGAGGGCATGAACGAGAGCGATACGATCATCGCCATCAATACCGATCCCAATGCGCCAATCTTCAATGTGGCGAAATATGGAACGACGGCCGATATTTTCGACCTCGTCCCCGCTCTCACTGAAAAGGTCAAACAGGCCGCAGGTGTGTCGTAACAGGAGAGAAAGATATGCCTGTCCGCGAAACCTTCTGGAACATCCCTCACTGGGCGGAAATTGCCCAGTACATTCTCGCGCTGTTGACAGCCGTCGTCTTCGTTTATGGAGTGACCCGGCGCATCCTGCGCGTGAGACAGGGACAATCAGAAAAACGCACGGGACATTTTTGGGCGCGTATCTGGTCGCTGGTCGTCCAGGTTCTCGGACAGAAGCGCACGCTCGGCGAGTTGTACCCAGGCCTGATGCACTTCACCATCTTCTGGGGCATGCTTGTTCTCGCCATTGGCACCGCGCTCGCCACCGTGGATTGGGACATCACCCTTCTGTTTTTTGGTTTCCAATTTCTGACTGGCTGGGTATACATCATCTTTGAACTGACTCTGGATATTCTCGGTCTGTTGGTCATCACAGGGCTTGGAATGGCGATCTACCGCCGTTACGTCATACGCCCGGCGCGACTGCAAAATTTCCCACTGAAAACTCTCCCGCGCGATGACGTTTACGTCCTCGCTATGCTGGCCTTCATCGCCATCAGCGGCTATCTGACCGAGGGCCTGCGCCTCGCAGTGACCCAGCCGGACTGGGGTGTATGGTCTCCCATCGGCGGCGTTATCGCGGCAGCATTCCTGGCTCTAGGGGACCCGAACAATCAGACGCTCCATCTGATCGTTTGGGGGCTTCACATTGCGAGCGCCTTCATCATCCTTGGCAGTCTACCCTTCACCAAACTATTCCATATCTTCTCTGTACCGCTCAATATCTACTTCCGCTCGCTTCAACCGGCCGGGGCGCTTCCCGCGGCGCGCACGGAAGGCGGAATGGGGGTGAAGGAATGGAAGCAGTTTACATGGAAGCAACTGCTGGACTTCGAATCATGCACGCGCTGTGGGCGTTGCCAAGATGTTTGCCCGGCATACCTCAGTTCACAGCTTCTCTCACCGCGGAATATGATGATCAAACTGGATGCCCATCTGTGGGAGAAAGATGGGCGCGCTCTGCACGGCGACATTATCGCGCCCGAAGAAATCTGGGCCTGTACAACCTGTCGCGCCTGTGCGCAGGTTTGCCCAGCATTCATTGAACACCTTGCTTCGATTGTAGACATGCGCCGCCATCTTGTAGATCAAGGACAGATGGATGCCACGCTTCAAACTGCGCTCATGAACCTGGGACGCTACGGCAACTCATTCGGGCAGTCGGAGCGAATGCGCGCCAAATGGACGGCGAGCCTGCAACCGGCAGTCAAAGATGCGCGCCATGAGCCAGTGGAATATCTGTGGTTCGTTGGGGATTACGCCTCCTACAGCCCGACCCTGACCGAGGTCACGCGCAAGGCCGCGGATGTGTTTCACAAGGCCGGTTTGAATTTTGGCATCCTGTTCGACGCGGAGCGCAACGCTGGCAACGACGTGCGCCGCGTGGGCGAAGAGGGCATCTTTGAGATGCTGGCCGGGAAGAACATGCAGGCGCTGGGCAAGTGCAAGTTCGAGACCATCGTCACCACCGACCCGCACACCTACAACACGTTGAAGAATGAATATTCATGGAACGGCAATGGCCGTCCGCGAATTTTGCATTACACCGAACTGCTCGACAAACTGATTGTTTCCGGGCAACTCAAGTTCAGCAAGAAACTGGACTACAAAGTCACCTATCACGACCCGTGTTATCTCGGACGTTACAACGGCGTCTACGACGCGCCGCGTCGTCTGATCCGCGCGACGGGCTGCGAACTGGCCGAAATGCCGCGCCACGGCGAGCGCGCCTTCTGCTGCGGCGCGGGCGGCGGGCGCATCTGGATGGAGGAGAAGCCGGGGCGGGAACGCCCCAGCGAGATACGCGTCCGTGAGGCCGCCGCGCTCGAAGGCGTTCAGGCCTTCGTCGTCGCCTGCCCGAAGGATGTCACGATGTTCCGGGACGCGGTAAAAACCACGGGCAACGAGAGCAGGCTGCAGGTCAAGGATTTGATCGAGTTGGTTCACGAGGCGTTATGAACTGCATTGATGTCGTCATTGCGAGCGAAGCGAGGCAATCCCCTCCACCGCGCGGAGATTGCTTCGTCGGGAAGTGTGCCCTCCTCGCAATGACGGAATAGAACAACATAAAGGAGATTGACTCAACATGAACGCGGTAAAGCAAGCCGCATCGGATTGGATCAGGAAAACCAGGTTGTCAATTGCCACAAAGTTGACCCTGAGTTTTCTGTCCATCATTCTGTTGAGCAGTTTCATCTTCACACTTGCCGGTATCCAGATCATTAACAACCGAATCATCGAAGAAGCCCAGGAACGCGTTCGCAACGATTTAAACGCCGCCAGGGAAATCTACCAGACCCGCTTGCGGCACGTGGAAGACTCGGTCGAGTTCACAAGCGTCAGGCTCTTCATGGGCGACATTCTGCGCGGCGACATTCGCCAGGAATACCTGGATGAACTGGCGCGCTTCAAAGACAGCGAGAACATTGATGTTTTGACCATCACGGACACCTCAGGCATCGTCGTATTACGCGTCAATAATCCGGCCGCGACCGGCGACGACCAGGGCCGGGACGAGATCATCCGGGTGGTGCTGACAACAAGAAAGCCCGCCTCCGGCACGATCCTGGTACCCGCCGAGGAATTGGAACGTGAGTCGCCGGCGCTGGTGAAACAGGCGTATTTCGAATTCATCGAGACGCCCATGGCAAGGATTCGCCCCGAGACCGAAGAGGCGGCGGGGATGATGCTGAAAGCGGCCGCGCCCATCTTCGACGCGCAGGGCAATTTCATCGGCGTGGTATACGGCGAAATCATGTTGAATCGAAACTACGACATTGTAGACAAGATCAAGGAAACCGTCTTCCAGAACGTGGTCTACGAAGGCAAGGACATCGGCACGGCGACCATTTTCCAGGACGACGTGCGCGTCTCGACCAACGTGAAGGACAACCGCGGCGAGCGCGCCATCGGGACGCGCATCCAGGAGGATGTCTACAACCAGGTCATGATCGAGCAGAAGCCGTGGATCGGACGGGCCTACGTTGTCACCGACTGGTACATCACGGCCTACGAACCCATCCGCAATATCAACCACGAAGTCATCGGCATCCTGTACGTCGGTATTCTCGAACAGAAGTATGCCGACATCCAAAACCAGACGGTGTGGGTCTTTGTCGGCATCACGCTGGCGGGCGCGGCGCTAAGCGCGATCATCGCCTTGTGGATCTCGCGCCAGATTTCCAGGCCGATCCGAAACCTGGTGGCGGCCTCCGAGCAACTGGCAAACGGAAATCTCGATGCCAAAGTGGAACCCGTCAGCGGCGACGAACTTGGGAAACTTTCGTACCGCTTCAACCAGATGGCCGACGCGCTGAGACAGCGGGATGAGAGGCTGAAGGAATTTACGAAAAGGAAGATCATGGAATCGGAGCGGCTTGCCATCATTGGGCAATTGGCCGCCAACGTGGCCCACGAACTGAACAACCCGCTTCAGGGCATCGTCACTTACTCCAACCTGCTCCTCGAAAAGGAGGTTTGCGACGAACCTTCGCGGCAGAACATCGAGAAAATTGCCACGCAGGCCAATCGGTGCAGAGAGATCATCCGAGGTCTGCTGGATTTCTCGCGGCAGAAAAAACCGATCAAAACACTCACGAACATCAACGCCCTGTTGCGCGGCTGCGTCTCGCTGGTGGAGAACCAGGCGCAATTTCACAACATCAACATCGCGCAAAACCTTGACGAGAGCCTGCCAATGATTGTCGTTGACCCCTCACAAATCGAAAGGGTGTTCCTGAACCTGATCATCAACGCCGCGGAGGCAATGAAAGGAAGCGGCACACTAACGCTCACGACCTGCTTCGGTTTGAATGAGAAAAACATCGAAATCGAGGTGAAAGACAGCGGCCATGGCATCTCCATTGAAAACATGGAAAAGATCTTCAACCCCTTCTTTACCACCAAGGAAGTCGGACATGGCGTAGGTCTGGGGCTGGCCATCAGTTTCGGGATCGTCAAAGAACATAACGGTGAGATCACCGTCGAAAGCGAATATGGAAGAGGCGCAACATTTACCGTGAGTCTTCCGGCCATTGTGAAAGTCAGTGAAGAAGATGGAAGCAAAGTCAAAGATCCTGCTTATTGATGACGAGGAAGTTGTCCTCGACTCCTGCACGCAGATCCTGGCGGGCGGGCCCTATCAGGTCGCAACCGCCTCGGACGGGACGGCTGGTCTGCGCCTCGTTCAGGAGTTCCAACCCGACCTAGTCTTCGTGGATCTCAAGATGCCGGGCATTTCCGGCTTCGATGTGATGGAAAAAGTCCACACAATGGATCCAACAATCGTCATGGTCGTGATCACCGGTTTTGCCACCATCAGCTCAGCAGTGGATGCGATGAAGAGGGGCGCGTACGATTTCCTCCCCAAGCCATTCACGCCGGAGGAATTCCGCCTCATTACCTGCCGAAGTCTGGAGAAACGAAAACTGGTGCTTGAGACGATTGCCCTGCGGCAGGAAAAGGAAATGCTGAGGGAGCATTTTGCCCACATCGTTTCGCACGAATTGAAGGCCCCTTTGAGTGCGGTTCAGCAATCATTGTTTGCACTTGAATTCGAACTGTCCAAAACACTCAGTGAAAGCCAGAAGGAAAAACTGGAAAGGGCCAAGATCAGGATAGATGACCTGATCAAACTCATTAATTCGTGGCTGAGAGTCATATCTGTTGACATCAACAAGCTAAAGGAAGGCTTTACACAAATTTCTGTAAAGGATGAAATTTCAAAAGCGCTCGATAACCTGGAGCTTTACGCGGTGCGAAAGGATATAGAGATCGTTACTTCCATCGGCGATGTATTGCATCCTGTGATCGGAGACGGTCTCAGCCTTTCAGAAGCATTCGTGAATATCATTGGTAACGCGATCAAATACTCGCACGATGGAAGCAGGATTGTAGTGAACGCCAAAGAAAATGGGACCGATGTCGTGATCTCGATCCAGGATAATGGCGTCGGAATTTCGGAGGAAGATTTGCCTCATATCTTTGACGGTTTTTACCGGGGAAAGTCCGGGCAGGCTATGGCCACTGGGCATGGCATCGGACTCGCCGTCAGCCGGCAAATCATCGAGGCGCATAACGGCTCGATTGTCGTTGAAAGTGAATTGGGCAAGGGCACGACTTTCACTGTCCGCCTGCCCAAATGGTCTAATCAGCCCTAAGGGCTAATCATGCAAACCATGAATGGAGGTACGAGATGGCCAAACGATTGCTGATAATCGATGACGACCCCGATTTTGTCTCGGGCATCAAAGCAATCCTCGATACAGCAGGGTTCGAGGTGGATGTCGCCTATGACCCCAAGGAAGGCCTGCAGGCGCTACAGAGACAGCCATACGACCTGCTTCTGCTCGACATCATGATGGGACGCGGGGCGGAAGGCGTGATGATCGCTCGAAAACTCCGCAAAGACGCCAAACTGCGGGAAATGCCGGTATTGATCATCACCGGCATGAGGGAGCAGATCGCTTTCCTCTTCCCAGGTGAACCGATTCATCCCCACTTTGTAGAGGTGGATGAACTGGTCGAAAAACCGGTGGAGCCTAACCTCCTGCTCGAAAAGGTCAACAGCCTGATCCAGGCCGCGGAGGAAAGAAAGGCTGGCGTTAGTTAGAACGGCGCCACCCGCCGAGAGCGACGCGTTCGTTGCGGCCGCTGGTAAAACAGAAAGGCCAATCTTATGACAGAAGCATCCGAAACCTACACTTTCACCTTCATGCGGGAAGTTTCCGGCCTTTTGCACGCGGCGGACGGAAACCCGTTCCCGATGTGCGTCCAATGCGGGACCTGCTCCGGCTCCTGCCCGGTGGCAGCCTACATGGATTACACCCCGCGCCAAATTATCGCCATGGTCAACGCAGGGCTAAAAGACCAGGTAATGGAAAGTAATACATTCTGGTATTGCGCTTCCTGCTATCAGTGTACCGTGCGATGTCCCCAGGGGATCAGCATCACAGAACTGATGTACGCGCTGCAACGGTATTCGATTTGGAAGAACAAATACAAGGAAGGCTTGATCGGACCGTCTTTTTCAGAAGCCTTTGCAAAGATGATCGTTCGAACCGGACGGACTTTCGAGCCGATCCTGGCGCCTTCCTACATCTTCAGTTTCAAATTGGGCGAGTTCTTCCGTGAGATACAGAACGCCACCGAGCTGATGATAAAGGGCAGGCTTCCATTGCTTCCTGCCCAGATCAAGCGCCTCGACAATTTCAAGCGCATGGTCCGCAGGATCATTCCCATGGGAGGCGTCGAATGAAAGAGTTTGCCTACTTCCCCGGCTGTTCGCTCGAAAAGCTGGCCATTGGCTACCATGTCTCCGCCCTCGAGACCGCAAAGAAACTCGGAATGAAACTCCACGAAATCGAGGACTGGAACTGTTGCGGCTCGACGACCTACTTCCACATTGACGAACTGCTGGCCTACACACTATCCGCCCGCAACCTCGCCATCGCCGAAAAAACGGGGTTGGATCTGGTTGCGCCATGCAGTGCCTGTTACAAGAACATGTACTTTACCGTCGCCCACATGAAAAAGGATCCCGACCTGGCCGAGCACATCAACTATGCCTTGGAAGAAGACGGCCTGCATTTTTCGGGGCAAATCAACGTGCGACACCTCATAGAAGTCTACATGGAGGACATCGGCACCGAGGAGATCAAGAACAACGTGACCCATCCGCTGGAAGGAGTTCGCGTCGCACCCTATTACGGCTGTCAGATCCTCAGGCCGAAAAAAGATCACATGGACATTGAGCATCCTCTCTTCTTCGAGGAATTGCTGACCGCCATCGGCGCGACTCCCGTTGACTATCCCCTCAAGACGCGGTGTTGCGGCGGCTCGTTGATCATCTCGAGCCGGCCCGCCGCGCTGACCATGGTGAAGAACCTTCTTCAATCCGCCGTGGACCGCCAAGCAAGCGTGATCGCGACAGCCTGCCCCATGTGCCAGGTCAATCTGGAATGCTACCAGCAATCGGTCAACCAGGAGTTTGGGACGAATTACTCGATACCCGTCCTGTACTTCACACAACTGGTTGGCCTGGCGTTGGGCATTGCTCCCAAGAAACTGGGGATTGGCAAGGAATTGGTTTCCGCCCTGCCGGTCCTTGCAACCTCGTAATCAAAGGAGAAATCTTATGGAAAAAATAGGAGTCTATGTCTGTCACTGCGGCACGAACATCGCGGGTACGGTGGACGTCCAGGAGGTGGCTGAATGGGCGGCAGCACGTCTCAAGCACCGTGGGGTTGTCGTTGGCCGCGAGTATAAGTTCATGTGTTCCAGCCTCGGTCAGGAACTGATCGAGAAGGACATCAAGGAACTGGGACTGACACGCGTAGTTGTGGCGGCCTGCTCGCCGCATCTGCACGAAAACACATTCCGCACAGCCTGTAAACGTGCTGGGCTCAATCCCTACTTGTGCGAACTGGTCTCCATCCGCGAGCAGGTGTCGTGGGTGCATACCGACAAGGATATGGCAACCGCCAAGGCCATGGCCGTTGTATCTGGCGGGGTGGAGCGTGTACTGCACCATGAGGCCCTCGAACCGCTGAAGGTCTCCATCCATCCCGACACACTGGTTGTCGGCGGAGGGATTGCGGGCATTCAGGCCGCGTTGGAGATCGCGGACGCCGGGTACAAGGTGTATCTGGTGGAACGCGAACCCTCCATCGGTGGACACATGGCACAGTTCGACAAGACCTTCCCCACCCTGGACTGTGCGGCGTGCATCCTGACACCGAAGATGGTCCAGGCGGGAACGCATCCCAATATCGAGTTGTTGACCTGGAGCGAGGTCGAAAAGGTGGATGGCTACGTTGGCAACTTCTCAGTGACCATCCGCAAGAAGTCCCGCTACGTCAAGACTGATCTGTGCACGGGCTGTGGCATCTGCTGGGAGAAGTGCCCGAAAAAAGTTGTGGATGATGTCTTCGAGGCGGGCATGGGAACGCGCAAAGCGATCTACACGCCCTTTGCTCAAGCCGTACCCAGGTATCCGGTCATTGACCGCGCGAACTGCACCTACTACATCAAGGGAACGTGCAAGGCCTGCGAGAAGTTCTGCCCTACCAGTGCTATTGACTTCAACCAGGAAGACGAGATTATCACGGTCAACGTCGGCAACATCGTCCTCGCAACCGGCTATGAAACCTTCGACGCGCATCGAATGGCACAATACGGCTATGGACGCCTGCCAAACGTACTCACCAGCATCGAGTTCGAACGCATGTGCAACGCGTCCGGCCCTACCAACGGGGAGATTCTCCTCCGCGATGGCAAGAGCAAGCCGAAGGCAGTCGGAATCGTCCACTGTGTTGGGAGCCGCGATAAGAACTACAATGAATATTGCTCGGTAATCTGCTGTATGCAGGGGCTGAAGTTTGCCCACCTGGTCCACGAGCGCACTGGCGCCGAGGTGTACAACTTCTACATCGACATGCGAACTCCCTTCAAGGGTTATGAAGAGTTCTACCAGCGCGTGCTGGAGGAAGGTACACACTTCATCCGGGGCAAAGTCGCTGAAATAAACGATGCACCCAGAACGCCCGAAGAACAAGGCAAGCTCATCGCCCAGGTTGAAGACACACTTGTCGGCGTGCAAATGCGTATCCCGCTGGACATGGTCATCCTCTCGGTCGCGCTCGAACCACGTCACGATGCCAAAGAAACCGCCAAGCGGTTCGGCCTCTCGTGCAGCGCGGACGGCTGGTTCATCGAGAAGCATCCCAAGCTGGATCCGGTCGCTACCATGACAGAGGGCATCCTTATCGCCGGCTGCGTCCAGGGCCCGAAGGACATCCCGGCCAGCGTCGCGCAAGGAGCGGCCGCAGCCGCGCGCGCGCTCGGCAAGATTCACGCCAAGGAGATTGCCCTTGAGCCGGTTCGCGCCAGCGTGATCGAGGAAAAATGCTCCGGATGCCGCATTTGCAATGGACTGTGCCCATTTAACGCCATTTCGTTCCATGAGGAGCGTATGGTCACCGAGATTAACGCGGCCTTGTGCCAGGGTTGTGGAACCTGCGTAGCCGCCTGCCCAGCGGGCGCCATTACCGGCACAGGCTTCAGCAATGAGCAGATCTTCGCACAGATCGAAGGCCTGCTGCTGCTGAACGTTGGCGAAGAGCCGGTACCCGCGTGAGGAGGAATGAGATGAATAATAACGAAACCTTTGACCCGGTCATCATCGGCTTTACCTGCAACTGGTGCTCCTACCGCGCCGCCGACCTGGCCGGTACATCCCGGACGAAATATCCGCACAATATCCGCCTGATCCGCCTGATGTGCTCGGGCCGTCTCGACCCCACCTTCGTCTTCAAGGCTCTGGCCAATGGTGCGGACGGGGTGATGATTACGGGCTGTCATCCGGGCGAGTGTCACTACCTGGAACAGAACTACAAAGCCCTGCGGCGCTTCCATCTGCTCCGCCGCACGCTTAAAGGCCTGGGCGTGGAACCCGAACGCGTGAAATTGGTTTGGGCTAGCGCGGCGGAAGGCAAGAAATTCGCCACTGAGGTCGGAAGCTTCGTGGAAGAAATTCGTGCGCTTGGTCCACTCAATTGGTACAGGTCAAACGGCCGCTCGCCTGACGATAGCGGACCAACCAGCCATGAACCTGCGCCGGACCTTAAGGAGGTGCCAGCATGACCGTCAACGGCAATAAGCCAAAATTCGCAATGTATTGGGCGGCCTCCTGCGGCGGGTGTGAGATCGCCGTGTTGAACATCCACGAGAAGATTTTGGATGTGGACGCCAACTTCGATGTCGTCTTCTGGCCCGTCGCGATGGACGCGAAATACAAAGATGTGGAAGCGATGGAGGATGGCTCGATCCTGCTCACCCTCTTCAACGGCGGCATCCGCAACGACGAGAACGAGCACATCGCCAAACTCCTTCGCAGGAAATCCAAGATACTCGTCGCGTTCGGTTCGTGCGCCAACGAGGGATGTATCCCTGGGCTGGCAAACTTGAGCGACTCGCGCGAGATTGTCTCCACGGCGTTCAACACCATCAGCACAGACAACCCGAAGCAAATCTACCCGATGATATCCTACGATGTGCCTGAGGGCGAAATCCACATCCCGAAGATTTTGCCTGTACTCAAGACCCTCGACCAGGTCGTGGATGTGGACTACTACATGCCAGGCTGTCCGCCCGAGTCGCACCAGATCGCGGCCGTGATTGATTTGGTTGTGCAGGTGCTTCAAGGCAAAGCCGAACTGCCGCCGAAGGGAACTGTCATCGGCGCAGGCAATTCGACCGTGTGCGACGAATGTAAACGGGCGCGCAACATCAAGATGGTCAAATCCTTCAAGAGGATTTGGGGCGTGGAAGTTGACCCAGAGCTGTGCCTGCTCGAACAAGGGATTCCATGCAACGGCATCGCGACGAGAAGCGGGTGCAATGCTCGTTGTCCAACGGCAGGCGCGCAGTGCATCGGTTGCTATGGCCCCGCCGAGGGAGTCATTGATTACGGCGCACGGCTGATCTCAGCCTTTGCATCCGTCATTGACAGCAACGACCCCGAAGAGATTGACCGCATCCTTGATGGAATCGTTGACCCAACGGGACAGTTCTATCGTTTCAATCTTGCTGGCTCGTTGTTGAAGGCTGGCAAGCCCGCATGGGAGAAGGCGTAGCGCAAATTGCCAATTTGCATTACAGGAGACAACCATGACACAACGAATCACCATAGACCCAATTACCCGCCTGGAAGGTCACGGCAAAATCGAAATTTTCCTCGACAAGGAAGGCGGCGTCGCCAACACCTATTTCCAAATCCCCGAACTACGCGGCTTCGAACGATTCTGCGTTGGCAGGCCCGTCGAGGAAATGCCGCTTCTCACCAACCGCATCTGCGGCGTGTGCCCCGAAGCGCATCACATGGCCGCCGCCAAAGCCGCGGACATGGTCTATCACGTGGACCCGCCGCGCACGGCCAAACTCCTGCGCGAACTGCTTTACATGGCGTTCTACGTCACAGACCATGCCACCCACTTTTACGCGCTTGGCGGCCCCGATTTTGTGATGGGCCCCGACGCGCCCGTCGCCGAGAGAAACATCCTCGGCGTTATTCACAAGGTTGGTCTCGAAATCGCGGGCAAGGTCATTCAGGCGCGCAAAGCGGGACACACTGTCGTTGAGATGATTGGCGGGCGGAAGGTGCATCCATGCACATCCATTCCTGGCGGCTTGACCAAAGGCATCACCGAGGAACAGCGCAAAGAAATCGAAGACATGGGACACTGGGCAGTTGAGTTCGGCCAATTCTCGCTCAAACTCTTCAACGACATCGTGCTCGGCAACAAAGCCTACGTGGATCTGATCCTCGGCGACATCTACACCCACCACACCTATTACATGGGCATGGTGGACGAAAACAACAAAATCAACTTCTACGATGGCAAAGTCCGCGTGGTTGACCCAGACGGGAAGGAATTCGTCAAATACGCGCCGAAGGATTATGCCGAACACATCGCTGAACACGTGGAGCCGTGGACGTATCTCAAATTCCCATATCTCAAGAAGGTTGGCTGGAAGGGATTCGCCGATGGAAAAGATTCGGGCGTTTACTGCGCCACGCCGCTGTCACGAGTCAATGCGGCGGATGGAATGGCTACGCCTCGCGCACAGGAAGAATACGAACGCTTCTTTACGACCCTCGGCGGGAAGCCCGTTCATCAAAGATTAGCCACCCATTGGGCGCGTCTCGTTGAACTGCTCTACGCGGCCGAGCGCTGGGTGGAACTCGCCACCGACCCCGAAATCACATCCCCGAATTTCCACACCATTCCCACCGAAACACCAACTGAAGGCGTGGGCATCGTCGAAGCGCCGCGCGGCACACTCACCCACCACTACACCACCGATGAGCGCGGTGTGCTGACCAAGGTCAACCTCATCGTCGGCACCACGAACAACTACGCGCCCATCAGCATGTCCATCAACAAGGCCGCGCGCGGACTCATCCAGAAAGGGACGGTAGTCACCGAGCCGACCTTGAACATGATTGAAATGGCCTTCCGCGCCTACGACCCGTGCTTCGGCTGCGCCACCCATTCCTTGCCAGGCAAGATGCCGCTCGAAGTCATCATCCGCGACGCGGATGGAAACACGGTGGATGTGTTGAAACAGTTTTGCTGATTCACGCCCTCATCCCCAACCCTTCCCCCAAAGGGGAAGGGAGTCCCCTCTCCCTTCGGGAGAGGGATAGGGTGAGGGAGATTGATTATCTGGGCAGTGAGGAGCCCCGTTTTATGATGAAGGACGAGCAGACAACCAACATAATGACAGCGACAATTGTCGCTCGTCCTTCGTCGCTTCTTGTCATCGGATTGGGCAATCCGATCCTTGGAGATGATGGCGTTGGATGGACAGTGGCGGAGAGAGTCAAACAACAGGTGGAAATCAATCCGCGCTATCAGATTTGTTATCGCCCCGTTGATTCGAAAGTCATTCACCGTCACTCGTTTGTAGAGGTGGATTGCGTCTCCCTCGGCGGCCTCTCGCTCATGGAACGGATGCTGGGATATCGAAGGGTGGTAATTGTCGATTCAATGGAGACGGGCCAAAGTCCCGCGGGAAGCGTGAGGGTGTTTAAGTTGGACGAGCTGGCGAATCCATCCGCGGGTCATTCTGCATCCGCACACGATACGTCGCTCATCACTGCATTGAGGACTGCCGAGGCAATGGGAATGCCCATCCCGAAGTCTGTGGAGATAGTTGCAATCGAAGCAAAAAACGTGTACGATTTTTCTGAGGAACTTTCACCTGTCGTAGCCGAAGCTGTGCCTTTGGCTGTACAAGCCGTAATGGATTTGCTCAAGGAGGAGCCATGATTTCCCCTGAACTACTGCGAAGATTTCCCTTCTTCAATTTCATGGACGACACGCAACTCAAAGCCGTCGCGATGATCGCGGAGGAATTGACTTACGAGAAGGATGAGGTCATTGTCGTAGCGGGCAAGCCCGCCGACAACTTCTTCTTCCTGATGGATGGCGACGCGGCCTATTACGCGGTGGTCACGTCGGAACACGATCCGTATTACAAGAAGGAATACTTCGTCTCGGATATCAACCCGGGCGAGATATTCGGCATTTCAGCATTGATCGAGCCTTATATTTACACTGCCACGCTCAAGGCCGGCAAAGTTTCACGCGTGATTGACATCAAAGCGTCCGCTTTGCGCGCGTTGTGCGAAGTGGATATGAAATTGTCCGTTGGGTTGAGCCGCGCAGTGGCGAAGGCCGCCATGGAAAGACTGCAACACACGCGCATACAACTGGTCGCGGCAAAGACGTAAACATCCCCACAAAAATTTAAGACGACATACGCAAAGGTCACGAAGGTTTCTTCCTTCGTGACCTTTGCGTTTAGAACTTATTTCGCGCGCAGGAACCTGCCGATTGGCCGGAGCAAATAACTCAGCGTCATGATGGCTGTGCCGGTGATGGCTATCGTCAGCAAGGGACTGATCTCGCTGGCGGCCACACCGAGCAAGAATTTGCTGAAGAAACTGCCAAACGGCGGCAGGCCCGAAAGCCACAAAGCCGCAAGGACGAACAACAAGAACGCCCAGGGCATTCGTCCGGCCACGCCGCCCATCTGCTCGATCTTGTCGGTGTGCAGTGTCCGGCGAATAAGATATGCGACGAGGAACAGCACGGCGATGGCGACACTGCCAGTCAACAGGTAGGAGATCGCCACATCGGAAGAGAGTGACGCGCCCAGCACGACGAAGCCAAGCTGGCTGGTGGTTGCCAGGACCAACATGCGCGTGAGGTTTCTCTCCACCCAGGCGAGGAACGCCCAGCCAATCATGCCGATGCAGGCGATGATGCGCGCCAACGTGACGATTTCGTATTGATTCGGCATGAAGAAGATTCCGATCAAGCCGACCGCGTAGAGCGCCCACAGGATACGGGTGAGCACCATCTTTGTATTCAGCACCCGCAGGATTTGCCCGATCAACGACCACAACGCAGGGATCACTTCCTGGTAAAACTCCGCCAGCGCCTGGTCAATGTAGCGATAGATCCAATCCGAAGCGCTCTTGATGACGCGGTAGCTCAGCAGGTAAAGGTCAAGCGCGCCGCGATCCGCCGCGGCATAGACCTGCCTGAGTCCGTTCATGCCTTTGACGGGACCGTAAAAATGCGTTCCGGGCACGCGATAGATTTCGGGATCGAGCGCTTCGCCGCCGAGGAACACTTCCGTTTCGACATTCCTGCGCGGGCGGCCCGCCCAGTAAATGACCAGCCCGATCAACAGGCTGACGATCATTAATATCGCGGCGAGACCCGATTGCCACAGACCAATTGACCGAATGGGTTGATCGAGAATCGGCGCGAGCAAAGTTTCCACAGGCCAGCGATAGAAGATGCCAAATCCCGCTGCGATCAAACCCAGCACAAAGATCGGCAGGGTCATCGCCCACGGGGATTCTTTGACGTCCGCGAGTTCCTGCGGCCTGTCGCCCCAGAACATCGAATAGAGCAGTTTCATGAAAGACGCCAGCGTCAACGCGGAACCGAACATGGCAACCAGCAGATAAATCGGGAATGCCGCGCCGCCGTGTTCGATGATTCCCTGATACACCAGCCACTTGGAAACAAAGGCGTTCAACGGCGGCACACCCGCAATCGCGAGCGATGCAATCAAAGTTGAAACGAACGTCCACGGCATGGCTTTGGCGAGTCCGCCCATTTCGGAGAACTTAGTTTTGCCCGTGGCATGTTGAACCGACCCGCCGCATAGATACAATGCACCCTTCACGATGATCATATTCACGAGATGGAACAGCCCGCCGATGATTCCCACCGGCGTCCCTGTGCCGATTCCCAAAACCATGTACCCAATCTGCGAGACCGAATGGAACGCCAGCATCTTGCGGAAGTCGCTTTGCACCATCGCCATCAGCACGCCGCCGAACAACGTGATTACACCCATCGTCATCAGGAACCAGCCACCCCACCCGGAAAGGTCGAAAATGTTGAGCGCCAGCACCGTGAGCAGGTAAAAGCCGAGCATCTTATCGAGCGACGTGAAATATCCCATCACGGTCATCGGCGTTTCGGTCGAAATCGCTGTGATCCAACT
This sequence comes from Chloroflexota bacterium, assembly GCA_016235425.1. Lineage (GTDB taxonomy): Bacteria > Chloroflexota > Anaerolineae > Anaerolineales > Villigracilaceae > JAKOVF01. Next base: position 55,847 of record JACRLC010000005.1, on the reverse strand, counting down.
GTGCAGAGGCATCACGCCGATTTTCACAAAAGATCCAAAGGCCATCAAAACGAAGGCAACACCCATCAGCCAGGAGTTAACGGAAATGGCCTGGGCGGAGAGAATGTTAATTGAGAATGATCCGGTCTGGGTCCAGAGAAGAACGAGGCCGAAGAGCAGGGTCAGGTCACCGAACCCGGCCAGGATGAGAGTCCGCGTGGAAGCGGGAATGGCTGAGTCCCCATTGATGCCTGCCATCAGGAAGAGCAGGAATCCGTGCAGTTCCCAGAAGAAGAGCAGGAGCAAGAGATTTTCAGAAAGTACCGCACCCGAAGTGACGCCAAGCGCCATCAGGAAATAGGCATAATACTCGTTGTGGCGCGGATGCTTCGCGAGGAATGGAATCGAAAATAGCGCGGCCAGCAAACCGAAACTCGAAACGACCAGCAATGTGAGCCGCGCATACGCCGCAGACTGAAAGTCGAACGCGAGTGTGAGATTCCCTGTGAGCGTCAGCCACGGGATGTGGATGTAGAGAGTCGGTTGCATGAAAATGAAGACGGACATCGCGAGCGAGGCGAGCGCGGTCAACACCGTCAACGCTTCACGCGGACCTCGAAACTGGCGCGGCGTCAACAAGCATACAAACCCGACGAGGATGGGCACGGCAATTGGGTAAAGCAGGAGAGTGTTCATGGTTCCACTTCCTCCCCCTCTCCCTTCGTCCTGAGCGGAGCCGCCGTGTCCGTTGGCGGCGTAGTCGAAGGAGGGAGAGGGGCTAGGGGTGAGAGTCGTTATCCAAACATCTGACTCACCAGCGCGTTGACAACATCCAGCAGCGGCGCGGCGATGATGCCTGCCAGCAGGGAAAGCACGGCAAAAAGAGTCACTGTCACGACCATGCCCGTGGTCCCTTCTTTAACATTGTGCGAAGGATTCGGGCCAAGAAAAACCGCGTTGAAAAGCCTGATCATGTAAGCGATGCTCATCAACGCACCAAAGACAGCCAGTGCGGCGAACACGGTCTTGCCGCCTTCCACCGCGCCGAGGATGATCATGAACTTGCCCACAAAACCAGCCGACGGCGGGAAGCCGATGATGGTCAGCGCGCAGAGGATGAACGCAACCGCAGTGACAGGCATCACGCGGATCATGCCGCCGAGTTCGCGGATATCCTTCGTGTGCGTCTTGTGCTCGACAATGCCCACTGCCAAAAAGAGTCCGGCTTTGGCGAGGCTGTGTGCGAGCAGGAAGACCAATCCACCGACAATGCCGACGGTGGTCATGCTGGCAAAGCCAAGATAAACGTAAGCCAGTTGACCAAACGTCGAATACGCGAGAATACGCTTGGCATTGTTCTCCACAAGCGCCGCTCCGCTTGCGACAAAAATCGTGATCGTCGCGACGACCGAGGTGATGGTCTGCCAGTTCGGCGGCAGACTGAACGCGCCGATGAAAATGCGCGCGAAGGCAAAGACGCCAATCACAACCAGCACCGCCGCGTGGAGCAAAGCCGTCACCGGTGAAGGAGCGACGCCCGCCGCGGGAAGCCAGATCTGCAAAGGAACCTGGGCGGATTTAGCGAGGATGCCGATAAACATCAACAACATTGCCATGTCACTGACGTTACGCCCGCGGATCGCGGCAATGGTCAATGTGCCGGTCTCATGCCAGACCATCTCCATGCCAACCAGCATACAGAACGAACCGAAGACTGTCATCAGCAGGGCAGTGTCGGCGCTCTTGAGGTGCTGCGGGTCGCGGAAGAAACCGATCAGGCGCCACGAGCAAATGGCCGTCACTTCCCAGAAGATGTAGATCAGCAGCAGGTTGGCCGAAAGGACAAGCCCCATCATCGCGCCGATGAACAGTACGACGAGGAAATAGTACTCGCCGAGATGGGTGTAATTCTGCATGTAGCCCATCGAATAAAAGACGATGAGCAGGCCGATGAACGCGGCCATGATCGCCACGTACACACCCAGCCCGTCAATGATGAAGTTGAAGCCAAAGCCTGGAATGGTGGATGGCCCCAGCATAATTGTGTGCGCTTCCTTCGCGATGGGAATGAGCAAAAACGCAGAAGCCAGCGTCGCCGCGACCGTCAATGCGGCCACGGCATTGCGGAGGAAGTTGTTGACGCGGTCGGCTAACAGGGTCAACAGCGAGCCGAGGATGGGAATGCCGAAAGTTGCAATGGCTAACATAGGCATGTCCTTTTTGATATGTCATTGCGAGCGCACCCTTCGACAGGCTCAGGGCAAGCTTTGCGAAGCAATCTCCCGTCAAACGGAACAATCTCATTGAGAAGCCTTCGCCATTTAATTGGGGATTGCTTCGGCGCACCGTCCTGCGTCCCCGCACCTTCATTGGATCGGGGATGAAAGGTGCGGGGCGTTCGGTGCAGGGAAGAACGCCTCGCAATGACATGAGACTAAAGTCCAACCAGCGCCAGGCCAAGCCCGATCAAACCTGTCACCGCGACCTTGGCCCAGAAGAAATTCAGGGCCTGGTCGAGTCGCAGACGCGCGTGGGTGGTCTTGATGAGGATCAGCAAAACGAGCACCGCCAGCAATTTGACGATAAAAGCAAGTATCGAGAGAATCGTCCCATTCACGGGGCCGAGGAAGATCAAAACGGCCATCACGGGCAGGAAGAAGAACATCATGGCGCGCGCGAGCTTGAACAACGCCAGCCCAACGCCCGAATATTCAGCCAGCGGCCCGCCGATCAACTCCGTGTCCGCTTCGCTGATGTCAAATGGAAGGAAGCCGAGTTTTGCCTGCATACACAGCAGGAAGACGGCCAATGCGAGAATGCCCGAAAGGCTCCAGGCAATCGAACCGTTCAGGGTTTGATAAATGTGAATCTCCATAAAACGGATCGAACCGGCCTTCACCACAGCCGTGATCAGCGCCAGCAGGAATCCCACTTCATACGCCAGCACCATGCTCATTTCGCGGCTTGCCCCAATCGCGCCAAACGGACTGCGCGACGACGCGCCGCCGATGATCAAGGAAATGGCGGGCAAAGTGGAGAGATAGATCAGCACGATCAGGTCACCCATAAAACCTGTAAACGGATTGAACAGTGCGCGAAAGACAATCACCGAAGCGAGCGTCGCGCCGATGATGGAAAGCAACGGCGCGGCAATGAACCCCACCCTCTGCGCGCCGCGCGGCACCATCATCCGCTTTGCCAGCAGTTTGCCAATGTCCGCGAACGGCTGGAACCACGGCGGCCCGATACGGCTTTGCACAATGGCCGCCACTTTGCGGTCAACCCACGTAAGCAAAAGTCCCACCACCGCGGTGAACAGGAAGCCGGGGAAGATGAGGGTGTAAAGAATGGCGAGAGAAACTTGGGCAATGTTCATGTCACCTCCACAAACTCCTGCGCCTTGACTTGCTGTGGCACGAGTCCCAGCGCCTGCGCCACGCCATACAAAATCGCTTCAGGGCGCGGCGGACAACCAGGGATGTAAATGTTCACAGGCAGAACGTTGCCCAGCCCACCGAGAGTCGCATAGGAGTTGTGCCAGATACCTCCTCCAGTGGGGCAACTGCCAACTGCGATGACCAGCTTCGGGTCCGGCGTTGATTCGTAAAGTCTGATCAAACGCTCCCTCACTTGACGGGTAACTGGTCCGGTCACGAGGAGAGCATCTGCATGACGGGGCGTGTGGACGAGTCGAATCCCGAAGCGTTCAACATCGTAATAAGGCGTGAGCGCGTCGAGGATCTCGATGTCGCATCCGTTGCACGAACCCGCGTTGACGTGATAAACCCAGATGGATTTCTTGAAGCACCAATCGAGGGCGTTCATGGGGTCACCTCCAGCATGAGCGCGTGAGAGTGAATGAAGGCTTTTCGCTTGCAGGCGATACAGAGGTCGAGATAGGAGGTGTCGGGAAGTTCCAATTGACTCGCGCCCAATTTCTCGCGGACGAGATCGACCTGCCTCTCCGTGCCGATGACCGCGCCGCACTCACGGCAGGTCACCAGTTTGAATTCGGCGTTGATCGCCAAATCGGCAGGCACAGCCGTGGACAGCTCAAACTGCGACGTCAACTCAATCGCCTCCTGCGGACAGGCATCGCGGCAGTTGCCGCAATAGGTGCAACGAGTCAGTTCAAAGTGCAGGGTGCGAATGCCGTCTTTGTCCGAGATCGTGATCAGCCGCGATGGACAGGCGTTGCCGCACGCGCCGCAACTCATGCACTTGCGCGTGTTCAAGACGGGCTTGCCGCGAAAATTCTCGTCCGGCGGATGCGGCGCAAAAGGATATGGAAGCGTCACCTGCCCTGCTTCGAGGCAGATCAACGCTTCCTTGAGTTCGGAGATTGTATGTTTCAGCATGGTTCACTCTCCAATTGAAGTTGGAGTCCGGCGACTCCTGTCGTCGGCGCGCCGAAGCCGGGAGACCCTTCGACAAGCTCAGGGCAACGCTTCGGACTCCACTACAACTTCTTCCTCGCGAGCAACTCTTCCCGTTTGTAAACCTTCACTTCACCGCTATCCACATCAATCACAGACATTCTCTCCGTACACGAGAAACAAGGGTCAAGACTGCCGACGCTGATGGGCGCATCGGCGATCACTGCGCCGCGCAGCATGGCCGGGATGGATTGCAGGTTATTGTAGGACGGCGCGCGCACCCGCCAGCGAAACGGACGGTTGCCCGGCCCGGTCACTGCATAATGATGGACTTCTCCGCGCGGCGCTTCCACCGAACTGACGCCGATTTGGTACGGTTTGATCTCGCCGAAGTCCGCCATCACCGGGCCATCAGGCATCTGCTTCAAAGCCTGCCGCGTCATCTTGATGGATTCGAGCAGCTCGCGGATTCGCACAAGCGTGCGCGCCCAAATGTCGCAACCCTTCTCAACGCAGACTTCAAAGTCCAGTTCATCGTACGCGGCAAAGGGATGATCGCGGCGCGCGTCAATGTCGAGACTTGAGCCGCGTGCCGTAGGACCGATCACACAATAAGCCCGCGCGTCCTCGGTGGAGAGAATTCCCACACCTTCGAGCCTGGCGCGGAGAGACGAATCTTCGAGGATCGCATCCACCACGCGTACGGCCTCGGCTTCGATCTTGTCAATGACTGGCAGGATGCGTTCCATCGCGTCGGCTGGCAGGTCACGCGCCACGCCGCCGATCTTGTTCATGCCATACGTCTTGCGATTCCCCGTCAGGTATTCCGTTAACCACATCACGGGTTCTCGAATGCGCCAGGCCTGCATGAAGAGCGTATCGAACCCGATGAAGTGACAGGCCAGTCCGATCCAGAGCAGGTGGCTGTGGATACGTTCCAATTCGAGCAGTATTGTGCGGATGTAACGCGCGCGATGAGGGACTACGATTCCAGCGGCTTTTTCGATTGCTTGACAGTAACACGTACTGTGAACGCACCCTCATATTCCGCATATTCGTTCCGCGAGATACGGAACCTGTTGGTAGGTCAAATCCGAATCGCCGAGTTTTTCCACGCCGCGATGGCCGTAGAAACCACGATAATCCATGCCCACAATTTCTTCCCCGTGGACGAAAAGATTGATGAACACCGGCTCTTCCAGTGTCGGGAAGAACGGGCCAATCGGCAGAACACTCGCATCCTTCGGCGGGATATTGATGCGAACCTTGTTCTCCGGCGCGGCAGGCGGACGCTCATCCACTTTGAAATCCTTGCGGAGCGGATACAGGTTATTCGGCCAGTCATCTGGCAGAACCAAACGCCTCAGATCGGGATGCCCAACCGGCGTCACGCCGATGAGGTCTCTCACCTCCCTTTCAGCCCAGTTTGCACCAGGGATCAACCCGGTAATCGTGGGAATGGCCGCATCCAAAGGATCAACATCGCTGAACAGGATGAGGAAGGTCTTATCGGCATCCAGACCGAACAACTGGCTCACCCGAAAGCGGCCATTCAGCGAACGCATGTCCATGCCTGCAGACGTGATAAATCTCCCGCCCAGTTCGTCACGGATGTGTTGCACTGCCTCCGTCAACTGCTCTTTTGGCACGCTTGCAATCAGCATGTCATCGCGCTCGGTTTCGAGCTTGATTCCACCTTTTTGCAGGTTCAACATCAAATCCGGTGGGATGCGGGATTGTGTTGCAACTGCCATGTCACACTCCTTTCCCGTTCCAATTCACAGGGATGCTCAAGATCGTTCCATGGTCCCCACTGGCGCGCGTGATCACGGTCTGCAAACCGCGCTCGTGCGCAGTGCTCAACATCTCTTCAAATTCACCGAACTGCAACGCGTGCTGGGGTGAACAAGCCGTCACACACGCAGGGATGAGTCCGTGTTCGAGGCGGCTCTGGCACAAGTCGCATTTTCGCGAGACCTTATTCAATGCGTCGAACCATACCGCGCCAAACGGGCAGGCAATTGTACAGAGCTGGCAACCGATGCACTTCATCGAAGCAATCGCCACCACGTCTTCGCTTATCCGCGCCATCGCACCGGTTGGACAGACTTCCACGCAGGGGCTTTCATCGCAATGCCTGCAATTCACGGGAACGTAACTTTCGTCAATTTTTTGCACGAACATGTGGTTACACCCATAATGCTCGCGCTCACAGGCTGTCACACACTCGCGGCAATTATCGCAACGCGTGATGTCACAATAGATGACCCTGGGCATGGCCGTCACCTCCCCTCGACAATATCCAATTTACCTGCTTTGCAGTAGGAATGGAAACTTACAACGAGCCTTTCATCCACGAGTGCCTCCGTTCTGCCAATGGCAAACAGAAAAGCGCTCCTCAATCCTTTGGCTTGGATGCGGCTAACTCTCAACCCCATTAAATTGTGACAAAATTCACATTTCTAGTATCATTGTATGTCAGTTAAATTGAAAAGTCAAATTAAACGTGATGATAATCACGCCTCCCTGGTGACGGGTATAATCGCGGCATGACAGAATGGACAAAACAAATAGAGGCAGAGTTTGAAAAAGCCGCGCAAGCGCGCGCAAATGGCAACGAAGGGCAGGCACGCGTCTGCGCCCGGCGCGCGGCAGGAATCGCGATACGGGAATATCTGACCCGCCGCGGGACTCGCCCCCCAAGCACAAGCGCGTACGATTTGCTTAACCTGATCAAAGACGATCCGCATCTTTCCCCGGACCTAAAGCTGGCCGCCGACCATTTGACATTGCGCGTCACTGAGGAATTCAAGCTCCCCGTGGATGCAGATTTAGTCGCCGAAGCGCGGATGTTGTGCGACGAATTGTTGAAATAAAAAAGCCCCCAATAAACGTCCCGAAGATTCTCCTGCATAACTCGACTGAATTTCGCAAACCTTCGGGACGGTGATTAAAAAGACCCTAAGGGTTTTTGAAACCCTTAGGATCTAAAATAACATCTACCCCGTATGCCTTCGTCCCGAAAGATAAAACAAAGCGCGGGCAACGGTAATGATCACCAACATCCCAGACATCACGCCGCCGAAAATGAAAAACAGGGAACGCCAGTCGCGCAGGCGCAAGACGATCTCCTCGCGCGCGGGCACGTGGACCTTGTCGCGCAGGCGTTGGATAATGTCCTTCGGAGGCGCGACCGGCTTTAAGGTCCCGGCCAGATGCGCTTCGAGAGCGTTGAGTTCTTCGTCAGGGGTGGGAGTCTGCTTGCGTTTTGTCATTCTTACCTATTCTGCAGGATACAACACCAATCCGACCGTACCGGGGCCAAAGTTGATGGCGAGCGAAATGGAGAGATCGGTCAGTTGCATGTCTTTGATGTTGAAATGTCTTTTGGCTTCTTCCATTAATGCCTTGCCCGATTCGAGATCACGGGCATGGACAACGCCAAGATAAACCGGCGAACTACCGACCGCTTCCCTGCCAAGCGCAATGACGCGGTCAATGGCAACCTTGCGTGTGCGGACCTTGTCCACCATGTTGACGAGGCCGTCCTCCAGGCGGGCAATCGGCTTGACGTTCAGCACGGAGGCCAGCGCGGCGGAAAGCGTCCCCACGCGGCCGCTTCGGCGGGCATATTCGAGCGTATCGAGCGTGAGGATGATGAGGGTTTTGCTGCGAATGGATTCGAGATAGCGCACGATTTCATCCACGCTTTTTCCGGCGCGTTCCATGCGGCGCGCGGTGCGGCACATGAAGCCGGTTCCCATCGAGCCGCCCAATGTGTCAACTGTGACAACGTTGTACGTCCCTTTCAACTCCTCCGCCGCGGCAACTGCGGAGGCGTACGTGCCCGAAAGCTTGCTGGTGATATGAATGGAAAGGATCGTATCGCCAGGCTGGAAGTTCTTTTTGTAAAACTCCACGAATTGGTGCGGCGAGGGCTGGGAGGTCTTTGGGAACGGGTGGGATTTTGAATCCACCATTTTGTAAAACCCGTCAAAATCCAAATCCACGTTTTGGATATAGGTCTTTTCACCGAAATGAATGTTGATGGGAATGATGTGGATATCGAACTCTTTTTCCCACTCAGGAGGGATATCGGCGGCTCCGTCGGTCACGATTCGTAACATGGTTTTACTCTCCTTCAAGGTTAATGTTTTGATCTCCCAGCTGATCGCGAAGCGCCAAAAGAGTGCGATGATAAAGACTCTTCACGGCTCCTTCGGAACGTCCCATGATTTCACCGATCTCCGAATTCGACATGTTCTCGACAAACTTCAGGATCAGAAGGCTTTGCCGTTCGGGAGGCAAACGGCGGATCAAACGGAGAAGCGCATCCTGTTCCTGCGAACGGACCAGGTTCCTTTCAGGGTGATCGCCTTTGGCGGGCAGGATCGGCAGATCATCGAGCGGAATCTCCTGCTTGCGGCTCCGGTCGCGGTGCCAGTTGGCAACGAGGTTGTGCGCGATGCGATACAACCAGGCCGAAAATGGTACACCGCGGTCCGTATAGTTTTTAATGTGATTCATCGCACGCTGGAAGACACGCGCCGTCAGGTCTTCCGCGTCGTGCAGGTTCCCCGTTCGGTAGTAAACGTAGTTGAAGATGCGGTCTACATAGCGCTCATAAAGCAGACCAAAGGACTCACGATCGCCTTCCGAGGCACGCGTCAGCACTTCATCTTCTTTGAATTCCGGTTCAGGCACGTTGGTTAAACCTTACCGGCGGGTTTGCTAAACATAACCCCGCCGGATTTGAGAAGTTGCAGGCAGTATATCACGCAACATTTCAATTTCACTGCTTGACGAAACGTGAGACTAAATACTGGGTATAGCTTTCTCAAAATCCAATTCTGTGTCACCCTGCCTGCACCTTGCCACCCCGTCCTGGCCCGGACGGGACAGGGCAGGTACAGGTGAGGGGGCGTTCCCTTCGACAAGGTTTCCCTGGCCCGAACATCAGGACGGGCGACAGGCTCAACCCAACGGTTCATGGCAGGCGTTGCGACCGAAGGGTCTCTTTCACCATGGTAAAGATGCTTCGCGGAGTTTATCCTGCCTGCACCTGGCGCAGGCACAAGTGAGCTTGTCGAAGGGCTCAGCATGACGATTGTCGAGTTACTTTGAGAAAACTATAAAGTGCTGGGTGGATTCAATTTGGGCAAAAATTTGCGGCTGGTATAATTTAAGGTCTTGTGAATCGCGAACGGCAAATAACAGCCGTGATTATTGAAACAAATGTGCTATAATGCGATTCGCTTTTCCCATTTTCCAAAAGGGTCAACCCATGTCATCCAATATCATCCGTGTTGTAGGCGCACGCGTCCATAATTTAAAGAACATCACCGTTGAGATCCCGCGCGACAAATTTGTGGTCATCACAGGCTTGTCGGGGTCGGGCAAGTCGTCATTGGCGTTCGATACGATCTTCGCAGAGGGACAACGCCGTTACGTTGAGTCGCTTTCGGCATACGCGCGCCAGTTCATCGGGCAGATGAACAAACCCGATGTGGACTACATTGACGGCCTCTCCCCCGCCGTTTCCATTGACCAGAAATCCACCTCGCATAATCCCCGTTCGACGGTTGGAACCGTTACCGAAATTTATGACTACATGAGGCTTTTGTTCGCGCGTGCGGGCATCCCGCACTGTCCCGTTTGCGGACGTGAAGTGGTCAAGCAATCGGCACAGGAGATCGTGGACAAGATCGAGAAGCTCCCCGAAGGCACGCGCATTCTCGTGCTATCTCCACTGGTGCGCGGACGCAAAGGCACGTATCAGGCCGTCTTCGAGGAGATTCGCAAGGCAGGATTCGCACGCGCCCGTGTGGATGGAAACGTTCACTCGCTCGACGATGAAATTGAACTGGATCGCTACAAGCAACACACCATCGAAGCGGTGGTGGATCGTCTTGTTATTTCGCATGAGGGCGATAAAGACGAAAAGAAGGCGGCGCGTACTCGCCTGACCGATTCCGTGGAAACTGCGCTCAAGTTCGGCGAAGGTTATGTCTCCATCAATCTCCCTCACCCCAACCCCTCTCCCGCTGGGAGAGGGACTCAGGGTGAGGGTGAAGATATCCACTTCTCCGAACATCTCGCCTGCCCCGAACACGGCATCAGCATCTCGGAAGTGGAGCCGCGCACGTTCTCATTCAACACCCCGCAAGGCGCGTGCCCGGACTGTCAGGGACTCGGCTCGAAGCTGGAGATTGACCCGGACCGCATCATCCCGGACACGGAGCGGTCACTGAACGAGGGGGCCATCGCCAGCATGGAGTGGAGCGGGCCGAAGGAAGAAGGCGGTTATTACTGGCAAAGTCTCGAAGCCGCGGCGCGGCATTTCAAGATTGACCTGGATAAGCCGGTCAAGGATTTGTCGAAGGAACAGCTCAACATCGTCCTGTACGGAACCGGCGAAAAGCAAATCCAGATGCTGTACAAAAACTCGAACGGCAATGAGTTCAAATTCACACGCGCGTTCGAAGGCGTGATCACAAACCTGGAACGCCGCTACCGCGAGACAAACTCCGAATTCATGCGCGAAAAGATTTCGGAGTTCATGTCCGACCGGCCCTGCCCCACCTGCCAGGGAAAGCGTCTCAATCCTGCCGCGCTGGCTGTGACTGTGGATGACGTCAACATCATCACAGCCACATCCTGGCCCGTGTTGAAAACGCTGGATTGGGTGAAGAGAATTTCCGGCAAGACTTCCCCGCTCACCTCAAAACAGAAGACGATTGCCGAACGAGTAATCAAGGAAATTCACGAGAGACTTACATTCCTTGTAAATGTTGGCCTTGATTATCTGACCTTGAATCGCTCCGCCACAACGTTATCGGGCGGCGAAGCGCAACGCATCCGGCTTGCGACCCAGGTTGGATCACGTCTCGTTGGTGTGTTGTATGTGTTGGATGAGCCGTCCATCGGATTGCATCCACGCGATAATACGCGCCTGCTCGAAACGCTGAAAGGTCTGCGTGATTTGGGCAACACGGTTTTGGTCGTTGAACACGATGACGAGACCATCCGCGAAGCAGACTGGATCATTGACCTGGGGCCGGCGGCTGGCGAGCATGGCGGGCGCGTCATTGCGGAGGGAACGCCGAAACAGATTTTGGCGCACCCAAAGTCGTTGACAGGTCAATATCTTTCGGGGCGCAAGCAGATTGAAATCCCGAAAAAGAGGCGGGAGGGAAACGGCAAATCGCTGAGAATCATCGGCGCGTCCGCGAATAATTTGAAGGGCATAAATGTCTCGATCCCGCTTGGGAAGTTGGTTTGTATCACGGGCGTTTCGGGGTCTGGCAAGTCCACGTTGATGAGCGATATTTTGTACAACGCCCTCGCCGGAAAGTTGATGGGGGCGCGCGCATCCGCGGGTGAGCATGAAAAAATTGAGGGCATCGAGCATCTCGACAAGATCATCAACATTGACCAGTCGCCGATTGGCCGCACGCCGCGCTCGAACCCCGGAACTTATACGGGCCTGTTCGACGAGATCAGAAAACTTTACGCGGAACTGCCCGAAAGCAAAGTGCGCGGCTACAAGCCGGGACGTTTCTCGTTCAACGTGCACGGCGGGCGCTGTGAAGCCTGCCAGGGACAGGGCGAACTGCGGATCGAGATGCAGTTCCTGCCGGATGTGTACGTGCCCTGCGACGTATGCCACGGCAGGCGCTTCAACCGCGAGACGTTGCAGGTGATGTTCCGGGATAAATCTTCGATTGCCGACGTGCTGGACATGACCGTTGACCACGCTTTGGAAGAGTTCAAGAATTATCCGCCGATGATGAGCAAGTTGAAGTTGTTGCAGGAAGTGGGGCTTGGCTACGTGCGCGTCGGCCAGCCTGCCACCACGCTTTCAGGCGGTGAGGCGCAACGCATAAAGCTCTCGAAGGAATTGTCGCGCCGCGCAACGGGACGCACGCTGTACGTACTGGATGAGCCGTCTGTGGGTCTGCACGCCGCGGACGTTCACAAGCTGATCGAAGTATTGCAGAGACTCGTGGACGCGGGCAACTCTGTTCTCATCATCGAACACAATCTCGACATCATCAAGATTGCGGACTGGTTGATCGATCTCGGTCCCGAAGGCGGCGACCGCGGCGGTGAATTGGTGGCGGAGGGAACGCCGGAACAGATCATGAAGGTCAAGGGGTCGTATACAGGGCAGTTTCTGAAGGCGCATTTGGGCAGGTAGGCACGCAGACAAGTACACAAGTGGACACGTAAACAGGCAGGCAAGTTCATGAGCAAAATACTGTGCTCTTGTTTACCTGTGTACTTGCAAACATTTCCCGCGGCACAATCCCCGTTTTTCAGGTAGAATTATTTTCAATATGCGCCGGAAGGGACAAGTCTCGTGTGGGCGCGCCTTGAAAGAGGAAACATATCATGAACAAACCACCGACTCAATCTTCAACTTCGAGTGTGATCAGCTCTTATCGCAAGAGGCGGCAGCGACGCGGCCCAAATATCATCTACATCATTGCCGGTGTGCTGGTGCTCGCCGGTGTGATCATGTTGATCGTCTGGCTCAGCGGGCCGGATAAACCGATCGGCGCGCTCTTTGCCACAGAGACACCCACGCCGACCATTACACCCTCGCCGACCAGTACAAGCACACCGACGGAGACTCCCACCATCACCCCGACAGCGACCGTCACGCTTACACCTACCTTCTCGTCACCTTTTAGTTACACCGTTCAGGAGGGTGATTATCTTGCGCTTATCGCTGAAAAGTACAATCTCGGCGATGATGGCGTCGCGCTCATCATGTACCTTAACCCGTATGGCGGCGTAAACGAGCAAACAGGCCTGCCCATTGGCGTTGACCCAACAACACAGAATATTGTCCCCGGAATGGTTCTCACATTGCCCAATCCCGGCATGGCTCTTCCCACACCAACGCCCATCCCAGCCGATCTCCCACGCGGTACAAAGATTGACTATACGGTCGAATCGGGCGATACGCTCGCTTTGATCGCCGCAAAATTCAACAGCACCGAGGAGGAGATCATCAAGGAAAATGAATTGGAAGATCCGAATGCAATTTTCGTGGGCCAGCAATTGGTCATCCCCGTAAACATCGTGACTCCCACCGCGACGCGCCCGCCCACAAGCACACCCCTCACACCGGGACCGGGCACACAGCTTCCCACCGCGACATTAACGCCCATCAATTAACTGGACAAATGAAAGTCTCTCATGTAAAATACATCGCCGTCATAAAGTAAGGCAAGAATTTTTTGGAGGAAGACCCTTGGCTAATATCAAGTCTCAGATCAAACGCAATCGTCAGAACGAAAACCGCCGCCTTCGCAATCGCAACGTACGCGGTGCGGCTCGCACAGCAGTCAACCAGGCGCGCACCGCCTTCGATGAGGGCGCTCCTGAAACAAAGGAAGCAGTCCTCAAGGCCATCAGCATGTTGGACAAGGCCGCCGAAAAGGGCGTGATTCATCCCAACAACGCCGCCCGCCGAAAGGGCCGCCTCATGAAACGTCTCGCCGCGTTCAGCGCCGCTCCTGCCGCCGCGGAAGAAACGAAGAAATAAATTTTCAGTTCCAACCGAAACGGGAGTCCTTCACAAGTTCAGGACTCCCGTTTTTGTTACCCGCATTTATAATTGACCCATGTTTCAAAAAGAACAACAAGCCATCGAAGCAAAGATACGCGCGTATTGCGCGCAGAATGACATTCCCCTGTCCACGCTCAAGTGGTCGCCGATTCCGTTCAGCGGCGAATGGGGAATTTCCACATCCTTCTTCCAGACCGCGGCGGACGAAGCACGCGCAGGCAGGGGCGGAAAACCCGTCCCGCAGAGAGCACAGGAGATCGCCGAGCAGGTTAAAAGTCAGATAGGAAACGTGGAGGGGATCAGCCATGTCGAAGCGGTCAAGGGCTATCTCAATCTATATTTTTTGACTTCCGAATATGCCCGCCGCGTTGTGGATGAAATACTCGCTTCCCGCGCGGACTTTGGGCGGGGTCCCGTTAAAAATGAAAGAGTAATGGTCGAATACGCCCAGCCCAACACCCATCACTCGTTTCACATCGGCCATGCACGGACTACGCTTTTGGGCGAGTCCCTGGCGCGGATCATGGAATTCGCCGGATTCGATACCATCCGCGCTTCGTATCCCGGCGACATCGGCCTGGGCGTGATCACCATCCTGTGGGCTTACGATAAATTCTACAAGGGACAGGAGCCGCAAGGCGTCCACGAACGCGGGCAGTGGTTGTTGAAGATTTACGCCGAAGCGACCGCCATGCTCGAGCCGAAGGAAAACGAAACGCCCGAAGAAAAAGCCAGGCGCGAAGCCTGCGACACCGAACGCCGCGAGATGTACCGCAAATGGGATGCAGGCGACAAATACGTGCGCGACTTGTGGCTCGAGACGCGTGAGTGGAGCCTGGAGGAACTGCGCGATATTTTGAGCATGTTGGACATCAAGATAGATGTCTGGTTTTATGAGAGTGAAGTGGACGAACCATCCAAAGCCATTGTGGAAGAACTGCTCCAGAGAGGCATCGCAGAGGACGAACGTCCGCAGGGCGGCCCGGTGATCATCAAGATTGACGAGAAGCTGGGACTCACGAAAGAAAAATATCGCACGGCAGTTATTTTGCGAAGCGACGGCACGAGCCTATACCTCACCAAAGATTTGGCTCTCGCGAAGGTCAAGTTTAAGCAATATCACGTGGATCGCTCGATCTACGTGGTTGACTTCCGCCAGAACCTGCACTTTCAGCAGGCATTCAAAATATTGGAACTGTGGGGTTTCCCGCAAGCGGCCAAGTGTTACCACCTGTCCTATGGCTATATCACACTGCCTGAAGGAGCCATGTCCGCACGGCGCGGACGCGTGGTGCTGTTCAAGGACGTGGCCGATGAAGCCGTGAAGCGCGTGTTGGCCGTGGAATCCGAGAAGAGCGGCGACATTCCCGAAGGCGAGCGCGAGAAAATCGCCGCGCAAATCGGCCTCGGCGCACTGGCATATTCCATCCTTTCAGTGGACAACAACAAGGATATCGTCTTCGATATGGACGCGGCGCTGTCGTTCGATGGCAGGACCGGGCCTTATATTCAAAACGCGCACGTCAGGGCAAACAGCATTTTAAAGAAGGCAGGCGCTGTTCCTGAAAAGGCAGATTTCAGCGATACGCTCGATCCGCACGAAATCCAACTCATTGATCTGCTCTCCCGTTTCCCCGGAACTGTGGAACAGGCGGCGAATGAATATCGTCCGCTGGTAATGGCGGCCTACGCGCATGACCTGGCAAACGTGTTCCACTCGTTCTATCACGCGGTGCCGGTCTTGCAGACGGATGATCCAAAAATCCGTGATGCGAGATTGAGGCTGGTTGCGGCGGCGAAGCAGGTCATAGCCAATGCTTTGAGATTGCTGGATATTCAAGCGCCCGATGTAATGTAAAAAACAGGCTAAACGTCTCTTCACGTTTAGCCTGTTTTATTTAGAATTGGAATTACGTCCTGAGCGGAGCCGCCATGCACGTTGGCGGCGCAGTCGAAGGACAGGTTGCAGGAATACTCATTATTTCCAAGAAACTGCGCTTCGACTGCGTTCGGACAATCCTTCGGCTCACCTGCACTGCACCAAACGCAGTGCGGTGCAAGTGTCGCTCAGGATGTCCTCTCTCCGCTCAGCGCGAAGAACATCAAATCGGGATTAATGCCGCCCTGGGTAAAAACGAAGAGGCTCAAAACCAAAGCGGAGACTCTTCGGACACTGTCCTCAGTGTGGCTTTAGTAATAGGAGAACCCTATGCCAATCAAAACCATCATCATGGGCGCCGCCGGACGTGACTTCCATAACTTCAACACGTTCTTCCGCGGCAACAAGGACTACGAAGTGGTCGCTTTTACCGCAACACAGATCCCGGATATCGAAGGACGCCTGTATCCGAAGGAACTCGCAGGCGATCTGTACCCGAAGGGAATCCCGATCCATGCTGAAGAAGAATTAGTGGATTTGATCAAGAAGCATGGCGCGGAACAGGTGATCTTCGCATATAGCGACGTGCCGCACGAATACGTGATGCACAAGGCCAGCATGGTCAACGCGGCGGGCGCGGACTTCCGTCTGCTCGGAACCAAACACACGCAGGTGAAGGCAAACAAGCCTGTCGTGTCGGTCTGTGCCGTTCGGACGGGATCAGGCAAAAGTCAGACAACGAGGCGGGTTTCCCTCATCCTGCGCGAGATGGGATACAAAGTCGCGGCCATTCGTCACCCAATGCCGTACGGAAATCTCATCCGCCAGGAAGTGCAGCGCTTCGCGGATTATGATGATCTGGTCGAGCATGACTGCACGATTGAAGAGCGCGAGGAATACGAACCGCACATTGACAACGGTGTGATCGTGTATGCTGGTGTGGACTACGAGAAGATCATCCGCCAGGCCGAACAGGAAGTGGACATTGTCCTTTGGGACGGCGGCAACAACGACTTCTCGTTCTACGTCCCGGACCTGCAAATTGTTGTGGCCGACCCGCACCGTCCCGGCCACGAGACGAAATATTATCCCGGCGAAACCAACGTGCGGATGGCCGACGTGTTTGTGATCAACAAGGTGGACACGGCTGATCCCGATAGCGTGATCGCAGTGCGCGAATCATTGCGGCAGTTGAACCCGAAGGCGATCCAGATCGAAGCCGCCTCCCCGCTCTTTGTGGATAACCCCGAAGCGATCCGCGGCAAACGCGTTCTGATCGTGGAAGACGGCCCGACTCTGACTCACGGTGAGATGGCCTATGGAGCCGGTTACGTCGCGGCCCGACGATTTGGCGCGGCGGAAATCGTTGACCCGCGTCCGTTCGCGGTCAAGTCCATCGCGGCGACGTATGCCAAATATCCCAAGACCGGCCCGATCCTGCCTGCGATGGGTTACGGCGAAAGGCAGACGAAGGAACTCGAAGAGACGATCAACAAATCCGACGTGGATCTGGTCATCATCGGCACGCCGATTGACCTTGCGCGCGTGATCAAGATCAATAAGCCGTCGCAAAGGGTAACTTGCTATGAACAAAGCCCTTTGCCGCGGATTTCGCGGATTTTCGCTGATTTTTTAGGTCAATTCGCGTGAATTAGCGGAATTCGCGGCTGAGGTTTGGGTGACGGGCGATAGTCAAATAGCAAGTTATGCTCCATTGCGTTTTATAGTTGGGTAGTCTGGCAGTTGGATAGTCGGCCTGTCGAAAAGAAGGTTGACTGTCCTTCTTACAAAAATGAGAGAAGTGTCGAGTTTGTTTTAGTGCGGACCAAAACTTAGGCGGCAGTCACCTTGGATGTGACTGCCGCCTTTTTTCGAGAGTCGAGCAACGGGGTGCGTTACTGCAATTATATTTCTATGGAAGTGTCGGAATGCTGAATGTTTTGCTCAAGAACACTGCCATCTGCTCTCTGGTTACATTGCTTTCCGGGCAATAGAGGTTCGCGGCACACCCGGAAGTGATCGCTTCGGAGGCCAATTGCTTAATCCAGGCGGCGGCCCAATGGTCAACGGCTACATCTGTAAAACCGGTATCGGTACCTACAGCAGGCGGGGTATAAGATAAACCGTGTTCACCGCGCAATAGGAAGACCGCCATTTGGGCGCGCGTGACCTGGCTTTCCGGGCAGTAGTTGCTCGGCGAGCAACCAGCCGTAACCCCTTCCGCGGCCAACTGCTTGATCCACGCCGCGGCCCAATGACTCACAGACACATCGTCAAAGCCTGTGCTCGTACCCACTGCCGGTGGAGTGTAGGAAGCCCCGTGCATGGATTTAAGGAGAAACACAGCCATTTCAGCGCGTGTAACGTTTGACGCCGGGCAATAGAGTAAATCCGGGCTTGTGGCACAACCACCAGTTATTCCATTTGCATAGATCCCTTCTATGTACTTCCAGAATATGTTATTTCCGGCAACGTCGCCAAAGTTTCTCACATGAAAGAGTAAATTGCCGCCAGGAACGGCAGTTGGAGCCGTACCGGGGTTTTTTTGCGCCACTTGAATATAGTATGTTGTGCCGTTTGTTACCGACAGGTTAATGCTTGATTGGGTAAGACCTGACGAATCGTCGTTGCACGTAATCGGATTTAATGTCCCATTGGCATTCCTGGTCCAGACAGCGATGAAGGTATCGTAGGATGACCCAAAAGTGTCAAGGTATATTTTTCGGCTGGCTGTGGTGACATATTTGTACCAAACCGATGAAAGACCGAGGGCGGTACTACAGGCATTGGTAGTGTCACTATCAATCGTAGCCGGGATGGTGCTTACATTGTTCTCATAGGGAATGCCTACAGCGGCCGCACTATCAATCGTATCGTTGGCGGGACCTGTTGCCGTGGTAAAGGACGCCCATGTGCCGCCATCGCCATAAGTGAGGCCCGAACTGTTTGTGGCACGCGCCTGCCAGTAATAAGTGACGTTCGCGCCAATTCCACTCAAAAGAGTGATATATCGATTCGTACCTGCGCTTATCCAGTTGCTATCGCAGAGACTGTTATTCGTAGTGTCGATACAATATGAATATTCGGCTGCGTTTGAACTGGCCTGCCAGACCAACACAGGTGTTGCAGATTGGCCGGTGGCCCCGCTGGACGGAAAGGTTTTGGTAAATGCACCCGGAGGAGTGGCCGCTTTTGTTGTGAACGACCACCAGGTCCCGTTGTTCGCGTTTACTTTGGATGTGTCGTCCAGAACAGCCTGCACCTGCCAGTAATAAGTCGTGTTGCCCGCAAATGAGCTGACCGTGACGCTGGTTCCGTCCCAAACCGATGTCCAGCCATTGTCGCATCCACTGTCATTGGTTGTATCGAAACAATAACGATAGTGGTTAAAGCCAGTTCCAGTGTACTCTGTCCAGGATAATGTGGCACTTGTATCTATATTGACAGCACCGTTCGCAGGAGCGCTCTTGTTGAATGAGCCTGTCGCCAGAGGGCCGGGGCCGAATTGATCGCCCTGCGCGGGGACAACATCGGTAGGAACGCTCTGCCAGACAGTTAAGCAGGAAAGGGAAGGATTTTCCTCACAACCGACAAATTCCACCAGGGCAAAAACCCCATCAGCATGGAAGTATAGCGAGGAGACACCATTGGGGTTTGGCGTAGTGTTTAATCCCCTCCAGCCCAGCTCTGCAAGGTTTGTACTGGAATAATAGGCGGAAACAACGTCGGATGCATCCAGGTTGAATTTTTCGCTCGCTTGATACACCGTTCCCGTAAGCGTGACAGATTCACCGTTCACTGAAAAAGCTCGCTCGGCAAGGCCGAGATCGTTCCATGTCAGTGCAGGGACCAGGGGTGCAGAAACTGTATCAGCCTGCGCCTGCGCTGCAGTTCCCGGCATAATCAGCAAAGCAATCATCCCCAAGATCATTAGGAAATTCAGAGACCCCCGCAAATAATTTAGTTTGATCGTTTTCATTTTTTCCTTTCATTTGAAGATTAGCCAACATCGTGCCTTCTGGAATGCAATTTTGCACTCATAACCATGAAACCTTTACCTATGAATGGCTATGCACGAAAATTATTATAATACAACGCCTGCCCCTTGTTCCTGGTTCCTTTTCAGTGGTGGAGAATTTTTAGCCCGTCGTTAAGCCGCTCATCTATTCAGAGACGGCAATCTCATTGTAAATACACAGCCGTTCGCGCAACGCATGGTCCAGCCAGTTATGCTTTTTTCCGAATTACTCGGAGATAGTCAGCCGGCGTTGCAGGATATTTTGGCCTCGAAAATAACCCTCATTCCTCTGGCGGCATGAGTTTACGGACGACAATAACCGCGCCGAGGAAGGCAAGTCCCAGAATTCCGGTGATTCCGGGCAAAATCCACATCAGGGCGTCACTGCCAGGGGATTTGATGCGCGCGTCCAGCGGATGGTCCGGGTCATATTGCACGGTAACCTCATCCCCCACTTCGTAGGACGGCGACTGACTGCCTTCGGTCATCTGCGCGGAGTGACGGCGTCCATCGCTGGAGACGAATTCGACCACAGGATAGTAATAATCGCGGACGATGCGATCCTGCTCGTTGATGTATTCGCGTTGCACGACCATGTCCACCACACGGCCAGGGGCGCTCGCCTCCCCGCTCAACTTTCTGACGGCGCTGACGGATGAAATCCCCGCAATCAACAGCATAAGTGCCGCAATCCCTGAGAAAATCCCAAGGATGAGTTTCTCGACATTTACAGAGCTTTTCTCGTGCGCCTCGAAATTCTTGTCAAATTCCTTGTCGAAGTCCTTGAATTCCTTCTCGAATTCCTGATCGAACGAGGCGTCCATCATGGCCGCGAGTTTCTCACGGTCGGCTTCGTCAGGGACCTGGTCAAGGTTTTCGTACAGGACCTCATCCACTTCAAACGAGACAGGTTCATCATTTTCCCAGTTGACCGAATATTTCTTCTTTGACATGTGGTTTTCTCCGTGGACGGCATTTTATCATGACAGAATGAGGCAGAACATTTGAGGCCGCAGGGTGTTTAGTGGACAGTCTGCACCTGCGACCCCGTGGCATCCACAGCGCAAAACGGATGACCATCACTTCACGCCAAGAACGATTTCAAGAATAATGTGTTCTACCGCTTGTTGCATAAATTGCTAAACTTGTTGGCAAAAATTTCGAGTAAAAATGATAATTCTGGTTTCTCTACCGTACATGAACAAGGGTTTCCAAGGGATGAAATAGGAAAAGAGGCTGAAAATCGAGGCGCTGCTTCAAAGCATACTTGAGCCTGAAAATCGAGGCGCTGCTTCAAAGCATACTTGAGCCAGTCCAAACCCAAACGAAAGAGGCTTTTATCAATGCGCTCATTGCGATCAATCAAGGCTGTGCTATTTGAAGCAATGACTTGCAAACCCTGACAGATCATCCAAATGTAGGCCAGACACGCAGCAATCAACATGCGGCTCAGACGGGCAGGCTCAGATAAATGGCTTTTGTGAATATTGAAGCCTCTGCTTTTCTGGTCAGAAAAGAAAGTCTCAATGCGAAAGCGACGCCGATAGTAACGACAAGCCTGATAAGCATTCGGCATGTTGGTCACCAGGAAGATGGGTTCTTCATAGCGGCTTGCCCACCAAGCGACCACGTTCAATGTGACTTCGCCTGTTTTGGTAAATCCAACTTCATGCAGATGAAACACCTGGCCTTTCTCTAATAGATAGTCCCGGATCGGCTGGTTCGTTTGTCCAGACTGCACATAAATCTGCGGAGAAGTGCGTAAAACATACTGCCAAGCGGTGTTTTTCTCGACCCAGGCGATCATTTCAGTCGTATCGTACTCTGCATCGCCCAATAAAACCACCTCGCTACCCTCTGGCAGAAGGGGTAAAACCTTCTCCAAAGCTTGAATGTGCCGTTCGCCACTCGCATGTCCTTTCTTGCCTTTGTACACCAACCAAGCTATCGGTAATGCTCGTTTCTGATACAACACGCCCACCATCAACACCATGCAGCCTCGCCCTGCCTGACTGCCATCCATGACCAGAACCAATGGCAAGTGCGATAAGGCTTCCAGAATTTGACGTGCAAACGGCAGATAGACTGCTTCCACGTCAATCTCATCCTTGACCCAGCGTCTCATCCGCATTTCGATGCTTTTCTCTTTCGTTTCGCTTGGGATTTCCGAACTCATCGCAGAGAGTTGTGCATTACGGCTCATGACAATTCCAGAGATCATCATCGCCAACTAGTTTCATCATTCCTTTCAATATTTTCTTCACTTTTGTGTATACTCGATGGCGATCAGTCATAAGGTGCTCCTCTTCGGTTTGGTCACCTTGAGTGTACCTTATGACTGGTTTTTACTCGTATTTTACGGTAGAGAAATTCTGGTTTAGTTATTTATGCGGTACTATGTAAACAAAAAAACCGAAAAGGAAATCATTAATATGACAACCCTGGCTCCCACCCTCTCCACTCGCTATTTCCCGCGCACGGCTAATTGGATACGCGATTTATTCCTCATCATCATCGCTTCGTTATTCGTGGCCGCGCTGGCACAGGTCCAGATTCCCCTGCCCTTCACACCTGTGCCAATTACGGGACAAACCTTCGGCGTTCTGCTCGTCGGCGCGGTACTGGGATCGAAGCGCGGCGCGGCATCGCTGGCATCGTACCTGGCAATAGGCGCATTTGGACTGCCCTTCTTCGCAGGCGGCGCGCACGGACTCAACACCGTCATCGGCGCGACGGGCGGATACCTGATCGGCTTCGTAATCGCCGCCTATATCATCGGCCTGCTCGCAGAACGCGGATTGGAAAGAAACATGCAGACTTCATTCATCCCGTTCCTGGTTGGAACAGTAATCATTTACGCGTGTGGTGTTTCATGGCTGGCAATCGTGCTTGGGAGTTTCAGCAAAGCCTTCGCGGCGGGATTTATCCCCTTCGTGATCGGTGATGCGATCAAGTTAATCGCGGCATCGGTCGCATTGCCTGCGGCGTGGAGATTAGTTCGATAGTTTGGTAGTTTGGTAGTCGGCTTGTCCGTGAGACGGGCCGACTATTGATTCTTTATGTCCTTTGTAGTTAAAACGCATTCCTCCTGACACCCTCCTGCCACAATTCCATGTTATCCTCCGCCCATGCCTCCCCGCATCCTCGTCGTGGATGACGAACTCTCGGTCACGGATTTGCTGGCGTACAACTTACGCAAAGCCCATTACAACGTGTCCATCGCAGCGGATGGGCGCGCGGCCTTGCGCCTCGCGGGGGAATTCCAGCCTGACCTGATCCTGCTCGACCTGATGATCCCCGAAGTGGATGGCCTCGACGTGTGCCGCGAACTTCGCAAGTCCAGCAGCGTGCCTGTCATCATGATCACCGCCCTCGGTGAAGAGATTGACCGCGTCGTCGGCCTCGAGATCGGCGCGGACGATTACGTCACCAAGCCGTTCAGCGTCCGCGAACTGATGGCGCGCATCAAAGCCGTATTGCGCCGCGTCGAAGGCAAAGCCGCCGAACCAGCCACAATTATCTCTGGCGCGGGCGGCCTCCACATGGATGTGGAACGCCGCGTCGTCACCGTCGCCGACTCTATCATCGAGTTGACCCGCCTCGAGTTTGACCTGCTCCATCGTCTGCTGATCAACCCTGGGCGCGTCCTGACGCGTGAACGTTTGTTGGAACAAGCCTGGGGCTATGATTACGTCGGCGACACGCGCGCGGTGGACAGCGCCGTCAAACGTCTGCGCGCAAAACTGCGTGCCGCCTCCCCCGAAGCCGATTGCATCGAGTCGGTGCGCGGCCTCGGTTATAGAATCAACACCGTCCCGAAGGATTCCTAGATTCAACACGATTCGCAAG
This sequence comes from Chloroflexota bacterium, assembly GCA_016235425.1. Lineage (GTDB taxonomy): Bacteria > Chloroflexota > Anaerolineae > Anaerolineales > Villigracilaceae > JAKOVF01. The sequence continues at coordinate 32,166 of JACRLC010000005.1, read as the reverse complement.
CCAAACCCTTCGACAAGCTCAGGACAAGCCTTTGGGACGTTTACCTGATATGCAAACCATCCGCGCCCGCCTCTCGCTCAACTACCTGATCGTGCTCGCCCTCGGCATGACCCTCGCGGCCGCGCTCGCCTGGCAGGCGGTTTCTGGCCTCTACATCAACGCCCAGCGCGACAACCTGCTCGCGCAGGCGAAACTCATTTCCACTGCATTACAGGGACAACCACTTCCCACGAATCCCCAACCTTATTCGCAGACCGCCAACATCGCGCCTGGAATTCACACCCGCCTGTTGACGGAAAACGGCGCGGTCGTCGTTGGATTGCCGCTGGCGGACGCGAGCGTGCAAATGCCTCTTGCGGAACAAAACGCATCCATCCCGACCTCGGAGCTGATTCAGCGCCCCGAAATTGAATCAGCTCTGAAAGGGACTCCCGCCACCGCGCTCCGACAGATTTTCCGCAACCAACGCGTACTCTATGCCGCCGCGCCCATCTACGCAGACGATGGTCACATCACGGGCATCGTTTACATCGCCGCTCCCCTGCCCGCAACGGGATTGCCTGCGAACATCATCCTGCAATTGATTGGCGCGATGCTCCTCGCGGTTTTACTTGCCTCCCTTGCGGGACGATATTTAGCGCGGCAGATCGCGCGTCCGCTTGAGGGACTCGCCCGCGCGGCAATTGCAATCTCAAGAGGCGATTTGAAACAGCAGGTTGAACCCGAGAGCAACATCCGCGAACTTCATAGCCTGAGCAACACGTTCAACGACATGGCCGAATCCCTGCGCCAATCGGACGAGGCCAAGAAAGCCTTCATCGCCGATGTCACCCACGAACTCCGCACTCCGTTGACCGTCATCAAGGGCACAATCGAAACCCTCGAAGACGGCGCACTCGACGACCACGAAGGCCGCGGCCCATTGCTCGTCTCCATGCAGCACGAGACGGATCGCTTGATTCGATTGGTGAATGAATTGCTGGTTCTCACCCGCGCCGATGCGGGAGCCTTGAAATTGGATTTGCAGCCTGTGAATTTGGCAGCGCTCGCAAATGAACGTTGTGAATTATTTTCCAACCTGGCGAGGCAAAATGGGGTGGAGTTGGTTTGTAGTTCAAATTGGCAATTTGAACTACGCGCGGATCGTGACCGGCTTTCGCAGGTGCTGGATAATCTGCTGGACAATGCCATCCGTCACTCTCCTGCCGGGGCGGAGATCACAGTTTCGATAACAGAAGCAATTGACAGGGTGGAATGTTCCGTCGCTGACCAGGGCGCAGGCATCCCCGCTGAACATCTCCCCTTCATCTTCGAGCGCTTCTACCGCGTGGACAAATCGCGCAACCGCAAAGACGGCGGCACAGGATTGGGTCTCGCCATCGCGCGCGCATTGATCCTCGCGCAGGACGGCCATATCTCCGCGCACAGCATCGAAGGCAAAGGAACGACGATCACGTTTTGGTTGCCCATCAAAACTCCGAAGGAGTGAAACGATTATAGAACGGTCGTGGCCGCAGGCGGCTAACCCCGCAGGGGTGGCATAGATCCGCGTCGAGCCATATCATCCCTTCGGGATTGAGTTCTGCCTCCCAACTGCCTACAACGTGACACATCCCTGACAGGGTAAGGGAATATCCTGTAGAGCAAATAACTATTTGCGCTGCAAGGAGATTCCCATGAAACAGATTCAGACCATCGTCAACACAATTCTAGCCTGCTCACTGATCTTCCTCCTCTTCACCACAGGCCTGCCCAATTTCAACGCACACGCCGCGACCCCAACCCCGCTCCCTCAATCCACAGAACAGCCATCGCAACCCGTCTGTGATTCGTCGCGCACCATTCAAGTCAGCGGCACGGCGGTGGTTAATGTCAAACCTGATCGGGCGCTGATTCAATTGGGCGTGCAATCCAACGGCAGGTCCGCGAAGGAAGCGCAGGCTAAAAACGCGGCAGGCATCAATGATGTGATCAAAGCCCTGAAAGCCCTCGGAATCGAAGCCAAAGATATCTCCACCGACTGGTATGTCATCGAACCGCTTTACCAGGATTATGACTCACTGATAATCAAGGGCTATCGCATCTACAACATCATCGAGGTGACTGTGCGCGACGTTGACAAGGCAAACGACGCCATCGTTGCCGCCATGCAGGCAGGCGCAAACCAGGTCGTCAATGTTGAGTTTTATACCAGCGAACTGCGGAAATACCGCGATCAGGCGCGCGAGATGGCAATGAAGGCCGCCTCCGAAAAAGCGAAAGCCCTCGCCCAAACCGCAGGTGCAGACACGGGATGCGTGCTGGCGATCAACGAAAATACTTCCTCACATTTCAACGGCTGGGGATGGTGGTGGTGGGGATACGGGAATAACCAGAACCAGTGGACACAAAACGTCGTGCAAAACGCCGCGCCCACAGACGGCGAAACGCCCGCCCTCGACGACGGGCCGGTCAGCGTGGGTCAGATTTCCATCCGCGCCGAAGTCGGAGTCACTTTTGGGTTGAAGTAAGACGTCATTCACTTCATAGCGCTGGCCCGGATTGCCCCGCCTTCTTTCGGCGGGCAATCCGGGCCTTTCCTGCTGGAACTGCCAACCCGGCAAAGCCAATGGGACATTGTTAAGATATAATCACGATAAATCTCTTTGAAGCCAAGCGCAAAAACCTAAAGGGAGAGGCAGCATTATGAAAAATCGATTTCTTATGAGGGGAATGATATTTCGCACGTTCTTCACTATTATTTTAGCAATGAGCATAATATTCATACCGGCAGGCGCCGGGCTGGCCGCCGTCTGTACCGATCCGTTTACCGTCACAACCACCGCGGACAGCGGCGCTGGCTCCCTGCGCGACGGAATTACCTCGGCGAATGGAGTTTGCAATAATGGGACCATCCTCTTCGACGCGTCCCTGAACGGACAGACCATCTCGCTCACGACAGGCGAGATTCTAATCGCTAAAAACCTGACCATCACCGGCCCTGGCATGAATTCGCTGACGATCAGCGCAGGCGCGTCAAGCCGCATTTTCAATATCACATCAACAACCGTCTCCATCTCCGGGCTGACGTTTGCAAACGGTCAAAGCGGCGCGGCAAACGGCGGAGCGATCTTGAGCGCAGGCGGCGAGTTGACCATAAGCGCATCCCGTTTCCGCAACAATACGGGCGCATCGGGCGGCGCAATTGAGATAAATTCCAGTAGTCCGCTGACAGTGACCGACAGCATCTTCGACAGTAACCTTGCATCGAGCACCGATTATGGCGGCGGCGCTATCCGTTCCAATAATGGCAATATCGCGGTCGCCAGGACATCTTTTACCGGTAACACGGCTTACGGCAACGGCGGAGGGGCCATCGCCACCACCGTAGATTTTGGCGCGCCAGGCATTACGGTTACGGATAGTTCTTTCACGAATAATCGCGCTGAGAATTTCGATGGCGGCGCCATCAATGGCAGCGGCGACCTGACAGTCGCCAAAAGCACGTTCAATGACAATTTTGCAATCGGGAATGGCGGCGCCATCAACCTGATTAACGGCTCTGGCAATTTCACCAATGTCACCATCACCGGCAACTCCGCAAATGGCGAAGGCGGCGGCATTTATGTCCGTGACCGCGATGATATTAATGGGATCATTACAACCATAAATTTCTCCACCATTTCGAATAACACCGCGGATTTCGACAATGACGGATCAGGCGACGGCGGCGGGGTTTCAGGTGGAGGGGTTGGCTCCCCGGATGTGTCCAATTCCATTATTGCAGGTAACACCGACCGGGGCGGCGAATCCCCGAACTGTTTTGACATTACTTCGCAAGACTACAACCTGATCGGCAACACGACAGGCTGTACGATCGCTGGAACCACAACCAATAATCTAAACAACGTGTCTCCTCAACTGACAGGCCTGGCCAATAACGGCGGACCTACACAAACACAGGCCCTGGCATCCACCAGCCCTGCCGTCAATACGGCTAATCCTTCCTGTACCTCCACCGACCAGCGCGGCGCGGCCCGGCCCGGCGGAACCCGTTGTGACATGGGCGCTTATGAATTGATCGCAACCTTATCCATCGTCGGCGGAAATAACCAAACCGCGAACATTAACCAGGCCTTCACGAATTCCCTGCTCGTGCAGGCTTCGGACCCATTCGGCAATCCCGTTGGAAATTTGAGCATCACCTACCTTTCCCCCGCCAGCGGCGCGAGCGCCAACCTGACCGCCGGTATAGCAGAGCATCGCGGAAATGGGAAATTGGCCTCGCCCCTTTCGGCGCGAAATTTTGCGACAGTCAACGTGACAACGAATGCCGCAGGACGCGCAGCGGCAAATGCCACAGCCAATGGGCAAACCGGCACATATGCGGTCACTGCCACCGCCCAAACAGTGAACTCTGCCGTTACTTTCACTTTGACCAATACAGCCGCGCCCCCCACGGCAACTGCAACAGCGGCAATAACCGCAACAGCAACCATAACGGCAACGGCGCCCGCAACAACAACGGCAACAATTACCCCTACGGGTGTGCCATCCACCGATGAGGATCCATCGGGCCCTGGTTCCAGGCTTCCGGCATCGGGCTTCCCTTCGGGGAAAGTTTCCATCCTCCCGGTCCAACCGGCAGACAAACAATACTTCGATCTCTCCGCTTCGGGTGAACTCGTGCTCGAAATCCCGCTCCTGAAAGTAAAGACCACGATCACAGGCGTGCCATTGGTCAAGAATGAATGGGATGTGAAGTGGCTCGGTCAGCAGGCAGGCTGGTTGCAGGGATCGGCCTTCCCCACCTGGAAAGGGAATTCCGCCATCGCAGGTCACGTATTCGATTCAAATGGGAATTCCGGCCCGTTCGTCAACTTGAGCAAACTTCGCTGGGGTGATAAGGTCATCATCCATGCCTGGGGCGAGAAATACACCTATGAGGTTCGGTCGGTTCGCGGCTGGGTCAGCCCCACGGACAAGTCCGTTCTCAAGCACGAAGACAAAGCCTGGTTGACGTTGATCACCTGCAGGGGCTACAATGAAAAAACAAATTCCTATCGCTGGCGCAGTGTTATCCGCGCAGTGTTGATCAGCATAACGGCAGATAAATAAAAAGCTTGAGAAGCCCCGAGGAGCGAATTGATCCCCGGGGCTTTTTCTTCGGCAATTCTCAGGAGCCGGTCGTTTATAATGGACGCATGTTCATAGACCAGGTAGAAATCCAGGTACGTTCAGGCAAAGGCGGCGACGGCATGGTGCATTTCCGCCGCGAGAAATTTGTGCCGCGTGGCGGCCCCGACGGCGGCGACGGCGGCAAGGGCGGCGACATCATCTTTGAAGTCAAGTCCACGCTCAACACGCTTTCCGCATTCCGGCAAAACCAAAAGTTCGCGGCGGAGAACGGCGTCAACGGCGGCTCAGCGCAAATGACCGGACGCTACGGCAAGGACCTCGTCATCTACGTCCCGCCCGGCACGGTGCTTTTCGACGCGGATACCGGCGGCCTCATCGGCGATTTGACGCAACCCGGCCAGCAGTTGACGATCTGCAAAGGCGGGCGCGGCGGGCGAGGAAACCAGCACTTTGCAACGTCCCGCAACCAGGCCCCTCGCACCGCTGAAAGAGGCGAACCGTTTGAAGAGAAGCGCCTCAAACTGGAACTCAAGCTGATCGCCGATATCGGGCTGATCGGCGTCCCGAACGCGGGCAAATCAACCCTGCTCTCGGCGTTGACCAATGCTAAGCCAAAGATCGCCGCATATCCCTTCACCACCCTCGAACCGAACCTCGGCGTCGCAAACATTGACGAGGATACAACCGTCGTCCTGGCAGACATTCCCGGCCTCATCGAAGGCGCGCACGAAGGCGCAGGACTCGGCCACGATTTTCTGCGTCACATTCAGCGCACGCGCGTGCTGATCCATTTGCTCGACGGCCTGTCCGAAGACCCCGTCGCGGACTACAGCCAGATCAATTCGGAGCTGTCACTGTTCGATCCGAATCTCGGAAAAAAGCCTCAGCTTGTAGCGCTCAACAAGCTGGATCAACCCGAAGTCCAGGAAAGACTCGCTGACGTCAAAAAGAAATTCAAAAAGTTAAAAGTCGAGTTCACGACGATTTCAGCACTGGCGCGCACGAACACGCGTGAGTTGCTTCTCGCCGCCGCGCAAAAGCTGGCAGAGACTCCCCCGCTCGAAGATGTCGAAGCGCCCGTTCCGGTGTATCGGCCAAAGGAAGACCCGCGCGATTACAAGATCACACGCCAAGACGATGGCAGTTGGCGCGTCTCCGGCGTGGCAATCGAGCGCGCCGCCAAGATGACGTATTGGGAACACGATGGCTCCGTTCGCCGCTTCCAAAAATTAATGGCGGCCCTCGGCGTGGACGAGACCCTGCGCAAGGCAGGCATTCAGGAAGGCGATACCGTCGCAGTTGGTGATTACGAATTGGAATGGCAGGAGTAGGATGAACACAACACAGCGCGGCTTCACGCTCGCGTTGATTGCCCTCGGCATCCTGCTGGTGGGCTTTTTTGGAATGCGCGCTTTTCATGCGTACAAGCGCATCCACGAAGGCGGATACAGCCCCGGCAAACCGCCTCCGGCGATGGAATCGGACGTGGAACTGATTCGCGACTGGATGACGATTCCGTACATCGCGCAGATGTATGGTGTGCCGCCCCGAATGTTGTTTGAAGCGCTCGAAATTCCTGAAAAGGGAAATCGCGATAAAAGCCTGCAGGAATTGAATCTCGAATACTTCCCCGATGCCCCGGGCAGTGTTTTGGAAAAAGTAAAAGCTGTGGTCAGTGCAGGGCAGCCTCCCGTGCCCCCTGCTCCCCCCTCCGCGCCTGCGCCATAAAAATCATGTCTGATTTTTTGCTGACACAGATCATAAATTATGGCGCGCCCATTATCGGCGGCATTGTTCTGATCGGAGCGATTGGCCTGCCCCTGCCCTGCACCCTATTGATCATCGCCGCGGGTGCATTCGCGCGGCAGGGCATTCTCTCGTGGCCTGTGACGGCTCTCGTGGGACTCGTGAGTGTGGTTATTGGGGATGGGATTGGCTACGCAATGGGCTTTTATGCCCGCGAAAAGATCCTGCAACGCTTCAGTGGGACCCCGCGCTGGATTCAGGCCGAACAGGCATTTCAGCGCTGGGGGCCGATGTCCATTTTCTTTTCACGTTTTTTCGTCACCGCCATTGCCGTTCCGGTCAACCTGCTGTCAGGGACGGCGCACTTTCCCTACAAACGTTTTTTTCTCTTTGATCTCGCCGGTGAGACGGTATGGATCTTTGGCTTCGGGGGATTGGGATATTTCTTCGGAAGCGAATGGGAACTGGTCAGCGACTTTGTCAGCGATTTCGGCGGTTTGACGCTGGGCCTGCTTTTACTCGGCATTGGCCTGCGGTTGGGAATCCGCTGGCTGGGGAATCACCACCCTGCAAAAACAAAGGTCTCTGAAGGTTGAAACCATCAGAGACCTTTGCCTGCAAAGCTATCCCGTTTTCAACGATTTCCGTATCGAATAAACCGTCATCCCCAAAAACAACAGGATCGCAATCTCATTGAAAAGCCCACCCCATGCACGCAGGGTATGGAAGTTGGCAAAATCACCGATCACGCGCAACACCAGGGAGAGATGCAAAATCGCCAGGTGAAAATAAAATGCCGGATTGAACGAGATCGGCACGCCGAGGACTGCGGGGAAAATGATCGGCGCGTGGCCGAAGATCATCGAGATCACAAAACCAACGAAGACGACGTGCAAAACCGCGTCATATCTCGGACCCGCAGCCTGCGCGCCAAAAACGAGATTCAGCGCGCCCCCGATCCCCAGCCATGCGAAACCGAGCGCCAGGCAGAATGCAATGTAGCGCGTCAACGGGAGTTTGTGACGCAGGTTGCGCCACGCGATGTCATTCCGCAGTGACCACAACGCGAGAGCTAACATCCCTGCACCGCTCAAGCGCGCCCCAAGCGAGAAATCAAAAAATGAAACAACGCCGCCTGCAAGATAAGCGGCAGTGATGATCCCAAACAGCCACTGACCCAGGCGCGATGGACGCAGGACGCGGCTGAGTTCCAATCGCTCGCCGGCAATTGTCAGCACGAGGAATGCCTGCCACCAAAAGACAATCTGATAGATGGGCGAGCCTGTGATCCAAAGCAGGTTGCCCGCAAACCACGTCAATGAGCCGAACAGCATCGTGATGGTGTGCAGTGCAAATTCCCGGCGCGTGATCTCAACCAGGATTGCAACGCTTCCCAAGCTCGCCAGCGTAAGCAGGATCGGGCCGAGGGGCTGATCCTGAATCAATAGCGTGACCAGCCAGCCAAGTCCCGCGAGAAGCGGGGGGAGGTACATCCACTTTTGTTTTAACGCGACCGCGCGTTCGAGTGTGATCAACGTCCCCAAAAATCCTGAGATCATCAAAGGGCCATGCGCCAGCGCAAGGGATGGGGTTAAGGCGGGCAGGTGCCAGCCGAGGCGCATCAGCCCGGCCCACAGCGCGGCGAGCAGGGCGAGGATGGCGAGCGCCAAAAATGGAATGACAAAACGGTTGAGTTTCATGCCGCAATTATACGGAGTAATCGCACCCTATCAAGCATGGAATTTTTGGAACAGTTGTGCTATCATCGCGCTTCTCGAAAGGACAGAATGTTTACCCGTCTCAACAAAATTTATCACGAGTTCTCCCCCCTGTTCTGGATCGTCGTTGCCGTGCGTTTCATTGACGGCATCGGCGGGACGTTGTTGTTTCCGTTCTTCGCGTTGTACATCACGCAAAAATTCAACGTGGGCATGACGCAGGCGGGCATCCTGCTTGGCATGTCTTCGCTCTTCGGTTTGATCGGCGGCATCGCCGGCGGCGCATTGACCGACAAATTTGGGCGCAAGCAACTCATCCTCTTCGGCCTAATCTTCAGCGCGCTTAGCACACTTACCTTCGGCCTTGTAACGGACATCAAAGCGCTCTATCCAATCATTATCGTCGTGGGATTGCTGTCGAGCATTTCGCATCCTGCGCACGAAGCGATGGTGGCCGATATTCTCCCCGAAGAAAAACGGCAGGAAGGCTTTGGCATCCTGCGCGTGGTCGGCAACCTGGCATGGATCATCGGCCCCACCATCGGCGGCTTTGTGGCGAACATCAATTTCTTCTATCTCTTCGTGATTGACTCGGTGATCAGCTGCATCGTGGCCGCAATCATTTTCCGTGCCCTGCCTGAGACCAAACCCGCACCCCACGCGCACGCGCAGAGCGAGTCCATTCTTGAAACCATCGGCGGTTATCGCCACGTGTTGAAGGACAAAGCCTTCACAGCCTTTGTGGTTGCGAATATTCTCATGCTCATCGTCTATCAGCAGATGTATGGCACGCTATCCGTTTACCTGCGCGATCATCACAACATCAACCCGCAGGGTTACGGCTTTCTGATGACCTCCAGTGCAATCACGGTGGTGCTCTTTCAATTCTGGGTTTCACGCCTCATCAAAGTCCGCCCGCCGTTTTTGATGATGGCCTTTGGCACGGTGTTTTATATGGTCGGCTTCGCGCTCTTCGGAGTCTTTACGGCGTATTTCCTCTTCGTGCTGAACATCGTCATCATTACCATCGGTGAGATGATCGTTGTCCCAACCAGCCAGGCGCTGACGGCGAATTTCGCTCCCGAAGAAATGCGCGGGCGCTATATGGCTTTCTTCGGACTCGCCTGGACCATTCCCTCGACGATTGGCCCCGGCGCGGCCGGTTACATCCTCGACAACTTCAATCCCAACCTGCTTTGGTACGTTGGCGGATTGTTGTGCGGCGTCTCCGTGCTGGCCTTTTACGGACTCCACCTCCGCCTCGGCGCGAGACCTCAATTTGCTCCCGCCAAAGAAGAGAATCAGCCGCTTGAGACGGTTCCGCTAAGTTAAACAAGGCGACGGTCACTTCGTAAGTGACCGTCGCCTGCATGTTCATTACAGATAAAATCCCCTCTCCCAAATGGGAGAGGGACTAGGGGTGAGGGAATCTAGTGATGGTGCCCGCCCACGTGGACGTGACCGTGTTCCAGTTCTTCCTTCGTCGGCTCACGCAGACCGACCACCTTCACGTTGAAATGCAGTTCGGCGCCTGCCAGCGGGTGATTGAAATCCAGGTGCACAGTTTCATTCTCGATGCTATCAATGCGCGCATAGCGTTGTTCCCCGCTCTCATCGCTTACGTGTAACTCCATCCCCTCTTCGATCTTCATGTCCGCAGGAAATTCGCCACGCGGCACATCCAGATAAGCTTCCTTGTCAAACTCGCCATATCCATCCCCGGGCGCGATGATTACTTCCTTGCTTTCGCCGATCTTCATACCGATCATTTCACGCTCGAGGCCGGGGATGATATTGTCATGGCCGGCGAGAAATTCCAACGCGTCATTCTTCTCGGAAGAATCGATAACTTCGCCGTCCACGCGCAGGGTATATTCCATCGTCACAACCTGACCGTCTTGCACAGTGTCTTTACCCATGATCTATCCTTTTCTATATTTAAATTTAATGCGCTCATTGTACCATTCATCCTTTCTCCTTCATCCCTTATAATTCCACCATGCAATACGACCTGTGCCTGCCCTGGTATTACGAATACGACGCCGATTTCGTGCAACTGATCCAAGATGCCTGTGAGGCGCAAGCCGTATCGCTTTGGCTGATTACGCCGGAAAACGTGCTGGAATCGATTACCGCCCTATACAAATACGAAACTACATTCAGAACTTTGCTCGACCGCGCACAAGGCGACCCGCGCTTTTTACCGATCAATCGCTGGGCGCGTGAAAAGGGTGTGCGCCGCCTCAACCCGGACGAAGTGTCTGATCGCGTTTCCGACAAAGCAACCATGCACCTCGAGCTGATCACCGGCGGCGTGGACACTCCGTACACCATCATCCTCTCCCCTTTTCTCGAACAACCCATCCTGCGCGAAATTGACCTGAGTCCGCTTGGCTTACGCTTTTACATGAAACCAGTCATGGGCGGAGGCGGCGAGGGCGTGGTGGAATTATCGTCAATCGAAGGGATCGCCAAAGCGCGGCTTGAATTCCCGGAGCAAAAATATCTCGTGCAAGCGCACGTCGAGCCGGTGGATTTGGATGGGCGGCCTGCCTGGTTCCGCGTCTTTTACGCGGGCGGGGACGTGTGGCCGTGCTGGTGGCATCCATCCACGCACGTGTACACGATGCTCTCAAAGGGAGAAGAAGATCAGTACGGCCTCAGCAGGCTAAGGGACGTTACGAAGCGGATCGCGTCCATTTGCGGGCTGGAATGGTTTTCAACCGAGATCGCAGTCCCATCAAACGGAAAATTCATATCGGTGGATTACGTCAACGACCAGATTGACCTGCGCCTGCAATCCGCGGCGGTGGACGGCGTGCCGGACCAGGTCATCAAAGAGCTTGCAACGCGGCTGGTCGAGATGGCCGGGAATTGAACATGTGGCTTAACGGTCCGCAATCCCTTGCTTTGCTCACGGCAGTTGAATTCACGCTCTTTATTTACATCGTGGAAGAGATCATCTTTTCACAGCCGCAGATTAATTCTCTCAGGCGCGCGAAAGGATTTTTGGAATTCACCACGTCATTCACATCATTCATCCTGACCGTTTTATTTTTTTACGGCGCGCTGGTCAGCCCGTTATGGCTGAAGCTGATGTATGCAGGCTTTTTTATTTTGGTATCCATGGTGCAATACGGATATCAAAGAGCGATGGGGCGTTTTGCGGTTGCCGGTGATATCGAGATTGGGATCATTTCGCCGCCGGTCATGTGGAGGGACTCCGGCGCCCTTTACTTTGAGCCGCGTGTCTTTCTTTCGATCCTGGTCTTTCTGCTCACGCTTTGGGTGGTGCATCCGCTCTCCAGTTGGGCCGCAGGTTTGGGTTCGCTGGGCGTTTTGGTTCTGTCCATGATCCTGCTGAATATCCTCCAGCACAAATCATCGTATGGCTTGAACTGGGGCCCCGTACCCATTCAGGCGCTCGAGGCACTGATCGAATTTGGGCGACTCCGCCTTTCAAAATCGGACCGCGAGCAATTGGTGTTCCGGGCTGAATTGACGCCGACCAATAACCTTGTGCTGATTGTTGATGAAAGCGTGCGCGGCGACCATCTGAGCATAAACGGTTACCCGCGCGCCACATCGCCCTGGCTCGAAGAACTCGCAAAACAAAATGGATTGTTCCATAACTGGGGAATTGCCGTGCCCGGAGCCACGTGCAGTAACGTATCCAACGGCCTGATGATCATCGGCGCACCGATCAAATTCGGAAGCCTCGAGATCATTTACAAACATCCCACTTTATTTCAGTACGCGAAAGCAATGGGCTATCGCACGATTTACATTGATGTTCAAACTCCCTATCTGTGGAATGGGATCGGCAAGGACGATCTCAAATATATAGATGTCTGGATTAAATCCACGGAGTTCGGTGAAGACAAGATCATGCTCGATTTTCTGGCGGCAGACCGCCTTCGCGAGATTGTCGATGGCTCCACCGGGAACTTCATCGTCGTCAACAAGCGCGGCGTGCACTACCTTTACGAGAACAATTACCCGCCCTCAGCCGCGGTCTGGATTCCCACACCCGCAAGCCCCGCGGACTATGAAATTCATGCCGACCAAACCGCAAACGCATTCGATAATGCCATCCTTTACAACGTGAACGGCTTTTTCACGCGGCTCTTCCCGAACGCAGCTGAACTCGGCAGTTATACAGCGAATACCACCTACTTATACACGTCCGATCACGGCGAAACACTCTACGAAGATGGATCGAGGGTCAATCATTGCACCGGCACGCGCCACGAGACGCGCGTGCCGCTGATCATCTTCGGCAAATTACCCAATCCCGTAGACACAACCTATCGCGCAAGTCACAGCAACATCCTCCCCACATTGCTGGATTTGATGAACGCGCCCGCCGAAGCTCACGCTTACCCATACAACCTCTCCCTGCTCAAAGCCGCGGCAAAAGATTCCAAAGATCGTCTCTTTTTCAATAGCGACGGGACGATCATCAACCACGATGAATTGGAAAGAGAAGCGGAAAAAAGATGATACTCCGGAGTCCATCATTCACAAGGATATGAATATGCCCAAACCACGCGCACGCGATCTTGGAATTCCATTTGAGGGCACGCCCGGCCCCTGCAACGCCATCACAGACGTTTCCGGCGTGACCGTTGGATATGCCACCGTTATCGAGGGCCACTCAGCCCGGACGGGTGTTGCCGTCATCCATCCGCGCGGGAGCAAGGATCACGATCCTGTTTTCGCGGGAACCTTCGCCTTCAATGGCAACGGCGAGATGACCGGCGCGGCCTGGGTGGATGAAGGCGGCCTGCTCGAAGGCCCGATCGGTCTCACCAACACGCATTCGGTCGGCGTTGTCCGCGACACGATCATTGCATGGGAAATCAAGAACAAAGCCATATTTCAAAAATGGACTCTCCCCGTCGTTGCAGAGACCGCCGATGGCTGGCTGAACGAAATGAACGGTTTCCACGTAAAAGAACAGCACGTGTGGAGCGCGCTGGATTCGGCCACATCCGGCAAAATCGAGGAGGGCAATATCGGCGGCGGGACAGGGATGATCTGCTATGAGTATAAAGGCGGCATGGGAACATCGTCTCGTAAACTTCCCGTCAAACTCGGCGGCTGGACGGTGGGTGTGCTGGCCCAATGTAACTTTGGGCGAAGATATCAGCTAACCATCGCGGGCGTTCCTGTGGGTCAACATTTAAAAGAGGATGCGCCGTTCACAAGCGGAGAAAACATGCTCCAGCAGGATGACGGCTCATTGATTGCCATCATCGCGACCGATGCCCCTCTTCTTCCGCACCAGCTCAAACGGCTGGCAAAGCGGGCGTCGCTTGGCATGGCGCGCACCGGGAGCATGGGAGGCAACGGTTCCGGCGATATTTTCCTTGCATTTTCAACTGCCAACCCGGGCGCGGCGCGCGGCGACAAAGACGGCCTGTCCACCCTCAAGGCTTTATCCAACGAACACATTGACCCATTATTCTCCGCGTCCGTGCTTGCAACCGAGGAGGCCATCATCAACTCCATGGTCGCGGCTGAGGATATGACCGGACACAGAAAGTTGAAAATCAAATCATTGCCGCATGAGAAACTGAAAGATGTTTTGAGAATGTACAATCGGTTGAAGGAGCAGGAGGAAAACCGCTGAACTCAACGTGGGCGTTGGGCGGTTTCGGTATGAGGGAGAAAAATTCCAATTAAATGGAGGCAAACAAAAAGGTCCCGCGCGAAGCGGGACTTTATCCTGAATCCGTCGAACAAACTATTCTTTCACTAAAAGAGCCTTCGCATATCGTCCGTGCAACCAGCCGACGGCACGCGCCAGGTGCATCGTTAAAGTCAGTGTAAGGAAGCCGCCCAATTGAATCAAAAGAAGCGTCCAGACAGGGAGGTAATAACCGACGCTGTCGATCTGATACGTTGGAAAATCAAAAACCCATTGGGCAACCGGAATAATCATCACTCCGATCGAAAAGAAAAAGAGCGTGGTCATCAGGCTAAAGTAAAGCACACCCAGCGGCATCTGCAATATCAAATACAGAAGGGAAAGCCACGTATGTTTGTCGGTCACCAACGCTTTCAAACGATCGAGCAACTTCAATCCTCTCTGGGTAAACAACGGGCGGCGCGGCATACGCACGCCGAGCAATGCCTCCACGAGGCGGCCTTCGAGCAGGGCCAGTCCCTGCACAGAGAGCAGGAACAGGATGGCAAGCGGCAGGCCAAAGATGAAAATTGAAAGAGAGATGGAAAGCGAAAGCCCGGTCACTGCCCAGGTGAAATAGATGATCCCGGTTATGAGCGTGATGAACATGAACAACAACGAACCCCAGGTACGCGGGTCTGCATACACGCCAAAGACCTGACCGAGGAAGGAGCGCGGCTTCACAGGCTGTTTTATAACGGGGGATGTGCGGCGTTCCACCTCTTTGTAAGCCGAAGCAGTTTCTTCGGGAGTGCCGTACTCTTCGATCAGTTTTTGGAGCGTGACCGTTTCGTCGAGATCAGGATTCGCCTCACGCGCCACCGACATTGCCGTGGACAAATGCTCGCGCGCATCGGCCTGCGCATCCTGAACCAGGGCCGAGTCGCTTCCTTTCATTTCATCTTTCAAAGCGTCGAGATATTCTTCAACTGTATTAAACATGTGCTTATCCTTTCAAAATTGCATCCACGAATTTCTTCGTCTGCTTCCAGATTTCCAGCCATTCAGTCAACGCCGCATGCCCATCTTCGGTAATCTTGTAATACCTGCGCGGCGGACCGGAGACAGATGGCTCCACGACGCTCGATAGCAGTCCATTTTCTTCCAGCGACCGAAGTACGGGATACAGAGTCCCCTGCTTCATCATCGGGATTTCAGGCCCGCTTTCTTCGAGCAGTTTGGCAATTTGGTAGCCATACATCGGCTCACTGCTTCGGCTCAACACGCTCAACAAAACCAGCGAAGATGTGCCCGAATTGAGTTCTTTTTGAAACTTTTTAGTTTGTGCGGTAAGTTCGGTCATCCTTGCTCCTTTCCAACGGTAGTATCAAATTTGCACTACTAATAAGTCAATAATAGTACGAGATTGTCATTACGTCAAGCCTTTTAATAGAAAAGCCCCGCCTTTTGGCAGGGCTTCCATCCAATTACTGGTCACTGCTTACACTATCGCTACGGATCCTGTATCTCTGCCGCGCGCAACGTATTCTTCATCAACATCGCAATCGTCATCGGGCCTACGCCACCAGGGACGGGGGTAATGAAACCAGCAACTTCCTTCGCCTCGTTGAAGTTGACATCGCCTACCAGGCGCTGTCCGCTCTTCTTCGTGGCATCGGGAACGGCGTTGATACCCACGTCAATGATCGCCGCGCCGGGTTTGACCCAGTCGCCGCGCACCATTTCCGTCCTGCCGATGGCAGCGATAATGATGTCGGCCTGGCGGACAACACCGGGCAAATCCTTCGTGCGCGAGTGACAGACAGTCACAGTGGCGTTCTTGCCGATCAGCAACAAAGCAGCAGGCATGCCCACGATATTTGAGCGCCCCAACACCACCGCGTTCGCGCCTTCGATTTTCACGCCCACTTTTTCGAGCAGGTAAATACAGCCATAAGGAGTGCACGGCACAAACAACGGCTCGCGTCCCTTTTGAGCCAAACGCCCGATGTTGAGCGGCGAAAAACCATCCACGTCCTTCTCGATGTTGATGAGCGACAGAACGCGCTCTTCATTAAGATGGCCCGGCATCGGCAGTTGCACCAAAATGCCGCTGACCGTCCGGTCGGCGTTCAACTTCCTGACCAATGTCTCGACCTGTTCCTGTGTCGCATCGGCGGGCAGGTGTTCGCTGATGGAACCCATGCCCAACTCCTGGCACGCCTTGCCTTTCGACGCAACGTAAGCCGCCGAATCGGGCCGGTCGCCCACGAGAACCGTCGCCAGGGTTGGCTTCATTTTGCCAGCCGCGGTGCGTTTCGCAACCGCAGCCGCCACTTCATCGCGCACTTGCTGAGCAATCAACTTGCCGTCAATTAATTGAGCCGTCATTTGTTTCGCTCCATTGTGAATTTTCTGTGAAAGATTGCACGAGTATTATACAATTTCATCCCCATTTTCTGAAAGTGACATTCGTAATACAACTTACGAATTGCTAATTACGAATTTCCCCAGCAATCTGTCACCACTGACCTCTGTCAACTCCACCTCATCCACCTCATTCCACCTCGGCGACGAAGCCAGCGCCGAGACGCGCAAATAATTATCCGTCCAGCCTTCCATTTGCCAACCCCACTCCCCCATCTCGCTCACCGATTCCCATAAAACGGACATCCTCTTCCCGACAAATTTCCGCCGATAAACATTCGCGGACTCTTCGAGCGTCTCCGCCAAAATGCGATTCCGCTTCTTTCGGACCTCGGGCCTGATCTGCCCCTTCATCTTCGCGGCCCCTGTGAGAGGGCGCGGCGAATACGAAAAGACATGCCCGCCTGCAAAGTTCATCTCCTTCACAAAAGCAAGCGACTCGGCAAACTCATCCTCGGTCTCGCCTGGGAACCCCGCGATGATGTCTGTCGTGATGGCCGCGTCATGCATTACATAACGCGCCGCATTAACCAGGTCACGGAAAGAGGCGGGCGTGGTTTTACGCGCCATCCGCTTGAGGGTCGCGTCACAGCCGCTTTGCAGGGGCAGGTGAAGGTGAGGCATGAGCCGCCTGCCCGCGCTGAGCGAAGTCGAAGCGTCCCAGAGAGTGAAGAAGTCCGCATCCAAATCCCAGGGTTCGAGGGAGGAGAGTCGCAGGCGTTGCACATTCGTTTCGCGGAGAATGGCCCTGACCAAATCGCGCAGATGTAAATTCGCATTGAGCGAAGCGCCGCCCTGAGCTTGTCGAAGGGTCGAAATGTCCTGTCCCCACGAACCGAGATGGACACCGGTGAGAACGATCTCCTTCGAGCCGCCTGCCAGTGCAAATTGAATGTCCTGAATCACATCCGCAAGCGGACGGCTCCGCCCTTCACCGCGTGCAATTGTGGTGACACAAAACGTGCAGTGATTGTCGCAGCCGTCCTGCACTTTGATAAACGCGCGCGTGCGGCGGTGAAGACCGGGAAGAGGTGCGCGGGCAATGGGTTCGACATCAAATGATTCGTGCGTGATATTGAGCGCGTCGGCAACGAGATAATCTTTTTGCTCATTCGTAACCACACGCAGAACATTCGGAAGCGACGCGGCTTCCTTCGGCTGCAAGGTCGTCCAGCAACCGGTGGGAATGATCTGTCCCACGCCCGCCCGCGCAATGTGGCGGATCTTCCCGCGCGAGTCGGATGCGGCCTCGGTTGTCACCGCGCAGGTGTTGACCACGGCCATGTCCGCGAGCTCGGGCGATGCAACCACCTCATGGCCCGCGGCTCGAAATTGCCGCGCCATGCTTTCGATTTCGCTTTGATTGAGTCTGCAACCGACGGTATCGAGATAGATTTTCATAATTCTGACGGTAGACCGTGGACGATGGACGACAAAACACGGTCAACGGTCCATCGTCCACGGTCTATTACGGTTTCATCACCACAAAATTATCGAAGATCACGTCCACGCCGGGTTGGGCAAATGTGCCGGCCAGCAAGCCGATATCGCCAGAGGTGAGGGTTGAGTCCTGCACGGAGGCGGTTTCAAAGCCATTGATGTAAAGCGTGAGTTTGTCTCCCGCACAATCGGCGCGCAGATGATTGATTGCCATTCCCGTGCGGATATTCGCGGAGGCTTGCATTTCGCTTTGACCGAGCAGGATAGCCTTGCCACCCGTGAAAATGCCGATGCCATAAAAACCGTCGCTGGAGATGAGGAAGAAATAGTAATCGTTGCCAGTGAAGCGGCAGATCAAACCGATGCGGTTTTCGTCCGGGCCGTTCAGTTTGCCGGAATCCACTTCGATGCGGACATCGGCAAAATTCTGGTGCGGCGTGGACCAGAAATTCATGTTTAGCTCGTTGACAAGAAAACGATAGCCGCCGCCGTCATAGTCCATCATGCCGCCGTCGGCTTGCGACCTGTCCCAGCCGGTGACGGGGCGTGCGAAGTCATCCTGAAAAAGGATATTTCCCGATGCAACGCCCGCATCCTGCAGCGCGGTAGGTGTGGATGGAAGGCCCGCACAGGCTAATGCGGTGAGAACGAGCAAAGTGCACAAAAAAGAGAAATAGCGCATGAGTGGGATTTTATCAGAAACAATCCATTTAAATGTCAACGCGACCTTCGGGAAGCAATCTCCGATAAAGCGGATAAGACCACCCGATGGGAACTAACCATTAAGTGGAGACTGCTTCGCAACAAACGCTCGCAGTGGCATGAGTTACGGAAAATACTGCTTCAACATTTGTATTGCCAACTGACCGTTTGTCCTGCCCACATCGGCATCGCGCACGAAGACAAGTTCATTGAAGGCATCTGTGTGTTTGCCTTGCGCGAGATACGTCATGGCAAGGTGCAGGTGAGCAGGAAAATAATTCGAGTCGCGGGCGATCACATCAAGCAGGGTCTGTTCGGCGGTGTAATATCGCCCTGAAGATAAATACGACCAGCCTAACGCGTCCAGCGTTGACACGTCGTCGGGCGCGAATTCAACGGCCTTTTGTGCGGCGGGCAAGCCGATCTCCTCCACCCACGTTCCGTTTTCCGCGCAAAAGACCGCCAGCAAACGCCAATAGGTTGGCTCATCGGGAGCAAGCTCGGCGGCATGTTGGTACGCGGCGAGCGCGGACTCCAAATCCCCAAGCCGGGTATATGACTCGGCAATGGACGCCTGCCATGCAGGATTCTCCGGTTCGATGCCCGCGGCCAAAAGATATTCGGCCAGCGCCCGCGAATATTTTCCCTGACGATTCCAATACAAGCCTCGCAAGGCACGCACAATCACGGACTGCCTATTCAGCATGAGCGCTCGATCCAACTCAACGCGTCCATCCTGACCGAGCTGCTGTTTCGCTTCGCCAAGCCAGGCCCACGCCTCGGCATTTTCAGCGTCAATTTCGATGGCTTTTTCAAACGCCGCACGGGACAGAGTCCAATCTTGCACAAGGCCAAGCGCGCGGCCAATCGTCACCATTTGCCGGGAGGGATCGGGTTGCGTGGCAGATAAATTCAAGGCGGAGCGAAGTGTCTGCACAGCGGGATCAAATAGCGGGTCCAGGGAAGAGGCGAGCATTAATTCGGTGAGAGCCTGCTCGGGATCGAGAACAGCCAACAGGAGGCCGAGTCGGTAATGGGCGTAGGCATTGCTTACGTCAACTTGGACCTGATCCTGCAACGCGGCGCGTTCGGCAGGCCAGTCCTGCCGGTAGCGATGGACGAGGGCAAGCCCTTCGTGGAAACCCGCGGCTGGATAAAGGCTCAATCCTTCTTCAAAGGCATGTTGGGCGGAATCCATTTCACCGGTGACGTAGTAACAATACCCCAGCGCCAGCCAGCCTTCCTGCGAGAGTTCGGGCGCGCGCTCAAAGTAAGCGATGGCATTCAGGAAACTATCCTGCCTGCTTGCGGCAATTCCCGCCTTTTCCCACAGATCATCGCGCCAGGGGAGCAGTTCCGCGGCGCGTACGTAGGATGCCGCGGCAGTTCCATAATCTTCTGCGGTCAAGGCGGTTTCGGCTTTTCGAATCTCTGCATAGCCCGTGGCAAGAACGGGCAAAATAATTGCGGCCAGCACAGCCGCGAGGATCGCAGGGATGGGCCATTTTGATTTTTGCATCGTAATGATAATTATACGTTCAGTGCGCCATATTTTTTTGAACTGGCAGTATAATCGTAAATGAATGAGCGACTTCATCACCCAAATATTGTCGTTTCTCACCACTCCCACGGCAAATCTCGTCTATTATATTGTGCTGCCTTTTTCCATAGGCATGGCGCTTCAATCGGCATTTAATCATTGGAGGTCGAGTGAGTTCCCACAAGCACGGCGCGCCATGCTTGGACTCGGTCTATTGTTATCGGTACAGATCGTCCTGTTTGCATTCAGCGGATTGGGATGGCAGAAAATCATTGATCCAAATGCCACGCTTCCGCCGATGGAGCGGGCTTTTGTCCTCTTTGGAATTATCTGGATCACATGGTTGTGGGCATTTCCCGAACCTAATCGCGGGGCCGATGCCGCGGCGGTATTGTTGACTTTACTGGTGGGAACCGCGCTGGGACTCAGCCTGCTGACGTGGCCGCCGCAGTCCTCCTACACCACCTACAACCAGACATTCGACGATTGGCTCTGGCAAATCTCATCCCTGCTGATGATCACGTTCGGCCTGCTGACCCTGTTCATCCGCAAACCGAACGGCATGTGGAACGGTGTGGTGGTGCTATTTTTGGGTTTCCTCGGCCACACCCTGCAATTATTATTTCCGGAGGAAAGCAATTACTCCGGCATCGTTCGCCTGGCCTATATGACGGCCTACCCCATCCTGCTCACCCTGCCCCAGCGTTATCCCGCACCCGTCAATAGCAGCCTGCCAATCAAGCCAACCACGATCAAGACAGATTCGTCCATGCCGGAAAGACGCCGCTACAGCACGGACCCGAAAACCTTCCATGCCCTGTTGTCACTGGCGGCAGAATCGAATGCAGGCAGGATCAGCCAGGCCGTGACCCGCGCCATCGCGCAGACGATGCTCGCCGACCTGTGTTTCCTGATCTACCTCACCGATAACAAAAACCAGTTGATGATCGCGGGCGGTTACGACCTGATCCGCGAAGATAATCTCGAAGGCGGCTCGCTCAACAAGAGCCTGGTCCCGATGCTTTCCAATGCCATGCAGCGCGGACGTCCGCTGCGAATGCCCGCCAGCAGTACTTCTGCCGACATCAAAGGACTCGGCGACCTGCTCGGTTTGACCAATCCCGGCCACCTGCTGAGCGTACCGATCATTACACCGGACAAGGATGCCCTCGGCGGCCTGCTGTTACTCTCGCCATATTCAGACCGCACGTGGACCGCCGAAGACCAGGCCTTCCTCGCCAACATTGCCGCGTCGCTCGTGCCGATCATCCAGCGCAGTCAGAAGATGGCCAAGCTGGAGCAACAGACCGAACAGGCGCACACGCAGATCACTGAACTGGAACGACGCAACCAGGAACTCCTGCAACAAATAGAGACCCTGAAAGCGGAGGCGCAGAAAGGCGGCGTGAAAGCCGAGGATCTAGCCGCGTTGATGGCCGCGCAGGAAGAATCACAGCACATCATCGAACAATTGCAGATTGAAAACGCCGGATTGCGAAGCGTGGGAAAAGGCGAGAAACAAAGCGCGGACGAATTGCAAATTGAAAAAGAACTGAAAATTACGCTTCAGGAAACGGCGCGCCTGCAAAACCAACTGGCCGATGCCAACATAAAAATCCTGGAATTGGAAAAAGGACACGCCGCCACGCGCTCCACGGAGCAGGCCGAGGTCATCGCCTCCATCTCACAGGAACTGCGCCAGCCGATGTCTTCCATCGTAGGCTACACCGACCTGCTCCTGGGTGAATCGGTGGGCATTCTCGGCGCGCTCCAGCGCAAATTCGTGGAACGCATCAAATCGTCCACGGAGCGCATCGGCAGTTTGATTGACGACATGATCCAGGTCAGCACGCTTGAAACCGGGCTTGCAGGTCTCAACCCCGAACCGGTGGACCTAAACCTGATCATCGACAACGCCATGTCGTACACGAGCAGTCAGGTGCGCGAGAAAAATATTTCCATGCACCTCGACCTGCCGAAGAAAGTGGCCGCGATCCACGCGGACCGCGAAGCGCTCCAGCAGATCCTCATCCACCTCCTGCAAAACGCGGGGGCCGCGACACCCGTCGAAGGCACGATCAAGCTCAATGTCCAAACGAGAAGCGAAGAGGGGCAGGAATTTGTTCTTATTCAAGTGACAGATTCCGGCGGAGGCATCCCCTCCGTCGACATGCCGCGCGTCTTCACCCGTCTTTATCGCGCGGATAACGTCCTCATTCAGGGCGTTGGCGATACCGGAGTTGGCCTGTCCATCGCCAAGACACTCACCGAGGCGCAAAAGGGACGCATCTGGGTGGAAAGCGATCCCGGCGTCGGCTCGACCTTCAGCGTGCTCCTGCCAATTGCCCCGCAGAAAGCAGGCGGGGGTGCCCCTTCGAAATCCAACGACGGCGCTGAACCGAAACCGGCGAAATCCAAAGGGAAGAAATAAATGAACTCCCTGCGCCAGTTTGGAAACGCACTGGTACTGGGCCTGCTCTCGATAGGACTCGTGCTCGGGGGACTCTCCCTATCGCTGGTTGAATTTTCCCAACCTGCGCCTCCCGCGTCGACCGCCAGCCTGCTCCCGTCTCCTTTGCCTCTCACCGCTACAGCGACTCTCCCGCCCCCGCTCGTCTCACCCACTGCAACCAACACAGCCACACCATCGAACACGCCTTCACCGCCGCCATCCTGTCAAATTCCAAGCGGCTGGTCTGCCATCACCATCCAACCCGGCGATACGCTGGAAAGCATTGCCGCGCGCTATCGCATGTCTGCGGATGAACTGCGCCAGGCCAATTGTTTGCTGACGAACAACGTTTTGCAAGGCTCCATCATTTATGTGCCGTTCACGCCGACCAGCACGGTAGCCGCGTGCGTACCGGGTGCGGCGGGCTGGGTGAAATCATATCGTGTCCAGCCCGGCGACACGTTCTACCGGATCGCCATCAATCATTACACAACCGCTTCGCTCCTCAAACAGGTCAACTGCCGCACAAGCGATGTGCTCTACGCGGGTGAATTATTGTGGGTTCCAAACGTATCCACGCGCACACCAACGGCGACTCTGCCCCCAAACGTGAACACATTCACTCCTCAACCCACCGATCCGTTGACCGAGACAGCCCTGCCGTTCACCCTCACACCCGAACCGACAAACACCACCCCGCCGGATACCTCGACGCCGAGTCCTGTTCCCACGCCGGTTCCATCGCTCACGGCCAGCCCAACGGAATTCCCATCCCCAACACCAGAATAAAGCAGGCAGCCACTCACAGGAAGATGAGCGGGATATTCGCAAGCTCTCCCAACAATTATTAGAGAATGAAGCCTTTATCCAGTTGTTCCCTTTTTACCAAATTCCTCATTCAAAACAATAAACCTCCTGCGAAAGTTTTCGGCGGCAAATTTATTGTCCGCGAGTTTTCGCTTATTTTCACTCATTGGTTTTTAAATTCGCGGAAATTCGCTCCTCTGCGCTTTCGCGTTAAAAATCCCGGTTTGTTATCCAATCTCAAATATTTCGGTCTCGCATTGTTCTTCGGCTTTCTTACCGCGTGCGGCGCTGCGCCTGTCTCCGCTCCCGCGCCTCAGCCATTCATCCTCGTCACGGTTGCGCCAAATGCCTCCCCCACCCCTACACCTTTTCAGCCATCGCTGAACACCCCCACAGCTTTCTCGCCGGATATCCCCTTCCCAACAGAGACGCCTTCCCCAACTTCCACGCCGCCCATCGAACCGACAGCAACCGTTGATCTGAACACGCTCTTCCCCACTGCCGCCGCGCCGCCCGTGCTTGAATATCCCGGCGTCGAACCCACCGCGCTCCCGCCGCTGACCGATAATGAAACGGTCAACTTCCTATTAATCGGCTCCGATAAACGCCCCGGTTCATCCTACCGCACAGACACACTCGTCATCGCGATTTTATGGCCCAAAGAGGGACAAGTCTCGATGATCTCCATCCCACGCGACCTGTGGGTGTACATCCCAACAGTCGGGATGCAGCGCGTCAACACCGCCTATCAAACCGGCGAGATTTACGGCTACACGGGCGGCGGCCCCGGCCTGCTCAAAGATACCATCGTCTACAACCTCGGCATCCGCATTGACCATACCGCCATGGTTGATTTCGACGGTTTCCGCCGTATAGTGGATACGCTCGGCGGTATAGACCTCCCCGTCGCCTGCGCCTACACCGACTGGCGGTTGATCGACCCATCGTACGACCCGTATAACGAAAACAACTGGTGGCTATACACCATCGGCCCTGGCCAGATTTACATGGATGGTGATCTCGCCCTATGGTATGCGCGCTCCCGCTCCAAGTCCAGCGATTTCGACCGCGGCCGCCGCCAGCAGGAAGTCCTGCGCGCCATCTTCGCCAAGGCGCTCAAATCCGACACCTTCAGTAAAATCCCGCAACTCTACAACGACTTCTCCAGCACCATCATCACAGATCTCGGCCTCGCCGACATGCTCCGCATGGCCCCCTACGCGCCGAAGCTCACCAATGCCGATATCCGCGGTTACTACATCCGCCCGCCCTACGTCAGCAGTTGGATCACGCCCGGCGGAGCATCGGTCCAATTGCCGAACGAAGAAACACTCAAACAGATGCTGGTGGAAGCCACAACGCTTTCCCCGCGCGCCGTCGAGCGCGAAGCGATCAAGATTGAAATCCAAAACGGCGTACCCTTCGACACCTGGGACGCTCTCGCCGCCTCGCGCTTGAACTATGCGGGCTACGAGACAATCATATCTCCCGCGGACCGCCGCGATTACAGTACCTCCGTTTTAGTGGACTTCACACCCGCGCAGGATCCGACACGACAACAAGCGATCCTTTCGACCCTCAACCTGTACTCGGCAAATATCATTTCCCTTCCCGATGCAAACAGCCCGGTTCAATACCGGGTGATCCTCGGCTACGATTACGAACCGTGCTTCCAACCGCAGGATTTGTCGCATTAGCAAAATAGGTTGGTCAGCAGTTGCACTGCTGGCATCGCTCCGCCGCAGTACAACTGCGGCAGAACGAATGTTGACAACCTCCCAATTTTTCGCTAAACTATACGAAAAGGTTATGCGCTATCGCACATGTACTGCAACTTCCACAAGAAGCTGTAACGCAAGGAGGCTCCATGAGCCAAGCATCTGATTCTGCACATCTTACCCCGCAAACCAATCTCATCCCGGCCATCAACGCCTGGGAGATGTACTTGTATGATCAGGGCCGGTCACCCAATACCGTGAAGGCCTTCCTCTCCGATGTTCGTCTCCTCACCCGCTTCCTGCCGCCCGACCGCATCATTGGTGCCATCACAACGGAAGATCTCAATCGCTTCTTTGAATGGATGGAAAAGGAACGTGCGATTCCCTGCAGTCCCAAAACACTGGCGCGGCGCATCACATCCACCAAGTCATTCTTTCGATGGCTGCACCAGCATGGCGTGCTATTGATCGACCCCGCCGAAAAAGTCCTCCAACGTTCCGCCATCAGCCCCCTCCCGCAAGTCCTCACTGAGGAAGAATACAACGCCGCCCTGCTCGCCGCGGACCGTCACCGCCGAAACCCCAAACCGGATGCGCGCCCCTATACCCTGCTTTATCTTTTGTTCACCACCGGCATCAAGAAGAGTGAATGTCTCGGCATCCACATCAATCACATTGACCTCGACGCAAAAGAAGGCCCGCAGGTTTTCATTCGATATGCCAGCCCTGCAAACCGCTATAAAGAGCGCAAACTGCTCCTCGCCGAGGATTGGATTCCCGCCTATAAAGAATACATCGCACAATACCAGCCGGTGGACCAGCTATTCCCCTGGTCACCGCGGCGCCTGGAATACCTGCTCGAGGATACCGGTGACGAAGCCGGTCTCACCAAGCACCTGTCCTTTGACATGTGCCGCTGGACCTTCGCCCTGCGCGATTATCAATCGGGCGTCGAAGTGGATACGATCCGCCAGAATCTCGGCGTTTCAAAAATCCAATGGCGGGAGATCAATATTAAACTGCGGCAGTTGAACGGCGAAATAAAATAGAAAACTTCGGAAGTCTTGTTGGGCTTCCGAAGTTTTTGTATAAACTTTATTCCGTGCGTTTATCCAGCGGACGCGTAACGGCAAAGTACGTCACATTACGCGACGAAGACGTTATACGGAACGGGTGCGCGGGCCGATAGCCCGGAACCCACACCACCACATCCCCCGAACACAACAGCGGCCAGCGATCACGCGCACGCTGGGGGACTTTCTCATTGACAAAAAAATCCGACAGTTTTTGCGAATGACCTTCCATGCCCAGCGGCTCGAAGCGATCACCGGGATGGCGGGTGCGCAATTCCAAAGAGGCGGGCAATTTCTCCGCATCCAACCAGACCTGGAACTGGTCCTCGTTTCGGTCGGCTTGTTCGCGGGCCAGGGCAGGCAGGCGCCAACGCTCACAAGAAAATTTCCACCCGCCCGAAAGCTCGATGTTACCGGGAATCGAAAGCAAAATTGGCCCACCGTCATCAGGCATTTGGGGCCAGAGATTGAAAGGCAGGTCGGCATCCGGTGTGTAAACGTAAATATTCCCTCCCTCACGGAACAATCGCAGGCCGCCCTTCAGGTCGATGCGTGAAGCGCCATCGGGATCATTGATAAAAGCGGAGGCGCGCTCGATAGCCGCGTAGTTCGTCTCCTGCCCGGGGCGAAGGAACTGTATGGCATGTCGAATCAGGTTTCGTTGGAGTCCGAGCGGGCGCTGGGAGAGGCGGTCAATGTCAAAGGTAACGGTATCGTGCTCGGCCCGGGTCACGCAGTCCCGCCAGGCAAAGTCCAGCGCTTCCGCAATAAACGAATGGTCGGCTTTGAGCGATTGCGTCATGCGCAGGATGGCTTCGCGGAATTTCGGGTTGTACGTTTCCAGGTTTGGGATGAGCAGATGGCGCATTCGGTTACGCAGGAAATTGAGCGAATCGTTGCTTGGGTCGTAATGGGGGCGCAGACCGCTGGCCGCGCAATACACAACCGTTTCCTCGCGCCACGTTTCCAGCAACGGACGCACCAGCGGAATATCGGGATCGAACACTTTCAGCATCGAACGAAAGGACATGCCTTTTAAACCGGAAAGTCCACTGCCGCGCAGAAAGTGCATGAGTACCGTTTCCACCTGGTCATCGGCAGTGTGACCGACCGCCACAGCCTGCGCGTTGTGCTGGCGGGCAAGGCCAAAGAGGAAGCGATACCGCAAATTGCGCGCCGCCTCTTCGATGGACAGGCTTTCCTTCTCCGCGTAAGCGCGTACGTCCGCGCCATCCACCATCGAAGGGATCATCAACCGCGCCGCGGTCTGCTCCACCATGTTGGCATCGGTATCCGATTCGGGGCGCAACTGGTGATTGAAATGAGCGACGATGACGGAATACCCCGCGTTCCTTAAAATATCCATCAGGCACAGGCTGTCCGGTCCGCCGGACACACCGACAATGATCGGCCCGTCTTTGACAAGGCCGCACTGTTCGCGCAGAATGTTTTCGATGTTTTCAAGCATGAGGCTTATTAAACCATAAACCCCAAAGGTCTCAAAGACCTTTGGGGTTTATGGTTAGAGTTGGTATAACTCCACCAGCACTCCCCCGGTTGATTCGGGATGGACGAAGGCATACTTCTTTCCATCCGCCGCAGTGCGCGGCTCCTCATTTACGAGGCGGATGTTCTTGTTTTTGAGTTGCGCCATCATGCCTTCGATGTCATCCACTTCGAGGCAAAGATGGTGCATCCCCGGCCCGCGTTTGGTAAGATATTTGGCAATGCCTGAGTCATCCGTCGTGGGCATGACCAGTTCGACTTCCGAGCCTGCCAGCGGCAAAAACGCAACCTGTGATTTTTCCGCAGGCACATCGCGCAGTTCGTGCAAATCAATCCCCAGCGCATCGCGCCAGAACGCGAGTGATTTTTCCATATCGTCCACGACGACGGCAACGTGATTGATGGCTTTGATTTTTGGCATGGGGCTAGTTTACACTAAGAAAGCCAAACATGCGCCACAAACCCCGCATCATCGCGTGACCGAAATCCGGTTTCAAAAACTGATTCGGACACGTCCCCGGAATGACCGCGATCCCGTTGGCCTTGCACATCTCCACCGCATCTTGCGAGACACTGGTCATGCCCGCCGCCAAACCGGGTTTTGTGCCCATCATGCAGTGCATCCAGACGTGCTTGATGCCCAGGTCCACGCATTGCTGGACGATCTGCCCGGTCACTTTGGGGCTGGTGAGGATGAAGACCGCATCCACTTTTTCAGGGATGGACTTCAGGTCCGGGTAGCACGACGCACCATCAAAGATGGAGATACGCGGATTGACCGCGTAAACCTGATAACCGTTTTCCTTGAACTTGGTATAAGCCAGGTTACAGCCCGTCTCGCGTTTGTCAGAAACACCGACAACGGCGATTTTCTTTTGCGCGAGGAAACCCTGCACGAGATTGTCTACTTTTGCCATAAGAATTCTCCTTAATGAAAAATCGGAACCGCGCGGCTCCGATAAGCTGATGAGAGAAACGGATTGACGAAGAGCATAATGTTTGCATGCGATTATACATTCCATGCCTTTTCCAATAAAGATGATGAAAATCACTTACGCGAGGCATTGCTGAATATTATTGCCGCAACGATTCTGCAATTTTTTACAAACGATTGATAATGTTCTGTAAGGGCATAAATATTATTTAAGTGCTATATTGGAAACATCAAGACAACATCCGATAAAGGCAAACCCGGCGAAAGCCGGCGACGCAAAGCCATGGGTCTACCGCCGTAAAAACGGCCATGACCGCCAGGCCGCCAAAGATTACAAAGGTTCCCTTTGTGTTTGTCTGGCCTGGCTTATCACAAGCCAGGTTTTTTATTCGGATGGCTTGTTCAGATCTCAGAAAGTCCGTTTCACTATCGCCTGCCGGGTAAGGACCGGGCAGGCAAAAAAGGAGAAAAGCCATGTTCCAAACACTCAAAGTTCTGTTCGTTGTTCTGATGGTGATCGTGATAGGCGCATCCGCCTATGCCTTCGCCGCCGCAAACACCATTCCAGACAGTAACGCCGGTTATGCGGCCACCGTCGTCAGTGGTTATACGGTGTCCAACATTGCCTACAATTTGAACACCGACCCGACCAAGATTGACACCATCACCTTCGACATCGCCCCCAGCGGCGCCAACACCGCCGCGGCTGTCACAGTGAAGATCAAAACCGGCGCGGCAGTCGCGTGGAAAGATTGCACCGTAGCCGCTGGCGCCGTCACCTGCACTTATGCAACCCCGATCAACGTCGTTGATGTGACCGCGCTCGATATCGTCGCCACCAGCAACTAATCCATCATCCCTGGCCGAACGGTCAGGTGTGATATCACATCCCCGTTTGTCCAGCCTCTTAAGTACATAATCGGGCCTGCTCAAAACAATATCCAGCATCGAAGATTGGTGGGAGAGAGCAAGAGCAGGCCCCACTTTTTAATAATGATGAAGATCCTTTACCCTAAAGTATGAAAACTCACCGGCGTTCGATTATCGCTACGTCATTTTCGCTTTTCCTGACGTTACTCGTCTGGATGGCACTCGCACCGACTCAATTGGGCGGCCAGGTGACCTACGTGATCGTCGACGGGAACAGCATGGAAACCAAGTTTCATCTTGGCGACCTGGTGATCGTACGCAAGAATCAAACTTATCAGATTGGGGATGCAGTCACCTATCGCAACGCGGAAATGGGCCGCTTTGTCTTTCATCGCATTGTCGGCATTAATTTGGATCGTTTTATTCTCAAAGGGGACCATAACACCTGGTTGGACTCTTATCAACCCAGCCAGGCGGAAATCATTGGAAAACTATGGATCCACATCCCAAAGATGGGCAAAACGATTGAATGGGTACGTTCGCCCATCAATATGGCTCTTACCATCGGTTTATTTGGAGGTATTCTTATGGCCGGTATGATCATACAACCAACCCACCGCGGAAAAAGAAAAAACAAGCCCTCTGGAAACTTTGGAGGACTGCTCGAAGGCGTGCTCTACCTGCTGGGGTTTCTGGCCCTGGCGTTTTTAAGCCTGAGCATTTTCGCCTTCACACGACCACTCACACGCGCCACGGAGAATATCCAATACCAACAGGAAGGCTATTTTTTCTACTCGGCAACAGGGACTCCGGGTGTCTATGACACAGATATGGTACGCTCCGGGGAGCCGGTCTTCCCCAAATTGACCTGTTTCCTGAATGTCGGTTTTGCCTATAACATGTCGGGCATCCAATTGCAGGGATTGTCGGGCAGTCACCAACTCTATGCCCGTGTGTTAGATGAACAGAGCGGTTGGCAACGGACAATCCCGCTGAACCCGGAAACCTCATTTAATGGCGCTTCTTATTTCACCGTGGCTCCCCTTGACCTGTGCCAGGTGGAATCTTTGGTGGCTTTGGTGGAGCAGGAAACCGGTTTGCATCCAAGCACCTATACGCTGGAAGTCGTCTCCCACGTGGCGGTCACGGCCAACGCGGCAGGAAAAGAAATAAAAGATTCATTTGACCCCACCCTGGTTTTCAAATTCGACGAAGTACATTTCTATCTCGCGCCCAATAGTGCCCAGGAAGATCCTCTGCGCTTCTCCAAACCGGGTATGGCAGGCAGTGCCGAGACACAGGCTAATACATTCTCCATATTGGGTTTGGAGCCGACTGTTCAAACCACGCGCGTGGTCGCCATGCTCGGGTTTGGATTTTTCCTGTTTAGCCTGTTGGCTGTTGGGTGGTACATCTTTAATACGGCCCGCCAGAGTGAGGAAGCCCTCATCCGCTTAAGATATGGCGCATTACTGGTGGATGTTTACGAACGGAGTCTCGACCCCGCCTCGCCGGTGATCGACGTCACCTCGATTGATGACCTGGCAAAACTCGCCGAGCGGCAGAACACAATGATCCTGCACATGACCCTCAATTTCCTTCATTACTACCTTGTCCAGAGCAATGGAGCAACGTATCGGTATGTGATCAGCACTGGAAAAAGCGGAAGCGCGGAAGTTGAACCGGCTCAAAAGAAAACACTGAAGTATTTGATCAGCCCGGACGAATCCGGCGTTAACGATGCCGCGGCAACGCGGCAGGAAATATTCGGCTATATGCTCAGCAAAGATGAAGATTACGTTGCCAATACCGAACCGGATCGCGATGAAATTCTGGGCTATGTCCTCAGCACAGCCAAAAACGACCCTCCAAAACCCGAGCCGGCCCATAAAGAGATACTAAGAAAAATAACCTTATGAAGATACCAATCCCGCTTCAATTCCTGACCTTTGGATTGGTTGCGCTAATTTTGATTAGCGCCATGACGGCAATCTCCGCGGCCAATACGGTTCCAGATTCGAATGCAGATCACCTGTCGCTATCCGTCTCAGCCAATGACCTCAAGCCTGCGGCGTGCAGTTCGATATTCCTGTCAAATATCGTCTCCGGTTCAGGGACGATCACCGGCACGAGCGGCAACGACCTGATCGAAGGCAGTTCCAGCGCCGATACAATTGACGGCCTGGGTGGCGATGACTGCATCCTTGGCGGCGATGGGGACGACAATATCACAGGCAACGATGGCGCAGATGTTTGCCTGGGCAATGCAGGAACAGATACTTTTACAACCTGCGAGACTGAAAGCCAGTAGAATGGCAGACTAAAGGGATATAAGATGGGGATTCACTACCGGACAAAATTAGTGGCTGACCTCTGGTAAGCTTACAGTTCCTACCACAGAACCGAGGAGCAAACCATGAGTGACAACCACCAGCGGTATAGTAGCATAAGAAAGGCGCTTTCGCAAATGTATCAGAAAGAGC
>JACRLC010000004.1 GCA_016235425.1 Chloroflexota bacterium | reverse complement strand
GTTTCCCACGGCAGGTGGAGTATAAGCAGAGCCATGTTTAGACTTCAATAGGAAGATCGCCATCTGGGCATGGGTTGTAGTTGATTCTGGACAGTAAAGCGGCGGACTCCATGAACACCCGGAAGTAATTCCCTCAGCCGCTAATTGCTTGATCCAGGCCGCCGCCCAGTAATTCGTTGCTACATCATTGAAACCTGTACTGCTTCCCACAGCAGGCGGGGTATAAGTTGAGCCATATTTGCCCTTCAACAGGAAGACTGCCATTTGAGCGCGTGTCACACTATTATCTGGGCAATAATTCATTGGATTGGTCGAGCATCCACCTGTGACGCCGGAGTTATACAAGCGCTCGATATCCTGCCAGGCCCAGTAGTCCCATGGAACATCCGCAAAGACAGGAGCTAACACTACACTCACGCCAAGTCCGCCTACATAGTTGATTGCCATATAAATTGCATCATTTGGGTCAATACCTGACGAGGCATGATGTATTCCATAAGCAGTAGTACCGAGAAACCACGGACCACCACTATCCCCGCCAGAAGAAAGATCATTATAGCCACCAGTGTTATCCACACGAATAAAAGTAGCAGCAAGTGGAGGATTAACATTCCCATAAACGGTTTTAGAGCTAATATGACCACATGTATATCCGGTGGTTACTCCATATTTACATACATATGCACCAACCGCCTGATTATCTCGCGGCTTGATCGCGGTTACCCTGCGTATGTCAGTATTACCAGCCTTGAATTGATTTGTCACAGTAAACCCTGGTGTGGTGTGGAAACCGACATCATAAGAGCCACTTTTTAACCAAGTTTGAGCAGGCAAACCTATCCCATTATACGACAAGGAATAATTTTCACTACAGTGACCAGCCGTTGTGACGCCTCTGCCTAATACTTCATAAATATCCTGAACAGAAAAAGCAGTGTTGCATTTGTTCATAGCAAGTCCGCCATATATGTTGGCCTCGGGTTCTCCCAGTTTTGGAATGGTAATTACCACTACGTAATCTGGAAGTTGCAACAACCCGTTTTGTACAGCAAGATCAAAGCGCGTCTTATCGGCTTCGACTATGGCCAGCGTAATATTGTTCTCGTATACATTTATTTCTGACTCCACGTGTATTTCCAAATCTGTGAGGGAGGATAATAATTCTCCTTGGGTCTTTTCGAGTTCTGCGAGAGATATTTTTGCGGTTCGCACATCAAGTATATCAACCATTTCTTTAGTAATATGTGGTTTGATTTTTTGATTGGCATCTCCAGTAAATTGAACAACAATTCGGAATTCCGGGGAATGCTCAAGCCAAAGTCCGGCAAAAGTCTCCGCCTCTTTCGCACTTAATTCAGCTTCTAAATCTCCAACAGCGTCTTGGATGTGGAATCGGCGAAGAGCTTCTTCGACACTCACTCCCATGTTTTTTGCGTAGATTTCTGCATCGTCCAAATACGGATCATTCTCGTTCGGCTGAACTTGGGGCAGGGCACTCGCATTTTGTGTGCTTGGCACTGACGGTAAAAAGGCCATCAGCAGGATCAATATCAATGCAAATATGGGTAGGCGGCGCAGGTGATACATATTACCCTCCTTATGGGTAGGTGTGAAAATACGTTGTTGCTTTCTTCTGTATCCCGAGAAGATGTTTGGATTACTGTTAATACTATACAGAAGTTCTTTGTAAAAGTCAACTATGAATTGCCCGCCAAGTTCGACGGGGTAATCTGCCGGAGCATTTTCAGGGATTTCCTTGTTATGGACAGAACGTTGTAATTGTCTTTCTCGCCGATGCCCCTGTTGAATTGAAGGATTCCACTCCGTAAGTAAATACAAGACCGGCGGGCGCGGCAGGGAAGAGATCGCTATGTGTCACCGTATCCGGCGGCAGGCTGGCGATCAATGCACCGTCGCGGTAGACCTTGTAGCCATCTTCATTGGTCGCCTGCTCCTGCCATTGCAGGATGGCGGTCAATTGATAGGTCACTCCCGGCACGATGGGAACGCATACTTTTGTAACTTCGAGATTCTTGGGCGGGTTGGGGATGCCTGGGGTGGGGGTGGCAGGCACATCGTATTCAGGGAGATTGGCCGTATTTCCGCTGACCGTCGCATAATATCCCCATAGCCAGCACGTGCCGGAGCTATCCGGGTTTTTGATGATCCAATAGCCTTCGGATGTGTTTTTTCCCACCACCTCTGCAGTTTCACCGATCAACAATGCGCCGACATAATCATAGATTTTTGCCGGGCCTGTGCGGCAATTTGTGTCCTGGCTGACGGATACCATTGGGACCGACGGCGTGAGCGTTAGGGTCATGGTTGGCGTTTCTGTGGCAGGCGGTGTATTTGTAAAAGTCGCCGTTGCACCGGGCGGCGGTGGAAGGACAACGTTGGGTGTTTCCTGAAGCGCCAGTGCCTGTGCCTGGGCAGTGATGGTGCCTGCCAAGTCGGGTTGTTGATTGCTGACTTGCCCGCCTGGCACGTTGCAGGCGAGAAGGGCGCTCAACAAAACAGCCAATGCAGTGAAGGGACTTTTTCGGGCGGTCATGGCTTCTCCTGTGCTTGTTGTCGGATGAGGTTATAGTCATTATGGCACAATGAAAGTTAATAATCAATAACTGCCCATATTTCTTAAAGTCCCTTCGATTATAACTTTACTTGTTTACCGCCAATTTTCCTCTTCTTCATTCTCTCCCAGCAGGATGAATTCCTCGGGGTCTTCCAGAAATCTTTCCTTGCAATCCAGTGAGCAGAAATAATAGATTTCCCCGTCCATGTCCCAGGTGGCTCCTACATTTTCAGAAATTAGCTCCAATCCGCAGACGGGGTCTTTATATGTGTTCGCCATTTCCTACTCTCCTTTCGTATCATATTCTGGTTAACGTTTCTGTTTTTGGGGTGTTATGTCGCTGGCATCTACTGAAATTTAGGTTTGATGGATGCCTTGAACGACCGGCGCTTTCAGCGGCAGGATCACGCTGAAGGTTGTCCCTTTCCCCTCTTCGCTTTGCAGTTCAATGATCCCCTTCATGCTCGAAGTCAATCCGGCGACGATGGATAAGCCCAATCCGGATCCGATTTGCTTCGCAGTCTCCACGTTTTGCACCTGTTCGAACGCTTCGAACACGCGCTTCTGGGCGTCAATGGGAATGCCGATGCCCGTATCCGCCACTTGGATCATCCATTGCTCTTCACTTCGCTTGGCGAAACTCACGCGCACGTAGCCGTTCCGGGTGAACTTCACCGAATTGTGTACGAGGTTCATGACGATCTGCCTGAGCCAGAACTGGTCGCCAATTAAACGGGATGGGAGATTCGGGTCAAATGTTTGTTCGAGGATCAGTCCCTTTTTCAGGGCATGGAAGTTCATGGTCGAGAGCAGGGGACCGATCACTTCCTCGACTTCAAATGGATACTCTTGCAAAACGATCTTGCCCGTCTCAAGCTGGATCTGGCCGATGAGATTGTTCATAAAAGCCAGCAGTTGGGTCGCACCATCCAGGATCTCGGAGGCGGCATTCACCTGTGCATTGGACATGGAGCCAAACGAACCGTCTTTTAACATCTCCGCATATCCAATAATGGCTCCCAGCGGGGAACGGAGATCATGCCCCAGGCTTGCCAGCAGTTGACTCTTCATTCGGCTGTCTTCCGCAATCTGCTCCTGTGCCAGTTTCTGCCCGGTGACATCTCTGATGAAAAGCGCACGCCCGTTACGCCTGCCGCGCGAGTCAAACAGGGAGGTAACGTGCAGGCTGAGCGTCAACGGATTCCCCGCAGTTTCCTTTGAAATCTCCTGGACAAATTCATCCGGCGGGTTATCCCTCTGCCATTCATCCCACTTTGGGAAGAGTGAAATAATGTCCCGGCCAATCAACTGACCCGCGTCCTGGAAGAGGGATGCCGCGGCCAAGTTGACGTTCACAACGATGTCCCGGTCATCCAGCACGAGAACTCCGTCTTTCAACGCATTAAATACGGAACGGTAGGAGCCGGGCGAATTTTTTATCCCCCGTATATGCATAACGAGCAGGAAGATAGTGATCGCGCTTCCTGCCAGGATGATCGTCTGGATGGCGTACGGGAACAACTGCATCAGGTTGATATCCTGCCATTTATTTTAGTCCATTTGGGAAATTTCGCCATATCAGGATGATTAACAACATCTCGCGCAGATATGGCCCTGAAGTACGGCATCAATGTGAATGGAGTATTAGCGGGGTCCTATCTTGCCCTGCCACGTCTTTATTTTCCTTTCCATGCCCTTCCGCAATCCCTCTCCCTCTGATAAAATACCCCCCGCACGCCGAACGCTTTGATCTTCCAAAGAAAGAACCCTCGGCCTTCCCCGTCGGGGGTTTTTGTGTGTCTTACGAGTGTTAGGTGCGAGGTGTCAAATGTCACGTATCAAGTACCGATCCTCGATTGTGAACGATCCAACTACCAAACTATCCAACTAGAGAACCATCAAACTATGCTAACCGAACGAACCGACCTCCGCAACATCGCCATCATCGCGCACGTTGACCACGGCAAGACTACGCTCGTGGATTACCTCCTCAAACAGGCTCACACCTTCCGCGAAAACCAGCACATCGAAGAACGTGTGATGGATTCGAACGACCTCGAACGCGAACGCGGCATTACCATCCTTGCCAAGAACACGGCCATCACCATCCCTGATCCCAGGACGGGCAAGATCATTAAGATCAACATCGTGGATACACCCGGCCACGCCGATTTCGGCGGGGAAGTGGAGCGAGTGATGAACATGGTGGATGGTGTGCTCCTGCTTGTGGACGCCGCCGAAGGCCCCATGCCCCAGACCCGCTTCGTTTTGAAGAAGGCCCTTGAAATGGGACACAAAGCCATCGTGGTCATCAACAAAGTGGATCGCAAGGATGCAGAACCCGCGCGCGTGCTCAACGAAACCTTTGACTTATTCATCGAACTCGGCGCGTCCGAGGAGCAAGCGGACTTTCCCGTTATCTATGCACAGGCCACCGCCGGTAAAGCGGGTCTCACCCCGGACCTCGGGCCTGATCTCCAACCTTTGTTTGATGTCATCCTGAATAAAATTCCCGCTCCCAAAGTGGATCCCGACGCGCCCTTGCAAATGCTCGTCACAACATTGGGATATGACGATTATCGCGGTGTGACAGCCGTTGGCCGCATCTTCGCTGGCACGATCAAGGCAGGCCAAAAACTTGTCCGCTTGAAAGTTGATGGAACCAGCCTGCCTGAATCTGCGCGCTATCTCTATAACTTTCAAGGGCTGAACAAGATCGAAGCCGAATCAGCCACCGCAGGCGATATTATTTCCCTCGCCGGCCTCGAAGGTATTGGCATTGGTGAAACCCTTGCCGATCCAGCGAACCCTGTGGCATTACCCACCATCAGAGTGGAAGAGCCGACCGTCCGCATGACGTTCGGTGTGAACACGTCACCGTTTACTGGCAGGGAAGGCAAGTGGAGCACTTCGCGCAAACTGCGCGAGCGCCTTTACGATGAACTCCGCACCAACGTATCCCTGCGTGTCGAAGATACCGAATCCGCCGAAAACTTTCTCGTCTCCGGGCGCGGTGAATTGCATCTCGGTATTCTCATCGAAACCATGCGCCGCGAGGGATACGAATTCCAGGTCTCGCGGCCTGAGGTCATCTATCACAAAGCGGACGATGGCGCTCTGCTCGAACCATACGAAGAAGTTCACATCGAGACCAGCAGTGAAACCGTCGGTGTTGTGGTGGAAATGCTTGGGACGCGCAGAGGCCGGATGATGGACATGCAGGACTCAGGTCAAGGCACGACGCGGCTTGTTTACATTGTCCCCACACGCGGACTGCTTGGCTTCCGTTATCAATTCCTCACATCCACGCGCGGCGCGGGCGTCATGCACACCATCTTTCACAGCTACGACGAGCTGGCGGGCGCGATGAATACGCGCCAATCCGGTTCGCTGGTTGCGTGGGAGGCCGGCACAACCACGGCATACGCGTTGAAATCCGCTGAAGAGCGTGGTGTGCTGTTTCTTGGCCCTGGCGTGGAAGTGTACGAAGGTATGGTGATCGGCGAAAATGCACGTCCCACCGATTTGCCGATCAACGTCTGCAAAAAGAAACACTTGACCAACATCCGCTCGGCGCGCGGCGACATGGAAATCCGCCTCACACCGCCCCGACAAATGTCCCTCGACGAAGCGATTGAATACCTCGCTGACGACGAATTGCTCGAAGTGACGCCTGAGTCATATCGCATTCGCAAGCGCATTCTCGATACTGAAGATCGCGGCAAGCAGACGAAGAAAGCCAAAGAGCAGTTTGGGGAAGAGTAAAATGCAGCGTGTTGCGTGATACGTAAAAGGTCCCGGACGATGATGTGCCGAGACCTTTTGTGTAGTGCGACATTTATGTCGTTTTTTACGATTGCCAATCTTCCAATGTAAGACCGGGAATGTGCGAAAATTCTTTCGTGTTGTGCGTAATGAGTGTCATGTTGTGTGCGAGCGCGATGGATGCAATCAGTAAATCATTGGGGCCGATTGGATTCCCTTGCTTTTCAAGCCCAGTTCGTAGTTGCCCATAAATTTCTGCGGCGAGGTCGTCAAAAGGCAGGCTTTCAAAGGCAGTGAAAAATATCCTGACCAGATTTATGTTCTTTTCGTGTCCGCTTTTATAAGCACCATGATACAACTCGGCCTTCACTATTGAGCACAATCGAATTTCATGTGGGCTGGTGAAGCCAGTTTATGTGATGTGCGGGTATTTCGTTCATTCAAGAGTTCGATACAAATATTGGTATCGAGGAGATAGGTCACTTGAACTTACCCCGCGTCTCGTACTTTCCTTGTGGTTCGCGTACCAGGGGGGCGCCTTCCCATCCGCCTACGATTTCATTAAAGAAATTGGCGAGCCACTCTGGTACTGGTTGTGCGCCTGCTTCTAGTGGATGAACAACCAAAATGATCTCTAAATCGGCATTGGCAAATCCAATTGGCGTTTCTATTTTTAAAATGCCGTCTTTGCCAACGCGGGTGTGTAAAGTAAGGCTTTGCATAATGCACCTCCAATTCGTTTCTACACTATTTGTATGCTAACACGTAATCGTCACAACCTGCGTTCGCGCCGAGCCGCTCAGGTTATAAGCTTCGATTTGATAGTTTGCGCTCTGGCCTGCCTGCAACTTGATGTTCTCAAAATAGCTTGTGGAATTTGCGGGCAATTCTGCAACAACATCGTCATTGCGATACACACGATAGCCGGTCTCGTTATTTGATTTGTCAACCCAATTAAACGTTACATCGGTCTGGCCTGTGCCGAAGCAATAATATGACCAGCCATTCTTGGAGAACGATGGGGCAGAGGGAGCATCTCCGTTTGGCGTGGGCGGCGCGGTGACGGTGGGCACGGCCTCCACATTCCCAGTGGGTGTGGCAAATTCGGCGGGTAGCCAGCAGATGCCCGCCTGCGTGTTGATCACCCAATAATCCGGCGGCAAAAATCCGATAACCTGCACTTGCTCCCCCGGCTGGATTTGCGTGATGCGTTCGTAATCCCTGCTGGGGCCGCTGCGGCAATTTGTCACTTCGCCCACGCTGATGGACAGCGCGGTAAATGAAGTGGGGGTGAACGCCACCGTCGCGGAAGCGCCGGCAGTTGGGCTTGCGAGCGGCGTTTGCAGGGCGGCTTGCACGGTCATGGCCGCGGCGGTCATCATGCCCGATTGCGGCGGCGTGCTCCCCGGCAAATTACACGAAGTCTGAACCAATCCCACCACGATAAAAAATGTGAGTAGACTTCTCTTCACGATTTTCCTCCGATGATATTTTTTGGACGCTCCAACTCGACAATATCCGTTACCCGGACATACCCGCTTCCCATCAAGCGACCGATGGGCCTGAGCGCCGCTAAATTGATTTTATCTCCCCCGATCATAACCCCGTCATCCGCGTGGATGTGGAGCACCGTGCCGATCACAATGGAGCCTCCACCGGGCTGGTCATTGATGGTGATGATCTCGCGCACCCTGCATTCATAGTGAATGGGACTCTCCGCCACACGCGGCGGCTTGACTGCGACCGACGGTGAGAGGGTCAGCCCTGCAAATTCAAATTCGTTGAAGTCCGCGGGCGCTTCAATGGATGTGGCGTTCATGGCGTGAAGCAATCCCTCGGTGACGATGTTGACCACGAACTCATTCGTCGCGCGCACGTTGTTCAAAGTGTCCTTGGTTTTTCCGTCGGTGCCGCGGATCAATGGGCAGAACAGCACCGTCGGCGGGTTGGAGCAGACCGCGTTGAAGAAGGAAAACGGGGCCAGGTTCGGGCGGCCATCCATGTCAATGGACGAGATCCAGCCGATCGGTCGGGGAAGAATCGAGCCGGTCATTATTTTGTAAATGGATTGATGGGGAAGAGTCTGCGGGTTGATTTCCATGCTTTTTCTAAATGTGCCGCGTTGTCTCTGAATCGGGAGCGGTCGAATAGATTTTCATCTTAAAGAAAATCTCCAGCAGTTCGGGGTCGAAGGATTTTGCGTCGGCGCTCATGATGTCCAGCGCTTTTTTGCGTGTGTATGCCTGGCGGTAGCCGCGATCACTTGTCAGCGCGTCGTAGGTATCGGCAATGCGGATGATGCGCGCCGCGAGAGGGATGTGCTTCCCAGCCAGCCCATTTGGATAGCCGGTTCCGTCGTAGTTCTCGTGGTGCGAAAGGATCACATCCATGACCAGGGCAGGCAGGCCGAGAGGCTTGAGGAGTTTGTGGCCGAGCGCGGTGTGCTGCTGGATCATGATGTATTCGGCCTCGGTAAGCCGCCCGGCCTTGTTGACGACGAATTCGTTGACCGTGATTTTTCCAATATCGTGGATGGTCGCGGCGTATTCGAGATTTGCCAGATCGGACGACGGGAAATCAATCCTGCGCGCAAGCGCCGATGCGAGCAGGTTTACGTTTTGGCCGTGGTGGTTGCCATGTGCGTCGCGGACGCCGATCAATTTTTCAAGAAAGACGATTATTTTGTCCATAGTTTTTCTCCATTGTAATGACCTGAAGAAAGGCGCAGGGACGCGGTTTCTTCAGGCCGTCTCTTGATCGGCAGAATTTGATCACGCAGCCTCCCACTTCGATTGGGCGGGCCGGTTTATTCTCCGCTTCCTTCCAGCCAGGTGGACATGTATTCAGGCTTTTCGAATTCGAGCGCCTGCCTGGTGAGGTGCAGCGGATAGAACGTATCCACCATCACGGCAAGTTCCTGGGTTTCCTTCTTGCCGATGGATGCTTCCGTCATGCCGGGTTGGGGGCCGTGTGGCAGGCCGTACGGATGCAGGCTGATGTCGTACTGGTCAATGCCTTTGCGGCTCATGAAATTGCCCTCGGCGTAGTACAACACTTCATCCGAATTGACGTTGGAATGGTTGTACGGCGCGGGAATGCTTTCGGGGTGGTAGTCGAACAGGCGCGGGACGAACGAGCAGACGACGAAGTTGTGGCCTTCAAATGTCTGGTGCGCGGGAGGCGGCTGGTGGACGCGGCCGGTGATCGGCTCGAAGTCTTCGATGTTGAAGATCCACGGGTAGAGATAGCCGTCCCAGCCGACCACGTCGAAGGGGTGGTAATCCAGCATGTGGCAGGAGAGCCGGTCGCGGACTTTGACGTGCACTTCAAAGTCGCCGCGTTCGGTGTGGGTATCTAATTTTTCCGGCACGCGGATGTCGCGTTCGCAGAAGGGGGAGTGTTCGAGAAGCTGGCCGTAGTGATTGCGATACCGTTTGGGCGGTTCGATCTGCGACGGGTTCTCAATCGTGAAGAAGCGGGCTTCCCTGCCCTCAACTTGCATCTGCCAGGTTGTGCCGAAGGGGATGACGATGTAGTCGCCTTTGCGGAAGGGCAGGTTGCCAAACTGGGATTTCAGCACGCCGCTTCCTTCATGCACCCACCACGTCTCGTAGGCTTGCGCGTTGCGATAGAAGTAATCCATGCTTTGGGTGGCGCGGGATACGCCCAGGATCACGTCGTTGTTGCCGAGCAGGGGAATCTTCGCCGAAACGGGATCAGTTCCCGGGGCGATTTGAGCGGTTTTGAAGGCGCGGTGGCGGATCGGGCCGAAGTCCACATATTCAGGTTTGAGCGATCCCATATCCTCCGTCATTTTTACGCGCGGCGGGAGAAAGTGGTGGTAGAGAATGGATTGGATCGAAGAGAAACCTTCCAGCCCCATCAATTCTTCGCGGTAAAGGTTTCCATCGGGCTTTTTGAATTGCACGTGGCGCTTGTGCGGGATTTGGCCGAGTTTATGGTAAAAGGGCATTTTTTCTCCTTTACTCTAAATTGGGAAACACAATTAAAAATTTGCTCCATGCGCCGGGAGCGCGAACTATTCCAAATCGGAAAACGCAGCGTAAGTATTTGGGCCTTTGATTTTGGATCTATTGAGGGCCGTGGATGTTTCTTCGAGCATTTTCTCTTTGGAGAGGGATGTGCCGCCGGAATGCGCGGTGAGGCCGATATTTAAAGAAAAAGAAATGGACTGGCCGTCTCTCGTTTCAAATCTATTGCGAAATACGGATATCAGGCGGTCACAAACGGTGCGCCCGCCTTCTTCATCTGTATTGGGGAGGATGATAAAGTATTGGTCTCCGGTGTTTGCGGTGATGTCTGCCGCCCGCAGGTGGGTATTGAGCGCAGAACCAAAGATGGATGATGCCGACCGGATGATGAAATCATCTCCCGCAATGGCTGTCATTTCCAACTGGAGCAGGGACAGCGCGCTTGGGTATCGCTGCGAGCGTGTGACTTCGTAATCGAGCAATACCCAGAAAACATCTTCACTGTAGAGATCGTCCCCCCTGGGAAGCACTTTTTTCATATAACCTCCACATTACTTGCGCTTTACTCATGGCTGAGAGCGCATTGTGTACGGTGTAACTGGTTGGATTTTATCACCTTGCCTGTTTTTCTGACGCCTCATATACCACAACGCTTTCCTGTTCGTTCGGGTCGTTGCGCGCCACCACGGCGATCACTTCCTCTGTCTCACTAAGATTGACAGGCTGGTGTGGAACGTTCGGCGGAATGAAAAGAAAATCACCGGCTTCGTTGATGCTCGAGAACTCCAGGTTTTTCCCGTATTTCGTCTCGGCGCGGCCTTTGACGATGTAAATGGCGGTCTCATAGCCGTTGTGGTAATGCGCCACCGCCTTTCCGCCAGGCGGGATGATGACGAGGTGCATACACAAATGCTTCGATCCCGCCGTGTTTTCGGAAACACCTTCAAAGTTCGGCAGCTGCTGGCGCGTGATGTACGTTTCTTTCGGGCGGATGGTGATGACTTTGTCTGCGGTCATGGAATCCTTATTGTGAAGTGATGGTGATGGATTGGATCAATGCGTCCAACGCGGTGAGAGTCGGTGTGAAGGCGTCTGGCGAAGTGGCGTTGAGTTTATCGGTTACGGCCTGGTAGTAGGCGGTGAATTCAGCGCCGCTTGCAGTGCTGTAATCCGGGAAGGGAATGCCGTCTGCGGGCACAGGCGAGGCCGGATCTTCATCCGGGGCGAGAAAGGCCGCATTGACCGGCAGGATCGCGATGATGTAATACTTGCCGTCATTCGTCAGCCCCTGGAACTGATAGATCATTGCATGATTGCTGATCTGAGCGTAATTCTGCGCGTATTCGGTCAACGCACGCACGCCGCTTCCATTTTGGGAGTTGAGCGCCTGCATGTTCGATGCAAAGAGCATCGCGGCATTGAATGTTGGCGCGCCCGGTATGGCATCCGCGGTGATGGGAGCGGAAGGATTGGAAATGATTGCGCGCAATTTTTCCAGGCTGATTGCCGCGCCGGAGTTCACACTCTCGAATTCCTGAGCGGGGTAAACAAGGATGTGAGGCTCAAAGAATTTCCCTTGGAGAGGATATCCGACCAGTGTGAACTTGTTATATGCCGGGGCAATGCCCCAGGGCCCGCCTTCATTTTCGCCAGCGGCAGGCACAACTTCCGTGTTTGCGCCCGTTGCCAATCCGTCGGGAATCACAAGAGAAACATTCTGAAACGAAACCGGAAGCCCGCTCGGTTGAGCGATTTCGGTCGGCGGAGGCGCAACAGCCGTCAATGCCTGCATGGTCTCCGCTACAACCGTTTCCACCCCGGGCTGTACCGGCGCTGGAGTTCCCACAATTCCGCAAGCCAGCGTCGCCAGCAAAATCCCCGCCGTCAAACCAACTGCTTTTGTTTTCATTCTTACTTCCCTCCGACCGTATTTTTTAGGACTCCAATCTCTTCGATCTCAAGTTCAACGATGTCTCCATGTTTCAGCCACGGCCCCTGTGCCTTCGTCAACTCCAGCAGGCAGCCTGTCCCCACCGTCCCCGAACCGATCACGTCTCCCACTTGCAGTTCAACATTGTCCGAGGCCCTGGCGATAATCTCGCCGAACGACCAGAAAATATCCTTCAAATTTCCCCTGGACATTTCCACGCCGTTGACTCTGGCCGTCATCGTGAGATCGTACACGCCCGGACGATCC
The DNA here is from genome assembly GCA_016235425.1 of Chloroflexota bacterium. Classification (GTDB taxonomy): domain Bacteria; phylum Chloroflexota; class Anaerolineae; order Anaerolineales; family Villigracilaceae; genus JAKOVF01. The sequence continues at coordinate 83,678 of JACRLC010000004.1, read as the reverse complement.
GCCGTTTTATGGGCAAGCGCTTCACGCGTGACGATGACTGGGCCCAAAGACGAGGCAAAATCCTTCCCCTTGGCAGGTCCCAACCCCACCTTCATTTCGGTGCGTTGCACGTCGCGGGCAGACCAGTCGTTGAAGATGGTGCAGCCAAAAATATATTCCGCCGCATTTTCGGGTTTGATGTTCATCCCTGCTTTGCCGATCACCACTGCAATTTCAAGCTCGTAATCCAGTGCCTGAGTGTAATGCGGATACGGGATTTCATCATCTGGCCCAAAGATACTATTCGGATTGGTGAAGTAGAAAACGGGGAATTGATACCATTCGGCTGGTACGCCGCGTCCGCGGTTTTGGTTGGCGGTCTTCACGTGTTGCTCGAAGGCATACGCGTCGCGCAGGGTGGTCGGCTTGAGCGGCGCGTGTAACCTCACCCCCGGCCCCTCTCCTAAAAGGAGAGGGGAGTCAACGGCCTGCCGCGCGGCGGTCTCTGCGCCGGCTTCGATCACCGCGCGCATGTCGGGAAAAGGTAACGGGTGGATTCTGCCGTCTTTAACGAGGGCAGGTTGAGGGGCGGAATGAGGCGTACTGAAGATGGCGAAGCGCATGTTAGATCCCAGTTATCAGTAATCAGTGATCAGTTTTCAGTCACCAGTTGAACTCACTGATGACTGATTACTGTTCACTGATCACTAGAGGTTTCCACGCCGCTGCTGTTCCAGTTCAATTGATTCGAACAGCGCCTTGAAGTTTCCTTTGCCAAAACTTTGCGATCCGTGGCGTTGGATGACCTCGATGAACATCGTGGGGCGATCCTGTATGGGGCGGGTGAAGATTTGCAGGAGGTAGCCCTCGTCGTCGCGGTCCACGAGGATGCCGAGTTCCTGAATGGCTTTGTAGTCCTCGTCAATTTTGCCAATGCGATCCGGCAGGATTTCGTAATAGGTATCGGGCACGCGCAAAAATTCCACGCCGTTCCTGCGAAGCTTTTCCACGGTTTCGAGAATATTGCCCGTGATGAGAGCTACGTGTTGCGCGCCGGGCGTGAGGTAGTAATCGAGATATTCTTCGATCTGGCTCTTGCGTTTGCCATCGGCAGGCTCGTTGATGGGAAACTTGACGCGCCCGTTGCCGTTCTGCACAACCTTCGACATGAGTGCGGAGTATTCGGTTGAGATGTCCTTGTCGTCGAAATGACGCAGGAGGCGGAAGCCCATCACCTGATGATAAAAATCCACCCACTGATTCATCTTGCCGAGTTGCACGTTTCCAACAATGTGATCCACCGCGGCGATGCCGGCGCTCTCGGCCTGCTTGTCCGTGATGGCGCGGTAGGTGGGTGCGAATGGTCCGTTGTAATCGGAACGATCCACAAAGACGTGAAGCGTCTCGCCGTAGGTGTGAATGGCAGACGTGCGGTAGATGCCGTGATCGTCGCTCTCTTCGCGCGGAGTCCACGCGGATTTGCCGCCGCGAGAAGTGGTTTCCTTCCACGCTTTTTCGACGTCTTCCACTTCGAGCGCGATGACTTTGACGCCGTCGCCATGCACCATGTGATGGGATGCAAGCGGACTGGATGGGCTGTATGGCGCGGAAACAATGAACCGCGCCTGCCCGGATTCCAAAACGTACGAGGCGAATTCGCGGTTTCCGGTTTCGAGGCCGGAGTAGGCTACCGGGGTGAAGCCATACGCCTTCCACCAGTAATACATGGCGTGTTTGGCATTGCCCACATAAAAATGGACGTGATCCACGGCCTTGATCTGGAGAAAGTCGCCTTCCTCGGTCAGGGGGCGGGAATCAGTTTTAACGGCTTGCTTTGCCATCGTTCTCTCCTTTGCTGCCCCTGAGTTTTAGGGGGGCGGTACGGTGATTTTACGACAAAGAAGGTCTGATTGCAAACAAAGGAAAACCCCCATAAAGAGCCGGACTTAATTCTGTATTAACCGCGAAGCCCGCAAAGATAAGAGAGAACCTAATGTACAAGTCCTACTTTCGCCTTTCGGGACGCAAATGAACGCAGAAAAACGCAGACTTTCAGCGAAATCAGCGTTTTTCTGCGTTCCCCCAACCGATTTTGGAAAAGAGTCGCCATTGAGTAAAAGAGAATTTTCTTCGCGCACTTAGCGGGCTTTGCGGTTCGTTGCCCAAAATCCTGGTCATGTTTTCATGCTGTCGCTGTCTGCCGCGAAGCGTGCCAATCCTTGATCAAAAATGGGATGTACAGTGACGAAAGAATCGTCAGCCCGATGATCTCCAGTTCAGGGATATACCACGGCCATGGAGCCAGCACGTCGATCAAAGTGGGGAACTCCGGTTTACGCCCGATGAAAAGATAGTTGCTTCCGATCCACAGATTCAAGAAAAAGACCAAAATCATGTAAACGTTCGTCCAAACGAAAACGCGTTTGAGCGATGCCAGCGTCGGGCGGAAACCTTCCACGACCGTCATGTATATCGGGACGATCACGAGCAGTCCGTGAGCGAAGAAGGTTTGAAAGGCGCGGTAATGCGGAAATCCATAAGGCCCCGAATCGGGGGTGATCAATGCCTGCATCGCGCCGCCGATGCCAAGAAAATATGCCAGTTCATAAATTTGGTAGCTGCGCGTGTACAGCATGTAAGCCGTGAGCCAGACGAAGACACTGCACAGGTGCAAAGGAAGCATGGTTTGAACCGACCACAGTCCCCAATATGCGGCCCACGCGTGGTAGCTCAGTTCGGAAATGATGAGCAGGGTCGCAACCGTGTAGCGAAACCGTTTCTGTTCGCGCTCACCCCACACCTTGCGAAAATAAATAAACGACAGGCAAACCAGTGTGATGATCCCCAGCGCGGTCAAATGCGCCGGGCCGAATAATTCAAACGGAGCGCCGCTGTAAAATTTATCGAAATATTCTGCCATGCTCATCTCCTTTGGCGAAGCGTTGAAAATTAAAACGCCGTTACAGGGACGGCGTTACGAAAATTTGAGATTATCAGGATTTGATTCGCGCGACGCGCCCGCCTGTCATTTTTTGCAGGTCTGCCGGGGTCAATTCAAAGATGGCGTTTGGCGTGCCTGCCGCGCCCCAAACTATCGCGTATTGCAGTAAATCCTCGTCCACGTAAGTTTCCATCTTTTGAACGTGGCCCAGCGGCGGGACGCCTCCGATAGCAAAGCCCGTTACCGCACGGACAAAGTCCGCGTCTGCGCGGCCAATGGCTTCGCCTGCGTACTCGCTGATGCGCTTCTCATCCACGCGGTTCGCGCCGCTGGTCAGCACAAGGATCGGCTTGCCGCTGATTTTCCCCTTGAAGATCAATGACTTGATGATCTGTCCCAATTCACAGCCGGCGCGGTCCGCCGCCTCCTGCGCGGTGCGCGTGGACTCGGCATGTTCGATCACGATGTAATCGTAGCCCAACTCACTCAGTGCATTTTGGACTTTTTGCGCAGAAGGGGAAAGTGGCATGGTGACGACTCCCTGATGGTATGATTTGCCTGAGTATATCAAACTGACAGAGGTTCTAAAATGCCAACCCAGGAACAAATTTATCTAAGTGAAGCTGAACAATATGAGGCTTTGGTATCGCGTGAAGATTATCAGGGAAATATCCAGAAAGCGCTGGATGAAATTGCCAACGTGGATGGATTAGATGTGCTCGATCTTGGCGCAGGGACAGGGCGATTGGCGGGTCTTCTTGCGCCGCGTGTGCGATCCATGCGCGCCTTCGATCTCTCGGCGCACATGTTGAGCCTGACGCGGGATAGACTGCGAAAGTCCCAATTGAAGGATTGGGTTACGGCAGTTGCCGATCATCGTTTCCTGCCGGTCCCGTCAGATAGCGCGGACGTGATGATTTCCGGCTGGAGTGTCAGTTACGTGGCGGTGTGGAAACCCGAACGATGGAAAGAAGAACTGGATGCGTGGTACGCCGAGGCTCAGCGGGTATTGCGACGCGGCGGTCAGATTGTCCTTTTTGAATCGCTGGGTACGGGAAATGAGACTCCCCGGCAACTCGCGCATTTGGAGAATGTCTATCGCTGGCTGGACGAGACCGGTTTCCAAAACAAATGGATCCGCACCGATTACAAATTTGACTCACCTGAACAGGCGGCGGAAATCGCGGGCTTCTTCTTCGGGGATGAAATGAGAGCGCGCATCCTGCATGAGAAACTTGCTGTCCTTCCTGAGTGTACGGGTGTGTATTGGAATTCTTTAGCGTGAAAACGGAGTCCAAAGCCAGGAGACTTTGGACTCCGTGAGATGTTTGATTACTTTTTCTTGAAAATATTTCTAATCGCGGCGAAAATGCCAACGATTACCAGGATCAGGCTTGCACCTGCAAACAGCCATTTGACCATCGTGAAGAAGGTCGTGAGCCAGGCAGCGATTCCGAGCCTGATTGGATAGGTCGAAAGCAAGGTTACGATGCCGAGATTTTCGAGCAGGTCAAAAAGCCACGCGCCGAAGGGAATAACGTTGAGGCGTTGCATTTTACTTTCAGACGCGAAGCCCTTTTGGAAGAGCCAGGTGATGAGCAGGCTGAAGAAGAGTGTGTAAACAATGGGGTAGATGATGTCAACGGTCAGTTCGAAGTTGCGATAGAAAATGCGGTTGTACTTCCCGTAGAGCGCGACGATCTCGAAACTTGTTGCAGGCAGGGTGAAGAAGCGCAGGTCGAGCGGACCAGGCCCGCTCCCGCCGCCTGTCATCAAGGCTTCGCCGATGGGAAGGATAAGACCTATAAAAGCCGCATCAAGAAGAAACAAAATAAAGACCAGCCAGCCTTTTGCCCAACGTCTTAATGTGTTCGATAGTTTTGTAAGCATTTCTCCTCCAGGATAAAGATTGCCCGATTTTAATGAACGGCGGAGGGTTGGTCAAGCAAAGAATTGCCGGAGTCCAAAGCTTTGCCCTGAGCTTGTCGAAGGGCAAAGCTTTGGACTCCGTGAACACACAGCATGATAGAATTGCCGCGCTATGTTGAATTATCGAATTGAGGGTGACGGCCCGCCGCTGTTGTTGATCCATGGTTTTGGCATTTCATTCAATATCTGGCAGAATTTGCTCCCCCTGCTCAAGGAAGATTTTTCCCTGATTATGATTGAATTGCCGGGCATCGGAAAGTCACCCGCGCCGCAGGGAGACTACCTCGAATGCAGTGCGAATGAAATCGAACAATTGCGCCGCGCGTTGAAAATCGAACGCTGGCATGTGTTCAGCTATTCTTCCGGTACGCGTGTGGGGGAGCGATATGTCCAGCAGTATTCGGATCATGTTATCAAGGCGGTTTATCTTTGTCCGGCGCAAGTCCAATGGCATAAGGCTTTTGGGTTGAAGATCGCAAAATCGTTGGATGCGCGCTATCCCCAAATTGGAAATTGGGTGCTTTCGGAAAAACGTTTGGATTTTTTGATTCGCCTGCTGGGGTTTAATTTACGTCCAAGCCCTCATACACAAGCATGGATGGATGAGATCAGTTCACAGCCTGTGGATATCCTCAAAACCACAATTATCACAATGCCCAGGGACGGCAGGCAGTTATTCGCACCGCCGCCCGTACCGCACATGTTCATCTGGGGCAGGCAGGATTTGATCACGGCTTCGCCGCGCAAAGCCAGCGCGCGCCATCGCCTCATCAACGCCATGCACTCCGCGCCCGTGCTGGAAGCCGAACAGGTGGCTGAACTCGCGATTCCTTTTTTGTCCGCTTTCTGATGGTTATTTGATCAGCGCTTCAGGGTGGCAGGCCAGCGCATCGGCCACACGCTTGTTGTGTTGCGCGTGCATGGGCATGTTCTCGATCTCTTCCATCGAAAAATATCCCACCTCGGTGGTTTCGTCGCTCAGGCCGAGAGTTCCGCTGATTAATTCCGTTTCAAAGCTGAGGACGACGAAAAAGGATTTGTTGCCATCCGGGTAGATGACCAGTTGATCGGGATTGCTGTATACCCCGATCAATCGCTTCACGCGGACCCTCAAGCCTGTTTCCTCCCAAACTTCCCTTTCACACGCCTCAGCAACAGACTCCCCAGCCTCCATTCCGCCGCCGGGTAAGCACCATAAGCCGTTATCTTCCCGGCGCGTGAGCAGAACGCGTTTTTGATCGTCGAAGATCACCGCGGAACATCCCAATCGCAGTTTTCCCTGTTTTCCAAATCTTTCGCCGTAAAGAACCTGCGTCATGTTCCCTCCATAAAGTTTGCGTGTCATTGCCCTGCCAAAGACCGGCAGGATTCCGAGGAGCGGAGCGACGAAGCAATCTCCGATTAAATGGATAAATCTCCTTGATGAGATAATCCTGATAACAGGAGATTGCTTCGGCAAAGACCGCCTCGCAATGACATGAGTTGCTATTTTACAAATGTTCCATCTCTTAAATCAACCAGCGCCTGTTGGATTTCCGCAACCGTATTCATCACAAATGGCCCATACGGGACGATGGGTTCCTTGATCGGCGCGCCGGATATGAGCATGAACCTCACAGGATTATTTTCAGTTTTTACCGTGATGTGGTCACCGTCCGCGAATCTGACCAGTTTTACAGATTCAACTGTTTCACCTGCAAAAACGCCTTCGCCCTCGAACACGTATGCCAGCGCGGTGTGACCAGACTCAATGGGCTGAGTCCATTCTTTATCGGGAGCAAGCTGAACGTCCAGATAAAGAGGCGAGGCGGCGATTTCGGTAACGGGACCAGTCATCCCGTCCACTGTGCCCGCGACGACGCGAATCTTGAGGCCGTCTTTTTCATAAGTGGGAATCGTCGCCGCGCTGACTTCCCGATAGCGGGGCTGGCTCATTTTGAATTTCGCTGGGAGATTGACCCAAAGCTGGAAACCATAAATCACACCGCTCGGACCGCGGCGCGGCATTTCTTCGTGCAGGATGCCGCGTCCGCTGGTCATCCATTGCACGTCGCCGGGGCCAATGAGGCCGGAGTTGCCAAGGCTGTCGCGATGGTTGACCGAACCTTCGAGGATATAAGTGACGGTTTCGATGCCGCGGTGCGGGTGCATGGGAAAGCCGCGGATCGGGCCCTCAAGCGGGTCATTGAAGGCGAAGTGGTCAAAGAGCAGGAAGGGGTCGAATTCGTTGGTCGGGCGCGGGGCAATCGAGCGGCGTAATAAAACCCCCGCGCCTTCCATCGCGAATTGAGGTTCGATAATTTGGGAGATTTTTCGTAAGTTGGTCATGCCGGTTAGATGATGCGAGGAAAGGCCGTATTACGGGAGATTGAATGCCCGTACCAGGAACACTGCCATTTGTGCGCGTGTCACTGGGCTATCCGGGCAGTATTGATTTGACGAACACCCGCTCGTAATTCCTTCCCTTGCAAGCTGCTCGATCCAGGCAGACCCAGGGTAGTTAACGAGGACATCGTTGAACATGGCTCCCGTCGCCGCAGGCGGTGCGTATGATGATCCGTGCCTTGCTCTCAGCAGAAAGACTGCCATCTGGGCGCGGGTAACCGCATTGTCCGGGCAGTAATTGCCGTTTCCACATCCACTCGTAATGCCCTCTGCCGCCAGGCGTTCCACCCAATTTACTGCCCAGTAACCGATTGGAACATCCCCAAATACTCCGCCCGTTGCTGCAGGCGGGTTGTAGGATTCCTTTAAGCAGAAATACCGCCATTTGGGCGCGTGTGACCACTGTATCTGGGCAATATTGAAGGGGATTCGTTGAACATCCACCCGTAATACCTGAATCGTATAATTGTTCAATCCAGGTGTAGGCCCAATAGCCAGCCGGCACATCTATGAATGTAGTTGGAACAGCGGGAGTTTGTATGGCTCCCATGTCGAAGGATGGGCCGCGTGATGCGCCGTAATAGTCATCAGTAACGCCAATGTTGACTGCGCCGCCCCTCGCGAGAGATGAGTCTCCGGGACGATAGCTGACGGCCGTATAGCCCGGTGCAGCGGCAAAGCCCGGTTCGCCGATCCTGTCTCCCGGACCGCGTACGCCTACGGGCGGTTGAACTTTCCATAGGTTATTTTTGAAGGTCAACCCGGACATATTGTCTACGCTGGCCAGCCTGTTGTCTGCCTGCCAAACGATATTATTGGCAATCAACGAGTTGGTTTGTGCGCTGTCGTAGACGATTCCAATTGTGGATTCGACAGTGTCGTACAGGGTGTTGTAAGCAATGGTCGAATTCTTCAAGCCCCCGCCGCTGACACGCGCATCGGCCCCGGTATAGCGGACTCCGTTTTTACAGTACGCTACAATGTTGTTGAGCACCCTGGCGTTATTGAGCCTGGCTCCCCAACCGGAGAAGTATTCTTCGCCCAGGCCGATGCCGCCCGCCGGTTTTCCGTCCCGTTCAAATCCGCTGTTTGGAGTGCAGTAAATGAAATTCTTTTCGATCAATGCGTTTTCCGAATTGGTGTAGACGTTGACCGAAAAATTATCGTACACTATGTTGCCGCGAATGGTAATGTTGGTGCCGCGTGTTCCCATGCCTTCGCCGTAGTTGTTGTATACGGTGTTGCCCTGGATCAACACGTCGTCACTTACATAGACTTTGATGCCGGAATCCCAGCCACTGCTCATGTCGCGGTTTTTGTTTGCCAATGCCGCGCGATAGACCGTGCTATTAAGGACTTTGATGTGCGCCGCGGTGTTTACGGCAATGCCGTGGCTATCGCAGTCGTGGACTGTCAAACCATTTACTGTCAAATAGTTATTCGACAAATTGACGCAGATCGCACTGCTGTTTTTGATTTCCATTCCATTGACTGTGATATGCGAGCCTTGCAAGTCAATGCCGGGATTGGCCGCACCCTGCATGTCGATGATTACGCTCTCTCCATTGATTACGATGGGGGCCGAGTCTGTGCCGCTTTGGGTAATTTGAAGCTGATCGGTGTAAACGCCGGGGAGGATGTTGAGAGTACTGCCGGCCGTAAGCATGGAAGCGGCCTTTGTGAGGGTTTTTAGCGGCGATTCAGGCGTTCCTGTATTCGAGTCGCTTCCGGTTGAGGCCACATAATAGGTATTTGCGTTTTGGTTCAAGCCTGTCCCATCCGTTGAAGCCCGGGCACTTGAATAGTTTCCCGCGAAGATGGCCAATGCCATTAGGACACTGGCAACTCTGTGGATCATTTTCTTCAACTGATTTCTCCTTGTCTAAAATAAGACTGCCTGTCAGGCAGTCTTACGGCAGCCTGGCGATCATAGCAGACGAATCACTTTGTATTCATAAGCTGTGCGCTCTCGGCTTAGCCGGTTAACTTTTATTGGTTGCGATATTGTAAAACTGGGGAATCTGGAAAAGATTGTCACTTTGTGTGTTGCTGTAACGATGCCGCATTATCCGATATTGCATTGGATCGGGGCATGGTACCGGGGTACCGAAACGCTTTACACATGTGTAAGCTTCGTTATTTTGCAGGGAAAAACCTGGATAAATCTCAGTCCGCGCCTGGTAATGGTGTGGTGAACCTGGAGCGAAGAATTCCTTGAGGGTGGATTAACCTTGAAGTCTTTCAAGAACGATGGGGATGCTTTGGGAATACTCCGGGGTTTCATTCGAAACGTCCAGGTGAAGGATTTGATGCGGGGAGATCGTTTCGAGCCATTCTTCGAGGAATGAATTGAACAGTTCAGTGTCTTCTGCGCTGGCGATGTTGATGCGGTCCCGTTGGGCCAGGCGCGCCTTGATGATTTCGCGGGAGGCGGTCAAATGGATGATGAGGTCTGGTAACGGGAGCAGGTTTCGGGTCCAGGAATAGAAGCGGCGGCAGAGATCATATTCGGGGTCGGTCAATAAGCCGCGGGCGTGGAAGAGTCTGGTAAAACCGTGAAAGTCCAGGTCGAGGCCGCCGTCTACAAGCGCGGTTTGGGATGAGGCGCGTAGTTCCCGTTCCTGTTCGGCGCGGAAGAGCAGGTAATCCATTTGATTGGCGAGCGCGTAACGCGCATCCTGTTTGAAGAGTTTCTGGAATGGACGTTCGCTGTGTTGTTCATAAGCCGTTTGAAACGGGTGCGCCCGGGCAAGAGCGTGCGTTAGAGTGGTCTTGCCAACCCCGCTCGCGCTCACAATGGCAATCAGCTTGTTCATGTGTTGCAGCTGCCCATACCATCTTATGCAACCGTAAAGCGAAAAGGCGTTTTTCCAATCAGGTATACGGTTCCCAGACTTAAGATCGTTACAAGAATGGTAATGACAATGGTTTCCAGATTGAGGGGATGGAGGTATTTTGACAATCCCAGCGGTGTGATGGCCATGATCATCAGGGCCTGCCAGAGTTTGTGGATGGAGATCAGCCCCAATGTGTACATGGATAGAAACGAAAAGGCGGGTGAAATTTTCAAATTTTCATTTTTAGCTAGAAGCCAGCAGAAAAATGCAGACGAGCCGAAAATCAGCGAGACGCGTGAGTAGACACCGATGCTCAAGCCATCCTGGCGGATCAGCACATCCTGTACTGAAAAGATCAGGTAGAGAATAAAAAAGACAGGCACGAGGAACTTTAGCTGTGCCTTCGTCCGGTTACGCAGGTAGTAGGCCATTGGAACGTACATGAAGAAGCTTTCGATGCGCCAGTATTGCAGACCTTTGCCGTCAAGGTTCCGGGATTCGAGATAATAAAAGGATGCGAGTAAAATTGCTCCGCCGATAACGGGTGCAAACCATTTTATATCCCGCGCGGCATAAAACAGGTAGGCAAGGAGGGTAAGGATCATCAATACCACCAGATAATACGATACCGATCCTTGCACGATGGGCAGGTTGGGACCGCCAAGCAGCATTAACCGGAGAGGTGATTCATTGATCTGCCACGCGTAATTTGGATCGCGCAAAACGGCGACAAGCATGTAGTATGCCGCGAATTGGAAGCCGATCCAAAAGGCGGAAATCTGGAGGAGGTGTCTGATGCGTTTCCAAAGGTATGGTGTGCCGTATTGTTCCAGTTTCTTGAAGGTGAAGTAGAAGGCCACCAGCAGGAACGTTGGCACTACGATCAGGATCACCTGCCAGTAAAACTGCTTGATGATAAAAGCAATCAACCGGAGGGAGAAAACGGAATTTTCATCCAGGCTAATATCGAATGGGTGCAGGTGCGCGTATAAAACAAAGGTGACAACCAACCCTTTGGCGAAGTCGAGGCGGGTATCTCGTGCGTTTGAATTGTTCATGCAGTAATCTAATCCTGGCAGAATGCGGGCGCGTCGCGCCAAACTGTTGACGCGGCGGACAGGCTCTGTGCGAGTGTTGGGAGTTTTATAACATAGCCGGCAGGCGGTTACAAGACCATTAAAATGTGACCAATGGATTATGTTCGTGTTTATAATTTGTATTATAAAAGGCAAACAGGAGATTGTATGGGTGATCCGATCATTGTGGCCTCTGATGACGCAATTCTAAAGACATTGGATTTTCAACCGTATCGCAGTATCGTGGAACGGCGTGTGTTTCCCTTTCTACCTGAACAAAATCAACCGCAGACAATAGATGTCACCACTCCCTGGGGAGCGCAGTTGACGGCCAAAAGCGGAGATTTGCTCGTGAGCGAGGTGGATAAGCCCGACGATATATGGCCGGTGGACGCGGAAATTTTCGAGCAAACTTACATGATTATCCGACCAGGGTTTTGCATCAAACGCGCCCTGACGATGCTTGTGCCGCTCACCTCCCTGACTGACGGTGACGAAGATCAAATGGTCACTGTCCAAACATTGGAAGGGCCGGAAACCGTGCGCGCCGGAGATTTCTATCTTGCCAAAGGGGTGAAAGGGGAGATATGGCCGTATCCGAAAGAAAAAGTGGAGGCAGTGATGATACCCGCCGAGTGATCGGCGGGTATTGTTTACTTTGCCTGTTTCTTCTTTTTTGCGCGATTCACAACAACCTTTTGTATTTTTTCAGCCGGTTTGCTTAAATCCGGCAGGCCATCGTACCCGCCAACGATGAAGCCGTGAATGTACCTGGAAGTATTGATCAGCTCAACCGCGCCGCCGGTTTCGCGCATCAAATCCACCATGTGCTTCACGAGGCGGGCATCGCGGTCGTTCATTTTGCCGCTTCTGCCATTCCATAGCGCAATCAGGCGGACCTTGTCCACACCGCGCCCCAGGGACGAATACAGTGCCCAGCGGTTGTTACGTTCATAGGGGTCATCATCGTCTTTGGGCAGGCCGATGCGCTCACCCTGGTAGTTTTCGTCCACCAGTGGATGGTCGCGGATTTTGTAAAAACGATCCACCCAGGCGTCTCCGCCAAGGGAGACGAATTCACGAATATATGTGGATTCGGGCAGGGGTAGGTATGCTTTTACAGGAACACTCATCTCAGCGCAGACTTCAGCGAAAATGATCTCGCTTCCCGCCGAAAGCCCTGCCGTATAACCAATGTCGTCCGGGCCTGCATTGAATTTTTCCAGTCGTTTCCTGATCTCATCGCGAATCTCGTTTTCCTTATCGGCAGGGAAGGTTTTGTGTTCCTTGCCGGCATAATCCACCATGTAACCGGAGAACAGGAAGACCTGCCCGCTCGGTTTGCTGGACTTGGAGCTTGCAGGCGCGATTGCGTCCTTGTCAACACGTTGGATTTCCTCCGTCAAAGTATCCAATGCAGATTGCACGTATTCTTCGCGCATCCCCAGGGAATGGAGGATTTTTAGCTGCGAAATGGATGACTGCAAAAAGGACAGGTTGCGCCGGGAAGCGGTGAGCGCCTTGCGGTACGCGCGTGTAACGCTGGCAACGTTGTTGGAGGTCAGTACGCGCAAATCCGCCAGGGAAATCAGCGTCCAGTAATCGGCGTGATAGTCGTCAGTTTCTGCTTCCAGCGCAAAGGCTAAAGCGCCGCGCAGTTCGTCCAGTCCCGCGCGGATGCGTTTGATATCGGGGTCGGGATCCTTCTTATCGTCGAATAAATCTGCGAGATGGACGGCAATCGTGGAAAGGGTCAGCGCGTTCACGCCGGGGTAGTAATTGTTCAGGTCAAGGTGATATCCGCGCAGGTAAATGTCAATGGATTTGATCAGCCAGTGGTAGGAATCAAAGGCGGCCTTCATTCGCTTCTGTTTATCTTTAATATCCTTCCACGATTCGAACCACATTTCCTTGTAAATGCGTCCAAGATAGGCGACGGCTTCGCTGTCGTTCGGGAAATCTGCGAGCAGGCTTTCGATCTTGACGATGGCTTCATCCACGCGTCCCAGGCGATTCAGGTGAAAAGCCTCTTCACGGCGGAAATTGACGTTGCCCGGGTTGACTTCGAGTCCCTTGCGATATTGGATGAGCGCCAGTTCGTCGCGTCCCATATTTTTCAGCGCCCTGCCTGCCTCGCCGATGGCTTCTTCCTTGATCAACGGGTTTTGGATCTCTTCCGTGAGGAGCAGGATATCGCCGATACGTTTCTGCCGCTGTGCGACGGTAATCCTTTCCTTCCATTCGTTGTATTCGCGCCAAAAGCCGGTTGCCAGCGGTGTGCGTAATGTCTTCCGATCCGGCTCCTTCAAACCGGCCAGCAGGTTGAAGATCGGGCTGTGGACCGCATCGCGATCCGATGCCCAGGTATCTTTTGCCATGCGCGCGACGGCTGTGATGTCGGCCCGCAAGAAGGCCGGGTCCGGTACGCCCTCCGGTGTGATGTGATAAGGCAATGTGCGCACGTTGAAAATATCGAAGGGCATGTAGGCGCGTCCCGCCTGGATATGCATCACGCCGCGCTTGCGGAACGCATGTCGGATGCCCAACTCATAGAATGCGTTGGCGTTGTCTATACTCAGGTCGCACAGCACCAGGTCGGCAAGCAGGAGTTCCTGGAACATGTCGGTCAGGATGTCGCCGGTGGCGGTCTCTTCGTCCGCGCGAAACGACTCGAAGCCCGCCTCCTCAAGCGCGGGCTTGATCAGCATCTTGTAGATGGCGTTGAAATCATACGGAGACCCGTCTCCGCCCTTCTTCTTGCCGAACGGCATTACCACGAAGGCATGCGGACGAAATTCCGGGCGCACCGGGCGGGACGTTTGGTCTGCTTCCGTTGAAGGGGCAGGGATCGCCGGTTTGGGAGGTTCCTTCTTCTCGGCCTCCGCAGGTGTTGAAGTTTGCGCGGCAGGAGCGGGAACGGCGGCGGTTTGATTGGCCTCTTTCGGTGGTTCAGGGCTTTGAACCGCAGGCTCTTTTTCAGCGGGCTTTACGACGCCGAATAATTTTTGTGCCATTGCCTTTTATCCTTTTACTTCTTCAGACTTGGGATAGCGCGACAGGATCGTATTCAGCAGGGACGGCGGCGTATCGCGTCCGATTTCCACATCCTTGAATTCCTCCTGGATCGCCCGCAGGGAGGAGGCGAAACCGGAGACGCGTTCGACCATCTCGTGCGCGGCTTCCTTCACTGCCTCTCCCATGGCGGCCAACTCGGCCTGCACCAATTCCGACGAGGCGTCTTTCGCCAGCTCGTTCAAGGCTTCTTCGAAGGCTTCCGCAACGACCTCTTCCGATTTGGCGATGGCTTCCTTCGCGAACCCCTCCAGCGATTCGGACATGGACTTCTTCAAACGCGCGTCAGCATTGACCGATTCCTGGATGACGCGGTTGATCAGTCCTGCCTCCTCTTCAAGGCTGGCATCCTTGAGCGCCTCCTGCTGGGACTTGATGTATTCCACGTTCTGGCTCCACAGGATTTCCTCCGTGGAGCGCACCATTTTAAAGAACTCAGACGATGACCGTTCTTCTGTTTCAAGGTTTCTCCAGTGATCGTAAAGAATGCTCAGTTCCATGATCACTTTGCTGTAATTGCGGATGATCGCGTCCACGTTGCGTAATTCCTGCCAGCCGATAAATGCCGCCGTGAAGGAGGAAGCCAACGCCACCAGGATCGTGGTCTGGTCGAGCGCGGCGAGCAGGGCCCCCACGACCCCGGAAATCCCGATGAGGACAGTCAGGCGCGTCCGTTCGGTCTGGTACTCATTGATCTCTTTTGTGTGCCATGCAAGTTGTGGAGCAAGCCTATATTGAAAATATTCTTCTCCTGTGAGTTCATTAAAACCGGGATCACTGTTTGGATTCTCTGGATCGTAGTAGGGAGGAATTTGCCCCTCATAGGGCTTTATGGTGAGTTCCCCACCCAACCCTCGAAATACCTGCCGTTGGATTTCAGTGAGACGTTTTTCAAGCCATGCGCGGCGCTTGGGCGACTTTTGCAGGACAGTGCGGAACATATAAATTTCCTTTAAAATCTCTTCCGCTCCCGCGCGCTTGACCAGCCAGTCTCCACCGGCAAAAGTTTTCATGACATACCCGGCCAGAAACGAGGCAAGAAGCGGCGTCAGGATAAGCAGTATGCGAATGATGAATCCTGCAAGTCCGAACGTCTCGGGTGGAAATACTTGGGAAAGGATGGCGAAGAAAGTCGCCAGCACACCCAGGATCGCGACCCAAAGCCGGGTGCGTAAATGTGACTTTGAACGACTCAGCGATGCCGCGTCGAACTGGGCAAAGCGCGTCCAC
Organism: Chloroflexota bacterium; assembly: GCA_016235425.1. Classification (GTDB taxonomy): domain Bacteria; phylum Chloroflexota; class Anaerolineae; order Anaerolineales; family Villigracilaceae; genus JAKOVF01. The sequence continues at coordinate 68,229 of JACRLC010000004.1, read as the reverse complement.
GCAATCTCAAGGATGGGGATGGGTTTTGGTTGAGTGGTTTCCATTGGGTACCTCCGTGTCCTTTGCCTGGTCCCGCTTACTTGCCGATGGGCAAGTTGGGGCAGGCCTGCTGGTAGGGTTCATTGTTGAAGAAATATTTCCAATTGTTCTCGGACATGTTTTCAGATAGCCGTGAGCAGGCATTCTCGACGATGTTTTCGGTTTTGATTGGCTTGATTACGGTAATGTCCCAGACCTGAACGGTTTTACGCGCCACGGTCATCAAAAGACTGCCGTCGTTCGAAAAGGATACGCTTGTTACCGACGTATTATGCGGCAGGCGTGCAAGTTCTTCGCCGGTTGCCAAATCCCAAAGGTAGGCAAAGCCGTTGCCGCCGCCCGATGCGAGCAACTGATTGTTCGAACTAAAATCCAGCGACGTGACGTTCCCGCCCTGCTGGAGTCTGTATTTCGGTCCGCTTGTATCGCCGCTTTGCATCTGCCAGAGATAAACACTTCCATCCGAACTGGTGGTGGCCAGCCAACTGCCATCCCTGTTATATGTGAGGGAGCGGATTTCGCCGATCTGTTCCAGCGACCTGATTTCCTTCTTTGCGGCGATGTCCCAAAGAACCGTCTTGTTTTGGAAGCCAATGGCCAATATGGCATCCACCGGATCGTATGAGATGGTAAAGGCAGTTTCTTCAAATGGGATCTCCTCCATTTTTTGGCCGGTGTTCACATCCCAGAGGATGACGGTGTTTCCCTTCTCGTATGTCGTCGCAGCCTGTTTGCTGTCTGCGCTAAAGGCCAGTCCGGTGACATCGCTGTTCAATGGCAGGACGAAACTTGTTTTGTTTTCCAAATTGTACAAGATCGCCTGTTTCCCGTAGGTTTCAGAGATGACGATCCATTTTGAATCGGGACTGAGTTTGAACTGGCTGGAAATATTGTTCAGTGTAAGAACGCGTGTTCCTTCGGTCCCGTTGTGCACGGACTTTAACTCGCTCGTCGGGATCATCCATACACTTTTGTCATCCGAGTTGAACATCGTCCATTCGCCGGTGGTATTAAATTTCGCCTTGCGAACCAATTCAGGGAATACAAGATAACCCACCCGTGCATTCAACTCCGAGATGTCCCAAATGTTCACCGCGCCGGAGCGGTCTCCGGTGATCAACCGACTGCCGTCCGGGGTGAATGCCAGCGCCGAGCCAATCTCATTCAATGAAATTTCTTTTAAGAGACTCCCCGAAGCCGCGTTCCAAACGCGGACCGTTTTATCGAATCCCGTGCTTGCGATCCATTGCCCATCCGGGCTGATTTCCACTTTGAGCACGAACCCGCCATGCGGCATGCGGAATTTTTCCACGCCGGTCTCCGTGTCCCAAACGTGTACAAGGTTATCGTCGGAGGCTGTGGCAAACCATGAACCGTCCGGGCTGAATGCGATGTCTTCCACCCAGTCGCCGTGCTGGAGCAAATACTTTTGTCCGCCGGAGACGGTCTTTGCAGAGCGTGCAGTGCTGTCTGCTCCTGCAGAAACCAGCCAGTTCCCATCCTGGCTGAATGCAACCGAATAAACTTCCGATGAGTGCCTTGGCCCGGAGAATGACACGCCTGTATTCACCCGCCAAAGCGTGACGTTGCCTTCGCTCGATCCGATGGCAAGCCATTTGCTGGTCGGGTCGAATGTGACGGTGAAAATCTCGCCCGCTGACAGATTGAACGACAGCGCCTCTTTTCTGGACTGCAAGTTGATCAGCGACATGGAACCATCTTCCCGACCGGCGGCTGCCCACTTGCCGTCCGCGCTCAGGTCAATATCCCACACCTTTGAATTGAAGTTGAATACTTCTGCCGGTGCGCCGTCTGCGCCGTTCCAGAGTCGCACGGCGCCGTCCACGCCCGCCGTGACCAGCAGGCTGTTATCAATGGTGAGGAGGGCATCTTGAACGTCGCCGCCCTCGTGTTTGACGCAATACTTGAGCGCGGCGTCCTGCATCGTCCATACGCACGCGCTTCCATCTTCGCTGGATGTGACCAGCAATGTGCCGTCCGTGCTTGGGTGGATGTTCCAGACGCTTCCGGTATGCCGCACTTGGGCGATTGGCTGGGGCATAAGGCTGATGTTGTTTCGCAGAATATCCTCGGCTTGTTGCGAATGCAGGCGCGCCCACGAATCCAATGCGAGCAGGGTGCTCGTTTCCAATTCGCCGGGACGTTCTTCGTAAATCTTTGCCTGCGCCGCGCTCCGCTGGGACTTGGCCTCGTTTTCCTTCTTCGCCGCCAGTTGGGCGTTATCTTCTGCGATGGCTTTTTGCGTGGCGGCAATGTGTTCGTTGGCAATGGCCGTCATTTCACTGCTTTTCGCCTGTGCCTCTTTTTCCACCGCCACCCCGCGCTGGAAAAAGGCGTAAATGCCCAACAATACACTGACTACGAATGCCAGCGCAATGCCGGTCATCAAACTGCGCTGGCGCTTGATCGCAATCTTTCGGCTGGTGTTGATGTATTCGGCCTGGAGGGGCAGTACGTTGCGGTGTTCCCCAGCGGCGGACTCCACCATCCATTTTTCGCCTTCGTCGAGGTCGGAGCCTTGCAGGAGGTAGCTGTTATTGCGGTTTTTCTGATCCCATTCAGTAGCGCGTTGCAACAGACGGGTGTGCTGTTGCACCCAGCCAAGATCGGTTTGGATCGCTTCGATCAACTTGGGAACTGTTGTCTTGAAATCATCCTTTTTGGGACGCATGTAAACCCAGTTGGTGGCTCCGAGCTTGGGATGCATTTGGGAGCCTTTTACCGGGTCGCGATACAAAATGGGAATCAGCTTCTTGTTTAGCTTTAGCCCCAATTCCAACTCTTCCGTGCAGACCTTCGATGCGAGTGAATCGGGGCTGATCACAAACAGAAAGGAATCGGCGGATTCGATGGCGCGCGTGATTTCCGCCATCCAATCGGAACTAAGCGGAATGCCCTCCCAATCCACCCAGGCATTGATCCCGGCGGCATCCAGGGCATCGTTCAATTTGCGGACGAAAAGTTTGTCTTTTCGGGAATAGGAAATGAAGAGACTGGTCGCCCGGTTTCCGTTGTTCGTATCTGTCATCGTAATTCCCTAGCGGGTGACGAACCACGCGGCAACGTAACCTTCCGGCCCGGCGGGATCCTTCACTTTGATCCACTGGTTGTTCGCACCGACCTTGGTTTCACCGCCCGGTTCGTTGACCGTAAATTCATAGAAGATCGGTACGCGCTTGATCAAGCTCGCGTCGCTGATGACGGGTTGTTTGCGGAGGGCCACTCCTTCGCAGGAGGCTTTCACTTTGACAGGCCCGCCCGCTGGAGGCGGAGCCGCGGGTGTCGTCTGCGCGGTGGAGCCGCTGGCATATTTGACGTACCACGCCGCGACGTATCCCTGCTTGTTGCCGGCGTCGCGCACTTTGACCCACTGTCCCGTCACACCGATTTTTGGAATAGCCTGATTGGCAGGTTCCACGCAAACCAACTGCTCGGTGACCGGGATTCTGCGGATCAACGTTTCCGGCGAAATCACGGGTTGCGAGCGGAACGATAATTCCTCCGTTGGCACGAGCGCCAATGCGCCTGCGGGGAGCGGTGCGGCGGGGGTGGTTGGGGAGGCAGGTTTCGGGGCAGACGTGTCCGTCGAAGCGGGAGCAGGTGTGGTCGTCGCGGGCGCCGAGGGCTTTTCCTTTTGGTCGGAAACATACCAGGCGGCCACGTAGCCCTGATCGCCTTTGGGTTCCTCCACCTGAATCCACTGGCCTTGCTGGCCAAGCCTGGCTTTGGCGGTGGCCTTTGGCTCAAGGCAGGTCAATTCAGTTCCGGCAACCATGCGCTTCCACAAATAACCGCCAACGGACGGATCGGCCCGCAAAGCCAAATCATCCTCCACCGCGTAAAGGGTGAACTTCTCCGCGGGCAGGGGAACTTTCGTCACTTTGGGCGGTTCAGGCGGGGCGATGCTGTAGGAGTCAAACCAAAGCACCGCGCTGATCTCAGATTCAAGTTTCTTGCCGTTGTATTTGTAGCGAGTGGTCAGCAGGACTTCCTTGTCCGGGCCGTCGCCGCCGTATTTGTACGGATCGTAAAGGGCATAATCGTCCCCAACCTTCTCTTTGACCAGCACGAAGTGAGTTTGAATCCCGGCCTGCTTGTTCCAATCCACCTGAAGGATCACGGGTTTGCCCGCCGCGACCGCCGCGTCGATCAAAGCGATGGGCGCGGGAAAGGATTCGCACGGCTGCATATCGCGGTAGGCGCAGTTCGGCCACACGTACGGCAGGACGCTCGGTATAAAAAACGCCCCCTGAAAGCCGCCTGCACTTTTCATCTTTTCGTTGACGGTTTCCGGGGTCTCGTTGTAGCCAATTCCGTTGAGCATCATGGTGACGGATGTGAGCAGGCAGCCCCAGCCGCCAATCGTCTCATTTGAATGTCCCAGCTTCTTGTTTTTCCATTTCTCGTCATTCTGATAAAGGTTCTGGGTCTTGAACATACAAGCCTCCTGGCAATGAACTTTGAGAACCGATTGTACTCTGGTACTGGTTCCCCTGATTTTACTCGAAAAGAATCTGCGAAGGAAATATTACTTTTGAAAGGTCGCTCGCTTTTTGACGAAGCCCCGCTTCGAGCCCGGACCCGGTAACTGGCCCCATTTAAATGGTTTTCCCTCCGTTATATCAGCACGACTTTGTTGCGTCCCTTGCGTTTCGCGGCGTACAACGCCTTGTCTGCCCTTTGGATGCAATCCACGAGTGAATGATCCTTTTTTCTCATGGAAGTCATGCCCATGCTGAAAGTTACCTTGATGTTCCCGCGATCGCCAATGGGTAACTCCACATTCTGCCACTCCCTTTGGATTCGCCTGCCAATCATTCGGGCTTCCGTTCCTGTGCTCTCGACAAAGACAATCATAAACTCGTCGCCGCCAACCCGACCGGCCAAATCCTGCGCGCGCACTTGAAGATTGATCTCTGCGGCCAGCTCCCTGATGACCCGATCCCCGGTGACGTGGCCGTGGTAATCGTTCACTTTCTTGAAGCAGTCCAGATCCAAGATGGCGATGCTGAAAGGCCGGTCAAATCGTTGTGCGCGCTCGAATTCCTTCTCAGCCCTGATTAGAAATTCCCTGCGGTTCAACAGGCCGGAAAGCTCGTCGGTGATCGCCAGCTTTTCCAGTTCAAGGTGGGTTTCCCTCCACTTTGCCTCATAGCTGTCAAGCAGTCTCCAGCAAACAACTCCCACAATGACCGAAAACACGGTCTCGATGATGGATTCCCGCCAGTTGATCGGCGTGGCAGGGGCTTTAAAAATGATGTGCGGCAGGTCGGCGATTTCATTGAGCCAGGTAAAGGCAATGGAAATAATAAACCCCGCGATGAGCCAATACTTCCAATATCCCGGACGATTCAACACGGTTTTCTTTCAGCTATGCACGCGCCCACGCGGCGATCTCGCGGATGTGATCCGGGTTGGTGCGGCAACACCCGCCGATCAAATTTGCTCCGCTATCGCGCCATTCCTTCGATTGTAAACCAAATGATTCGCAGGAAGTTTCCCCGTGCCAGGTGTTTGTCTCGGCGTTGTACACTTCACCGGAATTGGGGTAAACGAGAATCGGCTTACGCGTGGCCTTGCGCGCTTCCTTTATCAGCGAGGGGATGAAGAGCGGCGACGTGCAATTGATGCCAAGCGCAGCCACCTGCGGGTATGCGTCCAAACGCGTTGCGCACTCTGAAAATTTCTCGCCGTGGCAAATGTGCTCGCCATCCTTCGCACTGAAGCTGATCCACGCGCTGGCTGACGGAAATTCGGAAAGTAATTTGATCAATGCCTGGGCCTCGATCCAGCATGGGATGGTCTCGCAGGCCAAAAGGTCCGCGCCTGATGCGAGCAGGGCCTGGACGCGCGGGCGGTGGAATTCGATCAGGTCCGCTTCGCTGAGTCCATAATCGCCGCGATATTCCGATCCGTCTGCAAGGAAAGCGCCATACGGCCCAACAGACGCGGCAATCAGTGGACGCGGCCTCCCGGCCCGATTGGCTTCATCTGCCCAGAATTCATCGCGCGCCTCACGCGCCAGTTGCACGGACTTTTTCATGAGATCAATTGCTTCGGTCTCGCTCAAGCCGCGCCGCGCAAAGCCCGCGAGGGTGGCCTGGTAACTGGCGGTGATGGCGCAGTCCGCACCGGCGCGGAAATAATCGAGATGCACGGCGCGGATGAGTTCAGGCTGTTCCATGAGCACTTTGGCCGACCAAAGCGGATCGTTCAAATCGCAGCCGCGGCGTTCAAGTTCGGTCGCCAGCGCGCCGTCCAAAATCATTACGGGATACTGGTTCAAAATATTTTCAATTGGATTCATGGTTTTTCCTTTGCTTCGCTGCGAGCGATCATAATGACCGAGATCAAGATCAAGCCGCCGCCTGTCAACATGCTGGCTCCCAGAATTTCGCCAAAGAGGAGCGCCGAGAGCAGGACGGTGACAACCGGCTCCAATGTCGAGAGCATGGACGCGTTCGTTGGGCCGATGCGCTTCAACCCGGCCAGAAATGTGACCACGGGAATGATGGTCGCGATCACGATCATTCCGGCAATGGCTAACCAGCCTGCATTTGTCTGCGGGAGATTTGCGCTGTTGACTGCCGTGAGCGTGCCGTAAACCGCGCCCGCCGAAGCGAAGATCACCGCCGATGACTGCAATGCAGAGACCTGTTCCAGCACGCCCGTACCCACGATGATATAAACCGAGTAGATCATTGCCGCGGCGATGGCAAACAGGATGCCCGTCCACGTGCCGCCTTCGGGGTTTGCAGTGAGCGCCGCGCCCAATGTGGCAAGCGCGAGCGCGGTGATTTTCACCGGCGTGAATTTCTCCCTCAAAAAGATGGCGGAAAGCATGGCGACGAAAACCGGATAAAGGTAAAGCAGTAAAGCCACAAGACCGGCGGAGGCGTATTTGATTGCCGTCAAATAGGAAAAGGATTGTCCCACGTAGCCCAGCGCGCCCATGCCGACCAGCTTGAGCAGGTTCTTTCCGCGCGGCAGGGACTCGCGTCGAAATGCCAGGAGCGCGAACATCACCAGCGCGGCGGTGGTGAAACGCAGGAAGAGGATCGTGAACGTGTCCATGCCGTCCGCGTAGGCGTAACGGCCAAAGATGGCCAGCGTCCCGAAAGAGGCGGCGGAGATTGCGATGAAGATGATTCCGATGATGCGATTCATGTTGAATGCCCTAACTTGGACAAGCCGAAAAAGTTTTACCGCGAAGCCCGCTAAGAGCGCAAAGGTTTTTCTTAGCGGCCTTTGCGTCACTTCGACAGGCTCAGTGCAAGGCTTGGCGGTTCACCCCGCACGCACCATCAAAACAAACGAAGCGTGCGGGGTTCAAAAATTCCTGCTCAAAAAATGATGCCCATTGAATTCTCCGTTTATCTCCGGTTTGAAGGCAGGCTTATTGTAGCGCGGGAGGGGCTGATTGTGAAAGCGCGTTCAATAAAATAATCCAATTTGATTTCAACCGTAACCTTTTCTCTCTAATGGCGACTGTAAAGATGAAACCAATCCAATTCAAGAGGTGAAAAAATGAAACAAACCTATCGTTTTCTTCTTGTAGCGTTTATGTTGGCTGCAGTTCTTCTGAACGCTTGTGGGGCTGCCGCCGCAACAGCGCCTGGCGCATCGAAAGTGAGCGCCGATGTCATCTTCACTGGCACAATTGAAAGCATTGACGGAACCCAGTGGGTGGTCAATGGACGGACCATCACGGTGGATCCTGCGGTAATCCGCGATGGCCAGTACAAAGTTGGTGATACCGTTAAGGTGGAAGGTATCGTTCAATCGGATGGGTCGCTTGTGGTCACGAGAGTTGAAGCGCCCGATGCGATTGATCCCGCCGCTACGGACTTGCCGGAAGATAACAGCAACGACGCCAACTCCAACGACGCCAATTCGAATGATACCAACGCCAACGACGATAACGGCAACGACGATAATTCGAATGATGCCAACGCCAACGACGATGACAGCAACGGAAACGGTGACGACACCAACGTCAACGACGACAATGGCAACGGCGATGACTCCAACGACAATGGTGACGACTCCAACGATAACGGTGACGATACCAACGACAATGGCGACGACTCCAACGACAACGGTGACGACACCAACGTCAACGACGACAATGGCAACGGCGACGACTCCAACGACAACGGTGACGACACCAACGATAACGGTGACGACTCCAGCGACGACAATGGCAACGACGACGACTCCAATGACAACGGTGATGATGACGCCAACGATAACGGCGACGACAACAGCAACGATAGCAACACGAACGGATAATCATCCGTCGGCATCATCCAACTGAAATTCAACGAACGGATCGCCTGGCGATGGAAGCATCTCCCGGCGATCCGCCGTGTTGAGAGAAGTATATTCAGTTCGTCCGGCGAACGAAGGGCATATCGCCCGCCCCGGTGTCGGGCCAGGGTAACCAAGCAGTCGAAGGACAGGAAACATGAAAATTTTCACTTCCAAACAATTTCAAACCATACTCGTGCCGGTCCTCCTTTTCATGCTGTTCTTCGCGGGCATGGCCGTGATCCAATTTGCCTCACAGGACATGCCGGATAACGACGGCTTTTATCACATCAAACTTGCCTACCTGATGCGTACCGAAGGCCTGAAGCCGGAGTTCAAATGGCTCCCGCTCAGCATCTTGAACCAGAAGGAATTTTACGATCATCATTTTCTCTTTCACGTTGCACTGATCCCATTCACCTTCGGTGATTTGCGCGTCGGCGCGAAGCTGGCCGCGGTTACGTTTGCGAGCCTGGCTTTCCTCGCGATTTGGCTTCTTTTGCGCCGTCAGCGCGTACCGCTGGCGTGGTTATGGGCGCTCGGTCTCATCGGCATTTCGGACGCGTTTCTATTCCGTATGAGCATAACCCGCGCTCAATCCCTGTCCCTGGGATTGCTTGTGATCGCCGTCCTGTGGCTGCTCGAAGGCAAATATAAATGGCTTGCGGCCCTCTCATTTCTCTATGTCTGGATGTACGATGCCTTTCCGTTGATCCTTATCCTGGCCCTCCTGCATTTTCTTTCCATCCTGATCGTCGAGCACCGCTTTGAGTTTCGTCCCCTTTTGTATGTCGGCGCGGGCATCGCGCTGGGTATGCTCGTCAATCCCTATTTCCCCTACAACATCACCTTTTTCATCAACCACGTCGCGCCCAAACTCACCGACGCAACCTCCGTGCGCGTGGGCAATGAATGGTTTCCGTACGACACAGGTCAACTGCTCAAAAATTCCCTCCCCGCCTTTGCGGCTTTTGTGAGCGGGGCGCTCGCACTCGGACTCTCCGGCCGCAAAATGGACCTGCGCACGACCCTGGCATTTTTCATCACACTTTTATTTGGACTCATGCTCTTTCAAGCGCGCCGCTTCATTGAATATTTTCCGCCCTTCGCGCTGATCTTCGCCGCCTTTGCCTGGTCGCCTCTTCTCGCGGACCCTGAACCTGCCGCCGTTGAGGAGGCCGGTTTCCGCCCCTGGAATTTTCTGCGCGCTTACCTGTCGTTTATCATCCTTGTCGTGCTGGTCATGGCGAGTGCGATCAAATCCATTCCTGCCGCGCAGAAAAGCCTGAATGCCTCCAAGCCGTACAACTTATACGCGGGCGCCTCCTTCTGGCTGCAGCAAAACACAACCGAGGGGGAGCGCGTCTTCCAAACGGACTGGGACGACTTCCCGCGCCTCTTCTACTTCAACACACACAACACCTACCTCATCGGCCTTGACCCGACGTACATGCAATTGTATGACGCCGAACTTTATGACCTGTGGGTGAATATCACACACGGCGACGTGGAACAGCCCTCAAAAGTAATCGCTTCCCGGTTTCATTCCCGCTTCATCCACACGGACCTAAATCACGGCGATTTTCTCCGCCAGGCCGAGAAAGACCCCGGGCTGAAGGAAGTTTACCGCGACGATCAAGCTGTGATCTTTGAAGTAATCCTGCCCTGACAAAAAGGGGTTCAAAATCAGGAGATTTTGGACTCCTTGCCTTACTTCGACATCTTCTCCACTGACTTTTGCACCAGCTCCTTCAATACGGGCAATTGGACATCATCCAGTTTTTTGATATAGAGACAACCCTTTCCCAGCGAGTGTTTGCCAAGTTTTTGGAGAAGACTGCTGTAATCATCGAAGCCGCTCATGAGGTAGAGCGTCAGGTTTTGTTTACGGGGTGAAAAACCAACCAGGAACCAATCATTCTCACGTCCGCTTTCATACTCAGTAGATCACGAAACGACGAGGAGAAGCCCGAAAACAGGGGTGCGGGCGTACGCCCGCACCCCTGTTTTCGGGAACTCTTTCAATTTTCGTGAAGTACTGATACTTGTAGTGATATGACCCAAACCCGACGATGCTCGAACCCCACATTTTCGGTTTTGCGCCGGTGGCTTTCTTCATGATCTCCATGATCGTCCGGCAATCCCTTTTTATGCTTTCATCCGGTATTGCATCAATAAATTTGGCCACGCTTGCATCAGTCATTTTGGTTTTTAGCTCTGCCATATCTGTTTATCCTTTCCGATAAAGTTTAATGCGGCATTCATATCGCTTCACAATTTTATGATGACTCATGCCGATTGCCAATCCACTTCAAAACACCCAGTCCTGCCGCTCGCCCGCTTGAAAAACAGGCCGTGAGCAAATAGCCTCCCGTCGGCGCTTCCCAATCCAGCATTTCGCCCGCGCAAAAAATGCCCGGGATTTTGCGGATCATCAACTGCTCATCGAGTTCCTTGAATGAGACTCCTCCCGCGGTGCTGATGGCTTCATCCAAAGGGCGCGGCGAAATCAACGGGACAGTCAGGCCCTTGATGGCCTTTGCCAGGATCTCATTCTTCTCGAAATCCTCCCTCGCTGCAAACTCCCGCAACAACCCGGATTTCACGCCTCGAATCGCGAGCGTCCTTTCGAGATGACTCGACATCGTCTTTGACCCGCGCGGGCGGGCAAGTCTTTCCATCACCTGTCCTTCCGAAAAATTCGGCGCGAGATCGAGTTGGATAATCGCCGTCCCGTTTGCTTCAATTTCCTCCCGCAACAATGCTGAGGCCGCGTAGATGAGGCTTCCCTCCACTCCCGTTTCCGTCACAATGAATTCACCCTGCTGTCGAAACGAATCCTTGAACGTCAATATGACCGGCTTCACTGGATGACCATTGTACCGTTCCCGAAAATGATCCGACCACCGGACATCGAACCCGCAATTCGACGGTTTCAACGCCTCCACCCGGACCCCGGCCTGCCTCAGCAAATTGACCCACGCGCCATCCGAGCCGAGTCGCCGCCAACTCCCGCCGCCGAGTGCCAATATGACCGCGTCCGCGCGGACAGATATTTCGCCCTCGGGTGTTTCAAATTTCAAGGATTTGTCCTCATTCCATCCAAGCCATTTGTGGCGAAGATGAAAGGTCACGCCGCCATCCTGCAATCTCTTCAGCCATGCTCTCAGTAAGGGACTCGCCTTCATGCCAACCGGGAATACGCGCCCCGATGTGCCGACAAAGGTTTCAAAGCCAAGAGCGTGAACCCAATTACGCAAGTCCTGCGGCCCGAATTGCCTGAGCAAAGGCTCGATTTCTGCGCGGCGCGGTCCGTAGCGCGAAAGAAATTTATCGAACGGCTCCGAGTGCGTGATGTTCAATCCGCCCGTTCCTGCGCGCAAAAACTTATGTCCAACCGATGACATGGCGTCGTACACATCGACGCGCAAACCGCCCTGGCTCATGACCTCCGCGGCCATGAGTCCTGCAGGCCCGCCGCCGGCCACTACAACTTTTTTAATAACCATGCGGGAAGTATATCTTAAACAGACCACGCGGCTCAAAAAGCCGCGTGGTTCGTATATGTTGACCTGTTTAATCCATCTTACGCCATTCAAGAAACTGAAGCGTGGCAAGGATATCCACTGCCACAGCCGTCAGGCCGATGGCCCACTTGGCATCCGCGCTGAAAGGGAACCAACTTGTGACGAGGAGCAGGATGCTGGCGAGAACCCAGCCCGAGTCACCGAAGACGGTGAAGAGCACGAAGTTCCGGCTGATCGCGGGTCGGGATGTGTTGAACGTAATCAACGCGGCATAGCCGAACAAGAGGATTGTGAGGATGGTCATCACGAGTGAACTTGCGCCGAGAAATTCTGCCAGCGGTTTGGCCGCAACGAAGAAGAAAAGTCCGCTGGTGGCTGAGAAGACGGCGTTTGCGTCCAGTATGCGGCGAAGGGTGGTTTGTGAGTTCATGGTTTTATCTCCTTTTCCACCCATTTTATGAATTAGGGACTGCCAAGTCCACGAAACGAACTGCCAAGTACTGCCAGTTGTAGGTCGGACTGGCAGTCCGACTCTACACCATGCTCTCCTTATAATATGTCCATGGCCATTCATCCCATCTTGAGACCAGTCCTGCCTTGACAGGGTTTTCCAAAACATAATGAATGATTCGGAGAAATTCCTCGTTGTCTCGAATCACATGGTCATAGCTTTCATCCTGCCAGAATCCGCCTTCTCTGCCAAGAACAATATTGGCTTGACGGGCGGTATGTCGTTTTAATGACTGCATGATTTTGTGCAAAGACAAAATCTGTAGGTCGGACTGGTAGTCCAACGGGTCGGGATGCGGTCCCGACCTACCTGCTAATGGTTCGAAAACTGCGTGAACGTGATTGGACATGATAGAAAAAGCGTAGAGGTCATATACGCGCTTATCGCGATATTGCAAGGCTTCTTTTACAATGTCCGCAACTTCTGGTTGAGATAACCAACGGGGGCCAAAATCTGCTTTATCCAATGATGAATCCCACCTGCCGAATGAGCGGCGCTCATCCAGGTAATCTTGCTTTGTGCGTTCAGATTCAGGGAGATTGTTGAGAGCGAGCTTCTTTCGCTCTCTTTCTGCGCGTAAGCATTCAATTACTGTGTATGGCAACGAATCTTTCAGCCGAAAAGTAACAAACAGTATTGCATCTCTTGGTTGCCAGTGTGGGAGGTGGCGGTGATAGTATTCGCGAAGTTCAGTCATGATGTTATTGAAGTAGGTCGGAGTGGTACTCCGATCCGTTGTATGTGCTGGCCTATATTGTACTCAAGGATAATCGGATTATTGATACGCGGTAAAGGTCGGATTGCCAATCCGACCTACATCGGGATCGGACTGTCAGTCCGACTTACTTTTAAATCTTCCGCGACCAATTTTGCCGCGGTGTTTTGCCAGTTGTGCAACGTCCGTTCGGGGACGGAGGTTTGGAACCAATCGAGGACCGCGCGGGAAGACGCGTCGAGGGAGGCGTAGTCTGCGCGGTGGGTGTAGGGTTTGAGTCCCAGCACGTAGGGGAAATGCAGGGAATTGTAGTAACGCCATTCATCGGTTGTGCCAAAGCTGTCGTTGGATTGCGGCTTGAGTTTTTGAATGCTTTCTATGAGCAGAGACTTGAGTGATTGAGCGCGGTCGAGCGGGTTGGTTCCGTTGACGGAGGAGAGATTCGTCAGTGGGCTGGCGGCCAGCTTGGGCAGGTCGCCGAGATGGGAGAGGGCACGCCGCGTCAGACGCGCGAACTCCATATCGTCGGCCTCAGCAGGATCGAGGGCGGAAAGACGCGGCAGGGCGTCCGCTGTTTCGCGCAGAGTCTGGCGCTGGTCATTGATTTGAGGCGGGAGGGTCAGTTTATCCAGCAGGGCCTGAATTGAGTCGGAAAAGGTTTGGGCCAGAATTCCGAATGCGGTCAGGCATACGAGCAGAAGCAGATTTCCGTTGAGCGCGATGACGAGGGCGGCGGGAATACCCGCGTAATAAAAGGCCGAAACGAATGAGCGCAGAAGATGCGCGCGGATCGTTTCGCCTTCATCGAACGCGTCCCAGGTGGTGATGGCGAGGCCGAGGCAGATCAAGTCGAGGCCGAGGAGGGTGATGCCCCAGATGGGCGGAAACCAGTTGAGGGGGAGGATTAACAGACCTGTGCTGAGGGTAATGAAGAGCGCGAGAACTGCGATGAGTGCAATGGTATTCTTGAAACGGGAGAGTGCGGCGAGGCGTGAGATCATCACCGCGCAGGCAAGCAACGCGCCGATGATGAGCGCGGCAAACCAACCGTTGAGCAAGGTAAGGATGGCGATTGGAATGAAAGCGAGCGCCCAGACGCGAAGAAGCACCGGACGCGCGTTTGATTCTTCGGGGAGTAAATGGATCGCCGCACCAACCCACAATAGAGCAGGGAGGAGCATGATGATCAGAATGAAGCGGCTGAAGATGATCACAACGGCCAGAGCGAGCGCGTAGGCGAGCAAGCCCAGGCCTGTGAGGAGGACGGTCATCTTTTGGGGAGCGCGTGCAAGCAGGTATGCTCCAAGCCATAATGTGAAGCCAAAGAAGAAGAGTTCTGTGATGAGGGTTAGTGTGATGGGCATGGCGATAATTATCCGCCTGGGTAGGGCAGAACATAAAAAAGCATGACCAGAAAGAAGATCGCATTGCCAAGCAGAACAGCCAGGTGCCAGATCTCATGGCTGCCAAAAAGCGGCGGGAATGGGTTGGGCCTGCCGAAGGCGAAGATCAACGCGCCGATGGTGTAGGAGAGCCCGCCTGCGAGGAGGAGAAGGATCGCGCCCATTCCGAGTTGTATGTAGATCGGCTCGATGAGGAAGATGATCAGCCAGCCCATGAGCAGGAAGCTGATATTCGATAGCAGGACCGAGATCTTCGTAAAGAAAATGGACTTGAGTGTGATGAAGAAGATCGCCAGGCTCCAGATAATTCCGAATAATAACCAGCCTGTCGCGCCGTTGAATATGGTCAGGCAGAAGGGTGTGTAAGTGCCGGCGATGAGAAGGTAAATGGCGTCATGGTCCAGAACGCCGAAGACACGCAGGTACTTTCCAAAGAGCAGGAAGAAATGCAGAAGACAGCTAAAGAGAAAGGACAGGAACAAACTGGCGCCGTAAATGGCAAAGCCGATCACGTGCGCAGGCTTGTGGGCGATTGCGGATAAGGTGACCAGCACCGCGAGCGCTGAAATGGACAGGATCGCGCCGATCAGATGACTGATGGAATTAAAGTATTCGTTGCTGTCCGGCGCGGAGATCATTGGGTCGAGGGCGGGCTTTTGCAGGGTCATTGAAAATAATCTCTCCTGGGAAAATAATGCCGCAACTATAAAGCACAATTTTGCATCGAGCAATGGATATATCTTTTGGACCTTCGCTCAACGGAGTCCGAAGTCTCCTGACTTCGGTGCAAAATCAGGAGACCCTTCGGCAAGCTCAGGGCAAGTTTTTGCACTCCGGGCGAAAGTCCTGATCTTTCACCCCACAAACTTCCACCTGCACCACTTGCGCTCCAACCAATCCACACCGAAGTACATTCCAAGCCCATATTTCGTCGCGAACAACTCTGAAATATAAAGCACCGCCACCGCCGTGCCGATGGACTGTCGCAACGCGGTCAGAATCGCAGGCAGGCTGGCGGGCAGGTAGACAAAGCGGAACAACGCCCTGCGCCGAGACTGCGTAAACTTTGAAGCAGTTGTGCGGAAGTCCCGCGGCCTGGTCGCGGACGAGGACGACGATTTGGAAAAATAAAATCAAGAATGGGAATCCTGTTCTCATAAGAACTCGGTGGTCGAGCAGGGCTGGGCGCTTTTTCCAGCCTGCATCGAGACCACCAGGTTGCATGACAACGAAAAATGGGTGAAAACTTGTTGGTCTCGATACGTCCCTCGAATTGCACTCGGGGCTACTCGACCAACGAAGTGTTTTTGAAACAAAGAAATTTTTGTAGCAAAGAAATATATTCTTCCGTCTGCTCCGCATGGACATTATGTCCTGCATCTGGAACGATGACCTGTTGTGCGTTTGGAATCCGCCCCGCCATTTTTTGAATGATCTGAACATACTTTTCATCTTTCCCGCCCGCGATCAACGAAACAGGAAAAGAAAGATTCGCAATTGAATCCCATAAGGGAGTCTGCGCGCCGGGGCTGAGTTCGCGGACAACTTTTGCCATCCAGCGCGGATCGTTGCGCGAGGCGGATTCTTTGATGGCGGATAATTTTTCAGGATGGGAATCCAAACTGGCAAAGAGCGGCATTCGATACCATTTGTCAACGAAGGCGGACATGCCCTCTCTCAAAATGGATTCGGCGCGGGCTGAGTCCTCTGCAAGTCTGCGGGTGCGCTCGGATTCGTCTGTGATGCCGGGGCTTGCGGATTCAAGCGTCAGCGTAAGAATCCGCTCCGGGTAACGGCAGGCAAACGCGAGGGCGGCGCGGCCGCCGAGCGAATATCCAACGAGATGAATTTTCGGCGCGGGGATTTCGTCCAGCAAATAAAGAAGCCATTCAGTCAAAGTGTTGAAATTCAATGGCGCGGAAAGATTGCCATTTATATTTTCCCCGTGACCGGGCAGGTCGGGCAAAATGCAAAAATAATCTTCACTGAGCGGACGCGCAATTTCGAGCCAGCTTTGTCCGCTTCCGAGAAATCCATGTAAAAAAACGAGCGGCGGATTTTTTCGATTGCCCAGGGTAGTGAGCGGACTCAAAAGTCTCCTGACTTTTGAGTCGAAAGTCGGGAGACTTGCGACTCCAGGGTGCGTCCCATTGCAACGGCAATGCGGCGCATGTCTTCCACAAACGCAGGCAAAGATTCAAGCGGCAGGGATTGTTCGCCATCGGAGAGCGCGGCGGCGGGATTGGGATGAACTTCCACGAGCAAGCCATCCGCGCCCGCGGCGAGGGCGGCGCGCGACGCGGCAAATACCAAATCTGCGCGGCCAGTTGCATGGCTGGGATCGGCGATGATCGGGAAGTGCGATGCCGCTTTTATTTGAGCAATCGCGTTTACATCAAGCACATTGCGCGTGGATGGGTCAAAGCCGCGGATGCCGCGCTCGCACAAAATGATTTTCTGGTTGCCGCGCGTGGTGATATGTTCCGCCGCCGCCAGCCATTCCTGAATCGTGGACATGAATCCGCGTTTGAGCAAAACGGGTTTCGGTTGTTCGCCCGCCGCCCAGAGCAATGGAAAATGCTGCATGTTGCGGCTTCCAATCTGGATGATGTCGCTGTATTCGGCCACGAGCGGCAGCTGCTCCACGCCCAACGCCTCGGAGATGACGAGCAAACCAAATTCATCCGCAGCCTGCCGCAGGATTTTCAGCCCATTAAGCCCCAATCCCTGAAACGCGTTCGGCGAGGTGCGCGGTTTGAACGCGCCGCCGCGAATTACATGCAGTCCGAGAGCGCTCATGGATTTTGCGACGGCATGAGTTTGTTCGTAGCTTTCAACGGAGCATGGCCCTGTCATCAGCAGAATGTCGTTTCCGCCGATTTGGATGTTGTTGGGAAGGGAAAGAGGTGTGGTCATGTTTTGTATGTGGACTCAAAAGTCTCCAGACTTTTGAACGTGTTCATCCAACGTCTGGAGACGTTGGACTCCAATTGCGACTTCTGCGCGTTTTAATTTGCCCGACGCGGTGTGCGGCAGGGACTCGACAAAAACGATCTGCCTCGGAACTTTATAACCCGCAACCTGCCCGCGTAAAAACTGAATCAGATTCTCCCCGTCACATGGTTCGCGCAAAACGACAGCCGCCGCGACAGACTGCCCCCATTCGGGATCAGTCATGCCGACAACGCAGGCTTCGCTCACTGCGCGGTGTTTCATCAAGGCGCGTTCCACTTCTTCAGGATAGATATTTTCACCGCCGCTGACGATCAGGTCACTGCGGCGTGTGAGTACCCACAAATCGCCATCGGGATCAAGATATCCGATGTCGCCGGTATGTAGCGACCTGGCAGGTTCCTGAATTCTGTCCGGTCTATTGAAATCCAGGTAGCCACGCATTACCGTCCTGCCGCTGACGACGATTTCTCCAATTTCCCCGGCGCGCACAGGGTTACCTGCATCGTCCACGATGGCGACGGTTGTGCCTTGTAAAGGTTTGCCAACGCTGCCAGGTTTAACGCGCGTCTGCTCCGGTGTGGAGGTGGCGACCTGTGAAGCGGCTTCGGTCAAACCATAGGTGAGGGCGATGGGTAAATTCAGCGCGAGGGCTTTTTCAAGCAGGCTTGCAGGCGCGCCTGCGCCTCCGAGCAAAATCACGCGCAGGGATTTCGATGGAGTGAAGTCTGGATATTTTTCCAACAGGCGATGAAGCATGGTCGGGACGAGTGAAACGATGGTAATGTTTTCATTTTTAAGCGCGTGGTAAACCGCATCCACGTCAAAGCCTGAATGAAGCGCGATCGTAATTCCATAAATTGCTGCGCGAAAAACAATGGACATACCCCCGATGTGATACAGTGGCATGGTCAACAGCCAACGGTCGTGAGGGTCAACGCCGAGGCGTTCGGCGGAGGCAAGTGCGCTGGCGTGATGATTGTCGAAGGTCAGCATCGCGCCTTTGGGGAAGCCGGTCGTGCCGGAGGTGAAAAATATTCCTTGAACGGAATCAAGCGCCAGCGGGGAATGAGTCCGCGCGGGAACAAGTTTAGGTGCTGAGAAAAGTTCGGCGACAAGTATCCGCTTTGAGAGTCCGACCAGTTCCGATTCACAAATCAATACATCACATTGACTTTGTTCAATCTGCCATTTGAACTCGGCCTCGGTGAGACGGATGTTGAGCGGAACTGCCACCGCGCCCACGCGGGCAAGCGCATGGATGAGAGCAACGTAGGCTGGCTGGTTGCTGAGGTGAATGGCAACGCGCGCGCCGCGTTTAATTCCACGCGCTTCGAGAATCGCGGCAATGGATTCTGTCCAATCGTTGAGGGCAGAGTATGTCCATGTTTGCGTGTTGAATTCAAGCGCGGGGGCGTCGGGATTCTGCGCGGCGCGTTCGGCGAGCCAATCCATTTAATAACCTCTTGTAGCGCGAAATTTATTTCGCTTTACCATTAGCGGCGATATAAATATCGCGTTACGGCAGCCACGGATATTTGCGGAAGTTCGGTTTGCGCTTTTCGTTGTAGGCGTTACGGCCTTCCTGCCCTTCCTCGGACATGTAAAAAAGCATGGTGGTGTTGCCCGCCAACTCCTGCAAGCCTGCCTGCCCATCGAGTTCGGCGTTGAACGCGGATTTGAGATTGCGGATCGCAAGCGGGCTTTTCTCAAGGATTTCCTGCGCCCATGCGATGCCTTCATCTTCGAGTTGTTCCACAGGGACAACCTTGTTGACCAGTCCCATTTCGAGCGCCTCCTGTGCGTTGTACTGGCGGCAGAGATACCAGATCTCGCGCGCTTTTTTCTGGCCGACAACGCGCGCCAAATAAGACGACCCAAACCCGCCGTCGAACGAGCCGACCTTTGGGCCTGTTTGCCCGAAAATAGCATTGTCCGCGGCGATGGTCAGATCCGCGATAACGTGCAGAACGTGTCCGCCGCCGATGGCGTATCCCGCCACGAGTGCGATGACAGGCTTGGGCATACTGCGAATGATGCGCTGGAGTTTGAGCACATTCAGGCGCGGCACGCCATCCTCGCCGACGTAGCCCGCGTGTCCGCGTACCCGCTGATCGCCGCCGGAGCAGAAGGAAAATTTTCCATCTTTGGCGGGGCCGTTGCCTGTGAGCAAGACCGCGCCGATGCGCGTGTCTTCCCATGCATTCTCGAAGGCCTCGATCATTTCCTTGATGGTATCGGGGCGGAAGGCATTTCGCACCTCAGGGCGGTTGAAGGCGATGCGCGCCATCCCATCCGCTTTGTGGTAGGTGATGTCTTGGTAGTCTTTGACTTTGATCCAATTGGTCATGAGTTCCTCTGTTACGTGTTTCGTTTGTTATATATCGGTGGTCGAGTAGCCCTGAGTGTTCGTCGAAGGGCGTATCGAGACCACCAATTTTATTTCTACTTTATATTTCATGTTTGCTTGTGACTTGTTGGTTTCCCTGGCCCGAACACCAGGGCGGGCGATACGGCGGCGGTGGTTGAGTAGCGTTCTTTGTGTATCGAAACCCGCCGCCTACTCAACCAACGGATTTCTCTTTCACGCGCCGATTCAATTCTTTTCTCAATTGCTCAAATTTGGCCGCGTCGCTGTGGATTTCGATAATGGTTGGTTTTTCCGATGCAAGCGATCTTTTCAGCGCGGATGAAAGCGAGAGGCGTTCAACGCAAACATAGTCAAGGCCATAAAGTTTGGCGGCGTGCTCGAAGGTCAGTCCATGCGGGGCGACAAATAGATCGGTGAACGGCGGTTCGAATTTTGAGATGGGCAGGTGATGGAAAATTCCGCCGCCGTCGTTGTTGATGATGACAATCGTGGCGCGGATGTTACAACGCAAAAAGGCCAGCAGTCCGTTCATGTCGTGATAAAAAGATGTATCGCCGGTGACGAAGACCAGCCCCGGTAAATGTGCGGCCGCGCCGAGCGCGCTCGAAAGCGTGCCGTCAATTCCGCTTGCGCCGCGATTGGCAAAAACCTGCACGGGTTTTTGGTCGGGCTGGGCGAACTGGTCGAGGTGACGCACGGGCAGGCTGTTGGCAACGTAGAGTCCGTTGCCCGCTGGAAGTTGACTCAGCACATCGGGCAGGATGCCGCCCTCGAAATCTGGTTCCGCCCGCATCGCGCGGACCTCATCCCAGACCGCGTTTTCGAGCCTTGTCCACGCGGGGAGCCAGTGTAGGTCGGATTGCCAATCCGACCTACTGAGCAAAGACTCGCACAACAAAAGTGGATCGCACCACATGGAGTGTGTGACGCGGAAACGGTCATCGCGCCAGCGTTTGGTTTCGGAGATATGGATTTGCGGAACCTCCTCAAGGCTGTCGAGATAATCGGACAAGGCGTTGCTGGTAGGCAGGTCACCGAAGCGGAGGATCAAGTGCGGGCGCAAAGGTGCTGGCAGAAAAGTATCGTATCCGCCGAGGATAAATTCATTGACGTGTGCGCCGAAGCGTAAACCAGAAAGCGCGTCGGCGAGGATGGGGTAGCCTGTCCGCGTGGCGAGTTCGGTTAATCGCGCGGGAAAATTTCCAGCGGGGCAACGCGGTCCGCAGACGATGAGTCCGCGCGGGGTGGAGGAGATGGCTTGGGAGAGAAAGTCCGTTTGCTCTTTGGTAGGAGAAAGTTGGGGACGAGAAAATGTCAATTGTGCGGGGACAGTTTCCAGGGCGGAAAGAAGCGTGGCGTCCAGCCACGCGGGGCGGTCGTTGGGAACGTCAATTGGTTCAAGCGGTTTGCGAAAAGGAAAGTTCAAATGGACGGGGCCGGGCAGAGGCGATTGCGAAGTCTCCCAGGCGCGCGCGGCGAGAGTTTGCAAATATCGAAAAAGATGTTTGGAGAAATTTGCCTCGGGCGCAGGGACATCCACAAACCAGCGGATGTGATCGCCGTAAAGTTTGAGTTGGTCAATGGTTTGGTTGGCGCCGCTCTCGCGCAGTTCGGCGGGGCGGTCGGCGGTGAGGACAAGGAGCGGGGTTTCGCTGTAATTGGCTTCGACGATGGCCGGGAAAAAATTCGCGGCGGCCGTACCCGAAGTGCAAACGAGCGCGACGGGTTTACGGCTGGCGCGTGCAAGGCCAAGCGCAAAATAAGCCGCGGACCGTTCGTCGCTGTGGGTGTAGATGCGGATGCCGCTTTCAGCAAACGCGATGGCAAGCGGCGTGGAGCGTGAGCCGGGCGCGATGCAAACAGACTCGAGGCCAAGTTTTTTTAACTCAGCGGCGAAAATGCCCGACCAGATTGTGTTGCGGTTGGCGGTATTCATGCCATCTCGGATTGCATGGCGTTGAGCAGAAAGCGGATCTTCAAACCCGTCTCGTCCCATTCTTTTTGCGGATCGGAATCTGCAACGATGCCCGCACCGCCGAAAAGCGTTGCCGCATTGTCGTGGAATAATCCTGATCGGATAGCAACGATGAAATCGCCGTTGCCGTTTGAGTCCACCCAGCCGACGGGACCCGCGTACCAGCCGCGTTCGAATCCTTCCAATTTGCGGATGAGGCGCAGTGCGGCCTCACCCGGCACACCACCAACTGCAGGTGTGGGATGCAACGCGGCGACAATGTTTAAGATGCTTTGATCTGGATGCAATGTGCCTGTGATGTCTGTTCGTAAATGCTGAATGTTTGGCAGGCGCAAAAGTTTTGGCGTGGAATCCACGTTGAGTATTTCGACGAGCGGCGACATTTTTTCGCGAATTTCGTTTACAACGAAGGCGTGTTCGCTTTGATCTTTTGCTGACGTGAGAAGTTGTTGTCCCAGAGATTCATCCTCGCCGGGAAATTCTCCGCGGCGAATGGAACCTGCGACGGCGGCAGTGGTGAATTTCGCACCAGATTTGGGCGGCAAGCCATCCGACTCCAGGACTGAAACCAGTCTTTCGGGTGTCGCGCCTGCGAAAGTTGTCCCGGGCGCGAATTCAAACAGAAAGCGAAAACAGGATGGACTTGATTCGCCGAGATTTTCCAAAAGCGCTGGGACATCCAGCGGGCGATTTCCATTGACGTGTACCGGGCGCGCCATGACTACTTTTTTCAGCCTGCCCTGGCGAATCATTTCGATGGATTGAAGAATGGCATTTTGCCAGTCTGCGCGGGAGGTTTCAATGCTTGTGATTTCGTCTGGGATGGATGGCGGCGGGAGGACGGCGGCTTCCAGCTGAGTGATGAAATTTTCGGCTTCGATGCGGGCGCGGTGGGATGTGTTCGCCAGCGATTCATTTCCCGCCGACAATTGATTCACGGAAAAGAAATATTCAGCGCCGACGCGGATCAACGCGTAACGAGGAAGTATCAGTGATGCTGAAGGAAAAGAGTCCCAGAGGCCGGGTTCCGTATGATCGAAAAATGCCCCGCCGCCGAGGAGTATTGGACGCGGCATGGAGTTGGATTCGTTTACACATAAGATACGCTGGAAAAATTCCCGCAAGGTGTATCCGAGATTCGCGAAGCGGTTGGCGCCGTTGCGGGAAATTTGTGCGGCGATCCCAAGTCCCGCGATTGCTGCCGGCGATTGACTGCTCTCGAAGTAAAAACGTTCCATGCCGGAGCCGAAGCGTAAAAACTCTGTCAATGGGTAAGGTTGATATGGGATGGTGTAGTTGACGATGCGATTCAAAAGAATCTCCTGTAACCCGACATTTATGTCGGCTCTGTTGGCGACATAAATGTCGCGTTACGTTTTGCCCCCACGCTTTGCAATAAAAATGTCCGCAGGGCAGGCAGGGTGCGGACGGGGTCGGGTTGTCCGGTATAAACCCAGCGCAGGACAATTTCATTCAGCGCGCCCATCCAGGCGCACGCGGCCACTTCTGTATCCAATGGAGGAATGCTTTCGTCGGCAACGGCTTCATCCAGGTTTTCCTTGATGATTTTGATAAACCGCTCATTGACCGCGCGGCGCTTTTCCTCGAAGGCAATTCCCAATCCTGTGGCCTGGACGAGCGCAATTTTGGCTAGTCCGCGATATTGGCCGAAAGTCTCTAAACAGATGCGTAAAGCCAAATCAACGCGCGCCATGCCCGAGGTCTCGGAAAAGATGCGGTCTCGTAACTGGGATTCGAGCAGGTCGGCGAAGGTATCCACCAGCGCGAGGAAAATATCCTGCTTGCTGGGGAAGTAGAAATAGAATGAGCCTTTGGATGTCCGCGACTCGGCGACGATATCGTCCACTTTGGTGTCGTGGTAGCCTTTGCTGGCAAAAACCGTTACCGCGGCTTCGAGGATGCGCGAGCGGGTTTCGTGGGTGGGATCGAGGGATGTGTCTGTCATGGTGAGTAGACCGACCAGTCGGTCTACGGTGGGAGAGGATAGCCGAAGCAAAAAGCCACGTCAAGTGACGCGGCTCATAAAAATCAGGTGACAGTCACTCCCAAAAAATGACTCTCACCTTTGGCCTAATTCTGCGCAAATGTATCAATCAACAGTTTGAAATTCCCGCCGACGGGATAGAGAATGGGACAGGTGCATCCGCGCTTCTTGTATTCTGCCACTTTGGCGCGGGCTTCTTCGGGCGTGCCGGATGCGGTAATTTTGTGGACCAAATCATCCGGCACCAAATCTTTGGCCTTCAGGATTTGTTCTTTGGTGGCAGGCCAGCCCAGGGTGGACTGGATTTCGTGGATTACTTCGTCAGAGACTTTCGAGGCCTTGGCAATGTGAGGCTGCTGGGCGAGATACTGGCAGAGCAACATTTTGGTGTAATCAATCGCCTTGTCGTGACTTTCATCCACCGAGCAGACGATTAACTGCGGGCGGTCGAAGTCTTCCATTTTGCGGCCTGATTTGCGGAGGCCTTTTTCGAGCAGTTCCATGGCCTTGTCGTTGTATTCGGGCGCGACGCAGTAATTCAGCACCGCTCCATCTGCCACTTCGCCTGTGAGCTCCATCATTTGGTCGCCGGTCGCGCCGATCATGATGGGGACATTGCGCGGCTCGCGTCGGCCATAGACCACGTCCAACTCGATGCCGCTGACGTGGATGAACTCGCCGTCAAACGAGACGCGCTCCATGTTGAGCAGTTTCTTCATCACGATGACAGTCTCTTTCATTGCGGTCAGCGGTTTCCTGCGGTCAATGCCCACGTTTTTCGCCAGCGGGTCCCACCAAGCGCCGAGGCCGCAGATAACGCGGTTTGGAGCCAGATCATCCAGCGTCAGGAACGTCGCCGCGAGCAAGCCGATGTTGCGCGTCCAGTTATTGATGACGCCAGAGCCGACTTTGATTTTATTCGTCACCGCGGCGTAGGCGGCCATCGGCACGATTGCATCACGTACCAAACGCGACTCGGCCTGCCAAACAGCCTCAAACCCTTTTTCCTCCGCGTATTTTGCATAATCCAAACCGTCTCGAAGATCGTGCGAATCCTGCAAATAAAGTGCAACGCGTTGCTTGGTCATGGAATGCTCCTGTTTTTAAAATATGCGTTCACTGCCTTCTTCGGCAGGGAGTTTATATTCTTCAACCTTTAAAGCTTCCAGTTTCTTCACCAATTCCAAATCTTCAGGCAGGTCCAAATCCAATCCCAGCGTTGGTAATTCCACGATTTCCAATCTTGCTCCCGCGTCTTTTGCGCGTTCGCAATGACGGATGAAGGAATTTTCGCCAAAATCGTAATTGATCAATCCCGCGGGCGACATCAACAACGCGTTCGTGCCTTTGCCATGCCTGTCTGGCGCAATGACCACCACAGGCGGTTTCACTGCACGGTCGATCAGGGCCAAAATATCTTCACGGGACAACAAGGGCAAATCGGCTGGAAGGACAAGTACGCCCCGCGTGGCGTACACCTGTGCCACTACACTCGCGCGCGTTAATGCAGTGTTCAAATGCGGCTGGCCGTCTTCGCGCACGGTGCGCGCGCCGTGATTGTGTGCGATTTTCAGGGCATGTGGATCGCGGCTTACGACCAGAACTTGTTCCACTTCCTTTAATTCTGAAAGCGTCGTCAGTGTGTGTTCCAACAATGTTTTATTGAGTTCCGTTCGCTCATCTTCAGATAAAGCGCCAGACAGGCGCGATTTCCCGCGCCGCAATGGTTTTACAGGGACGATCGCCCAAAGTGTCATAAATCTCCAATCAAGTTTAGCACATCTTGTGCCAGTCGTCTTCTATCCTCAGCGGATTTCATCAACGTATCTGTCACAAGCGACTTCACTTCAATATCTTTTACTGATAAAGCGTCCACACGATCCAGCACAAAACCGGTCAACAAGCCGGAGTAGTGGTTGGCAACAGCCAATGCAGAAGGCTCGATTCCCAACTCACGATACATCTTCGCCGCAGGCCCTTTGACGGTCTCTCCGCCGATGATGGGGGAGACGGCCACCACCCTCACCCCTGACCCCTCTCCCGAAAGGAGAGGGGAAAATATCCGCAAAATTGGATCTACACTCACCCAGGGATTGGACGGGCAAATGACCACTGCCTCCGCCTCGGCAATCGCTTCACGCGCCCCGATAGCTGGTTCCGCTGTCTCGATTCCGTCGAACCGAAAACCTTTGACGCGCGGCTCGCAGTGACGATGGACGAAATATTCCTGGAATTCCAAATCGCCTTCACCCGTTTCGACAATTGTCCGCACGCAATCATCCGTCATCGGCAGGACGGTATGCTCGATTCCCCATGCCTTGCAGAAATCACGCGTAATCTCACTGAGGCAGTGACCCTCCCTAAGCCGCCGCGTGCGTTCGAGATGAGTTCCCAAATCGCGGTCACCGAGACGGAACCAACCTGGCCCGCCCAATCTCGCCGCGTTCTCGATCACATTCCATGACTCGTCCACGCGCCCCCAGCCCGTCTCTGGATTCGCCAGTCCTGCCAGTGTGTAGCAGACCGTATCCAAATCGGGGCAAATGTACAAGCCGTAATGCTCGAAGTCATCGCCTGTATTGACGATGATGGTTAAATCTTCGGGTGGAAGGATCTGGGCGAGGCCGTGCGCAAGTTTCGCACCACCGACACCGCCAGCGAGGGCAACGATGCGACGGCGGACAGTAGACAGTGGACGGTGGGCGGTTCCTTTAGATTTCATCCGTGTCATAAGGCGCTTGTTCTTCAGCTGCTGTTTTATTGGGTTTCGCAAGTATTCTGCGGAAGACGTGAAGACGTTTGGCAAGTTCTTGTGCTTTCAAATCCAACTTGTCTAGAAATATTTTTTCGTTTAAGTATTTTCGACGAGCAATGAGTCTTTGGCAGGCAACGGTTTCAATCAAAGAACGAATTGCCATGCCGAGAAAGCGGCTTTGTTCAGGGTCGCTTTGGCCTGTTGATCCTTCCGCAATATTTAGAGACACAGATGTGGCCGCGCGAGTAATTTGCGACTTTAGGTTGAACCGCTCGCTATCCGGGAGTTTATCAGCCAATTCGTAAATCAAATCGGAATATTCCAAGGATAGTTGCCAAACATCCAGTTGTTCGAATTTGAAGGACATCTCACTCCTTGTTTTGAATTGTGTTCGATGATACGGTCTACAGTCCGCCGTCCACGGTCAAAATGTTTTCACCAAACTTTCCATACTTTTCATCTCTTTAGTCTTTGGTGACTCATCTGGATACCCAACAAAAAACATTGCCTGTGGTTCCCATGACTGGGACAAATTCAATGCCGATTTCACAACCTCAGGTGCGAATAATGGGCCGCACGTCCACACGCCGCCTAACCCTTCGGCGTGCGCGGCGAGGAGTAGTTGCAGACCTGCGTTCGCAACGGATTGGATTGCCATGACTCTTTCCGCATCTGCGCGGCGTGAGTCGGGATAGTTGTCCATGTCGGACATATCCATGCAGAGGACTATCACTACGGGGGAATTATTGATTCTTGAGCGCGACTTATCGAGCCGCGCTGTGATTTCTGCTTCTGGCATGTTGTCGCGTTCGAGATCGCGGCGGAAGTCGGAGGCCATGGCTTCGGCGAGGCGCGATTTCGCGTCCGCGGCTTTCAACACCGCGAATCGCCACGGCTGTCGGTTGTGCGCGGACGGGGCAAATGTGGCAGTGGTGAGAATGTTTTGTATAACGGGATCAGGTATCGGGTCGGGTTTGAAGCGGCGGATGGAGCGGCGAGTCCGCAAAAAGTTGTGCAGATCAATGCTCGTCGAAGTGAGTCGGTTTGATGCGGAAGATAATCCGCTTTTGTCCTGCCGGGATGTTAAAGGGCTTTCCGTCGTACTTGCGGGAGAGGGCATGGATATGTTCATCTGCGCCTTCGTTTGTGTAGGAGACGATTTCGCCGCGAATGCCGAGATAGCGGTATTTGTTATTTGGGTCTTGAATGGCCATTGCAACTTTTGGCCGGGTTTTCATGTTGCGTTCTTTTGCGCGGCGTTCGGCGGTGTTGATGAGGATATATTCGCCGTCCACACTGAACCAGACGGGCGTGACTTGCGGTGAGCCGTCGGGCATGAGCGTGGCAAGGTAGAGAAAGGCTTTGGAGTCTTCACTGACAAGGTCGAGAAATTTTTCGGGAAAGTTCATTGCGGCTCCGTTGGGATGTAAAGTATTTTCATTTCGTCGCCGTAAAAAGTGTTGATAAGATATACATCTTCTTTCGAGCAACCCAGCAGGGTTTTGATTTCTGCATCAAGCTTGAGTGTATCAAACGCGCATAAGATTCCCGTTAGTATTTTTTTTTTCATGGAGTGAGCCAAGCCACACGTCAATGCTGCCGCCGTCGGATACGGCTGTCCCTTCGGCCTGTCTATGACAATGTGCTGGGCTGATGCCAATTCGCCGATTGCGCGCCAGAAGGAGGCGTTTGTTGTCATGGGCGTGTTTCTGTTTTATGTGCGTGCCTTCAAAAAATCAATCGTTCTTTGCCATGCAAGTTGAGCGGCTTGTTCATTGTATTCAGGGCGGTCGTTTTCAAAGAACCAGTGATGTGTGCTTGGATAGACATGGAAAGAAACTTCTTTGCCAGCGGCTTGCAAGGTTTTCTCAAGTTTCCTTCTGCCTGAATCCGAAACGTATTCATCTGTTTCCGCGAAATGACCGAGAAAAGCTGAGCTTGTTTTTGCGTAGTCCCCACCGCGCGTGCCATAAAACAAAACTGTCATGGCGAAGGCTTTTGGTTTTTCCTCTGCCAGCCATAATCCCCAATATGCGCCGAGCGAGAAGCCGATTAGGCCAAGCGGTTTATCTTTGGATTCAGCCTGCAATAGCTTCAGGGATTGCAGAATTTGCTTCGATGTTTTCTCCCGTTTCATCTTTTTGCCGCGAAGTTTTTCTGCTTCGGGAATTGTCCTGGCAATCTCTCCGTCATACAAATCTGGCGCAAGTACGATGAAACCTTCATTCGCGAGGCGGTTGCAAAAGTCTTTGAAGAAATCGTTCAGTCCCCACCAGGCGTGTAAAACAAGAATCCCGCCGCGCGGCGTGGATTTGGGTTGAACCAGATGATCGGACATGGCAAACTCCTTTTATCGA
Source organism: Chloroflexota bacterium (assembly GCA_016235425.1). Classification (GTDB taxonomy): domain Bacteria; phylum Chloroflexota; class Anaerolineae; order Anaerolineales; family Villigracilaceae; genus JAKOVF01. The sequence goes on along the minus strand of JACRLC010000004.1, from coordinate 39,288 downwards.
AACAAATCCTGCTCTTTTGGCCGCAAAAGTTCTTTGATGGAACTCTCGCGTAACTGATACGGAAAGCCGCGCACGTGGACAACAGGCGTGCCTTCGGCGGCCTGTCCCATCACGAGCGATGCGGCCGCGGCCAGTTCATCCGCCGCGCCGACCATCGTGACGCGCAGGGTATAGCCGAACAAATCCTTGTCTCCTCGCATATCCACCAGCCCAGGGACTCCCGACATGCCAATCGCGACGCCAACTGTGCCATTGCGCCAGGCGCGTCCGTGCGAGTCAATGATAACGACGCCGACTTTCCTCCCTGTTTTGGATTCGATATTTTCCCGAATCACGCGGGACGACTGGTCTGGATCCGTTGGAAGGAGCAGTACCATCTCTTCGACGGAATCTCCCGCCCCTGCCACGTTGGAGTGGTCAATCCCCGCGTTGGCGCAGACAAATCCAAGTTTATGCTCGACGATGATTGTGCCGACGCGCGTCCGCAAAACCTCGTTGCTTTCCTTCAATATGAGTTCGACAACGCGCGGGTCTTTTTCGGTTTGCCTGGCGAGTTCGATGGCGCGTGGAGACGGAGTAACAGTATTGAGATTGACCGTGCGTCCTTCGGCTTTGCTGACAATTTTTTGCGCGATGACGAGAATGTCGTTATCCAGCAAATCCACCTTCGTGTCATGTAAAGATGCGACAATAATATCCGCCAGGTCGTCACCGTGGCGGATGAGGGGAATATTGGAGAGGGGGGTGAGGGTGAAAGGCATATTACGTGTTGTGTGGTGCGTGTTACGCTTTGTGCGCTCCTGTAATCTTTATCCCCGCGTGAGTGGAGCCGTATTTCTTGTTGATTCCAATCAGCACACTTGTCAACCCTTCCACAACAACAGAGTTTTCGATTGGCCCGGCGTCCCAGCCATTCAGCCCCGCGGCTTCGACGAGTTTTATGGTTTCGGCGCGCGCGTCCTTGGATGTGCCTGTCACGAGCACGTCACATTCGACATCGGAGTCATCGAGCAAATGTTCATGCGAAATATTCTGGAACGCGGCGCAGACTTCCACACCCTCGCCGAGGATCTGCTTTGCCTCCTGCGCGGCGGAACCTGCGGCGGGCATTTGAACGGTGGCAACTTTCGGTGGGACGATGGGAACGGTCACGTCAATGAATAATTTACCTTTCACAGCATCTTTGACGGTTTCAAGCGTGTTTTTGTGCGCGGAGTAGGGGACGGTGAGAACGACAATGTTTGCCTTTTCCGCGGCCTGCAAATTGTCCATGCCTTCAATCAGCGCGTCGCCGCCGAGCATCTCAGTGAGTTCTTTTGCGGCGGCTTCTGCCTTTTCATGTGTGCGTGAGCCGATATGGACGTGGTAGCCTGCCTTCGCCCAACGATAAGCCAATCCTTTGCCTTCCTTGCCTGTCCCACCGAGGATGGCGATGGATAATACGAGTTGTGAGTCGGTCATGAAGTCTCCAAAAAAGTGTCAGGGTGTCGAGCGTCGAAAGTGTCGAAAAGAAAGTGTCAAGGTGTCGAGAATGTCGTTGTGTGGTGGTTGGTTATTTCCTTTGTTATGGCAATTTTGACACACCGACACTTCGACGCTGTTTACGACACTTTCGCCGCTTCTTCGTTGTATCTCTTCCAAACTCGCGGCGCAATCTCTCTTGCGTGTGCGGCGAGTTCTTCTTCGTCAAGGGTGGTCAGTTCGCGGTCTTTCATCAACACTTTGCCGCCGACGATGGTCGTCGTCACCATGCTTTGCTGGAAGCCGAAGAGAATGTGCCAGGGCAGGTTATCGGAGGTAAGCGGTGTGAAGGGATGATAATCCACGAAGATGATGTCCGCGTATGCGCCTTCGGTGAGTTTGCCAATCGGCGCGGCAGGGAAGAAGACATTGGCGAGTGCGGCGTTGTTGTAGATCGCCATTTGCGCCACATCGTATCCGCCCATGCGGCGCGGGTCGCGGTGATGGACTTTGTGCAGGAGATACGCGGCCTTCCATTCCTCCCACATCGCGTTCGAGAAGCCGTCGTTGCCAAGCGCAACTTTTATTCCCGCACGCATCATGGATTCGATCTGCGCCACGCCTACGCCGTTGTTCATGTTCGAGCGCGGCTGGTGTGTGAGCCATGTGCCGGTTTCGGCAAGGATTTGCATCTCGCGCGTGTCGAAATGAACGCCGTGAGCAGTGATGGTTTTCGGACCGAGCAGGCCGTGCTTGTTCAGGCGGTCAATCACGCGCATGCCCGATTTTTGCAGGCTGTCGTATTCGTCCGCTTCGTGCTCGGCAGTGTGGATGTGGAAACCGACGCCATCGGGAGCGGCGGCGCGGCAAGCCTGCAAGGTGACGCCCGAAAGCGTCAGACTGGCGTGCAGGCCAAAGGTCCCGGCAAGACGCGGGTGCGGATTCGCAGACAACCGCTTCAAAAACCGGACATTTTCATTGATCCCGCTATTTGCTTTTTCGAGGCCATCACGGTCAGTGACTTCGTAGCACAAGACCGCGCGCAGGCCGGATTTATCCACAGCTTCAGAGATGACATCGAGTGAGCCGTCAATCGCGTTGGGAGAGGCGTGATGGTCAATCAGCGTGGTCGTGCCATGTTTGACCGCGTCCACGAGGGAGACGAGCGCGGAATAGCGGACAGCTTCCGCATCCAGCGAACGGTCGAGCGGCCACCACAACTTTTGCAGAATCTCAGGGAAGTCTTTCGGCGCGGGGCCGGGGATTGCGAGTCCGCGGGCGAATGCACCGTAGAAATGCGTGTGCGCGCAGATATTGCCGGGCATAACGTATTGCCCGCGTGCATCCAGTGTTTTTGTTTTTGGATATTTCGCGGTCAGCGCTTTCGTTGTTCCAATCGCCTGGATGCGATCCTTTTCGAAGTAGATCGCATGGTTTTCGAGAACGCGGTTGGGCGATTCCCAGGTAATGACTTTGGCATTGGTAATTAACATTTAACTAAATCCATATTGACTTGGATGCGGCAGTTTGACGCCGGACGCGCCAATCTCCCACAAAACGTTGTATACGGCTTCGCGCAGTTCGGGATCATCCCTATACATTGCGCCATACAATTGGTTGATGACGCCTTCTGTGGGGGTGCGCTTGAGATAGGTAAGCGAGGCGAGGCGGGTTTCCGGGTCTTCATCCTTGAGGGCAAGCAGGAGAATATCTATGGCGGAAGAACCGGGAGAAATACCCACGCCCTGTTTGCCCGCGTATTCGATCAACCACGGCGATTGCGAAGGCGGCTTTAATTTATGGGGAATGCGCGGGTTCAAATGCGCTTTGGAATCCAGCACCTGGCTTGCCGCGTTGCGGACAACCCATTGGTCGTCCTCAACCTGTATCGTTTGCAGGATTTCATCTGCCCAGGGTTCGTTGACGCGTCCAAGCCCATAGACCACCGCGCGGCGCAACAAAATATCCTTGAGAGTAGCGCCGTCCTTGAGCATGGCGTGGCCTTCGCCGCGATCATTGGCGAGGGATTCGGCGGCGGCACGGCGGAGCTCTTCGTCTGCGTTGAGCAGGGTGTGGGCAACCAGTTCGAGGGCCTCGTTTGTGCCAATGGCTACCAGTGCCATGCAGGCCGCGCGCCGCGCGGAGAGGCTTGGCGCATCCATGACGCGTTGAAGCATGGGTATGGCTTTTACATCCTTGATTGCGCCGCTTCCGAGGGCCGCGAGTTGTACCAGCTCAAAAGAAAGGGAGTTCATCAATTGGCGAAAGAGGGGCGCGGCGCTGGCATCATTGCTGATAATGAAGGCGGTCAACGTTTGTCCGCGCAGGCTGAGCGGAAGCCCTTCGGTTTGGAGGATGGCGGCCAGTGTGCTGAAAAGTTTACTGCGCCAGGGAGCATCTTTGGGGGCGTCGCGAAGCCAGCGCGCCGCCGATAAAAGCGGACGGTGCATGGGCAGGCGCGACCATTCGAGCAAATTCTGGACGAGTTTGTTGACATCCCCATGCGCGGCCAGGTACCGCATGGCAAGATATTTGCCGGACCAATCGGGTTGGTTGAGGAGGGAATCTGCGGCGTTGAAATTGCTCAATCCCCTGCCGGCAAGGTAGCCTTTGAAGACCGGGTGTACAAATCGCATCCGGTTATTCGAGGAGGAAGCCAGCAGTCCGCTGGAGGCCATTCTGCCGAGCAGGCCTGTGGATGGAGCAGAGACGACTTTTTCGCTTTTCTTCGCCTTCTTCTTTTCCTTTGGCTTTGTCTCTTCAGCCTGCTCCTCGTTCCCGGTTTCTTCGAGGAGGTCTTCCGCGGTTTCGAAGGATTTAACCCATTCGTGTGCTTTACGCGGATCGAAAACAGGCTGTTGGCTGATTACAACCTGCATTGCAAGTGTTTCCAGGGCGGCCAGGGGAGTGTTGGCCGGTGCAATGCGGCGGATGTGCGTGGCAATGGCTTCGAGCACGTGCGGACCGAGGCTGTCACCCGCGTATGCTCCCCATGCTTTGAGTGTCAGTTCCAGCGGCGTTGCATTGTCATTGTCTGCGTTTAGCCAAACGTTCAGCAGGATCGGGTCCACTTGTTCGGGTCCGGTCTGCGCCCAAGCCTCCATTGCAACGTACTGCGACCATAACTCACCCCAGCGTTGGATGAATTGCGCGCTCTCGTATGAGGACCACGTCATTAGCGCAAGCGGGGCGAAGCCGAGGTTGATCAGCCCGTCCAGGTATTCGGGAGCGCCCGTGGTTACGATGCTGGTCTGGGGATAAGCCTGTAATAAAAATTTGAAGTACTCTGAAATTACCTGTTGTCCTTCCGGTGCGAGTTCATCGTAGCCATCCACGAGCAGAAGGGCGCTTCCGTTCTTGAAAGCGGATTGGACAAAGCCGGGGATGCGATGCAGGTCAAAGACGGGGGCGTTTTCAGATGCCGTGTCAATGATCGGGTTGAGAGCATCTCTTTCGTTGGCAATGGGCAGTTTCAAGTCCGCGACGTGAACGAGAAAGGGAACGGAATCCTGATGTTTGCCCAGTTTGTCACTGCGATTTGCGGCGAGCGAGGCAAGATGCGCGAGGGCAACCGTCTTGCCAACGCCGGGCTGTCCGATGATGACGATGTTTATGCCGCCTTCGAGCACTTGTGGAAGCGTCAGTATGGGAGCGTGGTAGGTGGCGGCCAACTCGGGCCAGGCCGGTAAATACGGAAGCGTCTGCGAAACGATATCTTCAAATGCGGGAACCGCCCCCGGTTCGACGATGGGCGGGGGAGCCATGAGAAGGGGCTCCTGGATGATCTCGTCCAATGCGAAGAGCGGCGCGGCGAGATGCATTCCCTGGGCGCGCCGCAAGGTGATGCGGCGATGGTTTTCTTCGGTTGAGCTTGTGCGGCGGACCTGGGCGGCTTCGCGTTGTTCCTTCAAACTTGCGCGCACTTCATCCAAAAGCGGACGAGCGCGAGCCAACACCCACCAGAAAACGCTGGCAGTGAGGAAGCCAATGAAGAATGAGAGCGGGTCAATCGAGAAGCCAGGCATTGGGCTGAATGGATTAATCTGCGAACAGGATGCGTCCGCAGGTGGGGCAGTGAACGATTTGGGTCGTTGAGCGTGAATTTTGCTGGAGCGCCGCCGTCAATCGGGTTCCGCAGGCCGAGCAGGAATTTTCGCTGATTTCCGCAACGGCCAGTCCGCGTCTTTGCTGGCGCAAGCCTTCGTACATTTCCAACATGCGGCTTTCAATTGGGGCAAGCGCGGCTTCGCGTTCATCGCCCAATCGCCCCAAGTCCTTGAGTAACGCGTCCTGATTTTCCAGTAAATTCTTATGTTCGTTTCCGAGGCGGGATCGTAGTTTCGCCAGTTCTTCTTCCGCGGTTTGAAGCTGCATTTCCGCGCTTTCAACTCTTGCCATTGCTTCAAGCTCGCGCTCTTCCAGTGTGGCGAGATGGCGCTTGAGCGAGGCGATGTCTTTTTGCAGGTCCTGCAATTCCTTGGGGTTGTGCACACTCCCGCCATACAGGCTGGATTCGGCTTGTTGAATCTTGACCTGCTGGCTTTGTGCGTCGGCTTCGGCCATTTGCAGCTCATGGCGGGCAAGATGTTGTTCTTTTTTTGCGGCTTCCACGCGGGATAACGTTTCACGTAGTTCGACATCGTTCTCGAGCGTTTTGCGGATCGCATCCAATTGTGACTGCGCCCGGTCGATTTGACGGTCCACCTGTTGCAGTCGGAAAAGTCCCAATGATGCGCTCATGGCCTGATTATATACGAAAATAACAGGCGGCTGTCATTGCAAAAATGACAGCCGCGTTCTTCCCGGTGTAGCGCGACATTTATGTCGCCTTGCTCGCTCGTGCGACATAAATGTCGCGCTACAGGTTTATTGTTCCGGCACGTTGAAATAATTGTACGTGGCTTCGGTGAGATCGATCACCAGCGGATTGGTGGTTTCCCAAATATTATTGACGGGATGATATGTATAAACCGTGAGGATGTAATTTCCGCCTGGTGTGTAAATGATGGCCGCGTCGCTGATGTCGTGGACGTTATCGAGCGTATCGCGGACGAAGCCGTGTTTGTGCGCCACAAGCGTTCCATCCGGGACCCCGGCCTGGATCAGCGACCCGAACTTATCCTCCGCCATGAAGTCAATCATCAATTTGCAGGCCGCCGCGTCTATTTTTCCGGGGAAGGCCGCGGCAAGCGCGCCGCCGCCGTTCTGCGAACACTGGTAAATATCGGTGAGCAGTGTGCCGATATCGGACGCGGTTGTTTGCGAGTACGGATCAGGGTCGGTGGAAACATCCACACGTGAGTTGGCCGGTGTCACGTGGCCGGGGAGCATGTTCGGCGCGCCCAGGTAAAAGAAGCCGCCTATGAACGTGTTTTCCAGGCCAATCGTTTCCATGTCCTGGGTCACCATGACCGGGCCGGTGCTGGCATCCAGCTTTGACATCAACGCGTCGGTGGCATCGTTGTTGGATTTCTGGAAAATCTCCTGCAAGATTGTGCGCGTATCTTCGTCAATGTCCGCGCCGCGGTTGATGAAATACGAGACCATGATCGGCACTTTGATCGTGCTGGACGCGGTGAAGGCAATATCCGGCTCGACTGAAATTTCCTCATTGTTGTTGATCGCAAAGTGGATTTCCTGTCCCGTTTGCAGGTCAACCATGTACAAGCTGATTAATCCGTCGAAGCCGGAAACCTGCACGATTTGCTTCAACAGAATTTCAAGGTTTTCAAGTGTAGGCCGCACGGCAGTACCGCGGTTGAACGAAAGCGCCACGGAACGGCCGGTAGGCGAACGCAAGGCGTCACTCAAGAGCAACACAGCGCGGTCAACGTCCAGAGTCTGTCCGGGTTGGCCGGGCAGGAACGAGGTCCAGCCTGGAACCGGTTGTGCGGGTGTGGGAGGCAGGTCGTAGCGCGTCGCGATCTCATTTTGCAGGTACTCGCGCAGGCGTTCCTCGGAAATCGTCGCTCGCAATGGAATAGCCTCAGGCGCGGGGTCGCGATTCCATAGATAGTCCCAAAAGCCGATCCAGAAAGAACCGCCCGTGCGCGTCAGGTCTGCCGCGGCCAGCATTGATTCCACGTCCGGTTGAAAGCCAACCACCGCAGGGTCAACGTGAATGATGGCGTCACCGTATTGCACCTCGATGGGCGACGTGTACACTTCCAGCAGGCGCTGGGATGCCTCTGCGGGAGTCAATCCGCCGACGGCCACACCGCCGATGGTCATGCCTGCCGGGTAATTATTTCGCTGGCGGCTGTAACCTATGAGGGAAATGATGGTGAGCACGATGGCCGCACTCAAAAGCAAAATGGACATCCCCCGCAGGATGATGTTGGCGTTCCGGTTTCTCACGCGGCCTCCAGACACATGATAAAAGTCACGCAAAAAGTATAACACACTCAAAATAGGCACTTGTGCTAGAATACGTCCGCCAGCCTGAGCCGCAACTTTTCTGTTGCAGGCGGGATCTGGCGCATCCCAAACTGGAAGGATTGAAATGCTCCGCTCTTTCCTGATCTATCTTTCCAAAGCGGCATGGGCGCAAAAACCGGTAACAGGGTGGAAGTTTGCGTGGAATACCGCTTCCCGTTTTGTAGCGGGGACCCGGCTTGAAGACGCCTTGCGTGTGGTTCGTGAATTGAATGCGCGCGGCATCAATGTCACCCTCGACCATCTCGGCGAACATACAACAACCCCCGAAGAAGCACAACAGGCTGCAGACGACATCTTTGCGACGATCGACGCGCTTGGGGATTCAGACGCCTGCGCGAACGTTTCCATTAAACTGACACAAATCGGTCTGGGCCTCGACGAAGGCCTGTGTGCCGGAAACCTTGAGAGGATCCTCGCCCGGGCAAAGCAGCACCGCAACTTCATCCGTGTGGATATCGAAGATACACCCTTCACAGATAAGACCATCAACATCTATTACCAAATGTGCGCGAAGGGATATGCAAACGCAGGCATGGCCGTTCAAGCCTACCTCTATCGCGCCGAAGCGGACACACGCCGCCTGCTCGAAGACAAGACGCGCATCCGTTTGGTCAAAGGCGCGTACAAGGAACCGCCCGATAAAGCCTATCCCAAAAAAACGGATGTGGACGCCAATTACGATCTGCTGACGAAGATTTTGATCGATGCGTCGCTCGCGGCGAATTCCACATTAAGCAAGGATTGCCGCATCCCGCCCATCCCCGCGATTGCCACTCACGATGAAAAGCGCATCGCCTTTGCAAAAGGATACGCCGAAAAAGTGGGATTGCCGAAGGACGGTATGGAATTCCAAATGCTCTACGGCATTCGCCGCGGCTTGCAGGAGCAGTTAGCGAAAGAAGGTTATTGCGTGCGCGTGTACGTTCCCTTTGGCACGCACTGGTACCCGTATTTTATGAGAAGGCTGGCGGAACGCCCCGCAAATATTTGGTTCTTTATTTCGAATTTCTTTAAGGGGTAAAAGTACACAAGCAGACTTGTGTTGATGATGAAAAATCAGCGGACTCCGAGAGAGTGTCCGCTGGTTTTTGTTTGAGGTCTGTTGATTTATCCCGTGTGCCCGCCAATCAGTGGGCATCTCTTAATCCATGTTCCATAGCCAGCCAAACAAGCCGCTGACAAATTGAATCAGCCCGTACACAATTGCGCCGGTAAACGCGATATAGGCATAACCGTATTGTGACATGACCATGGTTCCTATGACTGTTGCTGCAATGCCGCCAACGAGCCAGCCACAGCCGCTCCACATGCGGGACTTGTAGCGCTGAACCAACTGGCTCTGAATCCCGGGCCGAGCTTTGAATGCCTGCAGAGTCCGATTGTTCCATTCGTCCACCCATGCGCGGCGGGGATTCTTAGGATGATAACTGACCGTCACACCCTTCCCGGGAGGAAAATTCGATACAAGAATCTGCGCGTCGTAAGGCGTAATGCTGGCCTTGCCGCGGGGATACTTGACCGTGTAATCCTTGTTGTTCACGATATACATCGCGCTGATGTCCGCCATGTAAACGGGCGTATAACCGGTCCTCGTCTCGCGAATCTCGGAAACCTGCACGACGCCTTCGGTTGTCGGCCAATCGGGATGTTTTCTGCGGATGGCGGGTTTGGGAGTCTGTTGCTTCGGGAGCGGGATTTCCGCAGGAGGTTTGGGCGTTGACGCGGGCTGGGGCGAATGAGTTGGGACCAGATTTCTGGGCCGGGTATATTCTGATATAACGGGAGCAGGCGCGGGCGGGGAAACGAACGCTGGTTTGTCCAGAGGCAGGCCCAAACGTGTTTTGAGAATTGTCAGCGCTTTTATCACTTGCGGATGATCCGGGTTGTGCTCAAGGCAAATCTCCATCACTTTGATCTTGTCGCGATCATCCAGGAAGATTTCCGCCTCCCACATCCATGCCTGGATGTTTTGCGGGTTCGCTTGAATAAACGGTTCAAGGACCGGTTGAGCTTCCGGCCTTTTTCCCGCTTTGATGAGACGGATTGCTTCTGATAGAGCGTCGTCGGTTGCCATGCAAGTCACCTTTGCAGTAAATTATATGGACCCATCCCGGTGGTTGAATTCCGTTTTAGGGGATTCAATATTTGCGAATTATACGTCCATGTCGTTGTGAAGACAATCACAATTTGGATTATGGCGCAACAGAATACCCAATGAGCTGGTCCGCCTGCTTGCAGGATGTTACGAAAACATTCCCCGTTTATTGATTATCGCCAGGAACACCTCCACAACATTCGGATCAAATTGTGTCCCGGCGTGTTTTCTCAATTCTGTTACTGCCTCGTTGTGGGAGCGCGCGTCCTTGTAATCGCGTTTGTCTGTGATTGCGCTGTAGGAATCGACCACGGTGAGGATGCGGGCGCCAAGGGGGATTGCCTCGCCTGCCAGCCCATCGGGATAACCTGTGCCATCATACCGCTCGTGGTGATGACGTACAATCTGCGCCGCGTTTACCAAATATGGCACAGGCGCCAGAATTCGCGCACCAATGGATGGGTGTTGGCGCATCACCGCCCACTCAGCTGGATTGAGATCAGATGGTTTTTTCAGCACAGCATCGGGAATGCCGATCTTGCCGATGTCGTGCAAAATGGCGCCATAGCGCAGGCCATCCAGTTCATCCCCGGTCATCCCCAGTTCGCGACCGAGGGCAAGCGCCATATCAGCCAGACGTTGCGCGTGGTCTGCGGTATAGGTGTCTTTGGCGTCCACTGCATTGGCCAGTGCGAGGACGGTATCAAGATAGGACTGCTTGAGTTGTGTGAAGAGTTCAACCCGATAAAGCGTGCTGGCGGCCTGGTCGCCGATACTGCGCGCGAGTCTGATCTTATCCGGGGAGAATGGCTCACGTTCATTACTCCGCGCCTCTCCGAATATCAGGATACCCAGAGCGCGTTCACCAGCACGCAGGGGCAACAGACATAGAGTTTCGGCCAAACCAAGAAAGAGCGCCTGCCGGTCATCATCCGAGAGATCGGGGCTATCGGCTGTGATCACGATAGGCGTGTCTTGTTCCAATACCTGTTGATAGAAGGCGTGGGGGCCGTGCGTTTTCCGTCCAATCACTTTCAGGTTGTGATCCAGAATGCGGGCAGGGGATGCGGCGCGAATGACAAACCCGTCGTCTTCAAGAAGAGCCGCACAGCAAAATGTCACGCGGACGGTTTCGACTGCTTGAGAAGTGATCATTTCGAGAATGCTGTCAAAATCGTAGGCTTCGGCCAGTGCGCGGGAGAGATCGTAGAGGGCGGCCAGTTCAGAGCGGCGCGTTTGTTCCTGCTCGTAAAGATGTTTGTTCTCCTCGCTTCGGCGGAAAAGTTCAAGCGATGCCCTGCGTACCAGGGAGAACAATGAGCCATAGAGAATCAGGAAGCTCAACCCAACGCTGACGCCGACGAAGCGGCGCATGTCGGCGATGCTTGGCTCGAGAACGGCCAGATCATGATAGATCTCATACGCGCCCGCAATTTGATCCGAGTCTGTGAGGCGCATGGGAACATATATCTCGAGAAGCCGCGTAGCGATTCCTCTTTCACCGCCGTTTTCCGTTTTATTGAATGTGGATACACTTGTAGCAATTTCTCCGTTCAACGCTTTTTTCAGTTCGTTGGACACGGGGTAGTATTGACCTATCATGCTCTTTTCGTCCGAATAAAGCAACAACCCGTCCCTGTTCCATATCTTTATGAGAACGATGTGTTGTTCGTACAGCGTACCCTGCCGGATACGTTCATCAATTTGCGCGATGTGGGCGGGGTTCAGGGGAGCGGATAGATCTGCACCTGCCAAACTCAGCTTCGGCCCCATGATGAGCGCCACCTGGTCTGCCGCGATATCAGCCTCCTTCCGGAGAGTGTATTGTTCCAGTTGATATTCAAGCCCCAATGCAAAGACAATGCCGATGACCGCGGTGATCGCAGCGCCGATAATGGAAAAAGATGTCAAGAGACCGGGTTTCCAGTTGAGTAATTGTTTCATGTTGTGTTCAAATTATATGCCTATATCATCCCTGCAACAACAAGTTTCCTTCTTATTACACATCACGCAATCCGATTATCGTTTAGAATCCCCCCGTGCAACCCCTCGCCCTCGTCACCGGTTCTGCCCACAGACTTGGCAGAGCCTTTGCACTTTCCCTCGCCCAGCAGGGATACGCGCTCCTGCTTCACTACCACAACGCCAAATCCGAAGCGCGCCAGACCGCTGACGAAATCCGCGCATTCGGCACGCCCGTTCACCTCGCCCAAGCCGACCTGACCCAGCCCGAAGGAATCCAATCTCTAATCTCCAGTCTCGAATCTCTCCTTCAACCTTCAACTTTCAACTTTCAACTTTTGGTAAATTCCGCCGCCATCATGCCCGTCGGCCATCCCCGCGACCTCTCCCTCGAAAACTGGGACTCTGCCCTCGACCTCAACCTTCGCGCTCCGTTCCTCCTCGCTCAGGAAGCCGCCAAACGAATGACAAGCGGCGGACTCATCGTCAACATCACGGATATCGGCGCGCAGAAAGCGTGGAGCCGTTATCCTTCGTACACAGTCAGCAAGGCCGCGCTCGAATCCCTCACCAAGCTATTGGCACGCGCTTTCGCTCCGACCATCCGCGTCAATGCCATTGCGCCGGGGCTTGTTATGCCATCGGACGTGGTCACGCCCGAGGAATGGGAACGCCTCGTTCAACGTCTCCCGCTCAAGCGCGCCGCCACGCTCGACGAAATCACTTATGCCCTCCAATTTCTCATCAAAAACGAGTATATTACCGGGCAAACCATCGTCGTGGATGGTGGGTATTCGCTGATATAGAAGCACGGTGGTTGAGTAGCCCCGCTGGGTTACACTCGCAACGAACGCTCGTGTCTACTCGACCACCGGACTTCACTGGCAATTGATAACTACTCGCTGATGACTTTAAAAAAACTCCTCCTTCCCACGCTCCTCATCGCTTTCACCCTCCTCTATGCCTGGCGCTTCGTGGACTTCACCATCCCTCCCTTTGAAGACGCGGCCATGCTCATGCGATACGCCCAACACCTTGCGGAAGGTTACGGCATCGTCTGGAACATCGGCGAGCCTCCTGTGGACGGCGCGACCGATTTCCTCTTCATGGCCGCCTCCGCCGCACTCATCAAGATCGGCATCCCTGTTGGGCGCGCGGTCCGCGGCCTTGGCTTCGCTTCGCACCTCGTCACTGTTTTGCTCGTCTACTTCGTCAATCGCCGCATTCACAAAGCCCCTTTTTCTCTTTCGATTTTTAGCGGACTTTATCTCGCCGTTGGGACGGGCCTCGCCTACGTGGCCGCCTACTTCGGGACGCCTTTCTTTGCCCTCGCCGCCGCCTCCACCTGGACTTTGGGCCTGCTCCTGATTCAAAAAGAGAATCCGCCGTTTGGCCTTTCCCTGCTCTTCGCCTTGAGCGGACTCGCCACCGGACTCATTCGCCCCGAAGGCGTTATCCTCGCCTCGCTGATGTTGGTGTCTGTTGTTGTCATGCGCGCTCCGGCGAGTCCCCTCTCCCTTTGGGAGAGGGCCAGGGTGAGGGGGTGGGTGAGGGAGAATCTTTCAATCATCATCATCTTCGCAAGTGTCTTTCTCCTCCTCGGCGGCGCGTACTTCCTCTGGCGCTGGAATTACTTCGGCTACCCGTTGCCGAATCCATTTTACAAGAAAGGCGGCGGGGGATTACATTGGGACTCATTCAACAATTCATTGCTTAACACCTTGCGTTTGTGTGCGCCGTTTGTCATTGCGTTTATTCTCGGCTTTCGTTCCCGCGAAACGACGAAGCAAACCATCGCGTATCTCATTCCTGTCATTGGCTTCGCCATGTCGTTCGCGCTTATCTCAGATGAGATGAACTACGGCGCGCGCTTTCAATATGCGCTCGTGCCCATCGTTGCCATGTCGTGGATTCCGCTCGTGCGTGGCGTTGGTCGAGTAGGGCTGGATGCTTTTTCCAGCCCGTATCGAGACCCATCGTGGCCTCAACAGTTGTCGGGTCGGGAAAGAAGCGTGTACCTCGTCGCCGCGATTGCCGCGGGCGTGGGACTTGTCTACTATTCGTGGTTCCAGAACTGCTTTCTCGCGTCCTACCAACCTTCGTGCCGACAGCCATATTCGGCAGATGGCCGCTATGACATGGGCAAGTTGTTGTCCGAATATCGCGGCAAGGGCTATGTGATTGCGACGACGGAGGCGGGACTTCTGCCGTATTATTCGGGCTGGACGGCAATTGACACCTGGGGCCTGAACGACCAGTTCATCGCGCACAACGGCGGCTTGACCGCGGGGTATCTCGACAAATACAAACCGCACATTATCATGTTCCACGATTATTACTCGCCGCTTGTCCCGCCAAAATTGACCGAAGCGAATCTCGCCCAGCCGTGGTTTCGGATGACGATTACAATGAAAGAATACGCGGAAGCGAATGGGTACATTCTCGCCGCAGTCTTTGGCGACAGCCCATACGACACGCATTATTACTACGTGCGGCCAGATTTTGACGACAGCGAAAGAATTGTCGAGCAGATTTCAAAGATGAAAAAATATTTCTGGTTCACGACAGGAAAGAAGACAATCAACTACGCGGAGATTCAACCGTAGGGGTGACCCTTGCGGTCGCCCTGGATAGGGGCAAGCCCTATCCCTACAGGAGCTATCCATGTCCGAAATCACCGAACTTGCCGAGAAACTCAAAGCCGAAGGCGAAAAATTCGCGGCGTTCTTTGCTGGCCTGAACGACGATCAATGGCAAACTGAAGTCTACACCGAAGGCGCAACGTGGACGATTCGCAACGTGCTCTCCCACTTCGTCACCTCCGAGCGCGGACTGGTGAGACTCTTCGAGCAAATCCGTCAGGGCGGCGCGGGCGTATCCGACGATTTTTCCATTGACCGCTACAACGCTGCACAACAGGAAAAGACCAGGGAATTGCCCACCATCGAATTGCTCGAACAATACAAATCTGTTCGTGCGAATTCCATTGCGTGGGTATCAGGCTTGCAAGACTCTGAACTCGAAATCGTAGGCCGCCATCCATTTTTGAATCAAACGACCTTGCGTGAGATGATTAAGATGTTGTACCTTCACAACCAATTGCATTATCGTGATTTGAAAAAAGTGCTGAAATAACATTCGCGCTGAGCGGAGTGAGACCCGTGTTTGTTGGGTCGAACAAAGTCGAAGCGCGAATAACATGAAATAATAAAATAACTTGCAACTTGTCCTTCGACTGCGCTCACCACGAAGAGCGTGGTTCGCTCTGCTCAGGACGTTTCATCCTTCATCCTTCACGATTTACCCTTTCTCCCATGCATCTTCCTCCCTTCAAACTCGAACGCTACTTTGCCAAATACGAATTCACCACCGAATTCCTGCTCTGTTCCTCGGACTGCGAATCCATGTCCATCGCGGATCTGCTCGCCATCGAACCCGACGCGGCGGAGAAATTCCAGCAAACCTGGCTCGGATACACTGAATCGCAGGGCAGTCCCTCTCTTCGCAAAGAGATTTGTAACCTGTACGAAACCATCCAGCCGGAAGACATCCTCGTCCACTCTGGGGCGGGGGAGGCGATTTACCTCTTCATGTACGCGGCCTTCCAAAAAGGTGACCACGTTATTGTCCACTCGCCGGGGTACCAATCTCTCGCCGAAGTCGCCCGCGCCGCAGGCTGTGACGTCAGCCCGTGGATGGCGCGCGAAGAAAACGGCTGGGCGCTCGATTTGGACGAACTCCGTCACCTCATGCGGACGAATACCAAAGCCATCATCATCAACACACCGCACAATCCCACTGGCTGCCTGATGTCGCGTGAAGATTTTCTGGCCGTGAACAGATTCGCGCAGGGGAATAACCTGCTCCTGTTTTCCGATGAGGTCTATCGCGAATCTGAATATGACCCCGCGACTCGTCTCCCCGCCGCGTGTGACCTGGGCGAATACGCCGTTTCGCTTGGCGTCACATCCAAAACTTACGGCCTCGCCGGTCTGCGGATTGGCTGGATTGCCACCAAAAACAAAAAGATTTACCAAAATATGGCCGCGCTCAAGGACTACACCACCATCTGCAACTCCGCCCCGAGTGAATTCCTCGCCGAAGTCGCCATGCGGAATAGAAAGAAACTTGCCGAGCGCAATCTCACCATCATCAAAAACAACCTCGTCGTAATTGACGAACTCTTCACCCGCAACTCGCATCTTTTTTCCTGGGTTCGTCCGCAGGCTGGCTCGATGGGTTTTCCGCGGTTGCTCAAAGGTGATGTCGAAGAATTCTGTGATACCCTCGTCAAGGAAGCAGGCGTCCTGCTCCTCCCCGGTTCGGCATACGATGACTCCCGCAATCACTTCCGCCTGGGGTTGGGAAGGAAGAATCTTCCGCAGGCGGTCGAGCGATTGGAAGGATTTCTTGCCAGATAAATTCGGTGGTTTCGATACGACACTCGCTCCGCTCGTGTCTACTCAACCACCAGCATCAACCATAAATCTTTCCTCTTTCCACTGATAACTGTTCACTGATTACTGATTGCTTCCCACTAATGATAACTCTCCTCAAACTCTCCCGCCCCCTCCACCTCCTCCTCGCCGCGCTGACCTATGTCTTTGGCGCGAGCATTGCCAAATACCTTGGCAAGCCGTTCGAGCAAGTCCCTTTCTGGCTTGGGCTTGCTGGGATTCTCCTCGCGCAGGTCAGCATGAACCTCCTGGCTGAAGTCTATCGCCCTGCGAACGAGCCAATCACTGAAAACGAAACGCTTGTGGAAAGAAAATCCGTTCGCGATTCGGCTTTGTATATTTCGATTGCATCCCTCGCCGCGCTGGCGGTGATTGCCTTCGTGCTTTATCTCAACAACCGTCTTGCCTTTCCGCCCCTGCTCTTTCTTGCCCTCTCCCTGCTTTTGGTGATTACTTATTCCATCCCGCCTGTTCGTCTCCTTAATCGCGGACTGGGCGAATTTACCCTCGCCGCGCATCTGGGATACGTGATTCCGTCCATTGGTTTTCTCTTTCAATCGAACGAATATCATCGTCTGCTCCCATCGCTTGCAATTCCACTTACTGCGTTGGCCTTCGCGTATTTCCTCATTCTCAACTTCCCCGCCTTCGCCTCCGACCAGAAATACCAACGCCGCACCATGCTTCGACTCCTCTCATGGGAACGCGCCGTCCCTTTTCATCACAGCCTCATCGTTGCCGCGTACGTGTTGTTTTTCGCGGCCAGCTCTCTCGGCTTCTCTCTCAATTTGATCTGGCCTGCCTTCCTCACGCTTCCCTTCGCGGTTTTCCAAATTGTCCAACTGCGCGCCATCGCCCTCGGCAATCGCCCGAACTGGCCTCTCCTCACATCCACTGCCCTCGCTGTCTTCGGCCTCACTGCTTATTTTTTGACTTTGACTTTCTGGTTAAGATAAATGCCCGAATTCCTGACTCTCCTCCCTCCCGACGAATCCCGCGCCCTCCTCCTCTCGCATCTCTCCGCCCCGACAATTGCCTCCGTTATGATTGACGTCCCCTCATCCCTGGGCCGCGTCACCGCAGAAGACATCCTCGCACCGCACCCGTTACCCGAATTTCAGCGCGCCACCGTTGACGGCTACGCCGTCCGCGCGAAGGATACCTTCGGCGCAACCGACTCGCTTCCTGCATATCTCAATTTGATTGGCGAAGTGCCGATGGGTGACGCGCCCGCGTTCGAGCTTGGTGCGGGCCAATGCGCGTTGATCCACACTGGCGGCATGTTGCCCAAAGGCGCGGACGCGGTCGTCATGCTGGAGTACACGCAGGTTGTTCGTAGGGGCGACCTTCACGGTCGCCTTGGGGCAGGGGCAAGCCCAGCCCGTACAGAAGAGATCGAAATTTTCCGCGCCGTAGCCGATGGCGAAAACGTGATTCGCGTCGGGGAAGATGTAGCTCAAGGAGGGTTGATCCTGCCGCGGGGCAGTCGGATGCGTCCCGCGGAAATCGGCGGGTTGATGGCGCTGGGGATTATGTCTCTGCGTGTAGCCGCTAAACCAAAGGTTGGACTAATCTCAACTGGCGATGAAGTGATTGATCCAAGTCAATCACCGAGGCCGGGTCAGGTGCGCGATATCAACTCGTACACGCTGGGCGCGCTCGTCGAAAAAGCTGGAGGGGAGGCGAAACGCTATGGGATTTTTGGAGACAGGTTCGAGGTCCTGAAAGATGCGGCGGCGGAGGCATTGACCGGATGTGACGCGGTCATCATCACCGCCGGTTCGTCCGCATCCACGCGCGACATGACCGCCGAAGTCATCCGCACGTTGGGCGAGCCGGGCGTGCTCGTGCATGGCATCAACACGCGCCCCGGCAAGCCGACAATTTTGGGCGTGTGCAATGGCAAGGCTGTGATCGGTTTGCCCGGCAATCCCGTGTCTGCTTTGGTCAATGGATATTTGTTTGTCGTGCCTGTGATTGAAAAATTATTGGGCGCGTTGCCGAAGCCGAAACCAACCGTGATGGCGCGCCTCACTGTTAATTTGCCCTCCCAAGCCGGCCGCGAAGACTGGTGGCCTGTGAAGTTATCCCCCTCGCCCACCGGCAGAGGGCAGGGTGAGGGCCTTTCTGCCGACCCCATCTTCGGCAAAAGCAACCTCATCTTCACCCTCACCTCCGCCGATGGCCTCCTCCGCATCCACCCCGATGCAACGGGATTATCTGCTGGCGAAATGATAGAAGTCACCTTGCTCTAAAAACATCCCTGACTTTATTTGCGATACGCAACACGTACCACGCAACATCTTCTTTCCTCTTTCATCTCGCAACATACAACACATTCTTTCATCCCCCGGAGTCTCTTTTATGCCTGAAGGTTTCAACGAACCCGTAGCATTTTTTCTGCTCATTATGACCATTATCCTCGTCACGCCTCTGCTTTCAGAGCGTGTGAGATTGCCCGGCATCATCGGCATCATCCTCGGCGGAATGTTGATTGGCCCGCATGGATTCCATCTCGTTGATGCAGGCGACCGCATGGAATTTTTATCCACGATTGGACTGGTCTATCTCATGTTCAGCGCAGGCCTCGAAGTGGACATCAACCAGTTCATGCGCGTTCGCAGTCGCGCGCTTGTGTTTGGCTTGATTACGTTTACTCTTCCGCAACTCATGGGCATGGGGCTTGGCTGGATTCTTGGCCTCAATCCACTTGGCATGATTTTGCTCGGCTCCGCATTTGCTTCGCACACGCTTATCGCATTCCCCATCCTTACCCGCCTCGGTGTGACGCGCAACGAAGCCATCGCGGTAACAACCGGGGCAACCGTTCTCACCGACATTGGCGCGTTCATTGTCCTCGCGGTTGTGCTGGGCGCAAAATCCGGCGACATTTCTCTCGGCTATTTCGTCCAGCTTTTTGTTTTGCTCACCATCTTCACCCTGCTCATTATCTTCGGTCTGCCGCGCCTCGGTAAATTTTTCTTCCAGCGTTTCAGTGGACGTGCCGTTGAATTTCAATTCATCATCGTCGTGTTGTTCGTCGCCGCGCTTGGCGCGGAACTCATCGGCGTGCATGAAGTCGTCGGCGCGTTTCTCGCGGGCCTCGCAATCAATGCCACGCTTCCACGGCACAGTCCCGTCATAGGGCACGTACTTTTCATGGGTGAGTCATTTTTCATCCCAGTCTTTTTGCTATACAGCGGCATGATCACCGACCCGCTGTCTTTTCTCCAAAACACTCAAACCCTCATTGTCGCCCTCGGCGTGACCATCGTTGCCTACGTCTCGAAATTCATCGCGGCATGGATTACCGCCCGAATTTACCGGTACACCAAAAACGAATTCTGGACGGTCTACGGCCTCTCGCACGCGCAAGCTGCGGTGACCATCCCGACTCTCATCATCGGTCTACAAACTGGACTTTTCGACTCGACCCTCTTCAACGCGGCCATCATGATGATTTTGCTGACCTCGATCACTTCCCCGTTAATCGTTCAGCGCTTCGCCGCGGGACTTCACACTGCTTCGGAAGACGAAAAGCCTTCCCCACTCTTCGGGCGGATTCTCGTCCCGGTCACAGATCCAAAGTCTCAGGAGCAGTTGCTCGGACTGGGAACATTGCTTGCAAAGGCCAACAATGGGAAAGTCCTCGCGGTCAGTGTGGCGAAGGATATGGGTGCGCAGGAAAATAGTCTGATTATGCACCGTGAATTACTTGGACGCGTCCATGATGTCATGGGTGACCCGCACGCCGAGATTGAACTCATCCCGCGCTTGGCGGCGACCCATGCGCAGGGTATCTTGCACACGTCACACGAGCGCAATGCTTCGCTCATTCTCATGGGCTGGCGCGGCAAACGGACTCTGCGCGAGTCCCTGCTTGGCTCCGTGTTGGACGAAGTCATCTGGGGTTCGGATACACCTGTAATGGTGGGAAAACTCCCTCTGCCATTGAATGGGATGCAACAAGTTGTCTTCATAATTCCTCCCAAGGTGGTTCCACTGGTCATATTGCGCCGGATGGTTGAAACCAATTTATTGCTTGCGAAATCCCTCAATATTCCGCTTGTGATACGTGCGGATGCCAGTTATCTCCAGTCCATCGAAGCCCTGCTCGCGGCGCTGGACACAGATTACCCCGTTGAAGTTGAACCGCTTGAAGGAAAGCTAAACCCTGCGGTGCTTGAACAGGAAAGCATCAGTAGTTTCATTGTTGTCCCGGGGTTTGGCTCACGAAAACGGGTGGCGGATACGCTCGGGAATCTTCCAGAGCAGCTTGCCGCATCCTTTGACGGAAATCTGGCAATTATGCATTTCGATAAATAAAAAAGTCTGGGTTAAAAACTCCTGAAGAAATCGAAAATCTCAGGAGTTTTTAATTACATCGAAATTTTGGGAGGTGTATACTTTATATATATGCTAACCCGTCTGAAAGATTTTCTGATCGGCCCCCCGCTTCCCACACGTCAGCTTCATGAAAAGAAACTAAATAAAATCCGCGCCCTGGCCGCCTTTTCCCCGGATGCGCTTTCTTCCATCGCGTATGCAAACCAGGAAATTTATCTTGGATTAGTCGTCGCAGGCAGTGCCGGCTTGGGACTTGCCTGGCCGATTGGGCTGGCGATTTCAGGGTTGCTTGTAATCGTTGCCTTATCCTATTACCAAACCATTCATGGTTATCCTTCCGGCGGCGGATCGTACGTGGTCGCGCGCGATAATCTCGGCACCGATGTTGGCTTAATTGCCGCATCTGCGTTGTTGATTGATTATCTGCTAACAGCCGCGGTCAGCCTTACGGCCGGGGTGGAAGCGATTGCTTCTGCGATACCGGCATTATGGCCGCATCGTGTCATTATTGCGTTGTTTTTGCTGGTTGTCATTACACTCGCGAATTTGCGCGGTCTAAAAGAGACCGGCACGTTGATGTCCATTCCGGTTTACCTGTTCCTGTTCACATATCTTCCAATGCTGGCCTATGGCTTGTTTATTTTGTGGAGGGATGGGGCGGCCCCTTTGGCTGCGACAGCGCCTCCGCCATCACATCCCCTGACTACTTTTCTGATCCTTCATACTTTCGCGACCGGTTGTACCGCGTTGACCGGTATCGAAGCCATCAGCAACGGCGTGCCCGCCTTTGAAAAACCCGAATCAAATAACGCAGGAAAAACGCTGATCGTGATGGCGGTCCTGATGGCAATCCTTTTTGTGGGAAGCATCGGCCTGACGCAATATCTGGGTGTCTTTGCAGGTACACAGGAAACAATTCTCTCCGCGTTGGCGCGGCGTTTGTTGGGGAATGGCGCGGCGTATTTTCTGATCCAGATCAGCACCATGTTGATCCTCGCTGTAGCCGCGAATACAAGTTTTGCCGGGTTTCCTCGTCTTGCCGCCATCCTTGCAAAAGATGGATTTTTGCCGCGCCAATTCACAGGTCTTGGTGACCGGCTGGTGTTTGCGAATGGGATCATTACCCTCTCTGTCGCGACAGGAATAATGATCGCCATCTTTGGCGGCGATAGTCATTCCCTGATCCCATTATTTGCAGTCGGAGTCTTCCTCGCATTTAGTCTTTCACAGGCGGGCATGGTCGTTCACTGGTGGCGGCTTCGCGGCAGAGGCTGGACTTTTAAACTGATCGCCAATGGGCTTGGCGCATTGGCGACTTTTGTAACTTTGATCGTGGTGGGTTACAGCAAGTTTTTGGAGGGGGCGTGGATCACGGTGTTCTTGATTCCCGTCATCATAGTTGGATTTTATAAAATCCGTTCACATTATCAGGAAGTGGCGCAGGAACTATCTCTGCACGGATTGCCGCCCTCATTAAAGCCGGTACGTATATCGCGTGTTGTCATTCCCATTTCCGGCGTGCATCGCGGCATAGTGGACGCGGTGGATTATGCCCTTGCCATTTCCAATGATGTAACCGCCGTCTATGTGGAGTTGGAACCCGATGAAACGCAGGAAATCCTGGAAAAATGGAATAATCTCTGGCCCGATGTTCCTCTTGTCGTTGTGCCATCGCCGTATCGCTCCGTCATCCAGCCTTTCCTCGATTTTCTCGATCGAACCGACTCAGAACATAACGATGGTCAATTGGCAAGCGTGATCCTGCCGGAGTTTGTCCCTGCAAAATGGTGGCAAACCTTGTTGCATAACCAAACTGCATGGCTGCTTAAAGCTGCATTGACCTACCAGCGGCGAAGCGCCTTATTTCCGCGCGTGATCATTGACGTTCCACATCATTTGCGAAAATAATTTTGCGTACAAACCGTCTTCTCATCACCATGCCAATTACCCCTCGCGGTTTTCCAGCTTTCGGGTAATTAATAGCAGAACAACCGATACAGTCACCAGCACCACCGACAACGCCAGCGCCGTGCCCAGGCTTCTTTCAAATCCGAGATAGATTGCCATGGGCATCGTCTGGGTCACGCCTTCCAGATTTCCCGCAAACAAGATTGTTGCACCGAATTCGCCCAGTGCGCGCGTCCACGTGATGATCGCGCCGCTGACGAGGGCGCGCCCGGCGAGTGGGAACATCACTTCGGTGAAGAGTTGCCATTGGTTCGCGCCTTCCACGTGTGCGGCTTCTTCGAGTTGCATGTCAATCTCCGTGAAGCCGATGCGTGCAGACCGGATAAAGAGCGGCGCGGCGACAAATGTCTGTGCGATGACGACGGCCGCGGTGGTGAATGGCAGGCTGATGCCGAAGATGCCCAACGCCGGGCCAAACAGTCCCTGGCGGCCAAATGCGATCAACAATGCCAGTCCCGCGACGGATGGCGGCAGGACGATGGGCAGGTCAATGAGAATCTCGATCCATGATTTGTGCTTGAATCGCCAGCGCGCCAGCATGTAAGCCAGCGGAGTTCCGAAAATGGCTGTTATCCCCGTTGTGATGGAACTCGTGACCAGACTCAGTTGAAGCGCGTGAAATGCCTGCTCCGAAAAGGCGTGGATCAAAAAATCATTGCTGAACGAACGTAAGATCAGCGCCGCCAACGGAAGCGCGAACAATGCCAACAGAAACGCGGCCGGCAGGATGAAGATCCATTTTGAAGAACTATGGTTTAGAAGCCGGTGAAAGAATTTTTGCATGCTTTATTGTATGTCATTGCGAGGGCAACGCCCTCGCAATGACGTCATTCAATCGGCCCAAATCCCCATTTCCCTAGAATGACCTGTCCCTCAGGTGAAAGGATGTAAGCCACAAACTGAGCGGCGAGTTCTGCGTTGGCTGAATTGCTCAACGGTGCGATGGGATATTTGGCGATCACGTTCAACTCGTCGGGGATTTCGATGATTTGCAGGTCTGTCGCGGCAACTGCATCAGACGCGTAGACGATGCCCGCGTCCGCTTCGCCTAGTTGGACTTTGGCAAGAACCTGCCTGACGTTGTCTTCATTCGATACCACGTTGGCGATGACTTTATCTTTGAAATCGCTTCCGAATTGACCGTTGAGTTGATCCAGCATCTGACGCGCATACCTGCCGACGGGAACTTCCTCCGCGGCCAGGACGAGTTTGAGTCCTGGCTTTGCAAGGTCTTGAAGATTTTCCAATGCGGCGGGGTTATTTGCTGGCAGGATGACGACGAGTTTGTTGCTGAGGAGAATCTGCGGCGCATCCTGTGCGATAAATCCGCCAGCGATGAGCGCGTCCATTTCCTGCATGTTTGCAGAGGCAAAGACATCGGCAGGCGCGCCTTCCTGGATTTGGGTCTGCAAGGATTGCGAGCCTGCAAAATTGAACGTGATTTTCACGCCGGGATGCGCGGCTTCAAATGATTCGCCGATTTCGGTGAATGCGTCGGTGAGGGATGCGGCGGCGAAAACCATCAGGGCCGATGATGATTGAGCAACGGGAGCAGCTGCCGGGGCGGAGGGAGGCGGCGCTTTGCATCCGGTCAAAAATAAAACGAGTAAAAGAGTCAGGGACTGAAGGCGCTTCATTAATTTATTTCATCGTCGTCATATTCGTCGTCGAATTCATCGAGGTCTTCAAGAGAGATAATATTGAGGTCCACGCGGTTTTGTTCAAAGGCATCTTCGATGGCTGGATAAATTTCATCAACTGCTTCCATGTTGTTCAGGAATGAAATGATATAGCCATTTAGGGTTGGATTGAAAGCCTTTGTATTTTGCAATATCTTTTCAAAGCCCCTGACAACTTTGTTCTCCATTGCTTCGTTGCCGTCTGTCATCATGTATAAACCCTCTGCGGCGAGGGCGCGTTTTTTCGTGGAGGCAGAGGGGGTTTCAACGAACATCCAGAGGGTGGGTTCGGCTTGCGCGCCCATATCCGTCCAGATGTGGGGCAGGTGGTCGGAGAGCCAGTCGTTTTCAAAGTCTGCGAGTTCGGCAAGTGCGGGAGCGGATTCCCATGCTTCCAAGAGGCCGAGGATATGAATGGCATGCCAGGGCGCCCAGCTTGCGCTTTCCGAAGGCCAGCCGTTGATGAGGCCGGGATCAAGCGCCATGCGTGTGAGAGCGGGGATATTTTTTTGCCATTTGCTGTGAATGCCTGGTTCAAAAATATTGTATTCTTTTTTTAAGTCGGCTCCGTATTCAAGTATTTCTGAAACCGGTTCTGCGTAGGACGCGGGTGGCGGGCAGGTGAAATCGGCGGGGCGCGGTGGGACCGCAAGCGGCGTGATATCATCCCAATCCCTCCAGCCCATGAGCAGGAGTTTTTCGGCTTTGGTTTGTTTGTCCGCCACGATCGAACCCGTTCTCTTGAAAATTTCTTTGAGTGAAATGGCGTGTTCATGATACAGCTCATCCATTTCTTTGGGTGTATAAAACGGAAGCCCTGCGCCAAAGCGCGAATATCGCAGGCGGTAGTCACGCCGGCTTGTGGCGTCGTCTGCGACACGGGATGGGTGATCTGTTCCTTCCCTGAAGGTTCTTTCAGCTCGCAGGAATTCCTCCTGCCCGTATTTTCTAATTAGCTCGCGGTAGCGCGGGTCGTCTGGGGAAGCGCGCACGACTGCGAGGCTGATAATCTCGAAGGCGAGTTGCTCGCGAAGGTGAATAATCTTCTCCCGCTCCTCGGGGGATGGATATCCTGTGCGGTGTTTGAGCCATTCGATTTGATGGTCTTCGATTTGTTGGTGTCGTTTGCGCCTGCTCATATAAATTCCTTTTCTATGGTATTGCTCCGCGAAAACTATGCCGACCGCGAAGATTCTGTAACGCGACATTTATGTCGCCCTTGGGTTGCGACATAAATGTCGCGTTACGTAAGTCCAAAGCCAGTGTTGACTGTTGCTGGTCCTGGTTTTCAAGCCAATGATTGCCACGGAAGTTTTTCCAGATCAACGTTGCCGCCGCTGAGGATGATGCCAATCTTCAAACCGGTCAAGCCGATCTTGCGTTCCCACAACACGCCAACCGGCAACGCGGCGGATGGCTCGATTACGATCTTGGCGCGCTCCCAAATAAATTTCATCGAGGCGATGATGCCTGCTTCGCTCACAGTGACGATCTGTTCGACTCGTTGTTGGATGATGGGAAAGGTCAGTGTGCCGAGCGATGTGAGCAGGCCGTCTGCAATTGTTTTTGGTTTTACAGACGGGATGATCTCGCCCGCTTTCAATGAGCGGTACGCGTCGTCTGCCATTTCCGGTTCGCCTGCAATGACGCGGATTTTCGGCTGGAGTTCCGTGGCCGCGATGGCCGTGCCGCTCAACAAGCCCCCGCCGCCGACGGGCGCGATAATCACGTCGAGGCCGGGGACATCTTCGAGCAGCTCCAGCGCGGCCGTTCCCTGCCCCGCGATGACGCGTTCGTTGTTATACGGATGAATGACGGTCGCGCCCGTATCGAGCCTGATCCTGTCCAATGTGCTTTCTCTCGCCTCGAGCGTTGGCTCACAAAACGTGATCTGACCGCCGTATCCGGCAACTGCGTCTTTCTTGACCTGGGGCGCGTTCTCCGGCATGACAATATACGCCGGGACGCCGCGTATGCGCGCCGCGAGCGCCAATGCCTGTGCGTGGTTGCCCGAGGAATGTGTCGCGACGCCGCGTGCGGCTTCCGCGTCTGTGAGTGTGTAAATGGCATTGCATGCGCCGCGGAATTTGAACGCGCCGACCTTTTGGAAGTTTTCACATTTCAAGTAAACCTGTGCGTTGACTTGTTGATTCAGGCTTTCGCAAGTCAATACGGGCGTACGGTGCGCGTAGGGCTTGATTCTTTGCGCGGCTTCGCGGATGTCGGTGAGGGTTGGGGGCATAAAGAAACCTTCCGTTGTTTATTTTCTCGCTTTATTTTTTTAATCTCCACCCGGTTGGTATCGCAATGCGCGGCTCTTTATTTTTTGGAGTACTGCATAATTTCGAATAAGACAATTCGCAAATCAGGTTCCTGGCTGGCTTGCACATTGTCTGCCAGATGTTTGTGATGCGGAAACGATTCAATCTGCGGGTGGTGAGGCGCATTGTCGTATCGAAAGATGAGGTTTTGCGCATCATCCATGTAGTGATAGCGATATTTTGTTTTTATACCCTGTTCCGTGTCTGCTACTTCAACGAATTCAAGCGAATATTCGTTTTCAAAGATAACTTTGCCGCCAATCGTCCCCTGGCGGCTGTTGTAAACTTTTTTGTTGAGCGCGTAGGAGCGGATATTTGGAAATTCACGCAGGACATTTTCCACTTGTAAGAAATACTCTTCGATCATCCTTCCAGCCCCTGTAATTGCTTTTCATTCTTGTCGAGCATTTCACACAAGCCTGCCCAAATCATATAATCTTCGCGGTCGTCTGTTTTTCCCTGCGAGTATTGCTCGTAAAAATCCGCGCTGGACATTTGGTATTTTTCTTCGTAGGCCTTCATGTCCAATTTTATATTCAGAATCCCGCGTTTAAGTTCCACGATCTGGTATGTAATAATGTTTTGCGCGAATGTCTCTTCGTCACGCGCAAACTCCAGTATTTTTTTTAGTCGCTTGGCGGTCTTGGGTTGGATATTTAGGTTTAGGTGCAACATGATTTTTCTTCCTTGGCTGTGGCAGTAAGTATAACCCTTTTGCTCTTTTATCAAGAAGCCATTTCCAGGTTAGTAGCCTCTTTCAAAATCAACCTGATATTTCAGCGGTTTGCCTTCCCGGTAAAGATGATAATTCTCTGCAAACAATCTGACAATATCTTCAGGCAAGCTCGGCGCGGAGGTGTGGCAGGGTCAAGCAGAGGCTCCACTCCAGCCCAATTGGATTGGATCCACTTCGGGTGGGAAAGAAGCGGAAGCGCATCCCGGATCAGGTTGGGTTCGCCGAAGACGATGTCGCAGTCTTCTGTAGGACGAGATACTATCTCGTCCAGATCAGGCAGGTTGGATGATTCGATGAGGCGGGAATATTCGTCAAAATGTTTGGAGAGGATGAGGAGTTTGTGAGACATGGTTGAGTTTGATTTTATCCTTGGGAAATCCCCTGTTGGCTGTGCTTGAATTATAAAACATCTGTTATATTAAGGGCGAATTCGGCAAACTCATCTCAATTATTGTTCAGGGGACGCGGCAAGCAAAATGCAGGACAGTACGATAGAATCAAACAAACACAGGAGGCAGAATGAGCAAACAGGACACTGCAATGTGGGTCGAGAAGGATAAAAAACAACTCCATCCCGTTTACCACCCGAAATCCCACGCCGACCCGCTGGTCGTTGAACGCGGCGAGGGCGTGTGGTTGTACACGACTGACGGTCAGAAAATTTTGGACGGCATGGCCGGGTTGTGGAATGTCAACGCGGGGTACGGCAATGAAGAATTAGCCAAAGCCGCCTACGACCAAATGAAGGATTTGGCTTTTACATCCAACTTCGCAGGCATGACCAATCTCCCGTCCATCAAACTTGCAGACAAGCTCGCGGGCTTTGCGTACGAAGGCTTGAATACCACCTTCTTTGCTTCGGGTGGTTCGGAAGCAAATGACTCGGCCTTCAAGACTGCGCGCTATTATTGGAAGCGCAAGGGGAAACCGGCCAAGACGAAGGTTATTGCGCGCAAGGGCGCGTATCATGGTGTGACCATGTATGCCACATTCGCCACGGGGCTGGAAAAATACCATACGATGTTTGGCCCCGCGGTGGAAGGATTTTCACATATCCCCGCGCCGAATCCATATCGCTACGAAGGCGGCATCAAAGCAGGTGAGACGGTCGGCCAGGCCGCGGCGCGCGCTTTGGAAGAAGCGATCCTGCGCGAAGGCGCGGACACGGTTGCCGCGTTCATTGCCGAGCCGGTGATGGGTGTGGGTGGTGTGATCGTCCCGCCTGCGGATTATTTCCTGCTCGTCCGCGCGATTTGCGATAAGTACGAAGTGCTGTTCATTGCAGATGAAGTCATCACGGGCTTTGGCCGCACGGGCGAGTGGTTCGCGCTCAAACACTGGGGAGTCAAACCTGACATCCTTTCGTTTGCCAAAGCCATCACAAGCGGATACGCCCAGCTTGGCGGCATCCAAATCTCGGACGAAATCCGCGCGACAATGGAATCCGCCGCGGATACCGAAGCATGGATGCATGGCTATACTTATTCAGGTCATGCAATGGCCTGCGCGGTGGGACTCAAAAATCTCGAAATCATGGAACGCGAAAATTACCCTGCGCGCGCTAGAGACCTTGGAAAACGCCTGCTCGACGGCTTGAAGACCCTCTCGGAATTTCCCTTTGTCGGCGATGTGCGCGGACTTGGCCTGGTCTGCGGTGTGGAAATTGTCTCGAACAAAGAGACCAAAGCCGCCGATGCCGGGCAGGCGATGAAAATTTTCAAAGCCGCCCAGGAGCGCGGCCTGCGGACTCGTCCACTTGGGAACACGCTGGCGTTTGCGCCTCCGCTTATGATCAACGAAGAGGAAGTGGATGAAATCGTCAAGCGTCTCGGCGCGGCGATGGATGGTGTTGCGTAAACCCCACCCCCGGCCCCTCCCCGACGAGCGGGGAGGGGAGCGTCCCGCCTCCAGTCCATCCCCAACAGATGGGGAGGGGACAGAGGAGAGGGTTTAATTTATGAAAAACGATTTTCCACGCATTGAAATCCCCCCGCAACTTCTTCATAGAATGACAGAAATTGCGCGTGAGTTTCGTAAAGAGCCAACCAGGAGTGAAAGGATTCTTTGGCAGGCTTTGCGTGGAAAGAAGTTGGATGGAATAAAATTTCGTCGCCAGCAACCTGTCGGTTTCTTCGTAGTTGATTTTTACAACTCGGTCTATCGTTTGGTCGTTGAAATTGACGGGCCAGTCCATGATAGCCAGAAGGAAGCAGATCTCGCACGACAGGAAATTCTCGAGGTGCTTGGATTAAATGTGTTGCGATTAAAGGCCGAAATGGTTGAAACGAACTTGCCAGCCGCTCTTGAAATAATTCGCTCAAAGATTCATGAATTAAAGTCTCAACCAAATATTTCCCCCTCCCTTGTTTTGGGGGAGGGCCGGGGTGGGGGGCGATAATGTCTGTTTACCTTCACGATATTCCCCTCTCCGAAGCGCAATCTCGCTTGAAACAAGCGCTTCAAAACGCGGACCTCTGGCGGACTCTCGGAACCAAGACAATTCCACTCGATGAAAACGCCCTCGGACGCGTTACCACTGAGCCGATTTGGGCGAAGATTTCCTCGCCGCATTATCACGCTTCAGCGATGGATGGGTTCGCGGTCCGCGCGGTTTCAACGAACGGCGCGATGCCGTCCACGCCGGTGGCGTTGCGGGTCGGCCCCGAAGCGCAATATGTGGACACGGGTGACCCGTTGCCGGAGTGGGCCAACTCGGTCATTCCGATTGAGAATGTGGAATCGCTGGACGAGAACGACCAGATCACGAAGGAGATTCGCGAGCCAAAGTCAATCCGAATCCGCGCCGCCGTCGCGCCGTGGAGTCATGTGCGGCCGCTTGGCGAAGATATTGTCGCGACGCAGCTTGTTTTGCCCGCAGGTCACATTTTGCGGCCAGCGGACTTGGGAGCCATCGCCGCTTCGGGGCATCAAGAAATCAAAGTTGCGCGCAAACCGAAAGTTGCCATTCTTCCGACCGGCACGGAACTTGTTCCGATTGGAAGCGCGCTCAAAGCAGGCGATATTCTCGAATACAACTCGCTTGTGCTCGCGGCGCAGGTCAAGGCAATGGGCGGTGAGCCGACGCGCTTCCCGATCACAAAAGATGACTTCGATTTGATCTGCGAGCGCGTCCAGCAGGCCGCGCAGGAATACGATTTGGTTTTGCTCAATGCGGGGTCATCTGCTGGCGCAGAGGATTTTTCCGCCAGGGTAGTTGAAAAACTTGGAACGCTTCTGGTTCACGGCGTCGCGGTGCGGCCCGGCCATCCCGTAATCCTCGGCTTGATCAATCGTCAATCCAAAATCGTAAATCGTAAATCGAACGATCTGACACTTATCGTCGGCGTTCCCGGCTATCCCGTTTCAGCCGCGTTGACGATTGACATCTTCGTCGAACCCATCATCGCAAAATGGCTGGGACGCAGACCGAAAGAACTTCCCGTCGAAACTGCCACGCTCACGCGCAAACTCGTCTCGCCTGCGGGAGACGACGATTTCGTCCGGGTGGTGGTTGGCAAAGTGGGAGATAAACTTCTCGCCGCGCCTCTGTCACGCGGCGCGGGCGTTATCACGTCGCTTGTTCAGGCGGATGGACTCGCCCTTGTTCCCAGCGGCACGCAAGGCATCGAAGCGGGCGAAAAAATTCAGGTCCATCTTTATCGAAGCAAAGCTGAAATCGAAAAAACGATCTTTTGCATCGGCTCGCACGATCTCACCCTCGATTTGCTTGCCCAATTTTTGGCCCAACACGATAGAAGGTTTGCCTCTGCAAACGTCGGTTCGCAGGGCGGACTCGTCGCTCTTCGGCGCGGTGAGGCGCATCTTGCAGGTTCGCATTTGCTCAACCCTGAAACAGGCGAATACAACATCTCATATATTCGCCAATACATGCCGAATATGGCCGTCAAAGTTGTTGCACTGGTTGGGCGCGATCAGGGTCTGCTTGTAAAACGGGGAAACCCGAAGGGCGTGAAAAGTTTGAGCGACCTCGCCAGGCCGGAGGCCCGATTTGTGAACCGACAGCGCGGGGCCGGCACGCGTGTGCTGTTGGATTATCATTTGAGTTTGATGGCAATTCCATCTGAGTCCATTGTCGGCTATACTCAGGAAGAGTATACTCACCTGGGTGTAGCGGCCGCAATTGCCTCGGGTCGTGCCGATTGCGGACTTGGAATTGCCGCCGCCGCTCAAGCGCTCGACCTGGATTTCATTCCGCTATTTCAGGAACGCTATGACCTGGTCATCCCGAAAGAACATGCGGACAGCGAGCTGCTCACGCCTCTTTTCGGACTTTTGGCTGGCCGCGAGTTTCGAGAGGCAGTTTCCAATCTGACAGGCTATGATGTATCTGTGATGGGCACAGTTATTTTGGAGGATGAATGACAGAAGGCTTAATCATTGACGATAATCGTTCCACTGCCGATGCTTTGAAGCAGATGTTGGATGTGCTGGAGATGCCCTCGCGCGTGGCATATGGGTCCGGTCCAGCCATGACCGTTCTGGGCAGTGTCGTGCCGCGTTTTGTCTGTCTCGACATCAACATGCCCGGCGTGGATGGAACGGAAGTTCTCGCATATTTGCGGCGTGAACCGCGCTTGATGAAGGTTCCAGTGATCGTGATCACGTCCGATGACCAGCCCGAAACGCGTCAACGTGTGTTGAGAGGCGGCGCGCAGGCAATTTTGATCAAACCCGCCACGATAGATTTGCTGGAAGATGCGCTGAAAAAAGCAGGTGTGCTTTGAGTTGAAATCCCCGTCATCGGCGGGGATTTTTTGTATTGTGATGTCATTTGAATGCTTCCAGCAGCGCCAGCACATTTCGCGCCAAAGCATCGTTGTTGTAACCGCCTTCAAAGATGATCGTCGTTGGCAAGCCGGGTGAAGCGATTCGCTTCCCAATTTCGCCGATGCCTTTGGTTGTCACTTTGATTTTGCCCAGCGGGTCGTCTGCGTAAATATCCATGCCTGCTGAGACGACCAGATACCCAGGCTCGAACTCGCGTATGTGACCAAGAGCGATTTCAAGTGTTGCGAAATAAGCCGCATCGCCGGTTCCGGCGGGGAGGGGAAAGTTGTGATGAAAGCCAAGTCCCGCGCCTGCGCCGCGTTCGTCCGCATAGCCGCTGAAATGGGGATATTCAAAATCCGGGTCGGCGTGAATGGAAATGCTCAACACGTCGGCGCGTTCGTAGAAAATATCCTGTGTCCCGTTTCCCGCATGATAATCAATATCCAGCACGGCAACCCTGCCTTTCGATGAAAGCCAGTTTGCGGCAATGGCGGCGTTGTTCAAATAACAATAGCCTCCGCAATTGGCTTTGCCCGCATGATGACCGGGCGGACGGCATAACGCGAACGCGGCGCGCTCGCCTTTGCTCACAGCCTCCGCCGCGCTCAACGCGCAATTTGCGGATGCAAGCGCGGCCTTGTAGGTGCCAGCCACGATTGGCGCGGACAAGTCCATCATGTAGTATCCGGCGCGGCCCAGCAAACCTTCCGGTCTATGCCGCCAGCCTGCTGGAGGAAATGTGGCGGGCAGGAGCGCGGATTTGTCGGCGGCGGAATCTGATTCGGGACGCGCGGCCAGCCACTCGGTCCATGCGGAGGCGAGGAAGTTGAGATAACCCTTCTCGTGCACCGCGCGGATCGGGTCGAGTCCGAAATCTGCGGGGGCGTGAACGTCAGCCCAGTCTGTTTGTTTCAAGGCGGCCAAAATCCGTGTGGCGCGTTCGGGCACTTCAAAGTTAGGAACGCGCACGCCGCCGTCGAATACTTCAAACTCAGGCGCGTGTCCCAGGTGGGTATCGGAGTAAAATATTTTCATGGTAAGACAATTTTACACGCAGGCGTCTGCGTGTTGGAGGAATGATGGATGTAATCGAAGCAATTCATGAACGGCATTCTCAAAAGAAAGTGAAGCCGGATCCTTTGCCCAAAGCGCTGATCGAGAAATTGCTGGATGCAGGCAATCAAGCGCCGAATCATCATAAAGTCAGGCCCTGGCGTTTTATCGTGTTGACCGGCGAGGCGCGCAACAAACTTGGTGACGTGATGGCCGCTTCACAACAGGACCGTCAGCCTGATCTGCCGCAAGAGGCATTCGACAAAACCCGCGGCCTGCCCCTGCGCGCGCCGGCGATCATTGCCGTTGGCGTGGACAAGCCAACCGAAGCGAAGGTGATCGAAGTGGAAAATATTTCCGCCGCCTCTGCCGCGTGCCAGAATATTTTGCTCGCCGCGCAAGCCGAGGGACTCGGCGCGATCTGGCGCACAGGCGAATGGGCGCGCGACACGATGGTGAAGGAGTTTCTCGGCTTCTCAGCAGACCAGCATATTGTTGGCTTTATCTAT
Source organism: Chloroflexota bacterium (assembly GCA_016235425.1). Lineage (GTDB taxonomy): Bacteria > Chloroflexota > Anaerolineae > Anaerolineales > Villigracilaceae > JAKOVF01. Next base: position 5,471 of record JACRLC010000004.1, on the reverse strand, counting down.
GTGGGCTATCCTGAGTTTATTCCAGAGCCAGTGCAGAGACGATCAGTTGATGATCGCGTGGTGTGGAGGGAGAAGTAGATAAGCAAGTAACCAGGCAGGAAAGGGAACAAGAAAACACGCAGGAAGCCAGCGAAACTCGCTAACTACCCGCGTGTTTTCTGTGTACCCGTGTGCCTTATCTCAAAAAACGAGATAGCGTGCAATTGACATGAACAAGACAGCGAGGATCAGCGAATAGACATTGAGCGGACCGATAAGCGCTTGTTGTTTTTGGGTGGCCTGCAATTTTTGGATCTGTTCGGGCGTGGGCTTGCCCTGGATTTGTGCGCCGAGCTGGCTGAGGGCGGCGGAATTTCTGCCTACCGCGATCCCACATATCAGGCCGATGAGTGCAAATATCGCGCCGATGCTAAAGCCGGTCCCCGCGCCGGATTTCGTCCAGGGTGATGTAAAGCCGTCGGAATCCAACCAGTAAAGTATGAAACCTGCAATCACGGTTGAGAACGCGGCTCCCATCATGGCGTTGCTGAATCTGGTTTTGCTCATTAAATGGCCGACGAACGCGCTCCCCGATTCGGCAGTGGCTCCGACGGCTGGCCCGATGAAGAAGTTCATCGTCAGCGCCGCGCCAACCCAGAAGACGCCTCCAAGAATATGGATCAATCGAAGTGCCCAAATAAAGTAAGTCATGTTTTTCTCCTTGGCAATAAAGTTTGAATTTGGACATGATAACACCGAATTTTTTAAAAGAGGATAGTTGTATTATACTTTTGCAAATTTCATCATAAATATCGAGGAAAAAATATGCAAAGATTGGTTCTCATTGTTTTCTTTGTTTTAACAATCTGGCCTTTGGAGGCTTGCGCGCCCAAACCGACCCCCACCCCAAACTTTCATACCCAGCCGCAACCTACTCCTTCGGCAGTTTCTCCATCTCCATCCAAAGCCGAAATCGCCTCACCTGCTTGGGCTGTTCAACTGTCCGGTGCGATCAACAGCACGCCGATCATCAGCGGCGACCTCGTTATCGTCGCGACTGCGGATGGTGTGGTCCACGCCGTTCAGGCAGGCACGGGCGAATCAGTGTGGATGTTCTCGCCGAAGACGAGAGTCTGGGACGCGTCGGTGAATGCGGATGAAACCCGCGTCTGCGCGGGAATGGAAGGCGGGCAGATTATCTGCCTGGATGCGCTCACCGGACAAACGCTTTGGATTTTCGACGCGGGACAGGAAGTTCAATCCCGCGTTGCGCTCACACCGGACCGGGTGTATGCTCCCACTACCCAGGCAGGTACCGGCCTTGAGACCAACTTCAACGAATCTGCTTCATTGATCGCGTTGGATGCCGCCACGGGTGAATTCGTATGGGAAGCGGTTACGGAAAATTACATCCTGCGGCGTCCAGTCATTGCAGGGGAAATCATTCTCACCGGCGGAGCGTTTCAAGTGGAGGGGCAGGCGGCTGGAACGATTGAAACCCGCATTTACGCGCTGAACACGGAAGATGGCTCGGTTCGCTGGAAATACGAATCGAATGACGGGCTTGTCCGTTGGGTTGATGTCAGCGGTGAAACGGTCGTTTTTTCTGCCGCGAGCGAAACGGTCAATGCGCTTGGCCTCGCGGATGGAAAGTTGCTCTGGCAATTTGGTCCCGGCTATTGGATGCAGTTCCCAGCCATGCAGAATGGAAATATATTTTTCGGTTCCGGCGACGAACTCTTCCAGGCGGTCAATGCGTCGAACGGACAGGTCGTTTGGCAGCATGAGATCAACATGTCGTCATTGAATCAGATTGGTCGTCCGTTGATTCAGGAGAATCGCATTTGGTTCAATTCTGTCACTGGAGAAGTCTATGCTTTGGATGCGGCAACAGGCGGGCAGGTGAAGTATCTGTCCACCGGGCGTACTTCCCGCGTGGGTGGGGTGCTGTATCAAAACCTTTACATCATGGGAGACCCCGATGGGAATCTATCTGCGTATGAAATCGAATAATAAGTTGAAGACAATCCTGCTTGCCTGGTCGTTGGTCATTTTTGTTTTAGCCGGATGCCAACCCAAAACGGTTGCAGACCGTGCTTTGAATGGAAACCTGCTCCACCAGGTGTGGAAGCAGGAAGTTGGCGGGCCGTTGAACCATCCTCCGTTGCGGGTTGGCGATGTGCTCATCGCGGCCCCCATTCGTTCGCCTCTTGCCGGGTTGGATGTTGAAACTGGGAAGGTTCTCTGGCAATACGATCCCGGTATACGAATTTGGGATCGGGCTTATGCCACCGATGGGCAAAGGGTATTTGTAGGACTCGACGGCGGCAAATTCGCTGCGCTTGATGCTTCAACCGGAAAAACTATTTGGGAAACGGAATTGGGAATCAATGTGCAGGTCCCTCCGCTGGCGGTGAGTGGGGTAGTCTATGCGGCCACCACCTTTGCCGGTCCGGGAATGATCGGTGATCCGAATGGAAAAGCCAAACTGTTTGCACTATCCGCAGAAGATGGGCATGTGCTTTGGGAGTTCGAGAGCGATAATTACATCCTTCAATCACCTTTTAGACAGGGAGATACTATTTACCTTGCCGGGAGTTTCAGCAATCCCAAAGTGGTGGATGAAGGCGGCCACATGCGTTTGTACGCGCTTGATGCATCGGATGGTTCGGTGAAATGGAAATATGAATCCGAAGACGGTTTCACCAAACAGGTGTATGCCACGGAAAGCGCCGTTGCCTACATTGCCTATCAAGATTTCACGGTCGGCGTCGATTCGTCCACCGGCGAATTGCTCTGGCGGCTGGATACCGGGAACTGGGTCCCAACACTGGCGGGCGTGGGGAATACGATCTATTACGGCTCGGCGAATACCGTGGTCCATGCCGTTAATGCGGATACGGGCGATGTTCTCTGGCAGTTCAATATCCCCGAAGGAACATTCAATTATCTGCTTGGTGCGCCCGTGCAGGCAGGAAATGAACTGGTTTTCCTGACGCAGTTGGGTGAGGTGATGGCTTTGGACCTGTCCACCGGCGAATTGCGCTGGCGAATTTCCACAGGGATCGTTGGTGCAAGGATGGGCTTGAGTATTTCGGGTGGATGGTTGTTCATCGACCAGCGGGCCGTCGCGGTTTTCTTCGGTGATGTCGAATTCGATGCCGGGAGGCATGCGGTTGTTGCGGAGACGTTCGCGCATCTTGGAGGAAGCCCAGTCGAAGTCGGTTGCGCCGACTGCGCTTGCGCCGAGGATGGAGACGCCCGGAGGCGAGGAAAGCGAGTCCGCGCCGGTGACGATGCCTTCGTAGGTGGTTAGGTCCATCTCGTGGTAGGAGTTCTCGCTGTTGGCGAAGTGACAGCCGGTGCAGGCTTGCGAGTCATCGAACCACATGTCGGGCTGGGTGAAGAAGGGTTGAACGTCGCGCTCGAAGTTCAGTTGAGCGCCGCCGTATTCGAAGGCGTCGGTTTCGGGAGCACCTGCTTCAACCCAGGCGGCGATCAAGCCCACGCCGTTGAGTTCACAACCGTATTCGCCGGGGGTGACGGCTGCGCCGTCTGCGCCGACCTCCACGCACAAGCCGTCACGGTTGCCTTCGGTGACGTCGAACGTCCAGCCGGGGGGCATGCGGTTGTTGCGGAGACGTTGGCGCATCTTGGAGGATGACCAATCGAAGGCCCGGAGGCGAGGAGAGGGAATCCGCGCCGGTGAGGATGCCTTGATAGGTGCTCAAGTCCATCTCGTGGTAGGAGTTTTCGTTGTTGCCGAAGTGACAGCCGGTGCAGGCTTGTGAGCCTTCGTACCACGCTCCGTTCTCCGTGAACAGCGGCAGAATATCAGCTTCAAACACACCCTGATAAGTATTGCCGTCCGCACCAACATAATCAAACGCATCGGTTTCAGGCGCGCCAGCTTCGACCCATGCTCCGATTAGGTCAACAGCTTTGGCCGCGCCCCCGTTCGTTTCTTCTACCACTACGGTATTTTCTGGGGGAGTGGTCACCGTAGGTTGAGGGGTAGGAGGTTCTGTTGGCGGCGCGGTTGGTAATGCGCCGCTGGTACACGCGCCAATCAGCGCGCTTCCCATAAGGATGGTAAGAAGCAAGGCGATGTGCCTCTTCATACCATGGGCCTTCTTATGAGGCAATGAGGATAACATTTCTTTTCTCTCCTTCTCTGGTCTTTATTATGACGAACGGTAATATTGCATCATAAATATCTCTTCAATGCACCTCCATAGCCAAGATTATTAGACAACAAATTTAAGTAGCATTGTCTAATTTGAAAACCAAAAAAAGAGAGGCGTAGTTCTTTTCAGTTGTGGATGTAATTCGCGTGGGATGCAAACAGGTAAGCTGTGGCTCTCAAAAATCACCAAAGTCCATAACCCTAATAATAACCAGGGTAGTGCTCAAAGTGAAAGCGAAGGATATCTTTGAAGCTTGTCGAGCCTTAATGTGGTTGTGCATATAACGCGAATGTCACAAATTAGGCGAATTACGCGAATATAAGGTTTCTGCAACATTCGCCTCGTTCGCGTATTTCGCGTTGGAACCGTTACTTCGACTTAATCACTACCATAATTGTCAACATTGTAGCATTTTCAATAAGCAATGTCAAACCATAATTTTTTTCATAGTGTTTATCCATGATTGTTAGGCACATGACTGTATTCGTGCATAATTCTGTACGGATGTCATAAATTGGTGTAACATTAGTCACTGTTCAATATTTCACTAGCCAAATATAATCCCGCCCGCTATTCGATAAACAACATTTGGAGGATGACGATGAAGAAAGTCTTGTTTGCTGTTATGGTAGCCGCGGCCTTTGTGCTCGCGGCTTGTGGTGGCGGCTCAAGCGCCCCTGCCACACTTGCTCCGGTTCCCGCTGATTTTGCCGGGAAGACCAATCCCCTCGGTGCGGATGCCGCCGCCGCTGGCGCTGAAGTATTCAAAACCAACTGTGAATCCTGCCATGGCCCGCAAGGTCATGGTGATGGGCCTGCTGGTGAAGCGCTCGATCCGAAGCCAAAGAACTTGCCTGATTTGGCCGCGATCGCGACAGATGATTATCTCTTCTGGCGCATATCAACCGGCAAGGAAGGCACCTCAATGGTCGCCTGGAAGGGGACACTGACCGACGAGCAGATTTGGCAGGTTGTTGCCTTCATCCGTACGCTCAAGTAAAAAAGTAAGCTTTACTTGCAAACGACGCGCCCATAAAGGCGCGTCGTTTTATATCTGGAAATCCCTTCTTCTTCTGCGTAACCTACGGATCGGTTTTGACTCTTTCCTGTTTGAAAGCGGAAGAGTCGAAATCTTTTTGAATCTTTACGATTTGAAATTATTGCGAGAGCTATCTATTACCCACAACTTGAACGCGAGTCTCGGCAATCAGATTCCAAGTTGCAGCCAAATCTTGTAATCTTTTCCATCCGCGCCAAATAACGACAATGCCTGGTTCGCCATCAGATTTGCGCCCCAAGAAACCG
>JACRLC010000030.1 GCA_016235425.1 Chloroflexota bacterium | reverse complement strand
GCCTGAGTAAAAGCCGGCGATTTTGTCGCCGTCAATTTTGATCCCGCCTTCGGCGAGCGCGGCATTGATGAATGCCGCGTACTGCTGATTGGTGACGAGGTAAACCATCATCTCGTAGTCATAATTGATCGTTGCCATCTCGTTGAATTGACCATGATGAAATTCGCCCGCAGGGATGGATGTCCATTTGCTCGTGTCGGCGTTGACGCGGATCGAGGGCGCAGGCGCGGAAACCTCTACAGGGGCGCACGAGGCCAGTAAAACGGTCAACAGGATGAGGGGCAGGAAGAGGCGCTTCATTGATTCACCTCCTGTGCGAGTTCGTGAGTCACTTCTTCGGTCCAGCGTCCTTTGGGTTTGAACAGGTCGGTCAAGCGGTAAACCATCAATGCGGCAAGGATGACCAGCAACATACCGAGACCGAAGTCGATTGCATACATGAGGCCGTTGACCAGCGGCTGCTGTTCGGCTTCGGTGATGAAGAGACGTTTCATTTCGAAGATGGTCACGGCACCGAAGGCGATGTCGGAGAGAACGATGATGCTCCAGCCGTACCACTGACGCAGTTTGCCTTTGAAGCCGTTCATGCCGCCGTAGTGAAGCAGGATGATGGTGGCGATGATGGCGGAGAGCACGTGCCAGTGTCCCGTCAGTTCGATGCGTTCTTCGCGGGCCGGCCAGACGCGGAAAATTTCGTCGAGGCGGATGGCCATGAAGATGCCGATTCCGCTGGTGGTGAAATTCATGAAGAGCATCTGCCACGTCGGGCCAAACTTGAGCGGGTCGCGCAAGAGCGCGCCGATCTTTTGGCCGAAGGTGGATGATCATGTGCGCGACGGGTTCAAGTGGAGTGACCACACCCCACACGCCGAGGTTGAGTACGATGGTTCCCAAAATCATGAGCGGCATGGCGATCTTGTGCAGGATGCCTTTGAAGTCCAGCCAGCGGCCAATGATGAGGGTGATCATGATGGCGATCAGTGCCAGCATGATGTGCAAGTGACCGATGACCGAATATTCCAGCGTGGTCTTTTCGGGGTAACGGATGATGTTTTCCGCGAGGAAGACTTCAAATCCGTTGCCGAAGAACGAGCCTGGGATGGCGCCGAACAAAGCCGAAATCACTGTGGTAACCGCGGTGGCGAAAAAGGCCACGCGTTCCATGTCCACGCCTTTTTTTGTACGGGCATAGTCTTTGTCGGTGATGTAGTATTCCGGGTTCCAGGGCCAGAGTGCAATAATCAACAGCACACCTGCGAAGAAGATCAGCGACAGGCCCGTGATGTACAGTCCATGGAATGCCCAGTTGTGACCGAAGTAGGCGAAGCCCATGCCAAAGACCATTGTCAGGAGGTAGCCGACCGTGATGATGGCATTGATGGCGGTTTTGAAGAAAGGCTTCATCTTCAATAGCCCGGTGACCATGTAAGTCTCGATGGCGATGATCGCCATGGCAATCGAGTGATACAGGATAATGATGCGCCCTTCGCGCTCGGCTTGTACGATGTCCATGCCAAGAGTTTTGATCACCACCTCGCGCACGCCCATCTCAGCCATCGGGCCTGAGAGCATGCCCCAGATCGCGGTGACAATGCCGACCATCGCAATCGCTACGAGGATGAGTCCCTTGGTGGAGTTGAAGAGGTAATTGAATCTTGTTCTCAATGCCAGCATAGTGGATCTCCAATGTGGGATGTCAACCGGCCTGCTGTCATGCCATATCCATGCTAACGTGAGGCACGCCGGTTGTCTTTGACAAATATCAACTCACAGCCGCTTTGCTGTCCTCAGCCTTTGAAGCCCAATTAGCCAGCATTTTTTGCGTGCCTGGCAGGAGCAGGTAGATCACCAGGCCAGTGCTGAGAAGCGGTGCGGGAAGGAACATTGAGAAACGGTGTACTTCGAAGAGGGCATTATTCAGCCCCAGCGGATATCCGGCCATCATGGACATTGCCCCTGCGAAAATACCTACGGGGATCGCCCATGATTTTTTCTTCAATACAGCAAAGATAAAGATCGCCCAGGCCGCTGCACCCCACCAACTGACCTGTTGCGACATCACGTACATCCCGTTCCAGAAAGGATCATCGTGTGAGGTCGTGTATTTGGAAATGGGCGCGACCCCGTCAATGAAGGTCAACACGTAGGCCAGCCCAGCGATGAAAGTCAGCGTAATGATCCTGCCCTCGACACCGCCGATGAAAAGCATTCCAAACCACAATACTGCGGCCAGGCCAAAGACCGCGATGGTGGGCGTTGGCAGGTGACTGTCCATGGCGGGGATCATCGGGAAGAATCCCACCAGCAGTTGGATCGTTGCGGCGACCGCTCCCCAGAACCAGGCCCATTTTTCCCGGTGGAGGAAGCCATAAAGGACCGCCGCCCAGATTGCCCCGGCAGTGATCCCGATCCAACCAAGAACGGCATACGTGATGGTTACCGAAGTTGCTTCATCCGTCCGTCCCGTGGCGACCTTCGCATCTATCACCAGGTTATATTGACTGGCCAACAGATAGAAGACCAAAAGGCCGGTCAGGATACCGATGACGGCCAGTACGGCCCCAAGCTTGTAGTTGTTTTTCATTTTGATTCTCCTTTTGTGGTGTTATTTTTTCTTCGCCATTTGACGAAGTACGGAAGCAGATATAAATAACTGCCCGTGATTGCCAGGGTGAGGATCATCGGTGACTGCGCCACATCCCACCTTTTCCATACGGCCAGTAATTGCTCATCGCCGACCAGTTTGAAGGTTACGCCGAAGGGAATCGTAATGGCCGTGGGAACAGCGATCCAGCGGTGGATTTTTCGAAGCCATTTATTCAGGGATTTTGTCATTGTCTTTCCTTTCTGTGTTGGCGGCGGGAAGGTCCAGGTGAATTGTGCGAGATGGGCTGGGCGCGCCGGGCGCTTCGATGCGATTGACCACCCCGCGCACACCGCGAACCGACCCCGTGATTTCTGCGGCGGCGACGTAGATCTCCAGCGAAGAAACAACTCCCGCGATATGTGCGATGCCGTTCAACACACCCACGCGCAGGTTCGCGAAAGCGGTACGATTGTCCTTTGCGAGGCGGGACAGGATTGCGTCCCTTAGTTTTTCATCAGAGCATTGTTCAGGATCGTTCGTCATAAGTTTCCTCGAATCAAAAAAAACGGGGCAGTCTGTTTGAGTGTACAGACTGGCCCGTTTTTTGCGTACGACTTTTGTCGTGCGGTTTTTCACAAACTGCCGTGTTGTTCCAATCCCTTCGGGTCAAGCAGGACGATGGCGTGCTTCTCCACCCTGAGCAGATTCTCAGCTTCGAGCGTTTTCAGCGCGCGGCTCAACACATCACGCACAGTGCCGAGTCGCACTGCCATTTCATCGAAGGTCGTCCAATCGCGGCGCGGGACGATCAGTTTCCCGTCGCGCAGTTCAGCATGAAGCAACAACGTGTGCGCCAGCCGCGACTCCACGCTTCGCAGGGACAGGTCTTCGACGAGACTGATGTAATGGAGCACGCGCTCGCCGAGATGACGAATAACAGCCGTCGCAAACGCGGGCTGGCGTTGGATGAGATCAAGAACCGTTTGCGCGGGGATAACCCATACGTCCACATCCTCGAGCGCGACGACGGTACCTGGGTAGGTCGTGCCAGTGAATACTGCAATGTCGCCGAACACTTCGACGGGACGCAAAAACATCATCGCCTGCTCGCGTCCCTCGCGCGTCATGCGCGTGGCTTTGACCCAGCCAGATTCCAAAATATAAATTGATTCAGCAGGCTCGCCTTCCACGTAGATCACTTGTCCCGCGTCGAAATGACGATGGGTTGCAGCCGCGGCTACTGCCTGTTGAATTTCATCGGGCAACTCCTCGAAATGACGAAGTTGACTCAAGATTAGATTGACTTGGGAAACGTTATTCATTTCAATATGTATTCTACTGCAAATAAAACAGGGACGGAATTTGTGCTCCGTCCCTGCTGTCTTATGCTACCACAGGCTTCTTCCGTATCATAAGATACTTCAGCCCCGCCGCGATGACAATCGGGATCACGTCCGCGACGCCAAAAATCAAATCAGGGACGATGCGAATCCAAAGGTTGTCGCGGCGTCCTTGAGTCAGGTTTTCTACTTGGCTGCTGGTTTGGCAAACAGGAAATAAGCGAACGCCAAACAAAACACCAGATACAACACGACAGGCAGCCAGCCGAGGGCATTCCAGACGCCAGACAGTGTTGCCAACAGGGTAACTACAAAACCGATTGCATTGCTCACGGCTACAGCCATGACAATGGCTCGCAGTCCTGCGTCAGAACTGGGTGCATTTCTAGGGAGCCAAAGCACAATAGCCTCGAAGATGAACGCCGCTCCGAAAAGCCGCGCCATCAAGGCTCCGCTTGGGTCCAGGCTCATTGCGTAGATTGACCCCAGGTACTGCGGCATTAGCACGAACCCAACCCCGAAGACGATACAGACCACCGCCTTGGCGGCCATCCAGATACTGAGTTTCATGACATTTCTCCTGTATTGGCGATACTTTTTTCAACCGCGTGGAAAGACGCTCGCATTATGGCGGAGTTTCATTAACGCTGAATTGAGTTGATCTATATGAATCGGACTATTCCACCTCCTTTGGTGAGTGCGGCAAATTTATTTGGCAACCAGCACGCGCGGATATTCCGTTAGCGTTTCGTAACCGTCAGCCTTGATCCAGTTCGTGTCTTCCACGCGCACGCCCCACGGACCTGCGTACAGTCCGCAGTTGCCAACGGAGACGACCACGTTCTCAGGCAGAGGCGGCGGCGCTTTCTCGCCGTGGAAGAACGCGTGTCCAGGCGGAAGTGGCGCTTCTTCAAATTCAATTCCCACGCCGTGGATCGGCGGCCCGAAGATGTGATTTCCATGTCCGCCGTCTTTCATCACCTGATGTAAGTGACCTTCAAGATCGGTCATATCCACGCCAGCCTTGAGCATTTTGATCGTGCTTTGTTGCGCTTCGAGATACAGGTCATACGCGGCTTGTTGTTCCTTCGTCGGTTTCCCCGCACAGACCGTGCGGCAGATGTCCGCGCTGTAACCGTTCACGATGGGATGGATGTCGATCATCACCAGGTCGTTCTCTTCGATCTTGCGCGTCGTTGGCAATCCATGTGCGATATTCGTGCGCGGACCTGAGCAGACGTACGACCGCCAGAATTCCTCCGCGCCCGCTTCTCTCATCGCGACCTCCGCCGCGCCCGCGATCCGGCTCTCGGTCACGCCCGGACGCGTGAACTTGATTGCCGCGTCCATGCCGATCGCGGCCACCTCTGCCGCGTATCGGATGCGTTCGATCTCATCAAGTTCTTTTACCATGCGCAACTCGGAGAGGATGTGCGTGCAATCCTTCGGCAGGACTTTTTCAGGCTTGGCGTGTGGATGGGTCAACATGCCCATCATGGACTGGGTCAGGAACGTGTATTCCAGCCCCACCGTCCCCTCTTTGATTCCGAAATGTTCGAAGTAGTGAGCAATCGAATGGATCATCCCCACTTCATCGTCGAACCCGACAATCTTGTCGTGGTAGGCCAGCGCCTTCACGTCTTCGATATCGGTGACGGGCACGCCGAGCGCCACTTTGCCATCGGCGGTGATCATGGCGTAGGCACACAGACGCCCGTCGCCCGTCAGGTAGAACATGTTGGATGGCTTAGTGAGCAGGAACACGTCAATGCCCAGATGGCGCATGCGCTCGCCGCACTTCGCGATCCGTCCCGGATATGGGTTTGTCATCCTCCACCTCCTTACAAAAGAGAACAACCCTCCATTACTATCATACGCCGTTCAGGATAAATTTCAAGTTCGCGCTTGAAGCGCATTGGGAGATGAGCGCTATCCAGTTTCTCATCCGCATAAGGAAATGCGCCGCGCGGATGATGAAAGATCTCCACGCGGCGCATGCTCGGTGTGTACTTATCATCGGCTATGGCGCAGGTTGTTGAATTGCTGCGATTTAGTGAGCGGCTATTCTTTGGCTTCGATCAGTTTCCTGCCAATCGAAGGAATAAAGAGCAATACGAGAGTGGTGACTGCCATAATCATGCCAATCATGAATTCCTTTGTTCCCGTGTGGGTCACGAAGAGCATCAAGTTACCCATCAAGATGATGCCCACCCCCACAACTCCCAGCCGCCATCCCGCCCGCGTGCCTGCCGCGAGGAACGGGATGGAAAAGATGGTGGCGAGGACACCCGTCCAAATCACGGGAACGCCCATGATAAACCCCGTGTTGGATGCGTCCAGGGGGGAATATTCGGGCCGCGCCCAAAACATCCGCAGGGACGATCCGCCGTTGCTGAAACTCCACGCGGCGGTCGCGCCCAGCATGAGGAAAAGAAAGAATTTTGCCGTTTTTTCGCCCGCGGATGCCTTGCCCCAGAGCAGGATCGTAAAGTATGGAACCAGTCCGAGCAGGGCGATGATTATGAAAATTGGCAGGGCGCTTTTCCCAAAGAACATGACCGGCCCCGAGTAATACGCGCCCGTGATGGATGGGATCGCCAGCAGTCCGATCGCCGCTGGCCGCGCCCAGGCTTCGCCCTTGTAGATTGCCCAAGCGACGAGCAACAAGGCAATACCAGCCGCGATGCTCAACCCGCCCCAGACCGGGAAGAAAGCGATTACGATACGCGGCGCGGTGGCGATCAACGGGTTGCCAGTGGCCGGTATCTTTACCGCCGCACCCTCGAGGACCGCCGTCATCGCCCGCGCGATCAGGAACGGCAGAACCGTGAAACTGAGCAGGCCGGCAATGGCCGCAACAATCGCCATGCCCGAGTTGTCTTTCTGCGAGAACTGTGCTTTCATTTGAATTTTCCTTTCAGCTGATTTTCAAAATTAGCGAACCATCCCGCGCACAGGTCTCCAGACACTCCATGCAACGCACACATTCAGGGTGGTCGAGGTTGCGCGGCACGTCTTCGATATCCATCGAACATTCGATGTCACAGCGGCCACAGTCGTTGCAATAGGCATCGTCAACGGTGAGGCGCACAGGCGAGACTTTGTTGAAGATGGCCAGCGTCGCGCCCAGGGGACAGAAATACTTGCACCAGAAGCGTTCCACCAAAATCGAGCCTGCGAGAAATATGACAAGTGTGAGCCACAGGAGCGAGGTCATCTTGAGGCCGAAGACCGCGCGTACAGGGCAGAACTCGCGCAAGGGTGGATATACCGCGTATACACTGGCGAGGAGAACCAGGGCAAGAACAAAATATTTTGCGTAACGGAGCGGACGGTCAATGGATGTGGGCAGGTGGAGTGGCAGGATGGATTTGCCCATCTTCCCGCGAACGTGATTCGCCTCCCCTCTTAACCTCCGCGTCCAGCCCGTGACGAAATCCTGGACTGCGCCCAACGGGCATAACCAGCCACAAAAGGCGCGTCCTGCCACGAACCCGACACCCAATGCGCCAAGCAAAATCGAGAAGTTGAGCAGGTTGGTGGATTTGAGCGTGTGACCGCTGAATAAATAGGGCAGGAGTGTTTCGATTCCACCGAAGGCGCAGAAGGAATCGAACGCGCCGCCCGTGCTTTCCTCCCCAGGCAGGATGTGCCTCACGCCGATCAGAAATGTGCCGATCACTGCCAGCCATTGAATCACAGCGCGACTGCGTGCCAGCGAAAACATCTTTTGTTTTTCTGCGGTGACTGTCATTTCAGCGCCTCTGATTCGACAATGACATACTGGATCGTTGACATGGAACCTTCGCGCCCTCTTCCGCCCTCATGTTGAGAACGAAAACAGTCTCCGGCCGCCCGCGTGGTCGAAGACTGTTTTCGATATCAGCGTATTCTTATTTCGTATTACTTCGCGTGCCACATGCGCGCCAGAAGATTGTCCTTTAGAATGAACTGATGATATAGCGCGGCGGCTATATGCAGGCCAACCAGCAGCAACAGCGACGGGGCAGCAAAACCATGCAACAGGCGCGCTGTGAAATCGAAGAAATCCGCGGGCAGGGGCGCACCGGACCCGCCAAAGACGATGGTCATCAACCCGGATTGCATGGAAAGCGAGATGCCGCTGACCGCCATCAAAAGCACGAGTGCATACAACGCGTAGTGGACGAGTTTGCCGAGCCTATCCAAAAACGCATTGCCGGTCGTGGCATGAGCAGGCTGGGGCAAACGGAATCGAGCGATCAAGCGGACGACGACCGCGAGCAGGGTGATAATTCCCAATGTCATGTGAATTGCAAGCGGCGTGATCTTTGAAGGCTCATTCGGAAGTTGACTCATGTTCTTGCCAAGCACAAAAGCGGCGGCGATCAAGAGTACAACCAGCCAGTGCAAACTGACCTGCAGGGGATGATAACGGGAAGGTGTGTTTTTCGACAGGATGAGCCTCTTTCAAATATGTTTGAGGGCTGTTGCGGCCCTGTTTTTCCGCGCCTGAGCATACATCAATCCCAGGATGATCGCCCAGACGGCCAGGCGAAGCGCCATGGCCTGGATGCTGTCCGGCGCGACGCCGCCGCGATACGCGGTTTGCAAAACGAGCATGACAATTGCGTGAATGCTGAACGCGCCAATGGCAGCAGGCATGGCGAACCTGCTGTTAACCCAGATGAGCACGGCGGTGATAAAAATCGTCAGGATGCCGATAGTGTAGTTGTAGAGCGGAAGCCAGTTGATCACGTAGTAGCCAGGGTCGTTGCCCAGCAGGACTTTCCCGCCCGCGAAGATTGCCATGCCGCCGATGATGAAGGCGAGGATGGATGCGATTTTGTTGAGGGGCATGTTCATTCTTTGATGTTCCCGCAGGCTATGCCTGCTCAAGTTTCTGCAAACCAGTGCGTGCAATTCCGGCCAGTTCCTTCACGGGATGGATCAGCGCCAACGCGTACAAAGCGAATCCGATCCCATACAGCACACCTCTCGCCGGGACGATGAAGATGCTCACCCACACAAAGACGCTGCCGAGCGTCGCGGCGGTGAGACTTCCCCAACAGCCGCCGAGCTGCGGATTCTCCTCCTTGAGGAAGAATCGCCGCGCAATGTATGGGATGAGGGAAATGCCAAATTGCAGCACCCAGCCATAAATCAAGGCTTGAGGCGCAATGGATTCGATGGGTCCGCTTTCGAGGATGTGGAGCAGGATCAATGGCGCGACCAGCACAGGGGCCAGTATCCACAAATAAGATGCAATCAGATGCCACGCGCCCGCGCCGTTCAACTTGCCGCTGACTTTGAAGGCGCGCACCATCAAGACCAACAGCCAGATGGTCGCGGCCAGGTGCAGGATAAGACCTGAGACGGTGGGAGGCAGGCTGCCGCCAAGCCAGGGACCAAGCACGAGACCGAACGCGCCAAGCGCCATGCCCCAGTAGATCAGTGAAACGTCTTTGGATGTGCCAAGTGTGCGTCCTGTGATCATCGGGATAAAGTCTACGAGCAGGCCCGCGAAGACCAGTGACATGAAGCCCCACGAGTTTGCATGGATGTGCGCCTCAAGTGGGACTTTGATGCGCAGGGATTCGCTCCAGTTCAGGAACAAGCCCGTGCCAATGATGATTCCCACGAGCAAATAGAAGACGCCCGTGATGTAAAACTTCAGGCTGGCAGGCGCGTCGCCACCGCGCACGTTCCACAATTGAATGAGGAGAAGGGTCGCGGCGATGAAGACCAGCGTGCCGCCCGCAAAGATCATCGGGTGGTTCACACCGGAAAAGCCGGCCAGCAGCGTAACCAGACCCACATTTAGAGTCAGCCAGGTGTCCCAGCGCATGGCAGGACGCGGCTTTTTGGTAAGCGACGCGACCAGCACGGGCAACAAACCGAAAATTACCTGGGAAAGAATCCCAAGCGTGATGAAGTGCACGCGCACCCAACGCAATGCCGGGAACACGCTCAACAGGTTCATGCTCACCAGCGAAGCGTCCGCCGCAGTGAGCAAGGCCACAAACGTAAAAAGCAACGTGGTGAGTAGATAAGGGATGGGCATTATTGTTCTCCTTTGGAAGCCAGAAAGATGAGGCGCGTTCTTGCATTCATGCCGCGCCGCTCACCGGCCGGCACAATCACAGTCACGCCGGGTTTGATGGAAAATGATTCTTCGCCAACGGTCATCAGCCCCTCGCCTTCGAGGAAATGGTACATGGCCGCCTCGCCAGGGTGGACGGGGATTTGCACGCCCGCCTCCAGCCCCACGACCAGCACCTTGAACTTTGGTGTGTCAATCAGGAATTGCGGCTTGGGACCATCCGCTGCAAAAACCGCCTTTGACTTCGTATCTGCAAAATAGACTTGAGAAGTTGTGTCAGACACATCTCTCCTTTCTGAATATGCCTGACTTTACCTTTTTCCCCCGCTTCCTTCCCCGACTTTTGTCGGGTTTTTGAACCCAATCCTTATCCGCCCTCGATCATGGCCCGCTCCGCCAGACCTGCACGGTTGAGAATGCGGATTTGCTGTTTGTCCATTTCGATCAGCCCCGCCTTCGTCAACTCACGGAGGACGCGGCTCAATACATCTGGCACCGTCCCCAGATGAGCGGCCAGCTCCGTTTGATTTGTCCAGCGGCGACGCGTCAATACCCCGCCCTCGGCCTGCTCCAACAACAACTTGATGAACCGCGCCTCTACAGTTTTCAGTGATAAGTCCGATGCAAACGTGACAAGTTCGATGATCTTATCTGCCATGTTTTGGATGATCTGAAGCGCTGTGTATGGATGAGCCAGCACGATTTTCTCCAGCGCCTCACGCGGGATCAGCCAGATCCCCGATTCCTCCAGTGCAACCGCGGTGGCGGGGTTGGCGCGCTTTGCCAGCACACCCACCTCGTTGAAGATCTCCCCTGCACTGATGAACCGCAGCACCTGTTCACGCCCATCCGGCGAGGTCTTCAGCACTTTCAACGAACCGTACTGTAGATAATACAAATCGGTTTCAATATTGCCCTCCCAGAATACGATGGCATTGGGAGGAAACACCTTCCACCGGGCGCTTTTGGCAAGCCCGGTAAGGGTATTGTTATCCAACCCGCGCAAAAACTCGAAGGTTTGTAATCGTTTCAGGAGGATGTCTGTTTGCATGAGGTAAGTGTAGCATGAATGAGCGTGGAATAGCCCGCGCTCGTGCCGATCTCAACGACCGTGCCTTCGGGGGTACTGGCCGCGAGCATCGCGATGAATTTCCCGGTCTCAGGCGGGATCTGGCGTAGACGCTGCATCCGAGGCGTGCCATCGTCGCGGTCTTGCGCGTCACGTTGTTCCAAAAAGCGCATACGTTCAATAATGGATGGGCGAATGTTGTGGAATATGTTTATCTTGCCTCCCCCATCCGCTTGAAGAGAAGCGTGACCAGGCCCGTCGTCACCGCGAAGTATGCCGACCAGACCATGTTTGCATACACACCCACCTTATCGCCAACTCCTGTTCCTGCTTCGTTAACCGGCAGGGGAATCGCGGGGACGATCAACGTGGGGATAATGAACAGAACACCGTTCATGATGAACAGCCATTTGATCCAGCTTTCGAGTTTTCCGCCCGAGAAGACGAATCCCGCCGCGAGCGTGGCCGCGCACATGAACACGTAACCGAGCATATCCTGCGCGAACAGCGGCGTGCCGGGAATGAACACGAAAGGCTGAAGCACTTCTTCTGTCATTTGCAGATTGTTGTTCTGGATCACGGTCAGCTGGATGTAATAGCTGAGCGCGCACATCACGGCATAGATCGTCGCGAGCGAAATCCCCAAATGACTCCAGATCCTTTTCTCCTCGGCGGCATAATAATGAATGCTCACCATCATCGCGACGAACGTCGGCGCGAGCAAAAAAGAGGATGCGAACATCAAACTCTTGTTCGGAAGCGCCAGCGAGATGAAAAACAAAATCGTTTCGATCGTCACCAGCGCGGCAGACCAAAACCCGAACTGGTTAATTGCTCTTTTCGTGGATTGCTGTTTCATTGTCCTTGCTCCTTTGGCTTTGATGATATTTTCTACGAACTGAATACAAACTGGTTGCCGACTGTCGAAGTGACTTCATCCCGCTTCTTTCTGGATCCTTCGACAGGTTTCCCTGGCCCGAACACCAGGACGGGCGGCAAGCTCAACCCAGCGGCTCAGGACAGCGCCCCAGCCTGCGCGGCGCGAATCTGCATTCCCTCCTCTGACAGATGAGACCGATGCCTTTGATAACGGGATCAGGCGGAGGGGCGGAAAGAGGCGAGTGCTTTTCGTCCGCGATCACGCGCCCATTGGCTTGATCTGCTTCCAGTTGCAGATTGCGAGGGCCAGCCAGTCTGGTCCGAGCAGGCTTTACAGAGCCAGCATGATAATCCCTGCGTTGAGCAGAATGAAAGCCGGCATACTCGTGGCGGATCTGTACGTACGGTTCCATTACCGAAAATAACATAATGTAACAAAAGTTACAGCGCAAAAAATATCGGATGGGTATTATGAAACGAGATATCATGACAATCTTTGTGAAAAAAGACACATTATATAAAAGGAGAAGACCATGTCCGAGAAAGATAAGCAAGAGAACGAACCCGCCATCAAGTGGCAAAAGGTGTTCGACAACATCTGGCTGTTGTTCCTGCTCTCGTTGTTGATCAGCGGAGTCATCTATAACGCCTGGGGATTGTACGATCTGTTGCACGTGCCACCCGCCCCATAGGAAAAGGAGATTCAATATGTTAGCCCCCGAAAAAATCTGGTGGAAGCCTCTGGGCCGCATTGAGAAAACCTGGCTCACTGTGGCGCTTGTCTGGTGCGTGTTTCTGACCCTCATGATGCCGCTCTGGTACTTCATGGGCAAGCAGAACGTACCCGCCGAAACCTACCGAACCACGCCCACTCAATATAATGAAAAAATCAACGCTTTCGTCGAACAATATAAGATCGGCGAAGATACGATAAACGGAATCACCCTGCCCGTTGTAGAAGCGCCCGCCGGAAGCGATGTGTATCTGCGCGCCAGCACCTGGCAGTGGTATCCCATTTTGCAGTTCCAAAAAGGCGAGACGTACCGCCTGCATATCTCTTCGATGGATCTCCAGCACGGCTTTTCACTCCAGCCTGTGAATATCAATTTGCAGGTACTGCCCGGCTACGATTATGTTGCAACCATCGTGCCGACTACAACGGGTGAATTCACCATCGTCTGCAATGAGTTCTGCTCCCTCGGCCATCACACCATGATCGGCAAAATAATCGTGAAATAGGAGATAAAAAGATGGCTACACTTGCCCCAACAACTCAATGGGTTAAAGGCGCCAAGGACGATTACCGCGTCTGCGGAGTGACCACCCTCAAAGTGGACATGCACACCGAGCGCCTCATCATCGCCAACGCGGTGATGGCGGTTGTCTGTCTTGTACTCGGCGGTATCGCAGCGCTGCTGATCGCCCTCACCCGCTGGCAGGCAGTTCACCTGCTCGATGCCACCTGGTTCTACCGCCTGCTCACCCTGCACGGCGTGGACATGCTCGTGGCATGGATCGTGTTCTTTGAAATGGCCGGCTTGCATTTCGGTTCCACTGCCCTGTTGAATGCGCGTCATGCCGCTCCCAAACTTGCGTGGATCGGCTTCATTATGATGACCGTCGGCGGCTTGATGGCAAACGCCGTCATCCTGTTCGACCCGAAGAGCACAGTCGCTTTCACCGCTTACGTGCCGCTCAAGGCCCATCCCCTTTTCTACCTCAGTTACATTCTCTTCGCTGTTGGCGCGTTGATTACGGTCATCACCTTCTTTATCAACCTTGTCGTTGCCAAACGCGAAAAACGCTTCGAAGGCTCCATGCCTCTCGCCGTCTTCGGCTTGATGACCGCCGCAATTCTCGCCACCTACACTTTGCTCGAAGGCGCCACCGCCATCGTGCCGGCCTTCCTGTGGTCGCTTGATATTCTGCCCAACTACGACCCCGGCATCTACCGTAACTTTTTCTGGGGATTCGGGCACCCCGCCCAACAGGTCAACCTCGCGGCGATGGTTTCCATCTGGTACATGCTCGCGCAAATGACCGTAGGCATTCGCCCCGTCAACGAGAAGTTCTCGCGCCTCGCCTTTATCCTTTACCTGTTCTTCATCAACCTCGGCTCTGCCCATCACTTGTTGGTTGATCCCGGTCTGACTTTCGCGTGGAAAGCCGTCAACACCTCCTACGCCATGTACCTTGCCGTACTCGGCTCGATGATGCACGCCTTCTCCATCCCCGCCGCCATGGAAATTGCCCTGCGCGCAAAGGGATACAACAAAGGCTTGTTCGGCTGGCTTCGCAATGGCCCGTGGAATGAACCCGGCTTCAGCGCGCTCGTCATGTCCATGATCCTCTTCGGCTGGATCGGCGGCGTGACCGGCGTCACCATCGGCACCGAGCAGATCAACATGCTCGTGCATAACACCCTGCGCCTGCCCGGTCACTTCCATGCAACCGTCGTGGGCGGCACGACGCTGGCGTTCATGGGCTTCACTTATTACGTCATCCCGCTCATCTTCCGCAAGGAACTCAAACTCAAGAAGTGGGCGGTCTGGCAGCCGTATGTTTATGGCGTTGGCTCCGCGCTTGTTTCACTGGGCATGATCACCAGCGGCTTGCAGGGCGTTTCCCGCCGCAACTGGGACATCACCTTCGCAGGCGTCGTCCCCGGCACCGTTGACCTCACACTCGCCATCTTCGGCATCGGCGCGCTCATCGCGGTTACGGGCGGTATCATGTATGTCACCATCGTGCTTGTATCCATCCTCACAGGCGAACGCAAGGAAGCCAGCGGCTTGCTCCTCGTCAGCGGCACGAACAACCCGCTGCTTGACTCCACCAAACTCACCGATGAGCAAATGGAAAGCAAACAGAATCAACCCAAAGGCACGCTGGTGATGGTCTTTGCCTTCCTGGTCTGGTTCGCGGTATATTACCTCAGCAACTGGTGGCTGCTCGGACGCACTTGGTTTATCCGCTGACAGGACTCTCTCCTTTGCGGCCCCGCCCGAAGACCCACACTTCGGGCGGGGGAAACCTGCCCATCCTGAACGGAATTTACGGGTAATAAATGCCAACCTCTTTCCTTCTCGGTCTGCTCGGAAGCCTCGGCCACTGTGTGGGGATGTGCAGCGCCATCGTCATTCTCTTCGACCGCCAACCCATCTTCCAAAACAAGCTCGCGTGGATTCTCGCGCACGCGGGGCGCATCACCACTTACACCCTGCTTGGTCTCGTCTTTGGCATCTTCGGCCAGACCCTCTGGTCGTTCGGAAACCTGCAAGCCATCCTCTCGATTCTTTTTGGGATTATCGCCTTCTACATGGCATCCACTTTTATTGGATTAACTCCCTCGCCCGAACTTTTATTTTTGGGATGGACTTCGCGCTGGGGACGCGCCATCCGCAATTTCAAAGCCGCCTCTCTCTGGACCTCCTACCTGCTCGGCCTGCTTTGGGGACTTCTCCCCTGCGGCCTGGTCCTGACCGCGCTCATCACCGCACTCGCTTCCAAATCCGCAATGCTCGGCGCAATAAATATGTTCATCTTCGGCATTGCCACCATCCCCAGCCTCTTCGCCGTCAAATGGCTTGCTGCCCAATCCCTCTCCCGCCTCTGGTCACGCGGACTCGCCTCCCTCGTCATGATGTTCTTTGGCCTCCAATTCGCCATGCGCGGATTTGCTTCCCTCGGCATGGTTGACCACTTCATGCTCGGTTCATTTATGTTTTGGTAGGTCAAGTAAACAAGTACACAAGTAGACAGGTAAAGCGCAAAACTATGCAACTAGCCAACTATCAAACTACCAAACTAACTTTCACCTGCTCCCTGTGTGGACTGACCACCCTCCATCCTCTCACCAATGACAGGGGTGATATCTTCTGCTGCCCATCTTGCAGGGAAGTATCCGCACTGCTGGAAGAATCCCCCGCAAAGCCAACCGTCCTTGCAAACGAAGCGAACGCCGAGAACATCACCCTGGCACTCGGCGGGATGTGGTGCTCGTCCTGCGCGTGGCTGGTGAGCGAACAACTCAAACGCACAAAGGGCGTGGTCAACGCAGAGACGAGTTTCATTCAAGGGCAAACCAACATTGTCTTCGACTCGGCAATTACCAACCCAAAATTATTAAAAAAGCGTGTGCGCTCGCTTGGCTACCAAGCCACCCTTCCCAACGAAAAACCACGCGACGAAGAAGAATCCTTTTTCACCCGCCTGCTCATCGGCGGTGTGATGGTTCTGCACGACATGATTGTCGGTGCGGGGATTTACGCCCGCGAGATTTTTGGCTGGGTCTCGCCCGAATCCCAGCCGCTGGTGGATTTTTTCCAGGTGATGATGCTCGTCACCAGCATTCCCGTCCTGCTCCTGCTCGGTCTGCCCATCCTTCGGGCAGGTTTCGCCAGCCTCCTGCGCGGACAACCCAATATCCACACACTCATCACCATTGGCACGTTTTCCGCGTTTGGCTTATCCGTCCGCAATTTGATCGTCGGTCATGGCGGCTTGTATTTCGACACCGTCACCATGCTCATCTTTTTGGTTTCCATTGGACGATGGCTCGAAATGCAGGCGCACAAGTCCAGCAACAAAGCCGTGATGAAGTTGCTCGAACAGATCCCCAGCACAGCCACCGTCGTCACCACCGAAGCGGACAAAACCGTGAACGTTGCCGACCTCAAACCTGGGATGCGCGTCCGCATTCGACCTGGCGAACGCTTCCCCGTGGACGGTCTCATCGCCCTCGGCGAAGGGGACGTGGACGAATCGCTTCTGACAGGCGAACCCAAACCCGTCTCCCACCGCGAAGGCGAAGCCGTCAAAGCAGGCACAATCAGCCTCGACGGTGGCTTTGAAGTCATCGCCACCGCCGTTGGCGAATCCACGACTGCGGGTCAAATCGGACGTCTTCTGCACGAAGCCCTCTGGGCGCGCTCCCCCCTCGAACGCACCGTGGATAAACTCTCCGCATGGATGACTCCCACCGCGCTGGCATTGGCAACGATTGCCTTCCTCATCTGGAATTATGTCTCTGGCATTGAAACAGGCTTACTTGTCGCGCTATCTGTTTTGCTGATCGCCTGTCCCTGCGCGCTGGGGCTTGCCACTCCCCTCACCCTTTGGCTCTCCCTCGAACGCGCCGCCGAATCAGGCGCAATTTTACGAAGCACTGCCTCTCTCGAAAGACTTGCAAAGGTTGATAAAGTATTCTTCGATAAAACAGGCACGCTGAGTCAGTTGCCGATGAAGGTGCAAGAGGTGTACGCTCCCTCACCCTATCCCTCTCCCGAAGGGAGAGGGGACTCCCTTCCCCCTTCGGGGGAAGGGTTGGGGATGAGGGCAAGCGACTTCCTTCAACTCATCGCCTCTATCGAAAACGAATCCGAACATCCGCTTGCAAAAGCGATTGTGGAATATGCCAAAGCAAACCAAGTTGAACTCGTAAAGCCAACCTCTTTCAAATCTCTCCCCGCGCTCGGCGTGATCGGAAAATTACCAATTACCGATCACCAATTATCAATCATCATCGGCTCCCCCCGTCTCATGTCTGCCGAAGGGTTGAAGATGCCGCAGCATATCAGTCAACAGGCTGAGGCGTGGAGAGAGGCGGGACTGGTCGTAGTCTATGCTGGGTGGGAGGGAAAAGTCCAAGGGCTGATCGGTTTGGGAGAAACCATCCGCAAAGAAGCGAAAGATGTTGTGGATCAATTGCAGTCGCGCGGGCTGGAACTCGGCGTGCTGACGGGTGATGAGGTGCGGGCCGGGGCGCGCTGGCAAAAGGCGTTGGGCATTCCCGTGCAAGCCGCGCTCACGCCCGATGAAAAGATGAACCGCCTTTCGCAAAATGCCGCGATGGTCGGCGACGGCATCAACGACGGACCCGCGCTCGCCGCCGCGGCAGTGGGCTTGGCGATGAATCACGGCACGGATGTTGCCCGCACCGCCGCCGACATCGTTTTGATGCGCGATGACTTGAATGTGATCCCCTGGCTGATTGACCTTTCGCGCGAGTCGATGAAGCGCGTGCGGCAGAACCTCGGCTGGGCAGTGATTTACAACCTGCTCGGCGTTGCGCTTGCAATGGCTGGATTGTTGCAGCCTGTATTCTCCGCCTTTGCAATGGTGGCGAGCAGTATCTTCGTCACGAGCAATGCGATGAAGATGAATAAATTTCCGTTGTTGAACGAAGAAAAAAATTAACCGCGAAGCACGCGAAGAGCGCAAAGATTCTTTTAAAGGTTTTCTTAGCGACCTTCGCGGTCTTGGCGGTTCAAAAAAAACCTGAAACCTGGAACCTGATACATGATAAACCCCTACGCCCAACGCAAGGCCCTCCGCGCTTTTGAAAAACTTTGGACTCGCCTCGAAGGCTTGGTAAACCGCTTCACCAAATCGGACTTCAACCCGCTCTACCATCTCGGCACGCTGACCATCTTCATGCTCATCGTGCTCATTGCAACAGGCGTGTACCTCACCGCCATCTATCGCCCTGGCTTGGACGTTGCCTACGTCACCGTTGAGAAAATCGATTCAAACTGGTTCGGCTCGCTCATGCGCAGCGTCCATCGTTACGCAAGCGACGCGATGATATTGCTCATCATCCTGCACACCCTCAAAATGTTGTTCAGCGACAAGTTCTGGGGTCAGCGCTGGCTGGCATGGACGAGCGGCTGGATCATGCTCGCAGGCACATGGCTGACAGGCACGATGGGCTACTGGCTCATCTGGGATCTGCGTGCGCAATGGATGACAGAATACATGATGCAAACGCTGGCTGGCACATCGGGTCTCACCTATGTTGCGGCAGACATCGCATCGCGCACCTTCTCCAATTTTGTCATCATTCTTTTTCTGCATGTCTTTCTTCCGCTCATCGGCTTCCTTGGCATTTACATTCATGGGCTGCGCCTCTCGCGCGCAAGATGGTGGTCGCCGCGTTGGGTCAGCATTCAATCGCTTATGGGTCTCGTGATCCTTTCACTCATCAAACCCGCGCAATCTTTCGCAGAGGCAGACCTCGCCACCCTCATCCAAACTGTGCCGATGGATGCGTATTATCTCGGCTTCCTTCCATTGATTGATTCATGGGGCAATGTGATTTTCTGGACTCTGGCGATTCTGCTCGGCGGGAGTTTGTTCCTGCTCCCCTGGCTCGCCTCGGGGCGTGACCTTGGGCCTGCCGCTGTTACCAATGAGCAGTGTACTGGCTGTAACATTTGCTACGCCGAATGTCCGTACGATGCCATCCGTATGGTTAAAAGGGACGATGACTCTGGCTTCCAAAAATTGGCAATCATCAACAACGCGCAATGTACGGGGTGCGGAATCTGCGTGGGGGCCTGCCCCACCGACGCGATCAACTTGCAAGGCGGGTACAACAGCGAACAATTATTTGGCGCCGTCAAAAGCGCGTTGCACCGCGAGAAAAAAGACGGGCACGAAGTGACGGTTGTCTTCGCCAGTCACCGCGGCCAGGCATTGGGCGGAATTCCATCCAAACTAAATCTCAACAGCCATTCGCCCGTTTCCGTCTCCGCGTGGAATGATTCCTCCCGTGTTGTGACGGCATTGCTCCCCGGCGCGGGCGCGGTCAATATCGAATGGATCAAGTCGTTGAACGCCGAAAACGTCCGCGGCGTGGTGATTTTGTCCACTCCTTACGATGACAGCCTCAACCGCGAAGACGCGCATTGGATTCTCAACCGCCTGCATCTCCGCCCCGCGCTGGTGACAAATGGACTGCATTGGCTCGAAGTGACGCCTGGCGATGCAAAGACAGTGGAGAAATTCCTGAACGATCTGCACAAGCCTGAAACGCAAACTTGCCCTGAGCCGAGTCGAAGGGATGAAAAACGCCCGTCCATTTTGCCTGCGGTGAAGGGACGCAATAAATTGATTCCCTCGCTGGTGAGCGGATTGGTTGGGACGGTATTGCTGCTCGGTTTGTTTGCGCTCGCGCTGCCCCTGGATATTTCTGCTGGGATAAAAGCCGCCGAACAAAGCGCATTGCGCGTGGCAATTGACGCAAAGGGAAAGGTGGAAGCGGCGGACATCCCCGAAGGCGTGACCCTCCCCGAAGGCGCCGACCCCGTGCAGATTTTTGGCGGCGCGCATTTCCCCATCAGCCTGCGCGTGGTTGTTGACGGCGAAACGATATTGGATGAAACCTACAAGCCATCAGGCATCAGCGGCAATGGACGAATCTCCGCGCTGGAGTTCCTCGAAATCGGATCAGGCACACATCAAGTGGAAGTGTGGATCAAGGACGACTCGAACGATTACCGCCTGTCCTATTCGGGCGAAGTGAATTTTGAAAAAGGCAGGGCGTTGATCCTTGCCTACGATGAGAAGTTGGATGCGTTTGTGCTGAGATGAATCAGACGACGGACGATAGATTTATGGTCAATGGTCTGTCGTCCGTCGTCAATTGTCCATCGTCTTATTTTGGCTTTCTGTTATAAGCAATAAAGAACCCAACCAAAATCACCACCAACACCACAAACGGAATCCACGCCAGCAGCGCGCGTTGGACGAGTACACTGCGAAATGGTTTTTCCGCGGAAGGGTTCGCGGCATACCATTTGCCATCATATTCCGAAGAACCATCCACCAAGCCATCGTAATAGACATAACCCGTGTACGGATAATAATGCAGTTGATCAAACGGCAGGTCTTTGGGCTTGCTGTCGGTAAATTCTACGTACACGCGTACGACCTGATAGCCCTGTCCAGCGTCAACGGGCGCGGGCACTTCGCCTTGCGAGAAATCTGCAAAGGCAAAGAAATCCTGCGTAAGCGCGGGGTTGGTCACATTGATCTCGCCCGTGATACCGGGTCCCTTGATGGTAATGTAATCGAACTCGCCTTTCGCAAAAACAAACACTGTGGGAATCAACATTCCCAACGCAAGCAGTAAAGCAAAATATTTTCTAACCATGTTCAACCTCTTCTACAAGATATTTGGATTGTACATGATACGATTGAGAAATGCTGTGACATAAGTCCAATTATGGGAAACACCCGTTGGCGAATTCCCCATCTGGCGGAAAGCAATTTCATCACCACAAGTGGTAGAAGTGCTTCGGCAGGTTGAAGCCTGCCTGCCGTGGGATGGGTAAGCTTATTCGTCGGGTCGGGGGTTGCAATTCACTCGACGTACTGGCATAACAATTATGGTGAACTTTCTTCACGCGGTTGCGGGATCAGGTTTCCTCATCCAATAAAATCTATCTCGATTTGGAGCGTCTCGATTAACGCGCCGTTTTTCAGGAAAGCAATTACGATCTGGTTATAAATTTCCTCCGAAATCGCGGGCTGGACTCAAATCAACCAGTGACCGCCGCGTTGGATGAAATCCAGTATGTGCCGAATCTGCCAAGCGTGGTCAAGTATCTGGCAGACAATTATCAGATCAAATTCCTTCTCACAGGGTCAAGTTCATTTTATTTGAAAAATTATTTTACCGAGTCGCTGGCGGGACGAAAAGTCGTCTTTGAAATGTTCCCATTGACTTTTGGAGAGTTTCTCGGTTTTCGCGGGATCCCATATCAACTGCGGGAGCAATTTGCAGATATGCGATTCGACCCATACGAATTCGAACGCTTAAAAAATCATTACGAAGATTACCTGCTTTACGGCGGCTTGCCGGGCGTTGTTTTGGAGGAACGCCCCTCCGCTCGAAAGGATATTCTGAATGATATTTTTTCATCGTACATCAATATAGATGTCCGCACGCTGGCGGACTTTCAGAAGATGGGCGAATTGCAACAATTGTTGCGCGTCCTGGCTTTGCGGATCGGAAATAAAGTTGACGTGACGAAACTCGCGTCTGTGGTGGGTGTCTCGCGTCCAACGCTTCTGCAGTTCCTGGAATTCCTGGAGAAAACATATGTGATCGCGCGCGTTCCTGCTTATGCAGGTGGAGACAAGCCTGCCTCGCTTGGGAAGAAACTTTATTTCTGCGGCAATGGAATTGCCAGTATCCTTGCCCAGGTCAGTGAAGGCGCGTTGTTCGAAAATGCGGTTTACAACCAATTGAGAAGATATGGGAAATTTAGCCTGCCTGGCAAAAGGCAGTGAACACGAGATTGACTTTGTTATACAGGAAAAGAATCCTGTTGCCCTTGAAGTAAAATACCACCCCACTTTGTCTGACAGCGAGAAGTTAAATCGAATTGCCGAGAAACACGGTATTAAACAAAGATGGGTGGTTGGGAAATATGCGACTCCAGGCTGGCAGGATTTCCTTTGGGGAGGATTGATTTTTTAGCGCGAAGCGTAATCATTAGCCGGGGGTTATCCATTAAAACCAAATTTAAAGGCAGGCAAACATGAAGATTTTTCGTTACATAATTGTGTTGGGTGGTCTGGTTATTCTTGCGCTTGCCATTGGCTTTATCTTCCGAATCCCAATTGCAACCAGCCTATGGCCCTGGCCTGACGGGCGGCTCTCATACCTGTTCATCGGCTCTATTTTGGCCGCGGTCTGTGTCGCCGCGTTCTGGATCGGATGGACGGGGGAATTGGGTGCGCTTCCCGCGGGCTCACTCAATGTCCTCGTCATCGCGGTGACTACGTCATTTTACTTTTTCCAGCTTGCCCTGCAGGAAGATCGCCCGGATATGATTCCTCCCGGGATCACGGCTTTGGTCATGGCGATTGCAAGCGGCGCTTCGTTCCTGTGGAGCCGCCGGCTTCCCCTCAGTGACTCTCGTCCCATGCCTTTGCTCGTGAGAGTCTCCTTTGGGATTTTCATTGCATCTTTGGTTTTTGCAGGCGTGGCCTTGATCTTCCGCGCGTCGATCTTCCCCTGGGCTTTGAATCCTGATTCATCCGTCATATTTGGCTGTATCTTTTTAGGGGATGCCTTCTATTTTTTGTACGGACTTTTGCGCCCCCGCTGGCATAATGCGCTTGGACAGCTGTTGAGCTTCCTGGCTTACGACCTTGTTCTTATCGTCCCATTCCTGTCCCTGTTCAAGACGGTGGAGCCTGAATATTCGATCAACCTGGTTGTGTATGTGGCGGTTCTTATCTATAGCGGCGCAATTGCGGTCTATTTTCTGTTCATCAATTCTCGGACTCGTTTCGGTTCTTGAATAACTCACCTTACGCAGTGTCATGCTGCCTGCACCGTGCACAGGCACAGGTGAGCGAAGCGAAGCATCTCTGACGCCGAAAGCCGGGACCCTTCCCTGAGTGGTCATCCTGAGCCGTTGGGTTGAGCCGCCGCGTTGAGCTTGTCGAAACCTTGTCGAAGGGAACGCTCCTGCATGGTGACACATTTTGATTTTTATTTCAAGGTGGCAACTTGAGTTAAATTTATGCTAAACTTCCTTTAGCCAAAGGAGGACACTCCCATGTCCATCTTGCCCTTCCCCAAAACAAGCCTGTCAAAAGAAGAAATCCTGGCCTCGATGCGCGCCGCCCGCGACCGCGACGTGCAATGGCAGAACGGACGCGTCTTCGGTCTCGTCTATCACGTCTCCGACGAAATTGACGAACTGCTCAAAGAGGCCTTCACCATGTTCTTCTCGGAGAACGGCCTCAACCCCACCGCCTTTCCCAGCCTGAGCAAATTCGAAAACGAAGTCATCGCCATGGCCGCGAACCTGCTCGGCGGCGATGAAAACATTGTCGGCACAATGACCTCCGGCGGAACCGAGTCGCTACTCATGGCGGTCAAGACCGCGCGCGATTTTGCCCGCGTCCAATGGTCTGTCAAAGACCCGGAGATCATCCTGCCGTCCACCGCGCACCCGGCCTTCGACAAAGCCGGAGAATACTTCGGCGTTCGCATGATCCACGTGCCTGTGCGCGCCGATTTCCGCGCCGACGTCGAAGCCATGCGCGACGCCATCACGAACAACACCATCATGATGGTCGGCTCCGCGCCCTCGTATCCGCACGGCGTTGTTGATCCCATCCGTGAACTGGCAGACATCGCTCAGGCGCGCGGCATCCTCTTCCACACCGACGCCTGCGTGGGCGGCTTCATGCTTCCCTTCGTCCGCAAGCTGAGTTATCCCGTTCCTGATTTTGACTTCAACGTCCCGGGCGTGACCTCCGTTTCGGCGGATTTACATAAGTATGCCTATGCCGCCAAACCAGCTTCCATCGTTCTCTACCGGACCTCGGAACTGCGCCGCCATCAAATGTTTGTCTCCACCGATTGGCCGGGAGGCATCTACCCTTCGGCAGGCATGGCTGGCTCACGCCCCGGCGGACCGGTCGCGGCGGCGTGGGCATTGCTCAACTACCTCGGTGAAGAAGGCTATCTCAACATCACATCCGTGGTCATGCGCACCACAAAAATCCTTCAGGATGGAATCAATGCCATTCCCGGTTTGAAAGTTTTATCCAACCCGGAAATGAGCGTCTTCGCGATTGCCTCGAACAAACTGGATGTTTACGAACTCGCCGACGAACTCTCCCTGCGAGGCTGGCACCTCGACAGGCAGCACTTCCCACCCTCGCTTCACATGACGGTGAACTACGTCCACGCGCAGGTGGCGGATGATTTTCTCAAAGACTTGACGGAGGCCGCGGCAACGGTTCGCAGGCCGGGGGTCAGAAAGGCCGCGACGAAGCTTCTCGTCAGTACGGCGAATGCCCTCACCAGAGTCCTGCCGGAGAAATGGGTCAAGAGTCTGATGGACAAAGCTTCGTCCATGATGGGCGGCGACGGGAACCTGCCCGAACGCATGGCACCGATGTACGGGCTGATGGGCACACTCCCCAATCGCGGCGATTTGAAGGAGCTTGTACTGGATTTGCTGGATGGCATCAACACGTATAAAAAGTAATGGCTGTCTGGAGTCCAACGTCTTATCATCCCCGTAGGGGACCCGACGTTGGAACTGGATTTAGATAATTCCCCAAAGTCTGGAGACTTTGACTCCAATAAAGTAAAATCACCACACCATGAAAGAATTCATCTACTCTCACAAAATCATCCATGAAACCCTGTGCTTCTGCCATGCTATAATCCTCTTATGAACGCCGAAGATGTCCGTTTATATCGTGAACGATGGAAGGCTGTTGAAGAAATCGAACGGCAGGAATTGCGCGCCATGACATTCGAGCAACACTGGGCAAAACTCAACGCCATTGTTCGTTTTGCGATTGAACAGGGGCTGGAACGCGGCGACGACAGCGAAGAAATGGAAATTTATCTACGATGGGCAAAATTGAAGGGGGCAGGATGAAATTGCACGATAGTTTAGAGCCATTTAAGGAGACAATAGAAGCCATTCAACGCGTACTTGCGAAGTTTGATAATCGCGGTGTGATTATCGGAGGAATAGCCGCAAGTTTTCTGGGTAAGCCGCGTTTCACCGAAGATGTGGACGCGGTATTCATCCTGTCAATAGAAGATATTCCCTCGCTGATTGAAATTGCAAAGGCTGAAAAGATTGTGCCGCGCATCGAAAAAGCAGATGAATTTGCGCGCAAGAATCGGGTATTGTTGTTGGTGCATTCTCCAACTGAAACAAAAATTGACATTTCCCTTGGCGCGTTACCGTTTGAAGAAGAAATGGTTAAGCGGGGAACAATACAATCATCGGCAACATTATCCGTTCGCCTGCCAACCCCGGAAGATTTGATTATTATGAAAGCCATCGCACATCGGCCAAAAGACATGGAGGATATACGAGCAGTCGTTGACAAACAATCCAGGCTGGACAGGAAGCGTATAAAATATTGGGTCTCATCCTTTGCAGAAGTCCTTGAAATGCCCGACCTATGGAAACAAATCGAAGAAATCCTGAAAGGATAAGGACAGACGCCGGTCTGCCCTTTTTGTTTATGAAAGAATTCATCTATTCACGCAACGCAGTGTACGAAACTCTGCGCGCCAAACGCAGGGATGTTTTCCGAATCCAAATCGCCGAGGGGGTGCAGGAAAAGGGTCACATTGTTGATATTCTGAAGATGGCAAAGGAACGCAAAATTCCAGTGGAGCGCGTCCAGCGTCCGCGGCTGGATAAGATTCATCAGAACCATCAGGGAGTTGTGGCGGAAGTCAGCGCGTATCCGTATGCCGACCTGCTTGATATTCTCGAACTCCCCCGCAGGAAAAGCGAACTGCCTTTTGTCCTGCTTCTTGATTCCCTGCAGGACCCGCAGAACTTTGGCACCCTGCTCCGTACCGCCGAAGCGATTGGCGTGCATGGCATCGTCATCCCGCTGGCGCACAGCGTGGAAGTGACGCCTGCCGTTGTCAACGCGTCATCGGGCGCGAGCGAACATTTGCTCGTCACGAGGCAAAACCTCGCGCAAGCCATCGACGCGCTCAAAGACGCGGAGTGCTGGGTCGTTGGTCTCGACCAAAACGGCGAGACTATCAGCGACAAGACCGAAAAACACCTGCGCGGCGCGGTGGCGCTCGTCGTCGGCTCGGAAGGCGAAGGGATACGCCAGCTCATCCGCTCGAAATGTGACATCGTGTTGAAACTGCCCATGCAGGGAAGAGTCGAGTCACTCAACGCGGCGGCAGCAGGGTCGGTCGCGTTATATCTCGCGTATTTGAATCGAAAGTAGGGGCGAAGCAATGCTTCGCCCCTACCGTTAACGGAGAACCTTATGCCCCAGGCAACCTATCATTTCCCGCGCGGCTTTCTGTGGGGAGCCGCGACGGCATCGCATCAAGTGGAAGGCAGCAATACGAATAATCAATGGTGGAAGTGGGAACAGGACGGTCACACCAACGGGACATCTGGTCTGGCCGCCGATTGGTGGGGTGGACGCTGGCGCGAGGATTTCGACCGCGCCGCCGAAGGCGGGCAGAACGCACAGCGGATCTCGGTAGAGTGGAGCCGCATCCAGCCTGAACCCGATAAATGGGACGAGGAAGCCATCGAAAAATACCGCGCCATGTTGCGCGGACTGAGAGAGCGCGGCATGACCGCCATGGTCACGTTGCATCACTTTACGGATCCGCTCTGGGTTACGGAGCAAGGCGCGTGGGAAACGGAGGCAATTGTCCCGTTGTTTAAACGTTTCGTCCGCAAGGTGGTGGACGCGTTGAAGGAATACGTCAATTTGTGGGTGACGATCAACGAGCCGAATGTCTGTGCTTTATCGGGCTATGCCAACGGCGCGTTTCCGCCCGGTATCAATGACATCAAACAGGCTGTCAAAGTGGAAGCGAATATGTTGCGCGCGCATGCCGCCGCGTACCGCGCCATCCACGAACTGCAACCCGAAGCGCGCGTCGGATACGCGTTGCATTACCGCCCGATGGTTCCGAAATTGAAGTGGTCGCCGCTTGACCGGCTCATGCGTAACATCCGTTATGAGGGAGTTAACATGGCTTTTCCAACCGGTATTTCAACGGGCATCATGAAGACGCCGGTTGGAAACATCGCCGTGCCGGAAGCCAAAGGGACGCAGGATTATCTTGGCATTAATTATTATTCGGTGGATACGATTTCGTTCCACATCGGCAACCAGAAGGAGCTCTTCACCTACTCCGGTTTTGCCGAGAATGCAGACTTTAGCGACAACAACTTCATCGCCAATATCCCCGAAGGATTCTTTGACACCATCAAATGGGCTGTGCGAACATATCCCAACCTGCCCATCATCGTCACCGAAAACGGAATCGAGTGCGCCGATGATCACATCCGCCCGCGTTACATTGCCCAGCATATTCATCAGATGTGGCGCGCCGTCAATTTCAACTGGCCCATCAAGGGATACTTTCACTGGTCGCTGGTGGATAACTTCGAATGGGAGCGCGGCTGGACACAACGCTTCGGCCTGTGGGGACTCGACCTCGACACACAGAAACGCATCAAACGTCCAAGCGTGGATTTCTATGCTGAGATCTGCAAAGAGAACGGGCTCTCATCCGAGATGGTTCAAAAATACTGTCCCGAGGTCTTCGATAAAATTTTCCCCAGCTAGCTCCTATTTCTTTTTTAAGTTACCCTACACTTTATCTTAATAAAACCCTCAAATCAGAACAACCGATCTATAATCAACTTATGAAGATTTCAAACAAATTTGATCCTCTAGCAAACTGCGTTTTATTTGAAGGGGATTGTTTGGATTTATTAAAAAACATTCCTGACAAATCCATAAAACTAGTTGTCACCTCGCCTCCATATAACCTTGGCAAGGAATACGAAACTAAACAAGATTTAGAAAATTATTTAGAACAACAGAAAATAATAATTGGGGAATGCGTTCGAGTTCTCGATAATTCGGGTAGTATTTGCTGGCAAGTTGGGAATTATGTTGAAAATGGAAAGATCGTTCCATTGGATATTGTTTTGTATCCAATATTTGAGGCTTTAGGGTTACAGTTAAGAAATCGAATTATTTGGCAATTTGGACACGGGCTACATGCCTCAAAAAGATTCTCTGGCAGATATGAGGTCATTTTATGGTTCACTAAGTCAAATGATTACACCTTCAATTTAGACCCAATTCGAGTCCCTCAAAAATACCCTCAAAAAAGACACTTTAAGGGCCCTAAAAAAGGTGAACTTTCTGGCAACCCTCTTGGGAAGAACCCTAGTGATATTTGGGATATTCCCAATGTAAAAGCAAATCATATAGAAAAAACCATTCACCCATGCCAATTTCCTGTCGAATTGATCGAAAGACTGGTACTTTCCATGACAAATGAAAATGACTGGGTGCTTGATCCTTTTATGGGAGTAGGAAGTACTGCGCTTGCATCATTAATCCATAATCGAAAAACCATTGGTGCGGAAATAATGCCAGAATACATTTCAATTGCCAAGGAGAGGATCGAGAAAGCGGAAAGAGGTGAGCTACAAGTTAGGCCCATGGAACGCCCTGTATATGATCCTTTCACCGCGACAAAAATTTCACCGCCAAAAACAATAAAACTCAATAATAAACCTTCAACTCAGAATACTCTTTTTGATAAAAAAGGGAAATACAAAACAAGGAAATCAAAATGAAAATAGGCAGTACCGCATAACTTGCTATTGAGTTCTCCAACGACTAGATTTCCCCGCAAAAAACGCCAAAATAGCCGTCATTTTGCCAGTTTTCGGCAGTCTTAACAATACTGCGTGTAAGTGTATAGCAAGTTATGCTCCATTGCGAAAATAGTATACGAATATTCTCATCTTGGAGGATCGGAAATATTGCACCAGAGGTATCCACTACATGAAAAGGAAATCTATGATGTAATATCTCTTGTCAAAGGAAATAGGTCAAAAATTAGCAAAGAGAAGACAAAGAAAGGAAAACAGCTTTTCTCGCCAATTGACATGAACAATCAGTTTGAGACAGAATTCAACAAAAGAAGGTTCAACGAAACAAGGGACACTTACACGATTACCATCCCGAATTACGAACTAGAAGTTAATGGAGCATACAAACAGGTCGATTTTGTAAAAGACAAAGTTTTAGTAGAAGTTCAATTCGGCAAGTATGCATTCATGTTTTACGATATGGCAAAATTTCAATACTTCTTCAACGAAAACAAAGCAGATATTGGCGTGGAGATAGTACCTTGTCATGAATTACACAAAGAAATGTCATCGGGAGTTTCTTATGGCGAGCAATTAGTTTACGATATCGAACGCCTTAAACGTCATTTTCCCGCCGTTCCTGTAAAAGTAATCTTGATTGACATTGACAACTAATAGTAAAGGTCACGCTTGAAGCGTGACCCATTTTTCACCATGATAAAATCCTCCCCTATGACTCACGCTGAACAAATCGCCTCCCAACTCAATGTCAAGCCGTCGCAGGTGACGGCGGTCATCAACCTCCTGGACGAAGGCAACACCGTCCCATTCATCGCCCGTTACCGCAAGGAAATGACAGGCTCACTCGATGACGAGCAGATCCGCATCATCGCGGATGAACTCGTCCGTTTGCGCGCCCTCGACGAACGCCGCGCATCCATCCTGGCCTCCATCGAAGAACAGGGCAAGCTGACCGATGAACTGCGCGACTCCATCACTGCCGCGGCCACCATGACCGCCCTCGAAGATTTGTACGCGCCGTACAAAAAGAAACGCCGCACGCGCGCCATGATCGCCCGCGAAAGGGGACTGGAACCGCTGGCCGAATTGATTCTCAAACAGGCCTCTGGTTCGCCTGAAGAACTGGCAAAGCAATTCATCAACGAGCAGGTTCCAAATATCGAAGAAGCCCTGCAAGGTGCACGCGATATTGTGGCTGAAACCATCAGCGACAATGCCAATGTCCGCGCCGCAACGCGCGAAAAGGCGCTCAAGTTCTCCACGATCCGCGCCGAAAAGATCGAAGGTGCCGTGGATGAAAAGCGCGTCTACGAAAGCTATTATGATTTCTCCGCCCGCGTAGACCGCCTCATGCCGCACCAGATTCTCGCCATCACGCGCGGCGAAAAAGAAGGCGTTTTGCGCGTCCATGTGAATGTTCCCGAACGCGACTGGCTCGACGCGATCCAGGCCGAATTCGAGGAAGATATCATCAGCCCCTTTGCTGAACAACTCGAACTCGCCATTCAGGATTCCGCATCCCGTCTTCTGCTTCCCGCCATCGAACGCGATGTCCGCCGCGAGAAGGGTGAAGTCGCCGATAACCATGCTATTCAAGTTTTCGCCACCAACCTGCGCGCCCTGCTCAGCCAGGCGCCGCTGGCGAATCATGTTGTCCTCGGGCTCGACCCTGGTTTCCGTACAGGCTGTAAAGTCGCCGTTGTGGACGCGACGGGCAAACTGCTCGATACCGGCACGATCTATCCGCACGAGCCGAAGAACGATTGGAAGGGCGCCATCAACACCTTGCAGGATATGATCAACCGTCACCACATCACGCTCATCACCATCGGCAACGGCACGGCTTCGCGCGAGACGGAAAAGCTCGCCGCCGAGTTAATCCGTGGTCTCGATACGAGCGAGAAAAGCACTCGCCCTACTCGACCACCAACTCAACAAACAAAATATCTTATCGTCAACGAAGCCGGCGCGTCTGTCTATTCCGCCTCCGCCCTCGCCCGCGCCGAATTTCCCGACCTCGACGTGTCCATCCGCGGCGCGGTGTCCATTGCCCGCCGCGCGCAGGATCCGCTCGCCGAACTGGTCAAGATCGATCCCAAGTCCATCGGTGTCGGCATGTACCAGCACGACGTTGACCAAACTGCCCTCACGCACACCCTCGACGGCGTAGTCGAAAGCGTGGTTAACCGCGTTGGCGTGGATGTCAACACTGCCAGCCCCGCGCTGCTCACGCACGTGGCGGGCATCGGCCCTAAACTGGCGACCAATATCGTCGCGCATCGCGACACCAACGGCCCATTCAAATCCCGCGCCGCGCTTCGCAAGGTCGCTGGGCTTGGCCCGAAAGCCTTCGAACAGTCGGCAGGCTTCATGCGGATTCGGGATGGGGCGAACCCGTTGGATGCTTCGGCGATACATCCAGAATCCTACGAAATCGCAGAATCCATTCTCGCTCGCGCGGGACTTTCAGCCGGGTCGCCGTTAAACGAACGGATTCCCGCCCTCGAAGCGTTGACCGCCAAAACTCCGCTCGAGACGCTTGCCGCCGAACTCAACTGCGGCCTCCCCACGCTGAAAGACATCCTCGAACAACTCGTCCGCCCTGGACGAGACCCGCGCTCCGATACCCCCGCTCCCATCCTCCGCTCGGACGTGCTCAAAGCCGAAGACCTCCTCACAGGCATGCAGCTCAAAGGCACCGTCCGCAACGTGGTGGACTTCGGCGCTTTTGTGGACATCGGTGTCAAACAGGACGGCCTGCTCCACCGCACGCAAATCCCGCATGGCACAGTCCTCAAAGTGGGTGACATCATTGACGTGGAAATCCAAAAAATCGAAGCCGAGCGCGGAAGAATCAGTTTGGGCTGGGTCAAGTAAAGCGAAATTCTCTACCGTACATCTAGCCTGTAATTCGCGCTCGATTTTTACTCGCATTTGTACGGTAGAGAAAAGCGAAATAAAATCTCGAACACAGTATGCCTACCTTCTACTCTCCAAAAGTTGTCTGCCGCCCTGCCTTGCCCCTCGACACCGCGGACGTTTTGGAGTTCACCAAATTCATCTGGGATGGACGCGATTACGTCCCGTATGTTTGGAATCATTGGCTGAAAGACCCGCACGGAATTCTCGCCGTTGCCGAGTACGGCGGACATGCCATCGGCCTCGCCAAAGTGACCCTGCTCGCGCCCGGTCAATGGTGGCTGGAGGGTTTCCGTGTGAATCCAAAATATCAGGGACTAAAGGTCGGCTCGCACATTCACGAGTATGTAGATGACTGGTGGATGCAAAATGGGGATGGCGTTGCGCGTTTGATGACCAATGCAAAAAATTTACCCGTCCATCATTTGTGCGAGAAACTTGGCTTTCACAAAACCGGTGAAATGGTGGGATTTGTTGCCGAACCGTTGGAAGAAAATGTCGAATCTTTCTCTCCAGTTGTAAACCTGAAAGAAGCCGCGAATTTTGCGCTTGAAAGTGAATCTATAAAAATCGCTGGCGGCATGTCAGATTTTGGCTGGCGCGTCATGCAGCCAAATGAATCTGCACTACAAAAATTTACCACCCCCGGTACAGACTTTGAACACACTGCCTTTTGGTGGCATGACCATCAGGCATTAATCACAACCTGGGATGATGACGATGACGGCGAACCCGTTCTCGGAGTTGGTTTGGCAGCCTGCGAAATCAAAGACATGCCCGCGTTGTTAATGGATGCCCGCCGCCTCGCGGGGCAAAAGAACTGCAAGAATGTTTTCTGGATTGCGTATTCAGACGAGCGCATCTTTGTCTCGCTGGCAGAGGCAGGCTACGAAAGGAAGTGGGAAAACGCCGGGTTTATTTTTGAGAAGGCTCGTGTCATTGCGAGGAGCGTTCGTCGCGGCGAAGCAATCCCCGGTTAAGTGGAGAATGCTGCTCAATGAGATTTGCCATTAAACGGGAGATTGCTTCGCTCCGCTCGCAATGACATAAACAACGATGAACCTTCCATCCACTTTCATCACCAACATCCAAAACTCCTTCGGCGAAGAGGGCAAATCCTTTCTAGTTGATTTGCCCAGGCTGATTGAGATTGCATCCAATCAATGGGGTTTGACGGATGTCAGCCCTGTTTCAAATCTTTCCTGCAATTTTGTTGCCTTCGCGAAATGCAGGGAAGGGGATGTTGTACTGAAAATCGGTGTGCCGAATCGTGAATTGAGAAGTGAGATTTTGGCGTTGCGGTTCTTCAATGGCGAGGGCGCAGTGCGTTTGCTCGAATTCGATGCGGAACATTCCATGTTTTTGCTCGAACGCCTCCGTCCCGGTGAAATGCTGACGACCATCGAGGATGATGAACGGGCCACACACATCGCGGCGGATGTGATGTTGAGGTTGTGGCGCGAGGTGCCAGATAATTTGCCGTTTATCAAATTGACCGAATGGTTCGATGGGTTGAAAAAACTTCGTCCCGCGTTCAACGGAGGGACGGGGCCTTTCCCCGAAAAGCTGGTTGAGCGCGTGGATGAGACTCTGCCACGCCTGTACGCTGAGTCGAGCCCGCCGTGTTTGATCCACGGAGACTTTCACCATTTCAACGTCCTCTCCTCGGAGCGCGGCTGGATCGCGATTGATCCCAAGGGTGTGATCGGTCACCCGGAATACGAGGTGGGGCCGCTCCTGATCAATCCGTGGGGAAGCTTTTTGAACGGGACCAACCCGAAGGTCCAGACAGAGAGGCGGATTTCCATCCTTTCAGAGAGGTTGGGATTCCCGCGTCAACGTTTGCTGGAATGGGGATTGTGTCACGCGGTCCTTTCCGCATGGTGGGACATGCAGCCGGATGGAACAGGCGGGGAATACTCGTTGCATTGCGCGGAGATTTTTGCAGGTCCGTAAAAGCGGCAGACTCCCTTTCGGGAGTCTGCCGGCGAATTGCAGTGGCTATTTGCCGAACAGGGCGAATACAGCGTAGCCAAGGGCAAAGAGGCCGCCGAGCAGTGGGAACGGACTGGCCATCAGGAAGCCTACACCGACGGCTTGCAGTACATACGCCAGGCCAAACCACAGGAAGAACAGCCACATGCACCAACCAGAGATTGTCGTGGGCATCTTCATCTTACACTCTCCTTTCGAGTGAAAAGCTTGACTGGCAGAATTGCCAACTCTAAATATGACAACACTATCCGAATTTGTGAGTTGCGGTCTCATGGTGTAGAATTCTGCCCATGTCTGCAATCCCCCTTCCCGCTGAATTTACATTACAACGAAAACACGCCTACGATAAAAGCGCGCCCGTGCGCTGGATCTGGTCGCACGCCACGCGTTATAGGTGGATCATCGTGATGATCTTCGTGGGTGCGCTGGGCAATGCCGCGCTGGCCGCAGTGGTTCCGAAATTAACAGGCGACGCGTTCAACGCGATGCTTTTTCCCAAGCCGGATACCAGTGTGCTTTTGCCGCTCGCGTTGACCATCGGCATTTCACAGATCATTCGCGGCGTTCTGCAGCTAGGACGAAACTTCGGCGCGGAACTCATGGCACAAAAAATGGAACGAGACATCCGCGACGAGTTGTATCTTTCATTGCTCGGCAAGAGCATGACCTTCCACAACCTGCAGCCCGTGGGCGATACGATGGCGCGCGCCACCAACGACGTGCGC
Organism: Chloroflexota bacterium; assembly: GCA_016235425.1. Taxonomy (GTDB): domain Bacteria; phylum Chloroflexota; class Anaerolineae; order Anaerolineales; family Villigracilaceae; genus JAKOVF01. The sequence continues at coordinate 62,340 of JACRLC010000030.1, read as the reverse complement.
GAGATCAACTTCATGTTCAGCCCCGGCATGAACCTGGTGGTGGGGTCGTTTTTGTTTATCGTCATGCCGTTTCTCTTCGCGCCGCAATATCATATTTCGCTCATCCTCACCCCGGCGCTTTTCACCATCGCGTATTTCATTGCTCTGCGCGCGTACCTGAAAAACCTTTCGCCCATTACGGATGAAGTGCGCGGCACGTTTGGCGAGATGAACACGCATCTCTCCGAAGCATTGGACGGAGTGGAGATCATGAAAGGCGCGGCGCAGGAAGTGGCCGAAGTGGAGCGCTTCGTGACAAATGCGCGGCGCGTGCGAAACGCCTTTGTCCGTCAGGGAGACATCGAAGCCCGCTTCCTTCCGACCCTTTTACTTGGTCTCGCGTATGCGTTGGGTTTGGTCCACGCTTTGATATTGTTCCGCGCGGGCACGATCTCGGTTGGGGCGGTCGTGGCTTACTTCGGCCTCCTTCGAATGCTCGAATTCCCGACCTTCACTTCATCGTTTGCGTACACCCAAATCTCGCTCGGCGTTTCGGGTGCGCGTCGCATTTTGGAATTGATCAACCGCGAAACCAACCTTGACCAGAACGCGGCAGGCTGCGATAAGCCGATGCGCGGCGAGATCGAATTTCGTGATGTTTGCTTTGAGTATTCCCCTCTCCCATCGTCCCCCTCTCCCGCCGGGAGAGGGGCCGGGGGTGAGGGCGCATCGGTGAGGGCAGGTGAAGGCGAGAAAATTCTTGAAAACATCACCTTCAAAGTCAAGCAAGGACAAACCGTCGCCATCGTCGGGCAGACTGGCGCGGGCAAGACATCGCTTGTGAAGCTCATCAATCGCACCTACGATGCGCCCTGCGGCGAAGTGCTCGTGGACGGGGTCAACGTGCGTGATTGGAATCTTGCCTCCCTGCGCTCACAAATCTCGATGATCGAGCAGGATGTCTTTTTGTTCTCACGCTCACTTGCGGATAACGTTGCTTTTGGCAAACCGGGTGCGACCCGCGACGAAATTGAATATGCCGCCAAATCCGCACAGGCCGAGGACTTCATCCAAACCTTCGACAAAGATTACAACACAATCATCGGCGAGCGCGGCGTCACACTTTCGGGCGGGCAACGTCAACGCATCGCGCTGGCGCGTGCCTTCCTCACCGATCCGCACATCCTGATCCTCGATGACTCCACCTCCGCGATTGACTCCGCCACCGAGGACAAGATTCAGCGCGCGATTGCCAACGCCGCAAAAGGGCGCACGACCATCATCATTACACATCGCCTCTCGCAGATCCGCTGGGCCGATTTGATCATCGTCCTCCGCAAAGGCCGCATCGCCGCAATGGGATCGCACGAGGAGTTGATGAAGGCGTCAGAGGCGTATTCGAGAATATTTAGAGAATAGAGACTGGAGTCCAACGTCTCCTGACGTTGGCTATTGTGGCAAGCGCGTCCAAAGTCGGGAGACCCTTCGACAGGCTCAGGACAGCGCTTTGGACTCCGTTGCATAAAAAGGAAATATGGGTTTCTTTGCCGGACTTAACGAAGAAAAATACGACCGTCAATACACAGACCGCCAGCTCGCCGGGCGCATCTTTGACTATTTCAAACCGCAGGTGTCGCGCCTGGGATGGGTGTCCCTGCTCGTGATCGTCATCGCGGCCATCGGCGCGGCTTTGCCCGTTGTCGTCAGCCGCATCGTGGACTTGCTCAAGGAGCAGCCGTCCACGCAGGCCATCACGCTGGTGGGTATCGCGCTCGCGATTGTGGGCGTCGCCAGTTGGGGCCTGAACTGGGCGCGGCGCAGTCTCGTCGTGCGTGCCGTCGGAGATGTGGTGCTCGATCTGCGTTCGCGCGCCTTCCGCGCCGCCGCAGATCACGACCTCTCATTTTACGATCAGTTCTCGTCGGGCCGCATCGTCTCGCGCATCACCTCCGACACAAACGATTTCGGCCAGCTTGTCGTCATCGTCACTGACATCGTCTCGCAAATTTTGCAGGCGGTGATTCTCGGCATTATCCTCTTTCGCACCGAATGGCATCTTGCATTACTTTTGCTAACTTTCATGCCATTCATCTTTGCGGTCGCGGCGGGGTTCCGTGCCCTCGCCCGCCGCGTCACCAAACGCGGGATGCAGGCCATGGCTAATGTCAACGCGGCAATCAAGGAAACCGTCAGCGGCATTTCCATCGCGAAAAACTTTCGCCAGGAAAAAAGCATCTTTGAAACCTTCGACGCTTCCAACCAGGCCTCGTATCAAGTCAACGTGCGGCGCGGGTTCGTGCTCTCGCTGGTCTTCCCCACGCTCAACGCACTCGGTGGTATCTTTGTCGGCATTCTCATTTACACGGGTGGCTTGAGCGCGGCGCAGGGCGTCGTCTCCATCGGCGCGTGGTATCTCTTCATCATCAGCCTTGACCAGTTCTTCTTCCCCATTTTGAATCTCTCCGCGTTCTGGGCGCAGATTCAATCCGGTCTCTCCGCGGCGGAACGGGCCTTCGCTTTAATTGATGCAGATCCAAACGTCCAGCAGACTGACCGCCGCGACGTTCCCCGTTTAACCGGCGAAGTCTGTTTCGAGAATCTGCACTTCCGTTATACAGACAATGAACCGATCCTCTCGGACTTTGACCTGTGCATCAAACCCGGAGAGACTCTTGCCCTTGTCGGACACACCGGCGCGGGCAAATCGTCCATTGCAAAGTTGATCGCGCGCTTTTACGAATATCAATCCGGCAGGCTGACAGTTGACGGGCTGGACATCCGCACGTTTGACCTGCAGCAATATCGCCGCCAGCTTGGCATCGTCTCGCAGGTGCCGTTCCTGTTCTCCGGCACCGTCGCGGACAACATCCGCTATGCCGCACCCGATGTCACAGATGATGAAATGTTAGCAATGGCGCGCAATATTGGCGAAGGGGATTGGCTGGAGACTCTGCCCGATGGCTTGCGAACAGAAGTCGGGGAGAGGGGAGCGAGGCTTTCGATGGGACAGCGCCAATTGGTGGCATTGATGCGCGTCCTCATGCAGAAGCCCGCCATCTTCATCCTCGACGAAGCCACCGCCAGCATTGACCCGTTCACCGAATGGCAGATCCAGCAGGCGTTGAATTTGATCCTGTCAAAGTCCACGAGCATTCTGATCGCGCATCGCCTGTCCACGGTCAAGGCCGCGGACCGGATCGTTGTCATGGAAAAGGGACGGATCATCGAAGAGGGAAATCACGATGGCCTGCTCAATCAGGGTGGGCATTACGCAACGTTGTACAACACATATTTCCGGCATCAGTCGCTGGATTACAGACCGCCGGGACTGGATGAACTGATTGCATCCAAGTTTGTTTGAGCGTGTGGATGTTGAAAGCAGAGAACAACAGGCTGCCCAGTCTCCTGTTCTCTGTTTTCAATTAAAAAGTGACATATGACACATGACCTTGGGAAAAAATCCTTGTATAGTGATTATGATAATTTCACTTTCGGGGACACGCAATCATTATTGTGACCTAATGCAACCTAACACCTTGATTTAGAGGATTAGATAGTCCACATGACATCCAATTCGTGGTTTGCAACTTTGTAGATAAACATCTGATTGGGCGGCTTCGCAGTTGACACATTGAAAAAACGCAATACCTCTGTGACATAAGGAGGAGCTATGCCTCAGTCTTTTGAAGCTATCCTATTTCTAGTCGGAATTGCTCTGGCTATTTTCGGAATCTTGGGGCGAAAAATAAAACGCTTAAGGGCTGGAGGTTGGAGCATCTCAACTGAGCCACTCGACCGATGGCAAAGAATTGTTCTCGCCATACTTGGTTTCTTGCTCATTGCAATCGCTGTTTTGCCGATCTTGGGAATAACACAGCCGCTGCTTGGAGTGACAGCGACAAAAACAGCAACTGTTACGCCGACTGCAACAAGTACTTCAACGCCCACTTTTACACCCTTGCCGACTTCGACTCTCACCCCAACCAAGACACCAACTCCGCCAACCCCGGTTTGTATGTTGGAAGACTTTGAGAGCGGCAGGCAGATGAACTGGTGGAGTCCCGACCCTGCGGTCTTCTTCGACTTTCGCGAAACAAGCGAACTGGCACACAGCGGGACCCAGTCTTTCAAGGTCAAGTACAGCAAATCCGACACGTATCAGTTCATGGGAGCGGAATTGCCAGCCGACTCCTGCGATTTTGCCAGGGGACGCACTTTACAGATGTGGGTCCATGGCAAAGTCACTCTCCTGCTCAAACTCGAAGACCAAAGCCTGAGGCAGTTTGATATCAGCGAACAACGTGTAACTGAGGCAACTGGTTGGACGCCCCTCATCTTTGACTACACAGCCGCCGGAAGCGCCCTTGACTTGAGCAGAATCAAGAGCATATTATTGTTTCCAGCGCCGGGTGACCCATCAGCAAGCGGCGAGATTTTCCTGGATGATATTGCGGTCTTTCCCTAGGCAAAACTCAACAACAGAAACAAATCACACAGCCGACAATAGAGTGTGAGAAAGCTGGAACGTAATCCCGCCAGGTTTCGGATCTTTGATATTCGATTATGAGCAACGAACTCCTTCATGGCAAATTAAACGTTCTCACAAGGAAGACAGCCATCTGGGCGCGGGTGACCGGGTCCTCGGGACAATACAGGTTCGTCGCACAGCCTCCGGTGATTCCTTCAATAGCAAGCTGTTCAATCCACGCTCCCGCCCAGTGATTGACGGATACGTCGCTGAACATGGTACCGCCAGCGGGTGGCGGAGTGTAACCAGCCCCGTGCTTGGAGCGCAGGAGAAAGACGGCCATCTGAGCGCGGGTCGTGGATGCGTCCGGGCAATAGTTTCCGCCGCCGCAACCAGCGGTGATACCGTCCGAGTAGAGGGCTTCGATCCAATCTTCGGCCCAATGTCCGGCAGTGTCATTGAAGCTTGGGGAGACAGTAGGAGGCGCGAAAGAAGAACCGTGAATGCCGCGTTCGAGAAAGATTGCCATCTGGGCGCGGGTGACACTATTTTCAGGACAATAGCGCAGGGGATTCGTTGCACAACCGCCCGTGATTCCGACGGCATACAAACGCTCGATCCAATCCCAAGCCCAGTGACTCAAGGATACATCTGCAAAGGTTAAAGGCGGCTCCTTTGGATCATCTTGTGAGATGAGGGTGTAATTGATGTTGCCCGTGTCACCGGTATTGAAAGAGAGTGGAGCGGAGTCATAATTTATCCAGACACCCACATTATCGTCGTTGGGATCCGATGTGCAGGTAATATATCCCTGTATAGTGGCTTGCCCAACGAGGCCGGCGCTATTTACGAAGATAATAGTATTCGGGGTATTTCCCTGCCAGCCCAGATTGTCATTATGGCGCGCCTCGACCCACGGATTTAGCGAAGATAACACCTCAGGTAACGTATAGATGGAATTATTGCACCCAACGTCAGAAAACCTGGAGTAATGTATACTCTCGTTCGAATCCACATATACCGCGCTGTCACTGTCATGTTGGGTCGTATTAATGTACATTGAGGACAACTGTACCCATTTAAATCCCTCGCGGCTGGCTTGTCGGCTTATGGAGAGTGAAAACCCGCTTGCTACACTAAAGCTTTCCGTGACCGCCATCTGGGTGGCATCAATGGCCGGGTCAGACAAGATGGCATTGTAAGTAATGTCCAAACGGTAACTGGGCCAGCGCGAACTGTGGAAATCGCGAGCACGAATTGTCAATTTAATAGAGCCATACGGGGTTGTGCCGGTGGTATCAATGTCTATTCTGGAAATCTGAACGTTATGGACATAAATTTCGTCACTACCCCAATACGCCGGCCCAAGGGTGAAACCGGTCCCATATGGTAAACCTGGAGGAACCGAACGGATATAACCTGTATTGTAAATAGCGGTGATTTCCGGCCACGTGTCTCCAACCCTGTGACCAAACTTCAGAAGGAAGGTTGTGCCTTTATCCACGCCATTAACAAAGACCGCCATTGGGTATTGGACAAGCGGACCGGTACCCTTGCTTATCCACCACACGCCATTGTCAAATATGGTCTCATCGCTTGTCACATCCAAGAATTTGCCGGTGAATTCATACCTTCCACTACCGACTTCACCGGATTGCGGCAAGGCAGGACTGCCAGCCATCGCCATCAGTGAAAGAATAAGCACAAAGAGGGAGCTTTTATTTTTCATAGTCTCCTCCGACTCGCAATCTTATCGATCAATATGACCGTAAATTTTCTGTGGAGCAAATTGGCAGGACTGAACTACTCTTGCCTCGATCCATACATAATTACTGGAGATGGAACATCTGTTGGAGATTGTTATTGATGATGGGGTCAAGCGACCAATTGAAGTCTCCGGTTCAACGCTTCCACACGCGTATTCTTTTATCAATTGCACCGAGAACTTCTAAAATGATTCTCCCACTTATATAGACAATCACATTATACTGATTTTGCAATTGGTTTCAAGCTTTTCACTGAATGTTATACCCAACTCAATTTCCAGAGCCTGGCGTACGTGGAGCACGAGGAAGATGATGAAATAACAACAAGAGCAACCCATTGAGTCGCTCCTGCCTGGTTCATAAGCTTCATTCAAGAAATCCAATTATGGCAGGCCAAAGGTTTTCACCAAAAACACAGCCATCTGAGCGCGGGTAACAGGGCTTTCAGGGCAATATAGATTCGTTCCACATCCTCCGGTGATTCCTTCCACGGCCAGTTGCTCGATCCAGTCAACGGCCCAGTGACTTGAAGATACATCGCTGAACATGCTCCCGGTGGCGGGAGGCGGAGTATAACCACTACCATGTTTTGCGCGCAAGAGAAAAACTGCCATCTGAGCGCGGGTCGTGGATGCATCCGGGCAGTAATTTCCGCCGCCGCAGCCAGCGGTGATGCCATCCGAGTAGAGGGCTTCGATCCAATCCTGTGCCCAATGTCCGCTTGTATCGCTGAAGGAAACTGGCACTGTGGGAGGCGTAAAGCCGGAACCATGCAAGCCCTTTTCAAGGAAGACTGCCATCTGGGCGCGGGTAACACTGTCTTCGGGACAATAACGCAGTGGATTCGTTGCACAACCGCCCGTGATGCCGGCCGCATACAAACGCTCGATCCAATCCCAAGCCCAATAATAGGGGGGAACATCTGTGAAGGTGGTGCCTGGGATGGTATAGACACGGACGTAATCCACATACATCTTTGCCGGGAATACCGTACTGGCATCGGGAGAACCCGGCCAGTTCCCTCCGACTGCCAGATTCAGCAGGATAAAGAAGGGCCGGTGGAATTCTTCCGTGCTGTTGATGTTATTCTGGGTGTTTACCTGGCAATATTGGGTCCCGTCAACATACCATGTTATTCCATTCATATCCCACACAATGTCGTAGATGTGATACTGTGTGACATCAATGGTGAAAGAACTGCAACCATAGGAGGCATGGCCGCCGGCATCCCAGTGAATTGTGCCATGGATCATGTCTTCGTTATTGATGTGTTCCATGATATCAATCTCGCCTGAAGCAGGCCACCCAACCGACCCGATGTTACTGCCCAGCATCCAGAATGCAGGCCACAATCCCTGCCCGGACGGCAACGCAATACGCGCCTCAATCTGTCCATACATGAATTCATGCTTGCCCTGGGTGGTCATACGGGTGGAAGTATATTGATAACCACCCACATTCTCCTTGCGAGCTTCGATTACCAATGCGCCGTTTTGAATGGAAGCGTTACTGCCGTTGGTGTAATATTCCAGTTCGTTATTCCCCCAGCCCCCGCCGCCGATTTCATAATTCCAGTCATTGGTATTCACGGAAGGATCGTCGAATTCATCACTCCAAACCAGACTCAGAGCAGTCTGATTCTGAGGGCGGGCGCTTACGCCAATGGGGAAGGCGGCTGTTCGCGCTTGATGTTCGATGTCATTCAAGAAAGTCCATACCGGCAAAATCGTTGACAATACCAGCAGAACAAAAATGCGATTTCGAAACATGGTGCCTCCATTACAACGATCTCCAGAAAACAGCCCTTCTTTTACCGACTCCCTGGGAAGTGAAAAAGACCACAAATAAATTATACACAGATTTCCAGGGAAACCTGTCCCAAACTTCTCCCCTCTGCAACAAGTGTTTGAGACTCCTGTCAAGCTTGCAAGTCAAACGCGCCGCCAGGACCGCTGTCGGTTCGCAAATAGAAGACTATAATCGGCCGCATGGCCGATTATCATTTCCATCACCCCACCGAAATCCGTTACGGCGACCTCGACCCGCAGGGGCACGTCAATAACGCCAAGCACCTGACTTATTTCGAGCAGGCGCGCATCAACTACCTCGTTCACCTGGGATTGTTCAGCAGAGACCAGTCATTTCTCGAAGTGGGCGTCATCATCGCGGATGCACACATCACGTTTCTTTCTCCCGTTTATTACGGGACAAAAGTAAACGTGGGAGTCCGCTCGACGAAGATTGGGAACAAATCCATCATCACAGAACAAGCGTTGATTGATGAAGAGACTGGGACGGAACTATCCAAAGCGATCATTGTTCTGGTCACGTTTGATTACAAGAATCACAAAACGATTCCTGTTCCAGATATGTGGCGGGAGAAAATCCTTGAGTTTGAAGGTCTAACCGTTTGAAAATTCCTTACAAAGCTTTGGAATGAACATGACACTTTCAACTGAGAAACCCGGAGGACGCTTCGGTTTTGTGTTTTTGGTATACCTGACAACCCTGGTCGTGCTTTGGGGCTGGATGATCCTTGTCAGAATGATCTACCCCGGGGATTTTTCTCCAGATCCCGTCTTTCGTCCATACATGGGAGTTGAGCCGGTCAAAAGTCCTTTGTTGGATGTCTGGCAGCGCTGGGACGTGTTGCACTATCAGGCAATTGCAGAACGCGGCTACGGCGCGTTTGAGACATCACTATTTACGCCCCCACTATATCCCTGGTTAATGAGGCTGGCAGGCATGTTGTTTGCGGGAAATCCCCTGCCGGGCGGATTGATCGTCTCAAATATTTGCTTCCTCGGCGCTCTCCGGGTTTTTTACCTGCTTGCCGAACAACTACTTCCAGACATATCATCTATGAAGCGCTCCGTTGTCTATCTTGCCATTTTTCCCACCTCATTCTTTTTCTTTGCTCCCTACGGCGAGTCTTTATATTTCCTTGGCGCAGTCACAAGTCTCTACTATGCAACACGCAAAAAGTGGATCATGGCCGGTCTGTGGGGCGGACTTGCAGCCCTATCACGACTGCCGGGGCTGATGATCGTTATCCCCTTGATGTGGACGGCCCGGCAGGAGTGGAAATCCACCAGAGACTGGCGCGTCTGGACCGCCCCCGGGCTTGCCACCGTTTGTGGGCTTTTATTTCCCCTCTACACCTGGCTTGGGATGAACCTTTCTGTCCTGGCGCCTTTCGAAGCCCAAAGCGCTCGTTTTCACGGCGGATTCACCTTCCCTGGCCTGGCTCTGATCCTGACGGCCAAACAGATCTTATCTGGTGTTTATGTGTTCCCGAATCTGATGGACTTGTTGTTTACGATCATCTTCATCTTTGGCGTGATTCTTGTCTGGCGCCGCCTGCCGCGCATTTACGGGGTTTATTGCCTTGCCTTCATGGTGCTTTACCTCACGCGCTATGCGGATGTGTATCCCCTCCTCAGCATGACGCGCTATGTTTTGGCGCTGTTCCCCGTTTTCATCTGCCTGCCATTGATCGATCAGCGCCCATGGGCCAGGCGGTTGATCATTTATCCCTCCATTTTGGGCCTGCTGTATTTTTCGGCGCAATTTGCCATTTGGGGCTGGGTAGGATAATATTCGACCATGATAAGGAATGCCATGTCTCTGCCAGCCATTAACCAGGAATATCTCGTTGACTTCCTCGTGAAGTTACTCAACATCCCCTCTCCCACAGGCTTTGCCGAGCCTGCGATTGCGTTTGTGGAGAAGGAGCTTTCGCAATTCAAGCAATTGACTCTCGCGCGCACGCGCAAGGGCGCGTTGATTGTAAAGTGGGAGGGAAAAAATAACGAGAATCCCGTCGCTCTCACCTCGCACGTGGACACGCTCGGCGCGGTGGTGAAGGAAATCAAGTCAAATGGAAAATTACTCCTGAGCAAAATCGGCGGGATTCAGTGGCCGACTGTCGAGACGGAGGGTGTGTGGGTCTTTGCGTCGAAGGGCGGGAAGGTGCGCGGCTCGTTGATGATTGAAACAGCGTCGGGTCATATTTACGGCGAGAATGGAAGCCAGACCCCGCGGGATGGGGCGCATATGGAAGTCCGCCTGGACGCGATGACCACATCCGAGGAAGAGACGCGGGATTTGGGAATCTGCGTCGGCGATTGCGTGGCATTTGACCCGCGCGTCGAAGTGACGAATGGCTTCATCCGCTCGCGGTTTCTCGATGACAAGATGTGCGTGGCTGTTCTGGTGGCCGCGATTAAATCTTTAACGGAAGCAGGCCAGGGCCCCGCGCGAAGCGTTTATTTTCTCATCAGCAATTATGAGGAAGTCGGTCACGGCGCGGCGGCGGGAATTCCATCCGATGTCGTCGAATTGGTCACGGTGGATATGGCGGTTGCGGGGAATGGTCAGGAGTCGGACGAGTTCCACGCGACGTTGTGTGTGAAGGACAGCGGCGGGCCGTATCATCAGGGCTTGAACGACAAACTGCGCGCGATTGCGGAGAAGCACGGGATCGAGTACAAGACAGACGTGTATCCGTTTTACGGTTCGGACGGCGAGGCGTTTTGGCGCGCAGGCGGCGATGTGGCCGTGTCGCTGATTGGGCCCGGGATCGACGCGTCGCACAATTACGAGCGGACGCATGTCGATTCGCTGACGGCGACGACAAATTGGATCATGGCGTATCTATTGGCAGGGTAATTAAACAACGTTTCCCGTCATCTTTACAGCAAATCCATTTTGGGACGGGAATAATGAAAACCGAAGATACCATCGAAGCAAAAATTGGCTCACGCGCACCAGACTTTCGTCTGCCCGCCACAACAGGCGGTGAAGTGGGTCTCTCTGATTTTCGCGGCAAATCCAATGTTGTGTTGTTTTTTGTGCGCGAATTCAACTGCGCGCCATGCCGCGCTCATGTTGCCCAACTCGGGCGGATGCACCAACAGTTTCGTGAAGCGGGCACAGACATTATCGTGATTCTGGGTCACACGCTAGAAACGGCTCATGAATTTGCAAGCTCCTTGAATATACCGTTTCCCGTATTGGCAGACCCGCAGCGCAACGTTTACCACATCTACGAACTGGAAAAATATTTTTACCTGCTCCAGCGCACCGCATCGCTTGTGATTGACCGCGATGGCATTGTCCGTTATTTGAAGCGGACGACATCCCCGAATATCTGGATGCAGGAAAGCCGCGAACTCTACGGCTTTGTGGACAGCTTGAACCCAACGCATTAAACTTTATTCGCCGGTTCTTAAAAAGACCGGTGAATTTCTTTAAACGCGCTAAAATCGACTTATGAAACTCGATGCCGCACTCCCCCCCACTCAACTGAAAGATGTCCCCGCGATTGCGAAAGCCGCGGACGAAATTGGCTTCGACGCGTTGTGGACCCAGGAAACGCAACACGATCCATTTCTTCCCTGCACGCTGATTGCCGAACATTCGTCGAAGATGAAAATGGGAACCGCGATTGCCGTGTCATTTGCGCGCTCGCCTGCAAACCTGGCCTACACCGCATGGGATTTGGCCGCACAGTCGGGCGGACGATTCATCCTGGGACTCGGCACACAGGTCAAGGCGCACATCGAGCGGCGTTTTGGGATGCCGTGGCCCGAGTCAGTGACGGGGAAACTGCGCGAGCAAATTCAAGTCCTGCGCGCAATGTGGGATTGCTGGCAGAACGGCACGAAGTTGAATTTCCGCGGCGAGTATTACAAAATCACGCTCATGTCGCCCTTCTTCAATGGAGGGCCAATTGAGAATCCGAGCATTCCGATTTACATCGCTGGAGTAAATACTGGACTTGCCAAACTTGCAGGCGAACTGTGCGAGGGATTCCACGCGCATCCGTTTCATAGCGTGCGGTATTTGAGTGAGGTGATTCTCCCTGGCATTGAGGAAGGCGCGAAAAAGGAAGGAAGAAACCGGAAAGATGTGAGTGTTTCAGTCACCGCTTTCACCGCGGCCACGCCGGAAGAGGAAGCCTTCGCACGGATGCAAATCGCGTTCTACGCTTCCACGCCATCGTACCGCGCGGTCATGGAATTGCACGGCTGGGGCGCGACTGCCGAGAAGTTGTCAGGATTCGCGTCCAAGGGCGAGTGGGCTGAGATGCCGATGTTGATTACCGATGAAATGCTCGGTGAGTTTTGCCTGATGACGAAACAGGAAACACTGGCTGGCGATTTAAAGAAGCGCTACGATGGGATCGCGGACAGGCTCACGCTGTACAGTCCCTTTGTGCCGGGGGAGAAGGATGAGTGGTGGAGGGAGTTGGCGAGGGAGTTCAATTAGGCTGAAACTGTTAAAAATTTCGGCCAGATCCCTGAATTTTGACAAAAACAAGGAGTTCAACTCCTTGTTTTTTGACAAAAACAAGGAGTTGATGTATAGTGAATCCATGTTCACACGCGCTTACGAACCGCTTGATAGCAACCTCCAGCTTGGGAAGGTTCTTCTTATCTATGGGCCGAGACGGGTTGGCAAAACCACCCTGCTCCAGAGTTTTCTGAAAGGCACATCGCTCAAATATAAACTGGATTCAGGCGACAATATCCGCGCGCAGGAAGTTCTCAGTTCTCAGGATTTCAAGCAGATTTTGTCTTATGCCGAAGGCTATGAACTACTCGCAATTGACGAAGCGCAGAACATCCCGAATATTGGCATGGGGCTAAAAATCATAGTTGACCAGCTGCCTGAACTGCGCGTCATCGTGACTGGCTCATCCTCGTTTGAGCTGGCGGGACAGGTTGGCGAGCCGCTCACAGGTCGAAAGAGGACTTTGACTTTATATCCGCTGGCGCAATCGGAGTTGCTATCCGTTCATAATCGGTTTGAATTGAAGGAACAATTAGAAGAATATCTCGTTTTCGGCGCGTATCCCGAAGTGGTTTTATCTTCAACGCAAAAAGAGAAAATTGAAGTCATCACTGAAATCGCAAACTCATATCTAGTCAAAGATATTCTTGCGTTTGATCGCGTTAAGAACTCGAAGACTTTGCTGGATTTGCTGAAACTGCTGGCTTTTCAAGTCGGTTCCGAAGTCTCTCTGACCGAAATTGGCACGCAACTTGGAGTGGACTACAAAACGATCCAGCGTTACCTTGATCTGCTCGAAAAAGCCTTTGTCATTATCCGCCTCGGCGGTTTCAGCCGAAACCTGCGAAACGAAGTGACCAACAAGGCGAAATACTATTTCATGGACAATGGAATTCGCAATGCATTGGTTGCCCAGTTCAACAGCGTTGACAAGCGCAATGATATCGGCCAGTTGTGGGAAAACTTTGTCTTCATTGAACGGCTCAAACATAGAACTTATTATTCCATGTACGCCAACCTATACTTCTGGCGCACCTACGATCGGCAGGAAATTGACATGGTTGAAGAACGCGACGGGATCCTGCATGGTTATGAAGCGAAATGGTCTGTGGGGAAAACAATCAACGCGCCGAAGAATTGGGTCGGCGCGTATCCTGAGGCAAAGTTTGAAGTGATCACGCCGGAGAATTATCAGAAATTTGTTTTGCCATAAACTACAAGAAACCAAGGATATCAGATGAATTTTACCGACTACCAAACCAAATCCCGCAAGACCGCAGGCTATCCTGCCATTGGACATCCTGTGATTTATCCTGCATTAGGTTTAGTCAACGAAGCAGGCGAAGTGGCGGGTAAGATCAAGAAGATTTTCCGCGACAAGGAAGGCGTCATCAGCGAAGCGGACAAGGACGCGTTAAAAGCAGAACTGGGCGATGTTCTCTGGTACATCGCGCAGGTCGCAACCGAACTCGATTTGTCGCTGGATGAGATTGCCGAATACAATATTGCAAAATTGCTGGATAGACTCGAACGGGGGAAAATCAGGGGCGATGGCGATAATCGCTAAAACGGAAACAAGTAAACAGGGAAACACGCAGACACGGAAACAAGGCAAAACCTGTTTCCGTGTCTGCGTGCGTACTTGTCTACCTGTGTACTTGTACCCGTTTGCTCCACTTCACACAATCGTAAGAAAACTCTAACCAATTTCCTACGCGGACTCCCTCGCTTTTTGGTAGAATACAAATAGACAGTTCCTGTCTATTTCAGGAGAAACACAATTATGGCTGGCATGGAACGATTCACACAGAGAGCAAGGCGTGTGCTTAGTCTCGCCCATCAGGAGGCCGAGCGCGCCCATCAGAGCAATATTGGCACCGAACATCTTTTGCTTGGTTTAATGGACGAAGAGGGTGGTGTTGCAGGACGCGTTCTGCGCGAACTGGGCATGACCTCCGAGCGGGTACATGAAGTAATCCAGCGAGTCGCCGGCGGCTCGGGTGTCTTCGACCCCGACCGCATCGAACTCGCCGCAGATACACAACAAGTCCTCGAACTCGCGGTGGAGGAAGCCCGCCGCCTCGGACATCACTACATCGGCACAGAACACATCCTGCTTGGGCTTGTCCGCGTGGAAGGCACTGCGATGGAAGTGCTTCGCAGACTCGGCGTGACGACGGAACAGATCCGCAGGCAGACGCGGCGCGTGCTCAACGAGTCCGCCTCTTCTCCCGCCCCCGCGCCTGCTGGCAGTCCAACAGGCAGAAGCGGCCCTTCGGGAGCCAACCCCAAAACCCCGCTCGTGGACCAACTCGCATCCGATTTGACATCCAAGGCCGAAGAGAAAAAACTCGACCCCGTCATTGGCCGCCAGATGGAAATCGAACGCGTCATACAAATCCTCGCGCGCCGCACCAAGAACAACCCCGCGTTGATTGGTGAACCCGGCGTCGGCAAGACCGCCATCGTCGAAGGTCTCGCCCAGCGCATTGTGGACGGCGATGTCCCTGCGCCGTTGATGAACAAGCGCGTGCTTCAACTCGATGTTGGGTCGCTCGTCGCAGGCACGATGTATCGCGGCCAGTTCGAGGAAAGACTCAAACGCGTGATTGACGAGTTAAAGCAATCCGGCGCGATCCTGTTCATTGACGAGGTTCACATGCTCGTCGGCGCGGGAGCCGCTGGTTCATCCGTCGATGCGGCAAACATTCTCAAGCCCGCGTTGTCGCGCGGCGAATTGCAGGTCATCGGCGCAACCACGCTGGATGAATACCGCAAGCACATCGAATCCGACGCGGCGCTGGAGCGGCGTTTCCAACCCGTGCAAGTGGATGAACCATCCGAAGAGGAAACAATCGAGATCCTCAAAGGTGTCCGCTCGGCCTATGAAGAGCACCACCATCTCGTAATTTCAGATGAAGCCCTCGAAGCGGCGGCCCACCTCTCGTCCAGGTATGTGACCGAGCGCTTTTTACCGGATAAAGCCATAGATTTGATAGATGAATCGTCGTCGCGAGTCCGCATGTACAAGAGTCCCGCCGCGAAACACGCCAAGGATTTATTCGGACAGTTGCGGGCCGCACGCCAGAACCGTTCGCTGGCACAGGAGGAAGGCAACGCCGAGGACATCAAGGAATGGGAGGAGCGCGAACTCGAACTCGGTGAGCAGATCGAACGCCTGCGAACCGGCTGGGACCGCGCCAACAGCCCCGTCGTTTCGGCGGAGGACATCGCCGAAGTGGTTTCGATGTGGACAGGCGTGCCGCTCATGCAATTGGCTGAGGCAGAATCACAGCGCCTGCTCAAAATGGAAGATGAATTGCGTCATTCGATAATTGGACAGGAAGACGCGATCATCGCGATTTCGCGTGCTGTGCGCCGCGCGCGCGCCGGCCTGAAAGACCCGAAGCGCCCGATTGGTTCGTTCATGTTCCTCGGCCCGACAGGCGTGGGCAAGACCGAACTCACGAAGGCCCTCGCCAAGTTTATGTTCGGCAGTGAAGACGCCGCCATTCAACTGGATATGTCCGAATTTATGGAACGGCACACGGCCTCACGATTGGTCGGCGCGCCTCCCGGATATGTCGGCTACGAGGACGCGGGCCAACTCACCGAAGCCCTGCGCCGCAGACCTTATTCGATTGTTGTGTTCGATGAAATCGAGAAGGCGCATCCCGAAGTCCATAATATGCTTCTGCAAATCATGGAAGAGGGACACCTCTCTGACGCCAAAGGCCGCAAGGTTGACTTCCGCAACGCGATTATCGTCATGACCTCCAATATCGGCGCGGACGTTATCAAGAAGCAATCCTCACTTGGCTTTGCCTTGAAACGCGATGAAGTAACCGAAGAACGACTCTCCTACGAAGATATGCGCAAGAAGTTGAACGAGTCGCTCAAGCGTGCCTTCCGCCCCGAGTTCATCAACCGCCTCGACGCAACAGTCATCTTCCGCTCGCTCAACAAGGATGACATCAAGCAGATTGTCTCACTTGAATTGAGCAAGGTCGCGGAACGGCTCAAGGAACATAACCTGGTGCTGACCGCTACGCAGGAGGCCCTTACCTTCCTTGCCGACGAAGGATACGACGCCGAGTTTGGAGCCCGTCCATTAAAGCGTGTCATCCAGCAAAAAGTGGAGGACCCACTATCAGACAGATTGCTGGCTGGCGAATTCGTCAACGGCGATAATGTCTCAGTGGACGTGAATCCCGGCGGAGAAATCGAGCTGGCAAGGACGCACGAAGAAGCGCCCGAACCGACGATGTAAGAATTTTGAAATAACTTTGTAGGGCAGGCCTGAGACCTGCCCTATTTTATTTTTGTAATCTTCTCTTAAGAATATTTCCGGTTCACGTGTTGTCTTATTCCGCAGACAGGTCAGTCACTCTTTAGAAGAAGGAGAATTTATCATGACAACCAATCTTCAAACCGCGACACTAGCCGGGGGATGCTTCTGGTGTTTGGAAGCTGTTTTCGATGAAGTGAAAGGCGTGCATTTCGTGGAATCAGGCTATGCAGGCGGCCAAATGGACAATCCCACCTACCACGCGGTCTGCAACGGTGACACGGGTCACGCGGAAGTCGTTCAGGTCAAGTTTGACCCGGGCGTCGTCTCATTCCGTGACCTGCTCAATGTCTTCTTCGCCATCCATGACCCGACCACGATGAACCGCCAGGGTGCAGACGTTGGCACGCAGTACCGCTCAGCCATCTTCTATCACGGCGATGAGCAAAAGATAACCGCAGAAAATCTCATCAAGGAATTGAACGCCCAGAAAATATGGGACAGTCCCATCGTCACCGAGGTGATCAAACTCGACAAATTCTACGTGGCTGAAGATTATCATCAGGAATACTTTGCGAATAATCCGTACCAGCCGTATTGTCAGGCAGTGGTCGCGCCGAAGGTGTCCAAGTTCCGCAAGCATTTCCTGGAGATGCTGAAGAAACAGCCCGCGTAAGTTTACTAACCGCGAAGTTTGTAACGCAACATTTATGTCGTCTACATGAGCAGGGCGACATGAATGTCGCGTTACATTTTTTCGGGGAAAACTTGTTATACTCACCCAATCTATGGATGAAACCCAAACTCCCGCTTTCCACATCCGCGACGTTCCCATTTATGGCGACGCGATCCTCGCGCCCATGGACGGCTACTCGGACTGGCCGTTCCGGTCGCTTTGCCGCGCTCTCGGTTCCGCCATGAGTTATACCGAGTTCGTCAAAGTGGAAAAGATACTGAGCAAATCGAAACAGCCCGCGAAGAAACTCTATTTCGAGGAAGGGGAGCGCCCGGTCACATTTCAACTGTACGGCGACGACCCCGATACCATTGTAGAAGCCGCCCTGCGCGTGCAGGATTTGGGCCCCGATATCATTGACATCAACATGGGCTGTCCCGCCAAAAGCATCGCGGACCGGGGGGCGGGCGTGGGCATGATGAAAACCCCTCTCAAGATCGCCCGCACCTTCCAAAAATTGACCGCCAGACTCAAAGTCCCTGTCACCGGGAAAATACGCCTGGGCTGGGACAATTGCAAATCGTACAAACTGGTCGCGCGCATCGTCGAGGAAAACGGCGGATCGCTCATCGCTCTTCATGGACGCACCAAGGAACAAAGCTACAGCGGGCATGCCAACTGGGACGCCATCGCCGAAGTGAAGGTTAGTGTGAAAATCCCGGTCATCGGAAATGGCGACGTGAAAACCGTTGCCGATATCGCACGCATGAGACAATACACCGGCTGCGACGCGGTCATGATCGGACGCGCCGCCATCGCCAATCCGTGGATATTTTCAGGTCTCGACCGCGAGCAGGTTTCGCCGAAGTTATTGCAGGAAACAGTGCAGGGGCATCTCGAAAAGAGTGTCCTGTTTTATGGCGAAGAAGACGGGCAAAGGCTCTTCCGTAAATACGCCGTCCAATACCTGCTAATGCAAAGTCTTTCCAGGGAAACGCGCAAACGCATCCTCCAGAAAAATCCCGCCGGTGAATTCCTGAAAATGGTCAACGAAATCTACGCGGCAGTTTAGAAATGGGGACAGGCTTCACAAAGCCATTTTAAAAAACAGCTCTACCGTTTTTTAACGGAAAAATCACAAACCTTGGCCGCGAATTCCGCGAACGGGCGCGAATTTTTAAAAACCGATTCGTGAAAATTCGCGGAATTCGCGGCACAAAAAATTGAGCTCCTTGTTTTAGCAAGCCATCGGGTGACAAAATCAGATTGTTCCCGCCATCGCAAAACTGTATAATGGTATTGGACAAGGAGACGCCCATGATCACAAAAGTTTTACAGGAAGCCATAAATGACCAGATCAATAAAGAGTTCTTCTCTTCCTATCTTTATCTCTCCATGGCCGCCTACTTCGAAGATAAGAACCTGCCCGGTTTCGCCCATTGGATGCGCAGGCAAGCCGACGAGGAACGCGAACACGGCATGAAGTTCTACGATTTCCTTGTGGAGCGCGGCAGCAGGGTGACGCTCAAAGCCATCGACACACCGAAAACAGACTGGAAATCATCGCTGGAGGTTTTCGATGAAGTGGCCGGGCACGAAGCCAAAGTGACTGCATCCATCAACGCGCTGTACGAGCTGGCGCTAAAGGAGAAGGACTATCCCGCGCAGGTCATGTTGCAATGGTTCATCACCGAACAGGTGGAGGAGGAAAAGAACGCCGCCGATATCCTGGCGAACCTCAAGCTGATTGAAGATCGCGGCCCGGCCGTGCTGATGCTCGACCACCGTCTCGGCAAGCGCGGCAGTGGATAATAAAGACGGTTCTTCCCGCAGTTGAACCGCGGGAAGAACAAGTCACCAATCAAAAGGAGCCTGGTCAACCCAGGCTCCCTATTTTACAGCGCTTCGCTAATGCTCGAAAATGATATTATCGTACCCAAGCGCGGTGAAAAAGCGAAACAGGTATGCCTCTGCATTCGTCTGCGCCTGCGTGAGAATGCCGTCTTCCAGCGCTACGCTTAAAATCTTGTCCTCTCCTGCCACAAGAGTATTGATTACCATACTTGGCTCGACATTAGCCCACAAACCCTCTTGAACAGTGTAGACCTCTGTTTTATCTTGATCCAATGTAGTGACGAATACCTCGGCAGGGGGCAGTCTTACATATAAAACCCCGCCTTCGAAACGCATATCTCCCGGCTGAATCTTTCCCATATCAATTCCGGCAATAACAGATCCATGTAGTATCACAAGGATTTTTGTGCCAAAGGCAAAACCAAATGTTCCTTGATTTAATTCACTGCTCACGGCCTGCGTTACACTGTATTGGATGGTTTCCAACCGCGCCAGGGCGCGCACCTCGTTAATATAAGTTACGGGATCGGGAATGATCGTGGGTGTTGGATGCAACAAGTCGGACACCTGTGTTTGCAAAGCCTCATTTGCCTGATTCACCTGCTGGAATGGCGCAGTAGCCGCCTGTGCGCTCTCGCGGACGGTCTGTACGATAAAATAGACTCCTGCCGCCAGCACGATCAGTATCAAAATCGACATAATGGTATTCAAACTGTTTTTCATATTCATCCTTTTCTACAACTTGTCTAATTATAGCAACATCATTATGATTATGGTATACAAACTTATAAAATGAAAAAACTCCTGCTGATTCTCGCGCTTGCCACTCTTGGATGTTCAATCCCTGTTCAATTGACATTCCCTGCTCCCACGCCTTCCCCCGTGCCCACAGAGACGCCCACCCCCCTGCCAACGCCTCAGACCACGGCCGAACCTGGTACCGTTGAAAATCCATTGATCCTCGCCCTGGGCCCCTCCCCGCGCACATCGGAGGATGCGCTCGGCGCAGGAGAAACTCTTGCCGCGCAACTCGAAGCACAGACGGGTTACAAGATCGTCCTCGCCTCGCCCACATCCGAGGAAGACCTGATCGACGACTTCGCAAGGGGCAACACGCACATTGCCATGCTTTCGCCGTTTGGGTATTTGCTCGCACGCGAAAACGGACTGGTCACCGCCGCACTGGCGAGCATCCGTGATGAACAGACCTTGTATGGCACGCAGATTATTGCCAATGGCAGGAGCGAGTTTAAGCCGTTTTTCGACGAGATCAGCGGGGAAAACACAACCAACACTGAAGAAGCGCTGAGCCAGTTCAACGATAAAAAACCGTGCTGGAGCGACGTTGCATCTCCGTCGGGGTATGTGGTGCCGCTCGGATTGCTGAATCAGGCCCAGGTCCAGGTAAGAAGCGGGGCCTTTCTCGAAGGTCAACCCAATGTAGTGCGCGCCGTCTATGCCGCCGATATCTGTGATTTCGGCGCGACGTTCATCGACGCGCGTGAATTGCCTGCGCTGGAGACCGATTATCCCGATGTCATGGAAAAGGTGGTCGTCATTTGGCGCGTGCCGCCCATCATTCCCTATGAGAATATTTCCTTTTCCACAACGATCCCCCTTGAGATGCGGCGCGTGCTCCTGCGCGCCTTCATGGATTTGATGCTCACGCCCGATGGCAAAGCCGCCATCCAAACAATCTATGGCATCGAAGCCTTCCAGCCGGTGGACGACACACTGTACACAGAATTCCAAAAATATGTGGAAGCCTCCGGCCTTGAGCTTGAAGCACTGTTAATACAGCCTTAGCCCGTTGATCAAAAATTTTTAAGAAAAATAGCTTGTCCGTGCAAATGTTTTGGGTTATTATCCAATCCGTTGCAGGGGCCGAAACCTGCCCCTCCTAAAACCCTTTTATTCTTCTGAGAGGAGAAGTAAATGAATAAACGCCTTTCGTTCCTGACGCTGGCAATCCTGGTCGTCGCTTCGATGATCTTGAGCGCCTGCGCCCCCGCCGCAACACCCGCTCCCACCGAACCGCCCGCGACTGAGGCCCCCACCGAGGCGCCCACTGCCACCGAGCCGCCCATGCCTGACTTGGGCACACCCGAGAACCCGATCATCATGGCCCTGGCCCCCTCCGCCACCTCGCAGGAACTGCAGACCGGTGGTGAGGCGATTGCCGCCAAACTGAGCGAGCTGACCGGCTACACCATCAAGTCTGTTGTGCCGACCAACTACGCCGCCATGATCGAAGCCATGGGCGCCGGACAGGCGCACATCGGTTGGCTGGCTCCCTTCCAGTACGTTGTGGCGCATGGTAAAGGCTACGCCGACGTGGCATTGTCCACCGTTCGCTTCGGCTCGGACCACTACGGCTTCCAGTACGTCGCCAATGCCGCGGCCGGCTTCACATCCTACTATGATGCCGCCACCGGCGCCAATACCGCCGATGCCGCCACTGCCCTGGCCCAGTTTGCCGATAAGAAACCCTGCTGGACCGACCCGCTGTCATCCTCCGGTTACGTGCTCCCCTCCGGCCTGCTCGCCGCGAATAGCATCAAGACCAAGTCCGGCGCGTGGGTGCAGGGACATCCCACCGTCATCAAGTCGGTCTATCTCAGCCCCAAGGGTGAGATCTGCGACTTTGGCGCCACCTTCATTGACGCCCGCACCAACGTGGCTACGGACTTCCCGGATGTCAATGAGAAGGTTGTGATCATCTGGGTCTCCGAGCCGTTCATCCCGAACGATAACGTCTCCTTCGCCAGTGGTGTTTCGGCCGATATGCGCGAGAAGCTGACCCAGGCCCTGCTCGACCTGGCTGGCTCCGAAGAAGGCATTGCCCTGCTGAAGAGCGGCGGCTACAGTATCGAAGGTCTCAAAGTCGTGGATGACACCTTCTACGATGAGTTCCGCGTCTACCTCGAAGCCTCCGGCGTCGACCCAACGTCTCTCTTCAAGTAATCCACCCCAACAAAAAAAGAGGGAGGGCTTTATGTCCTCCCTCTTTTTTTCAGCCACACCAGACTCAAACTTCGGAAGTCTTTTTCGAGATTCTCCGGCTTGGGCTACCAGGCAGACTTCCGAAGATTTCGCTTGAGGTTCTCATGTTGCGAATCCAAAACCTATCCAAAACATACCCCGGCGGCACGCAGGCTTTGAAGAACGTTTCGTTCGAAGTGAACGACGGCGAGTTTCTCGTAGTCATTGGCCTGTCAGGATCGGGCAAGTCCACACTGTTGCGCTGTATCAACCGCCTGATTGACCCGACCGAGGGCAAGGTCTACTGGGATAACGTGGATGTCACCGCCGCGCCGCCCACCGAACTACGCCAGATCCGCCGCAGGATCGGCATGGTGTTCCAGCAGTTCAATCTCGTCAAACGCTCCAGCGTGATGACCAATGTGCTCTCCGGGCGGCTGGGATACGTTAACCCGTGGATGAGCCTCATTGGTTTGTGGCCGCAGGATGAAAAGAAACGCGCCCTGCAAGCCCTCGGACGTGTGGGGATTGCAGACAAGGCGGGTGAACGCGCCGATGCGCTCTCCGGCGGACAACAACAACGCGTGGGCATCGCGCGCGCGCTCATGCAGGACCCGAAGTTGATTCTCGCGGACGAACCGGTGGCCAGCCTCGACCCGGTCCTGTCGCATTCCATTTTGCAATATCTCGAACAACTTAATAAAGAGGGAATCACCGTCATCTGTTCCCTGCACTTTTTGGATCTCGTCCATCGTTATGCCACGCGTGTCGTGGCGTTGAAAGACGGCGTCAAAGTCTTTGAAGGCTCGGCGCAGGAAATAGACCGCGCCAAGTTCAAGGAAATCTATGGGGAAGAGGCGCAGGAAGTGCGCGCCGCTTCGATGTGAGGGCGGACATGAACAATGAAGCGGCAACCCGCCGTCCCATCGCGCGAAGCGCAATTGCCTCCGCGTTGATTCCCGGGCTGGGACAAATCCTGCTCGGTCAGCGTTATCGCGGAGTAGGCATCCTGCTTGGCTTTCTCGTTATGCTGGGGACGGTGGTCTGGTACAAAGACCCTGTCTGGTATCTATCGCCCGTGTTGATCTGGTTATGGAATATCTGGGATGCAGTCGGCCTCGCGGGCGGGCGGGCGCGTTCCCTCCTTCTGCCGGTGCTGGTTGGCCTGGCCGCTGCATACGGTATCGGCTGGCAGGTGGTGGAAATTGATTTCCGCAATGCCGACCTGGATCGTGCCGCGGCCATTGTGCGCCCGATGGCGCACCCCGATTTCATCCAGCCGCGACGGGAACGTAAGCAGATGTGGGTGCAGGTGCAAGTGCCCTGTTCCAGCGAGCCGCCGACCGCGCGCCGCGAAGAAGAAGGCAAGGTTGCGACGGTCATCCCCGATTGCGGCGTGGTTGGCGAGACGTTGATCGTCAGCGTCAACGGGATGTGGCCAAATACGGAAACGGAAGTGACGTGGCGCACAACCATTGGCGACCTGAAATTGGTTGGCGAAGGCGAATCCCAAATGCTGGTGGTAACTACCGACGATGCCGGTTCGCTGACAACCACCATCCGCGTCCCCAGCACCGCGCTGGTGGCCGCGCCCGATCCCAGCCTGCCGCAATTTCATCGCGTTTATTTCGATCAATACCGTCCCATTGGCGGAGTTGAACTATCGTATATCGGCAATGAGGTCTTGAAGGGTGCGCTCGACACGGTGGCCATGGCTTTGCTCGCCACCGGCTTGGCCATGCTCTTTGCCATCCCGCTTTCCTTCCTCGCCGCGCATAACCTGATGGGCGGCAATCCCATCACGTATGTCATCTATGTTGCCGTGCGAACCTTGCTGAATATTTTACGTTCCATTGAAGCGATCATCGTTGCCATCGTGTTCGTGGTCATTGTCGGTCTTGGCCCCTTCGCAGGGATGCTGGCGCTGGCGCTGCACTCGGTGGCCGCGCTGGGCAAGTTATATTCCGAGGTCATCGAGGGCATTGACCCCGGGCCCATCGAGGCCATCCGCGCCACAGGCGCCAACTGGGTGCAGACCGTGCGCTACGCGGTCATCCCGCAGATCGTCCCGCCCTTCACCGCCTTCACAATCTACCGTTGGGACATCAACGTGCGCTCCGCGACCATCATCGGGTTCGTGGGCGGCGGCGGACTTGGTTTTCTGCTCGTTGAACTCATCCGCGTGAATAACATGCGCGGCGTGAGCGCGGTCTTCATCGCCATTGCGGTGGTGGTCATCGTGCTCGATTACTTCAGCGCCAAACTGCGCGAGAGGCTGGTGTAATATGCCGACTGCGCGCATCATTCGCAACACCCTGCTGATGGCCTTGGTTGTGGCCGCGTTCGCTGTTTCATTCAACGTGACCGAAGCCGACTTTCCACGCCTGTTTCGTGACCTGCCCAAGGGTAAGGATCTCATACTGGCCTTCCTCACCCCTGATGTAGCCACGCGTGAGATGGACACCCGCACCATCTCGATTGCCTTCCCCATCCCGTGCGGTTCCGCTCCGAACGAGAACGTGATCCCGTCCGAGGGGCCGCGCCTCGTCCCCAGCGTGGACTGCACCGACCCGCTGACCAAATTCACTCTCGAGGGCTTCGACCTCGCCCCCAATTCCGAACTGGTCATCCGCTGGAAATTGCCCGATGAACGCCTGATGACCGCCATTCGCACCCGGACCGATTCGGAGGGATATTTCACCTCCGAGGTGGAAGCGCGTCCCATCATCGCCACCAAGAATGGGGTTGCCAGCCGTCTCGAAGTGGACACGCTCACCCCGGTTGGCGGCCTCAAGCCGAGTCAGGCCCTGCTCGATGTGCTGGATGCCATGTTCGAGACCATCTTCATGGCTCTGCTTTCCACCACCATCGCGACCATCATCGCGGCGCCGCTAAGTTTTCTGGCCGCCAGCAACATTACCAAACGCGGCGTGATCGGCACCAGTGTTTACTACATCATGCGTTTCATCTTCAATGTCATGCGCGCCTACGACCCGCTCTCCATGGCGTTAATCTTTGCCTTCTGGTTGAGTTTTGGCCCCTTCCCCGGCGCGATGGCCCTCACGGTCGTCACGATTGCCTCGCTTGGAAAACTTTTCTCGGAAGCTGTAGAGAACATTGACAAAGGTTCGCTGGAAGCCTTGCAAGCGACAGGCGCAAATCCACTCCAAACTGTTCGCTATGGTGTTGTCCCACAGGTGATTCCCGATTTCATATCCTACATCGTTTATCATTGGGACATCAACGTGCGCATCTCCACCATCATTGGCTTCGTGGGCGGCGGCGGCATCGGCTACTACCTCAACCTGAGCATCAACGACTTCAAGTGGCACCAGGCGGGTACGGCCATCTGGGCCATCGTCATTGTCGTCTGGGCCATGGACTTCCTCAGCGCCGAGGTGCGGAAGCGGCTGACCTGATCCCATGCTTGACCCATCCCAATTCATCCGCCTCGCCCAATCCCTGTCCCTGCTCCAAAACGCGGACGAGTCCCGCGTCCGCGTTTTGGAGCAGGCCGCCTCGTTCGCGCGCATCCCGCGAGGCAGGATGTCTTCGTCGAAGGCGACCGCGTGGATGGGATCGCGCTCCTGCTTTAGGGAGTCGTGAGCGTCTACAAGATCGGCGAGACGGGACGCGAGATCCCCCTCTATCGCTTCGGCACGGGGCAATCCTGCATCCTGGCCGCCAACGCCATCCTGAGCAGTAACAACTTCCCGCGATTGCCCTGTGGAAAATGACGCGGAGGCGGTGATCGTGCCTGCGGACGCCTTCCGAGATTGGGTCAAATTTTCAACCATGTGGAAAAAAATCTTCAAGTGGATCTGGCGCCTCACGCTGACACTCAGCCTGCTCGGCCTCCTCGGGCTTTTCCTTCCCCGACTCATGACCGCCATCTACGCCGCGGCGAGAATATTCACCGCTGAAACCGCGCCCACTGACCGCGTGGCCATCGTCTTCGGTGCAGGACTGCGCTACGACGGCACACCCACCCCCATCCTGCGCGACCGCGTGGAGACCGCCGCACAGTTATATTTCAGCGGTAAAGCGGAAAAGCTCCTGATGAGCGGCGACAACCGTGTGGTGGATTACAACGAGCCTGAGTCAATGCGTCAGTACGCGCTCAGCCTCGGTGTCCCGGATGAAGCGATTGTCCTCGATTACGCCGGTCGCCGAACGTACGATACCTGCTATCGAGCGAAGGCCATCTTCGGCGTCGAGTCTGCGCTGTTGGTCACACAGGATTTTCACCTGCCCCGCGCGCTCTTTCTGTGCAACGCGCTCGGGCTGGAAGCTGTGGGCGTGAAGGCAAACAATAACTACTACCGCAAAATCTCGCGCTTGATCTGGAACACGCGTGAACTGTTCGCCACCTTCGGCGCGTTCATGGACGTGCAAGTCTACAAACCATTACCCGTGCTTGGCGAACCGGAACCTATTTTTGCGAAGAAACCGTAGATAATCATTTATAATTTACAGGGAAAGTGAGCGGCCATGACCGAAATTCGTGAATTTCAAGCCCAATATATTACAGACGAGAGCGGAAAAAAAACCGCCGTCATTCTTCCCATTGAAGAATTCTATGAACTTTTGGAAGATTTGGACGACCTCGCAGTTTTAGCCGAACGGCGCGACGAACCAACCATTCCCTTCGATGAAGTCATTGCAAGGTTGAGACAAAATGGGCTCTTATCAAGTTGAATGGAAACGTTCTGCGTTAAAAGAACTCGAAAAACTACCGCGGCAATTTATTCCAAAAATCATCGCGGCAGTAAAAGGCTTATCAGAGAATCCTTATCCGCAGGGAACGAAGAAACTCGTGGGTTCTGAGCATACCTACAGAATCCGCGAAGGGGATTATCGAATTGTCTACGAAATATTTGAAAACAAACTGATCATTGAAATTATTCGAGTTCGCCATCGTAAGGATGTTTACAGATGACCATGACCCGCGATGAAGCCCTTGCCCTCGTGCGTGAATTTGTGAAAAACGAAGGCCTTGTGAAGCACATGCTTTCCGTGGAGGCCGCCATGCGTTTCTACGCCGAAAAATTCGGCGAAGACGTGGAAGCCTGGGGACAACTCGGTCTCGTCCATGATTTCGACTGGGAGATCCATCCCACGCTGGAAGAGCATCCCGTCAAAGGCGCGCCGATTTTGCGCGAGCGCGGCGTCAGCGAAGACATCATTCAGGATATTTTGAGTCACGGCTATGAGACAGGTGTGCCGCGCGACACCCTGCGCCGCAAGGCGCTTTACGCCTGCGATGAAATTACGGGACTGATCACCGCGGTCGCGCTTGTGCGCCCGTCGCGTTCACTGCTCGATCTCGAAGCCTCGTCCGTGAAAAAGAAATGGAAAGACAAAGCCTTCGCCGCCGGCACTGACCGCGCAGACATGGCAAAAGCCGCCGAGGATTTCGGCGTTGACATTTGGGAGCACACCGGAAACGTAATCCTCGCCATGCGCAAGATCGCCCCGGAGTTGGGGTTAGTGGGAAATATTCAGTAATTTATGTCATTGCGAGGAGGCGTTCGCCTGCCCCGATGGTCTTTCGGGGTTGCGACGAAGCAATCTCCGGATAAATGGCGGAAACTACCAAATGAGATTTGCTTCTCAAACAGAAGATTGCTTCTCGAAGATCGCAACGACGTGATACAGGAGTTGTAATGAATCGAATGATGAAAATCCTTTCCGCCGCGCTAATCAGCGCGGCGATTCTTGCGTCGTGTGCGCCTGCGCCATCCATGCCATACAACCCGCCCACGCCCATCGTCAATCACGCCCCCACCATCTTCGACATTGACATCGAATCCCCCGCATCCTCCGCGCGCCTCAATGACTCGCGCCCGAACATCATCGTCATCCTCACCGACGACCAGCCCTATCACACCGTGGATTACATGCCCACCGTCAAAACGCAGCTCATGGCAAACGGCGTCGTCTTTGAAAACGGGTTCGTCACCACGCCGTTGTGCTGCCCAAGCCGCGTGAGCATTTTATCCGGGCAATACGTTCACAACCACAAGGTTTACACAGACCGAATGCCGCTCGGCGGCGCGCCGAAATATGACGACACCACCTGCATGGCAATCTGGCTTCACGACGCCGGTTACCGCACCGCCTACTTTGGCAAGTACCTCAACGGCTACGAGGACCTCACACCCTACGCGGCCGTCCCGCCCGGCTGGGACGAATGGAAAGCCTTCCTCGGCAAAAACATCAGCGCGGACGACGACACCGGAAGCCTGCAATACTATTCCAACTTCAGCATGTCCGAGAATGGCACGCCGGTCGAATATCCCAAATCCAAAGCCAACTTCAGCACAGACGTGGTCACAAACGACGCGCTGGCCTTCATCCGCGATTCGCGCGAAGCACCCTTCTTCATGATGGTTGGCTACTACAACCCTCATTCGCCCTACGTCTCTGCGCCGCGGCACAAGGAGACTTTCCGCTCCGGTTCCGATTGGGACTGGGTTCAATACAGACCGCCCAGCTTCAACGAAGAGGACATTCGCGATAAACCGGATTATCTTGGCGACTTATCGCCTCTTTCCGCCACCGAAGTTGATACCGCTCATAAACAGATCCTGCGCTCCCTGCTTTCTGTGGATGATGGCGTTGCTTCGATTCTTGCCGCGTTGGAGAAAGCCGGACTCAGCGAGAACACCATCATCGTCTACCTTTCCGATAACGGACTGACCCTCGGCGACCATCGCTTCGGCGCGGCGAAGAATTGTCCGTACGAGGCCTGCATCAAGGTTCCGTTCATCGTCTACGCGCCGGGATATTACCAGCCGCGCGTGGACGCCAGCCTCGTCGCAAACATTGACCTCGCGCCGACAGTCGCCGAATGGGCTGGCATCACCGCGCCCGATACTGTGGACGGCATCAGCATGGTCCCGTTGCTGGAAAATCCTTCAGCCAAATGGCGCGATGGAATCCTGCTCGAACACTGGCCCACGGAGGAAGGCGTCGGCTCGATGATCCCGGAGTTCTATTCAATTCGGACAGCAGAGTGGAAATACACCGAATACAGCACCGGCGAAGTGGAGCTGTATGACCTGGTCAATGACCCGTTTGAGTTGCAGAATGTTGCCGGGAAGAAGGATTACAAGGACATTCAGGCTGAGTTGGCAGGGAAGTTGCAGGAGTTGAAGAAACAGTAATATGTCATTGCCCCACCGATTGAGTACAGTACTGAAAAAATCCCCGGTCACTTTCTGCGCTTTTAATTTACCGCTAAGATCGCAAAGAGCGCGAAGGAAATGCGTGTTCTTAGCGTTCTTTGCGGGCTTCGCGGTTTAATTTCGCCGATTCTCAAAACCGCAATTTGTGACCGTGCCAAGTATAACTGCTGAACTTGGTTGAGATCAAAATCCCGAAGGGATGACATGCTCGGGCAAGAACATATCACCCCTGCGGGGTTGGGAAGAGCGTGCTCAAAATTCTAGAATCAAGTCA
Source organism: Chloroflexota bacterium (assembly GCA_016235425.1). GTDB lineage: Bacteria > Chloroflexota > Anaerolineae > Anaerolineales > Villigracilaceae > JAKOVF01. The sequence continues at coordinate 32,566 of JACRLC010000030.1, read as the reverse complement.
CCCCTTCGGGGTTTTGGGACGGCAAGTTTCAATACGATTACAAAATCGTTTTCACAAAGTACGAATATTTTCCACCGAACGAACGAGGATGAGCACTTCGCTTCGGTCTCCCTGGCTCAGCCTGCCAAGGGAGGGCGATACAACGGATCCCGAAAGAGCATCGGGACAGCCCTGCTCGGGCTCCGCTCGCAATGACATTTCCTACCTGAAAAATTCATCATATATTTCATCGCTTGCGAAGAATAACCCCTCCGCGTCGCGATAAACCAGGCGATAGCCGCGGAGCTGATCGTGATCCGCGTCCACGTAGAATTGATGGGTATCCTGGAACGCGGCGGGGTCTACGGCGTTTTCCTGCGCGTCTTCCTGTGTGTAATCCAGAATCCGCTGTGACCACAAAATAATCAAATCCGGCTTGATCTCTTCGATGGTGCTGTATTTGCTGTTCCAATAACTACGGACGACCCAGCGCGAATCGTCGGGGAAATACATGCGGACGTCGCGGAAGACAACCAGTTTCTCATCTGTTTGAAGGCGCGGGAGGTAGTCATTTTCCAGCACGCTGTAAAAGACCAGTGACTCTTCGTGTTCCTCGCGGGCAAGCACTTCGCGGTACATCTGAATGTCTTTGTTGACGTAAATTGCAAATTGATAAACGACGACAGCAAGAATCAATGCGCCGAAAAGCCAGGCAACAGGTTTGCGCGGCTGGTCAGTGGCAAACGGGGGAAACTCAAACAGCACAACAAGACTGCTGAACACCGGAAGCAAAATTGGCAGGAAGAAATGCGTGGGTTTGATGGCAATCGCGTACAGAACGTACAAGCCGAACGGAATTGACCACATTGCGATCAACAAATGAAGTGTGCGGTTCCTGCCGCGCCAGATGCCAAGCGCGAGCACGATGAAGGCCAGCGCGATGAAGATCAACTGCCCGTACAACTCCTCGATGATGGGAAGCCACGAACCCGGGCCTTTGGCATATGCCAGAGTCCAGCCGGCGGACATGGCTTGCGATTGCTGGGTCATGATGCGGATCATGCGCGCGAACTGGCTGGGGAAAACGAGGAACGGGTTGCTGATCAAAACCGCCGCGGCCATGATACCGACGAAGGATACGGCGCGAATGAACATCGTGCGCCAGGTGATTTGTTTGCGAGTCACTCCGACGAGCAGGTAGGTGGGAATGGCCAGGAAGAAGAAAAGGCCGATTACCTTGGTGCCAACTCCAAGTCCGGTGGATGCGGCGGCGAGATGAAAGTCACGCCCAAAGCGCAGATCATCTTTGTCGAGGAAGAAAAAAGTCAGGGCCACAAAGAAGACCGCTAAACTGTCCACATGCCACCACATGTTGTTTTCGACGACTGCGGAAACGGAGAGGAGCAGGACGAACAGCGCGATGGATTTTGCGTATGAATTGAATTTGGTTTGGGTGAAGGTGAGGAGCAGGAGCGCGGCGAGCATCGGCAGGACGCTGATGACCTGGCGCAGGAGGAGCATGTTGAGCTGTGTGTTCCGCAGGCCTTCGGCGAGTTTGATGGGCAGGATGGTGAGCGCGCTGGAAAAATAAAACGTGGAGCCGTAATAATAATGACGGTAGGCGACAAAGTTGAGGATGGTCTTGTCGAGCGTTTCGCGCGGTGTGAGCATCTTCGTCACCACCGGATATTGCGCGAACTCGTCCGGCTCGAAGAGCGAGATCATCATCTGGTCTTTCGCGCCGGTGTTGTTGGGGAAGATGAAAAGGGAAAAATAAATGATGCTGACGAAAAGGAGAATGGCAAAGACACGCTTTTGGGTCAGGGACATGGGGCAATGATACCATCCTTGAAATTCGGTATCACGGTATGAGCAGTGTGGGCTTGCCCGCGTCGTTGATGCCGAGCGAGATGATTTATCACGAAGGAAAAGAAAGAGGGAAGAACGGTGGTTGAGTAGCCCTGCGTGCGGCGCGCTGAGCTTGTCGAAGCGTTCGTTGCAGGGTGTATCGCCCTGCCCTGGCGGGCTGGGCCAGGGAAACCACCAATAACCAGGAAGTTTTTATTACATGTTGGTTTCGATACGGACTGGGAAAAGCGCCCAGTCCTACTCAACCAACGGATTATTCATGGAACAAAATATTACACCAACTTCCTTCACACCAACGCCTCCAGATATGGACGCATGATCTTCTCCACGCGGTTGACCCTGGCATATTTCATTAGCAGGGTTCATCCAAAAAATGGAAAACGCGGATAGGGTGGGCGGCAACAAACGGAATCGGTTCGCCCCATTCTCACAAAATTGACAGTTCTGGTTTGGGCATTGGGTTTTATAATGCGTCAATCCCAGCCAAGGAGATCACATTGAAACTCACTCTTCGCCCAAAGGAAATCGGCATTGTTGTATTTATAATGCTCGCTTGCATTGTGTCGGTAATCTTCGTCAATCAAGCGTTCGCCCATGAGGAAGGCGATCATCGTTCGGATGTGCAGGATTTTGACGCCGCGCACATGAAAGAAGGTTACATTCAGGTGGATGCGCACTTGCTGGAGGTCAATGCGATACACGAGCATCTCGTGGTCGAACTGATCTTCACCCCGCACGGACGTTTCGACGCAGGTGATGGGGTGCTTTCCACTCCACTGGAGATTGACGTGAGCAGTACGGACGCCGACCCCATCCTGTTTGAGGCGGGCAAACGCATGTTCCCTCACGAGTTAACGGTGGACTTTTATGAAGGGGAGGCGAATCTTTATCCCTTCGACAGGCACAAGGCGTTATTTGAGATCCTGGTGTTGGATGCCGGCCTCCAGACAAGCATCCCGGCACAGTTGGATTTCTTTGGATATCATCATGGCTTTTCCATCGAGGATGTCCCGCTCCCGCCCAACGAAAAGGGATACCTTGGCTTCGATGTACACGTGGAACGCTCGACCATCACCCTGTGGACAGCGGTCTTTATCATGGCGATCATGTGGGGATTGACCATCGTGAACCTGTTCCTGCTTTGGGCGGTGCTGACGGATCGAATGCCCGTGGACCTGGGCCTGTTCGGGTACATGAGCGGGTTTCTGGTGGCGATGTATTTCTTCCGATCCATCTTCCCAGATATTCCGCCCTTCCTTGGCGTGTACGCGGATTATCTTGCCTTGTTCTGGGTGGAACTGGTCACCGCGATCATCTCCATCGTTCTTGCCGCGAAGTGGTTCATGGATCTGTCGGTGCAAAAATAGAGGAAAAGCAATCGAAACTGTGATGGAGATAATGTAGTTCAGAATCTGTGCGATCCGTAATATGATCGAAAAGAAATCCCGCGCTCTGTACTTAACCCTGAGCGCGGGAATTCTTTTATGCAACAAGCATTACGAATTATTTTTTCTTTTTCTTCGCTGGTTTCGCCTTCGCCTTTTTAGCAGGCTTTGAAGCCTTCTTCGGCGCGGCTTTCTTCACTTCTTTCTTGGCTGGAGCCGCCTTCTTCTTCGCCGCCTTCTCTTCCTCTTTCACCGACTTCACAAACTTCTCAGCCATCCACCCCACCACCACGGACGTGATTTCCTCGCCCGGTTTGACCTCCGCGACCAGGTCACCTTTTGTGGCGGCGCGCTTGCGGATTCCAGCCGCGTCCAAACGGGTGGATTTCGCCGCGCCTTTGCTGAGATGTATTGTCGCCATGTGGTTCGGTTTGCCGGTGGCTGTGCCTGCGATCTTCAATTTCTCGGGCAAGTCCCAAACCGTGACGCCCTTGCCGTAACGTCCCTGCACGGGGAATTCCTTTTGGTCGAGCCGTTTGGCTTTGCCATCGGAAGTCAACACAAATATTTCACCTTCGGCGGGCAGGATTTCGACGCCGGTCACTTCGTCTTTGTCATCCAGCTTGATCCCGTTCACGCCCGCGGCGACGAGTCCCATCGGGCGTACATCATCTTCCTTGAAGCGGATCGCCATGCCCTGCGCGGTGACCAGCAGGATATCCTTCTTCTTTCCATCGGTCAGGCCGACCCAGCCGAGGCGGTCGCCTTCATTGACCCGCACCAGCGTAAACGCCTGCGACGACGGCCCGGGCAATTCACTCGTCAACGTCTTCTTGACTATGCCAAAGCGCGTGACTGTGAGCACGCAAGTCTCTTCGCCCAATTCAGATTTACTCGCGGGCAATGCAAACACTGCCGCCAATAAATCGGTATCCTGCAGCGGCGAAACGCGATGGAACATCGAGCCTCCGCTCAGTTTTGCGGCCTCAGGGATCAAATGCGCGGCCACCGCGGCGGCCTTGCCCAGCTTGCTCACGAAATAGATCGTATCCGATGTTGTGGCTTTCACCAGCCAGCGCGGCGCGTCGTTACCTGAGTGACGCGGCTCCTTCTCGTCGTGCGTGCGCGAGACCAGCCCATCGGATGTCACGCCGATCCAAATCGTCTGCTTTGGCATCAGGTCTCTTGTGGTGAGCGCCTTCGCGCCCTTGCCGTTCTTCTTCAAGTCCACGATCTGTGTGCGGCGGCGGTCGCCGTATGCGGCCTTCACCTTCAACAACTCCTCCGCCACCACACCGCGCATCAATTTTGGCGACTTCAATAAAGTGGTAAGCTCCTTGATAAGCGCGGTCACTTCCTTGTATTCGGTCTCGATCTTCTTGCGTTCGAGCGCGGCCAATCGGCGCAACTGCATATCGAGGATCGCGTTGGCCTGCAACTCTGTCAGCTTGTAGCGTTTCATCAGTTTTGCCCGGGCAGTTTCAACGTCCGGCGCGTTGCGGATGATGCCGATTAATTCGTCCAGATTCTTTAGGGCGACCAAATATCCTTCGAGGATATGTGCGCGGGCCTTGGCCTTGTCCAGATCAAATTCAGCGCGTCTTTTTATGACCGTCAGCCTGTGCTCGATATAGACGCGGAGTGCCCCCTTTAGCGTTAACGTGCGCGGCTCGCCGTCCACCAGCGCCAGCAGGTTGATACCGAACGTGGTCTGCATTGGTGTGCGTTTGTACAGATCGCGCAGGACGCTCTCAGGATTGGCATTCTTCGTCATCTCGATGACGATGCGCATACCCTGACGGTCGGATTCATCGCGCAGATCGGAAAGTCCCTCGAGATGGCCTTCGCGCGCCAACTCGGCAATGCGCTCGATCAAACTGGACTTGTTGACCATGTACGGCAATTCGGTGACGATGATCCGGTTCTTGCCGCGTTCCATCTCCTCGACGTGTGCCTTCGCCTGCACCGTGATTCGTCCGCGCCCCGAACCATACGCGGACTCGAGTCCCTCGTCGTCCTTCTCCTGAATGATCATGCCGCCCGTTGGAAAATCAGGCCCTTGCACGAACTCCATCAACATTTCAACGTCAATGTCGTCGAGTTTTTCCCAGCGTTCGAGCATATACACGAGCGCATCAACGATCTCACCGAGGTTGTGCGGCGGAATGGACGTAGCCATTCCCACCGCGATACCCGTCGCGCCGTTGACCAAAAGATTTGGGATCGCCGCTGGCAACACCGATGGTTCCACGAGCGTGTCGTCAAAGTTGCCGATAAAATCAACGGTGTTCTTGTTGATATCCGCCAAAATGTCAATTGCCGGCGCAGCAAGACGAGCTTCGGTGTAACGCATCGCGGCAGGCGGGTCGCCATCCACCGAGCCGAAGTTGCCTTGCCCGTCCACGAGCATGGTGCGCATCGAAAAATCCTGCGCGAGGCGCGCCATTGCTTCGTACACAGACGAATCCCCGTGCGGGTGATATTTGCCGAGCACCTCACCCACGATACGAGCGGACTTCTTGTAAGCTGTGTCCGCGCGGATGCCCATATCGTACATCGCGTACAAAATGCGCCGCTGAACGGGCTTCATCCCGTCGCGCGCATCGGGCAGGGCGCGCGCCACGATAACAGACATGGCGTAATCGAGATACGCCTGCTGCATTTCCTGGTCAATGTCAATTTTGCGAACAACACCAAGTTCCATAGAGTCTCCATACAACCCTCACCCCAACCCCTCTCCCAAATTGGGAGAGGGGCAAGGGGAGAGGGAAAATCTGTTCTATTGCGGGGCTTATCTTACGGGGAAAGGCGAAAGGCGTCAAGTGCGAGGTGATAAAATAAAACCATTCACTTTCAAGGAGGCAACCATGGGAACACAAATTGACGATCTGGTGCAAATGCGGGATATCGAAACGCTCTACGAACTGATGGCCGAAGACGAAGACTGGATGAACCAACTCGATGCCGCCGAGGGACTGGTCAAACTGGGCGACAAGCGCGGGCTGGAATTCCTGCTCAGCGCCAGGCAAAGCGAAGATCGGGAAATCCGCGACGTTGCAAAAGAGGTTCTGGAATCCCCCACCCTGAAGCGAATGCTCGATGAAATCAAAGCGGAGGAACGACGTGAACTTCAAGGAAAGGTTGATGCCGCCAAAAAGCGGCTGCAAAAGGGACAGAGGGTCTTCCGCTACAAGATGGTCTTTTTGCCGACCGGCGAAATGCTGGATGAAGATCTGGCAAGCGAAGGTTTTTATATTCCCGGTTTAAGTGAATTTGGACTGGAAGGCTGGGAAGTGGTCAACATGATCCCGCGGCGCGGGCAAGTCCTGGGCGGGAGCGTGGATGAATACATCTCCGGCGCGTATTTCCTGATGAAGAAGGAAGTCTCAGCGGACGAGGCTGGCGAGTTGGATGAATAACTGATGTTACGCACCGCCCCGCCCCGTCCTGGCCCGGACGGGACAGGGAAGGTTTGAACGGCTTAACAAGGTTTGTAAAGGCAACCTTCGGGACGTTCTGTGTAAGGTGTGTGAATAAATAAACAGGACAGGTTTTGAAGCCTGTCCTGTGTTCGTTACGGGGTAAATTCAGTCTTCTTCGTGATACAAGTGCCGCTCTGTCCCGTATTGGAACACAACGTGATCGCGGCCTGGATCAGGTGCCCGGTTGGATTGTAGGTAAAGGCAGGAGCGCTGATCACGTAAGTCTTACCCGGCTCCAACGTGTCTTTTGAAATGGAAGTGAGGCAACCGTTGATGTCAATAAAACCATCCGTCAAATTGGAGAGCGTCACATCGGTGATGGTATCTTTTACAGTAATCCCCACGGACTTGAACAGGATCGAGCCTGTGTTCTTCAACTTGACTTCCACCCACCAGCCTGTGCAGGTATCCAAGCTGGCGTAGGATGCGTCGAAATCGGGCGAAGGCGTAAAGGTAAATGTTGGATTGGGCGTAAACGTCGGCGTGGGTGTGGGTGGGGGCGTGTAAACAGGCAGGATCGCGGCATTCCCGATCAATGTGGCGTATTTCCCCCAAAGCCAGCAGAAATTTCCCGCAGAATCCGGGTTGCGGATGTACCAGTAGTTTCCAGTTGGGTCGCGCGCCAACACTTCGGCAATTTCCCCAACCAGCAACGCGCCTTCATAGTCATACACTTTCCCGGGGCCGTTCCGGCAATTCGTGGCAACCGACACACTGACGAGCGGCACTTCAGGCGTTGAGGTAAAGGTGGGTGTCGGCGTTGAGGTTTGGGTCGGAGTCGGTGTTGGGGTTTCGGGCGTGAACGTGAGGGTGGGCGTCAAAGTATTCGGGATGAGTGTCTGCGTATGTAATTGCGGTTGCAGAGATTGGGTGATCGCCGCGATCACGGTCTCAGCTACCATGGTGCCAAGGGCGTTTGAATCCGGGGTGGAAGCGGCTGGCGCAACACAGGCCAAAGCACTCAACAACAAGACAATGAAAAACAGAGAAACACGATTGGAAGACAACATGCTTGCTCCTTGTCCATGACTTTAGCGGCCCAACCAATATTTTTAAAAACGTTTCCCGTACAACACTTGTTCCGTAACCGCTATTTTTATTTCCTCATTGCTCCCAGATCAGCCACCCTTTCGACAAAAATTTCCTTTGCAGGTTTATTTTATATCCTTTTTGCGCCAGCGACTCAGCCGATGCGACAAACCATTGCCGCAAGCCAAAAGTCTTTACACGAGATGTTTCCGCCGCGGCGCGTTTCCACGCCTCGAAGAAATCAAAGATCGGTTCGCCCCGCACCACATGATGGATATGGTTTTTCGGCAACACCGCTTGAAAGTCCGTAATGTCGAATCCCATGCGAAAGTTAGTGCTAAACACCAATGACTCGAACTGCCATGCGCCGTTCTTTCCTCCCTTCGAGAGCCTCAGGGCATCGCTTTCTTCTTTCCTTGCAAGGTTCGCCACCCAAATACTTCCAAACGGATTCGACGTCCCTTCGATCATCAACCCGCCCGGCAGGACGTATTGCATGAGACGTTCATACGCCGGGAGGAAATCCTTCTCCTCATATTGACGCAGGACATTAAAGGCACGCATCAATCTGACCGATTCGCCTGCCAGCAAAGGCAAGTTAAATCCTCCCAGCCGAAAGTGTGTGATCTCGTCCGCAAAAGGGAGCGCGGCCTCGACGCGTTCCTGGTCAATTTCAACACCGAGGATCGGGAGATTGGGATTCACGCGGCGGAAGCGCGCGGCTGATTCGAGCGTGGTGCGCGCGTCAAAGCCATAGCCGAGGTCAATGAACAGGGAACGCGCAACCCCGCATCTTTCATTTTGATCTGATCGAAGATGCGGGGCAAACAGGCCCTCGGTCCGCGAAAGAAGCGATAGCTCGTAGAGCAGGATAAAGTTGTCGACGCGGCGGAGTCTGTTTGAGGCAGTTTTGCCGCGGGTGGGGAGTCCAATGGGTTTCTTTGAAACGGTGTGAAGCATGGTCGGATTACAAAAGAAGAGACGCCATTATCTGGCGTCTCTATTGTTTGAGGGTAGAGCGAGATTAATCTCGCCGTACAGTTAGTCGCCCGCGGTGGTGTCGGAGAGTTCCGTCCACTGCGATGCCGCACCGGATTCATCGCCATTCTTGAAGCGATCCGGCACGAAGCCCGTGCCCGCGGGAATGAGCTTGCCGATGATCACGTTCTCTTTCAGGCCGAAGAGCGGATCGGTGGTTGAGCCGATGGCCGCGCCTGCCAGCACTTTGATGGTGTGCTGGAACGAGGAGGCCGAGAGGAACGAGTCGGTGCTGAGGGAGGCCTTGGTGACGCCGAGCAGGACTTCGCTGAACTTGGCGGGTTGCTTGCCTTCGGCCAGCAACTGTTCATTGATCCTGCGGATCTCGAGACGATCCACCGCGTCGCCGGGCAGGTATTTCGTGTCGCCGGGGCGAGTGACCTGCACCTTGCTCAACATCTTGCGGATGATGACTTCGAAGTGTTTGTCGTGGATGTTCTGGCCTTGTGAGCGATACACCTTCTGCACTTCGGTCATGAGGTACATCTGGCAGGCTTCGCGTCCCTGGATCTTCAACACCCGGTGAGGGTTGAGGGAGCCTTCCGTGAGCGGCTGGCCTGCTTCCACGTGCGCGCCGTCCTTGACGAGCAGGCGGGCGGTTGTGGGGATCTCTTCGATCTTCTCTTCGCGCTGTTCGTAGGAGACGATAATCTTGTGTTGTTTCTTTTCGACGGCCACGCGTCCGCCATGCTGGGCTGTGATGGTGGCCTTGTCTTTGGTGGCAATGATGTCACCGGCTTTGATCTCGGATTCATCCTTGGCAACAAATTTCCATTCTTCAGGAATGGCGTATTCATCGTGCACCATTTCGGCATGTTCAATGCGGACTTCGCGCAAATCGGCGTATTTTTCGGACATGACCACGCGCACCACGCCGCCGATCTCGGCGACGATGGCTTCACCTTTCGGCTGCTTGCGCGCTTCGAAGAGTTCCTCCACACGTGGGAGACCTGTGGTGATGTCGGCGCCGCCGGCGGCCACACCGCCGGTGTGGAAGGTGCGGAGGGTAAGCTGTGTGCCAGGCTCGCCGATGGATTGGGCGGCTACGATGCCGACTGCGGAACCGAGTTCCACCATGTCGCCGCGGCCCAGGTCAATGCCGTAGCATTTGGCGCAGATGCCGTGGGTCAGTTCGCAGGTCATCGGTGAACGGACTTTGACTTCCGTCACGCCCGCGGAGGCAATCTTGCGGGCGAGGTCGTGCGTAATTTCATCGTTGTATTCGGCCAGCACTTCGCCGGTCTTCGGGTCGAGCACGCGCTCGGCCACGAGACGGCTGTACATGCGGCTGCTCATTGCCTGTCCTGCAACATCATCGGCCTTGCGGATCCATACGCCGTCGCGTGTTCCGCAGTCATGTTCGTTGATGATGATGTCCTGTGCAATATCCACGAGGCGGCGGGTGAGATACCCGGCGTCCGCGGTACGGAGGGCTGTATCTGCGAGGCCCTTGCGCGCGCCGTGTGTGGAGATGAAATATTCCTGCGCCGTGAGGCCTTCGCGGAAATTGGAACGGATCGGCATCGGGATGATGCGCCCGGAAGGATCGGCCATGAGACCGCGCATGCCGGCCAGCTGTGAAATGGTGGAGAAACCGCCTTTGGTCGCGCCGGAGGTTGCCATCGTCGAGAGGTTGCCATCCGGGTCCATGTGTTTCTTGACGGCATCGCCCACCTTTTCGGTGGTGTCCTGCCAAATCTGGATCTCACGTTCGTTCTTCTCCTGTTCAGTGAGCAGACCGCGGCGGAAATCACGCAGGACCACTTCCACTCCCTTGAGCGCATCTTCAATGATGCCTTTGCGTTCCGGTGGAATGGAAATATCAGCCACGGCCAATGTGGTGCCGGATTTCATGGCGAACTCAAAACCGATGGTCTTCACGTTGTCGGCTACATTGGTAGTGACTTCCTGCCCGCAAAGTTCGTAGACTTCGGCGATCAAGTCCTTCACGCCGCCCTTGTCGAGTTTTTCATTCACGAACTGCACTTGTTCGGGCAGGACGCGGTTGAAGAGTACGCGGCCGACGGTTGTGTTGATGACGCGGTATTCAGCCTCGGGCAGGCGGTCGCCTTTTTCGTCATACCAGGTCATTGCACGCATTTTGATTTCGCTGTGCACTTCCACCTGGTCGAGGGCGTAGGCGAGTTCCACTTCGTCCATGTCTGAGAAAGCACGTCCATCGCCGCGGTGTGCGGCCTTCTGCGCCATCGTCAGGTAGTAAACGCCAAGCACCATATCCTTGGACGGTGAAATGATCGGTTCGCCGTCGGCGGGTTTGAGCAGGTTCTTGGAAGCCAGCATCAACTCACGCGCTTCCTGCACGGCCTTCTGTGAGAGCGGCACGTGCACGGCCATCTGGTCGCCGTCGAAGTCCGCGTTGAAGGCGGTGGTGACGAGCGGGTGCAATTGGATCGCGGAGCCTTCGATCAGGATCGGCTCGAACGCCTGGATACCGAGACGATGCAAGGTGGGCGCACGATTCAGCAAAACCGGACGTTCACCGATCACGCCCTCGAGCGCTTCCCAGACCTCAGGCCTGTTGCGCTCAATGAGGCGGCGCGCACCTTTGACATTCGCGGCGTAATTGTTCTGTACGAGCCGGGCGATCACAAACGGACGGTAAAGTTCGAGCGCCATGCTCTTGGGCAAACCGCACTGGTTCAGCTTCAACTGCGGGCCAACCACGATCACGGAGCGGCCGGAGTAGTCCACGCGCTTGCCAAGCAGGTTGCGGCGGAAGCGGCCCTTCTTGCCTTTGAGCATATCGCTCAGGGACTTAAGCTCGCGGCGGCCGCGGCGGGAAAGCGCCTTGCCGCGCTGTGAATTGTCAATGAGGCTGTCCACTGCTTCCTGCAACATGCGCTTTTCGTTGCGGATGATGACATCCGGCGCGCCGAGTTCGAGTAATCTCTTCAGGCGGTTGTTGCGGTTGATCACGCGGCGGTACAGATCGTTGAGATCGGAGGTCGCGAAGCGGCCACCGTCCAACTGCACCATTGGGCGCAGGTCCGGCGGGATCACGGGCAGGACGGTCAAAATCATCCACGCCGGGCTGTTGCCCGAACGGCGGAAGGCCTCGACGACCTTCAAACGAGTGGTCGCCTTCTTGCGTTTCTGCTTGCTCTTCGTCGTGCGGACTTCGTGCCAGAGTTCCTCGGAAAGTTTGTCGAGATCGAGGCGTTCGAGAACGTCGAAGAAGGCTTCGGCACCCATGTCGGCACGGAAGACCTGTCCCCAACGCTGTTTCAATTCGCGGTAGCGGATTTCGCTGATGAAGGTAAACGGGCGCAGTTCCAGCAACTCGTCACGCATGCGCGAGTTCTGATTCGAGGAAACGGATGTCTGGCTTTCCAGCTCGCTTCGCAGGCCTTCCATCTCCTGATCGGCCTGGGCTTTGATGGTTGCGGCCTGGGTCTTGAGTTCATCCAGCTCGCGCTGTTTCTTGTCCTTGAGTTCGTTTTCAAGGGTTTCAAGTTTCTTCTGCGCGCTCTTCTGAACGTGGGTAATGTGTTTGGAATTGACCTTGTCCCCTGCGTCAAGGATCTTCTCACCTGCCAGCTCAAAAATGATCGTTTTCTTGGCGGGTTCACCCATCTGGCCTTGAAGCAGTTTCTCCAGCTTCTGGCCTTCCTTGATGATCGGGTCCATTTCCTCGGCGATCTTCTCGTCATAGCTCTGCTCGAGAGTGGAGCGCTTCTGGGTGAGTTCGTTCAACTTGTGATCGCGCTTGGTCTTGACCTCGGCGATCCGGGCATTGACACCCGCGGCCTGCTCGCGCTCGGAGACGGAGATTTCATCCTCGAGGCGCTGCAGGGCCTTCTTGCGGGCTTCCTCATCAACGTAGGTGACGATGTATTGTGCGAAGTACAACACGCGGTCCAGGTTGCGGCGGGAAATGTCCAACAACATGCCCAACTGTGAGGGAATGCGGCGCGTGTACCAGATGTGCGCAACGGGTGTGGCCAGCGTGATGTGGCCCATGCGTTCACGGCGCACCGCGGCGCGAGTCACTTCCACGCCGCATTTATCGCAGACGATGCCTTTATAGCGGGGGTTCTTGTATTTGCCGCAGTAACATTGCCAGTCACGGGTGGGGCCAAAGATGGCCTCGCAGAACAACCCGTCTTTCTCCGGGCGGAGGCGGCGGTAGTTAATCGTTTCGGGCTTGAGCACCTCACCGTACGACCACGACATGATCGTTTCGGGCGAAGCGAGGCTGATACGGAGTGCGGTCAGTCCTTTAGTTTCCACTGGTCCTCTCCTAGTAAAACAAATAATTTACGCTCCGAGCCTTGTCTCTATAGCGTGTAGTCGGCTTATATCAGAGACAAACAAAGGCAAGCGCTTTGAGACTATTTTCTCAAGCGCTTGCTGGTTTTTGCTCGGTTTTTACCATCCAACGATGAAAATTATACGCCGAATTAGATGAAAGTCAAGCATTTTTCGCTTGAGATTCTTGCGGACTTATCCCCGCATCAAACCCGGACCCTCAACCTGCCTCCGTCTCGGTGAATTACTCAAACTTCAGCATCGCCAAAATATCCTCCAGCGCGGCGGCGAACATTTGGTGCTGGATTTGCTCGCTGGCAATGTACGGCCCGCCGAATGAGCCATCCCCGTAGACTTCCCGCGCGGTCTTTGCGTCGAGGATCGCGCCCGGCACACGCGGCGGCACTTTCGGCCCGGCAGGCAGTTCGCCGACAATCGTGAAGGGGAAGGCCTCCAGCCAGTTGGCGTGGGTCGGCTTGAGGTTGTGTTCAATCGCAACCGCCTCGATGGAATGAGACATCCACCAGTCGTACCAATCCAGGCGCAGATCGGGCAAATCGTTGTTGACCACATGCAGGTGATGTTTTGCAGGCGTGTTACCGCCATGGCCGTTGATCACCAAAATCCGCTGGAACCCGTGACGATGCGCCGAACGGACAATATCTTCAACAACAGCGATCATGGTGTTCACGCCGAGACTCAATGTGCCGGGGTAACCCAGGAAATACGGCGAGATGCCAAAGTTGAGCGGCGGCGCGACGAGCACACCTGTCTGTTGTGAAGCCGCATCGGCGAGTGCAAGCGGGATTTTGATGTCTGTGAGCAGGCTCAGGTATGCGTGTTGCTCGCACGCGCCGAGAACAAGCATGAGGCGGTCTTCATGCTTGAGATATTCTTCCACGTCCATCCAGCTTAAATCTTCAAAGCGCATAGATTCCCTTTCAGGGGGTAGGAGCAGGAGTCTCTGTCTCCGTAGGGGTGTCGGTTGGGAATGGGGTCAGAGTCGGCGTATCGGTTGGAATGTCCGTTGGCGGAATCGCTGTCGGGGTGTCGGTGGGAAACGGAGTGACTGTCGGCGTGGCAGAAGGCACGGTTGGCGTGGGCAGGCTGAGGGTCAGATGGACGCGTTCGTCAACTTCGGTCCTCTCGCCCACGAGAGTCAGGCGTAAAGTAATGGTCCCGTTTGGAACTGCGGACAAGTCCCACACAAACAGCGTCCCATCTTTGACAGGGTTCTGGCTCTCGTTCAAACCGGACCATGAATCTGGTTCGGTCCCGAGGCCATATTCCAATCTCCAGCGTTTGAACCCGCCATCCGCGTACGCAGAACCCTTGATCTCCAACACAGATGACGTGACGGCCTGTCCATCATCCAAAGCAAAATCAATGACCGGGTATGGATCGTCGGCGCGGCACTCACGCTCCGGCGCATAGAACGGATTGCGCGGCAGGTCGTTTCGGTCGAGCCAGTCACGGCCCGCGCCGGTATCAAGCCAGTCACGCGCCGATTGATCCGTAACGTTCAAAACGTTCTGATCTTCCGCAGGGCCTTTGCATGCGTCGGAGGCTTGCAGTCCGGTCCACAGGTCTATTTTGATGCGGCGGATCAAATCCTGGCCGGGAGGCAAAGGCGGTTGATCGGAGGCGAAGATTTCGGTGTATTGGCCTTTGCACCAGTTGGATGGTTCCGTTCCCGAAAGCGAACACACAACCTTGTCCATGATCCCGGATGGACGCGCAAGCCAGGAGGGATTACCGCCCGTCACATAGGGAACTGCAAATTCCATGAACTGCGACCAGATCGGGGCCGCGCCGCTCAAGCCGGTTGTGTTGACCATCGGCGTGTAATCTGCGTTGCCAACCCAAACGCCTGTGACGAGATCGGGAGTGTAGCCGAGCGTCCAGTTATCGCGGAAGTCGTTGGTGGTTCCCGTCTTCGCCGCGACCGTGAACGAAAGATTGAGAAGCGAGTTCGATCCGAACATCCACGAGCGGGCGTTGTTATCTGAAAGGATGGACGAGATGAGGTAGGCATGTTCCGGGCGAATGGCCTGCCCGCCTGCCTGCGGTGTGTATTCGTAGATGAGGTTGCCCTTGTAATCGGTGATTTTGAGAATGGCAACCGGCGGCATACGTTGACCAGAGTTGGCAAATACCGAGTATGCGGAGGTCATGTCGAGCAGGCTCACGTCGCCGCCGCCGAGGGTGAGCGAAAGGCCATAATCATTCCGCGTGAACGACGTGATGCCAAGCCGTTCAGCCATGGCGATCATGCCGTCTTTTTCAGGGGTGTTCGGGTTGTCGTAAATGCCGACGAAGTTCAATGTTTTGACGGCAGGAACGTTAAATGAATTGGAGAGCGCAACCCGCACCGTGACAGGCCCATGGAACCGGCCGTCATAATTGACCGGTGCGTACGGCTCGCGCGTATCGTTCGGGTCGCCGGAGGGCGGGAATTCGCTTGGCACATCCCAAATAAGCGTGGATGGCGTCCAGCCTTTTTCAAAAGCGGCAGCATAAGTGATGGGCTTGATGGACGATCCCGGCTGGCGAGTGGGACTGTTCGCCATGTTAACCTGCCCTGAAATGGCCGAGTTGTAAAAATCCGGCGAACCGACCATGGCGAGAATTTCACCCGTGGACGGTTTGATGGCAACCAGCGCGCCGTTCTTCGCGTTTTTATCGGTCATGGCCGCGATCTGCGCGGTGACCATCTGCTGTGCCTGATCCTGCAAAACAGGATCGAGCGTGGTGTAGACCGTGAAGCCTGAACGGTAAATCGTCTGCGCGTCGTATTGCGCTTCGAGTTGTTCGCGCACGAAATTGACCCAGTGCGGGTAACGCGCATCGAAAGATGGCGGGCGAAACGAATAGACCTTCATTGCGTTGGCCGCGTCCGTGGCCGCGATGGGATCAACACACACCGGCTCGGTGCTATTGCTGACCTGGATGCACCCCTGCGTCTGGCTCAACTCGAACATCAGCACCAACACCTGTTGCTGGCGGATCAAGGTCACTTCGGGGTTGGTGTAAATATCGTACACCGCAGGTGATTGCGGCAAGCCCGCCAAAAAGGATGCCTCGGCAAGCGTCAGGTCTTTCGCGGATTTGCCGAAATAAGTCTCAGCCGCGGCTTCCACGCCGTAGGCGAGGTTGCCGTAATAAATTTCGTTGATGTACAGCTCAAGGATTTCATCCTTTGTGTAGCGGCGTGTGATCTCTGCCGCAAGGATGATCTCACGCGCTTTACGCGTGTACGTCCGTTCGGCGCGTTCTTCGGGCGAGAGCAAAAGCGCGCGCGCCAGTTGCTGCGTGATCGTGGACGCGCCCGATACCGTGCCCCCGCTCTGGTAGTTCTGCCAGAGCGCGCGGATCATGGCGAACAGGTCGAAGCCGGGGTGCTGGTAGAACTCCTTGTCCTCGGTGGCGATGGTGGCCGCGACCAGGTTGGGCGAAACATCCTCGAGCGGAATGTAAGTGCGGCGGCCCGCGTTCGGGTCGAGGATTTCATAGAGCAGTTGACCGTTCCGGTCGAGGATGCGCGTCGTTTCAAACTGCGAGGCGCGTTCCTGCAAATCCCCGATTTCGGGCAGGGTGCTGGCAATCGAATAATATTGATAGATCAGGTATGAACCGGCGCAAAGTGAAACAACAATGAAGACGAATGCCAGCACGATCAAGCCGCGCAGAAAACAGCCCCAATTACTGCGCCAGTTGATCTTGTTCAGGCGGATGGCAGGGACCTGTTCAGGCGGGGGGATCGTGGCGCGTATTGACGCGGCCTTACGACCGGTTGTCGGCTCGTACGCGGCGCGCGTGACGCGCGTCCCGTCCATGTCGATCTCGTCCACGCGGCGAGGCAATGGCATGTTGTCTTTGTCGAGGGCCGGGCGTGCCAATGGCGTGGGATCAGGCTCGGGCGGAGGAGGAGGCGGTTCCACATCGGCACGCGTCTCCTCTTCGGACCTCAAAAGTCTGCGAATGCGGTCATTGTCGTCGTTATTCATTTTTCTTCAGGTTTACTCAACACCAGCAAATTCAGCGAACCGCGCTGGCACACTTCGTCGTTTTGATTCCTGGCTTCGACCAATGCGGTCAATGCGCCGGCGCCGATGCGCGGCAGGGCTTTGGTTTCGGTAATGGTCAGCACGGCATGGACGGTATCGCCGATAAAAAAGGGTTTCACAAATTTCCATTCGTTGATTTCGCGGAAGGCCAGCACTGTGCCTTCAAGTTTGCCTGTCCGCATGATCAGACCTACTGCAATGGATAAACCCAGAAGTCCGTGTGCGATGCGTTGGCCGAACTGGGTTTTCCTGCTGAATTCCGCGTCGGTATGGATCTGGTTGTAGTCGCCCGTGAGACCCGCGAACGTGAAAATTGCATCTTCGCTCAATGTGCGCCCGACGGTTTCGATCTTTTGGCCTGCAGAAAATTCCTCGAAATAAAGGCCGGTCATGTTAGTCTCCTAGTCCTCTGGTCAAGTAGTCTTATGGTCCGTTTGGCGATAGTGAACGGTTGCCCCCGAAATGCGGGGGCAACGGGGGATTCCGCAAGATGAACATCTTCTTCAGGCCGCGCTTGTTTGTGGCGCTGGCAGGTGAAGCAATGTGATCGGAATTGCTTCTGAAACCGAAGGCGTATAAGTTGAAAGCGACAGGATTTCTTTGACGGGGGAACTTTCCAAAATATCCACGACAATCGCGCGCAATTCATCAGATAACTGGGCAAGTCCCGTCAACGGCAAACTACGCGGGCCAAAGTCCGCTTTTTGCGCCAGGATCGAATAATTCAAAAATGTAACGCCAATGGCTTGGCGTTTCTCTTTGTCAATTCGCAACAGAATGTGATCATTCAGTTCGATCCCCGTCGCTTTTTCGCCGGGGGCAAACGAAATATATAAAGTGTCGCTGGTTTCATCGTAATTCATGGTTGGTTGGTTCATATTACTACCCTATCTCTTTCTGGTAGGCAGTCACAATAAAGTTGTGCGATTCAATCTCGCCTATCCCCCGTTCATAGAGCCTGAACAACACAATGGCAACGATATGAGTATTATCCTGCGGTAAATTATCAAACCTGCAGGAATAACGATACTTTTGCGGGTTCAGCGGATCTTGCTTGCGAGTGCCTTTTTGAATGGTCTCCATCAATTCATCCTCGTAGTCTTCCATTTCAGGATGGTTGATCGCCTCAATGATATGCTCCCATCGTTCCTGGGTCAGGTAAATGCTGTTTCCAAATCTGTCTTGAACCGTCCAGCGAATTTGTTGAGCCATCATTTTTTATTCTATCATAACCAAAATTACGTTATCAGTTCCCGGTTTTGCCGTTCAATCGCTCAACCATCCAACTACCAAACAATCCAACTCTCAAACTAAATTATACCCTTTGACCTCCCGCCGTTCTGCCCGTACAATATACCCATGCGCGAATGGTCTCTTGGCCCCGGCGACCCGCTGTACCTGACACTTGCGGCGGATGCACGCCTTAGCAAACCCGATTACGTCAACGACCACATCTGGGAGGTGGAGATAGGCGCATCCGAACCCGCCGCCGTCGGCTTGCGCACAACGTTCGGCTTGCGGGCGCGCTCGATGCGTCTCTTCCTGCGCTTCACCGAAAACGGCAGCTCGGTCACGGACCCGAACACATTTGTCTCCAAACCGCGCCTGCGGCGCTTCTATCCCAACCTCGCCGCGCTCGATTTTGTTCCAATTGAAAACCTGGCCGTCACGACCGAATTCTGGATTCCCGAATCACACGCCGTCGCGGGACGCGTGACCCTCGCCAACCGAAGCACAGCCACGCGGCAAATTCACCTCGAAGTGTGCGGACTGCTATCCCCGCTCGACGGCCAATCCCTGACCCCCACCCAACAACAACTCGTCAATATTTTGGCTGGACAAACCGGCGGACTGATCCCCGTCATCTTTATGACTGGCGGCCCCAAACACGGTCCCGGCCCTCACCCCTCGCTCATGCTGGACCTCGAGCTGGGTCCCGGTGCGACGCGCCAACTCACCTTTGCGGAGGCCGCGCTCGAAACCATTCCTGCCTCGTTTGAACTGGCGCGCCACACCGCCGCGCGTCCGTGGGAAGCCGAACGCGCCCGCATCGAAATCCTCGACGCCGCGCACGTGATTGACATCCGCACCGGCGACACAGACTGGGACGCCGCGCTGGCGTTCAGCCAAAAAGCCGCGCTGGGATTATTCTTCCCCGAAAACGGCAACCTGAAATATCCATCCTTTGTGCAGGCGCGCCATTCCGATCACGGTTACTCGCGCAAAGGCGACGGCACCGATTACCCGCCCTCGTGGAACGGTCAGTCCCCGCTGGAAAGCTATTACATTTCCAGCATCCTGCCGGGCGCACCGCATTTGATGAAAGGCCTGCTCGCCAACTTCCTCGCCAGCCAGGGCGAGAACAACGAGATAGACCACAAGACCGGCCTCGCCGCGCAACGTGGAAAACTGCTCGCCGCGCCCATCCTTGCCAGCCTCACCTGGAAATATTACCAGGCCGCGCAGGACGAAACCTTCCTCGCTGAAAATTTTTCCAAACTGGTGAAATTCTTCTGGTCATGGTTCTCAGCCGAACACGACCGCAATCGCGACGGCGCGCCCGAATGGGATCACATCCTGCAAACGGGCTTTGAAGATAATCCCATCTTCGACGTGTGGCATCCGTGGTCGCAGGGTTTGAATATCTCACTCGTCCACAGTCCCTCGCTCGAAGCGATGTTGTACCGCGAAGCGCAGTGTCTCATTCAGATCGCGAAGAGACTCGGCAAGCCCGATGAAGAGACCGCGCTCATCCGGGCACAAGCCGAAACGCTCAAAGCATCCATCAACACAAGCTGGAACGCGCGCAACGGTTTCTACGCTTATCGCGACCGCGAGACCGGCGTTACGCAAACCGGCAAGGTCATCGCCAAACGAAAAGGCGCGGGCAATCTGCGTCCGAAGTTTGAGTCCGAGACGCCGGTCCGCTTGTTAATCGAGGTGCAGACCAAAAGTCCAGCGGCGAAGCGGCCCGAAGTTGAGATCAGCGAATTTTTTGCCAAGTCCGGCGGAAACGTGGAAGTCATCGAAAGTCATCAATTCCAATGGCACAGCGGCGGCCTCGTGGCAACCAGTCAAAAAGTGTTCAACGCTATCAGCCGCATCAGCGTGCGCGGCCTCGAAGAGAAGGACAAAGTCATCGTCAAGATCGTGGACATGACCGGCGAAGACCTGACCCTCGCGCTCCCGCTCTGGGCTCATGTCCCGGATGTTCAACACGCGCAGGTAATGATTGGACGTTCGCTTCTGGATGCGGAACGATTCGACCGCCCCTTTGGATTCCCATCCCTCCCGCTTCCACCCGACCCCGAAGCAGATACCGTTTCGATGAGCGTTCATCTCCCCTGGAACACGTTGATCGGCGAAGGCCTGCTCGCTTATGGATTCCGCGCCGAGGCCGCACGCCTGACCGCTCATTTGATGAATGCCGTGATCCAAAACCTGAAACAAAACCGATCGTTCTACCAGCGCTATCACGCCGAAAAAGGCGGGGGCATCGGCGAACGCAATTCCCTGCATGGACTCGCCCCCGTCGGCCTGTTTTTGGAAACACTCGGCGTGAGAATACTCTCGCCGCGGCAAGTTCGGCTTGAAGGAAAGAATTTATTCCCCTGGCCTGTCACGATCAAATACAAGGGACTCACGGTCGTTCGCGCACACGATAGAACCGTGATCACTTTCTCAAACGGCGAAAATGTGACGGTCACAGACATCGCACTGTGCGTGGTTGAAATGTAGCTCTGCATTCAACTTTTTCAAAAAACATCCCGCAATATTTTGCGGGATGTTTGCATGTTTGAAACTAAACTGCCCTTGAGGGAAAATTAATCTTAACCAAAAAAGTTCATGGTATAAAAAATTAAGGGATTTTCATTCGAATATCACACACGCAGTACCCACAATCATTTCCTTCCTTACCGTGCCTGTGTCTTGCATCGGACACTTGTATGGCTTGCATCAACGTCAGATTGGAGGATAGCATGATCTGGATCGAATTCATCATTTGTGCCGCATTAATCATTCTGGCAAGCTCCCTGCTCTCTAAATATGGCGACGTCATCGCTGAAAAGACCGGGCTGGGACGCGCCTGGATTGGAGCGATCCTCATCGCCGGCATCACGTCCCTGCCGGAATTGGCATCGGGAGTCTCGGCTGTGACCTGGCTGAAAGAGCCGAACCTTGCCGCCGGCGCGGTGATGGGAAGTTGTCTCTTTAACCTGATGTTGATCGCCGTGATGGATTTGGCTTATCAGCCGGGGCGCGTGCTCGCAAAAGCGCAGGATGTGCACATCCTCTCAGGTGGTTTGGGTGTGCTCCTGCTCGGCCTGGTGGCAATGGGTGTTTTAATCGGCCCAGTGGTGAACGGATTCGGCGTGCTGGGTATTGGCTTTCTAAGCATTGCCATCGCCATCCTGTATGCCGTCGGCGGAAAAATGATTGCCGGTCTGGAAAAGGAGCGCATGGGAGAAGTGCTTGCCCAGGAAGCCAAAGAACAGGATTATGCCGAGATTTCCGCCCGCAAGGCTTATGTTGTTTTTATTTCGAGCGCACTCGCTGTCATTGTGCTTGGCGTCTGGCTCTCTTTCATCGGTGACCGGCTTTCCGCCGCGACAGGGCTTTCGCGCAGTTTCGTCGGCAACTTGTTTTTGGCGGCATCCACGTCTCTGCCTGAAATCGCCGCCGGCCTTGCGGCCATCCGCCTCGGCGCAATTGACCTGGCGATTGGCAACGTGCTTGGAAGCAACCTGTTCAACATCCTTCTGCTGGCAATCTATGATCTTGCCGATGGCAGGGCCAACTTTTGGGCGTCGCTTACCAATGCCAACGGCTTCGCGGCAGTCATGGCCATGATGATGACCGGCGTGGTCATCATCAGCCTGATGTACCGCGCCTCGCCGCGAACCCCATACCGCTTCTCGTGGGACGGGCTTGCGCTGATCGTCATGTACATCGGTTCGATCTTCGCGCTGTATCTGCTCGGATAACCGGTCGTTTACAAACAGGCAACCGCCATTTCAAGAATGGCCGGGTTGGCGGCTTTTGTGGTTAAAATAGAAATTGAAAGAAACACTCGCAGAAAAGTGCCCGTCACTAATTTGTAATTTGGAGATTGTATGAACGTAACATCCTGTATGAAACGCAATGTCGTTTCCATCCACGCCAACGCCACCATACTTGAAGCCGCAAAGATCATCGTCAAAAAACATATCGGTTTATTACCCGTTGTGGACGATGACGAAAAGCCCGTTGGCGTAATTGGAATGCGCGACCTGCTTACGCTCGAACTACCCGATTTCGTCAGTTTCGTCGCGGACGTGGACTTTGTCCACGATTTCGGGGCAGTGGAAGATACGCGTCCATCCGCGAAGACCCTGAATAAAGCCGTCAAGACCTTGATGAGTCCCGCCATCACGGTTGACGAGGATTGCGGCCTGCTGCGCGCCTATGCCCTGATGCTGCAACACAACCTGCACGATATGCCGGTCATTTCAAAGGACGGGAAATTGACAGGCATCACCTCCCGCGTGGACATCGGTGTCGCCATCCTCTCCGCGTGGCAGAAGGTGGAGAAATGACGATCATTGCCGCGCTTCTTTCAACCATCATCTTTTTTGGAAGCCTGATCCTCATCTTTTCCGAAAAAATCAACCGTTCCATCACTGCCATCGCGGGCGCAGTGTTGATGGTGAGCCTGGGAAAACTCCTCGGCTTTTATTCGGAGGAGGCCGCCCTCAAAGCGATTGATTTCAACACGCTGGGACTCCTGCTCGGCATGATGGCACTCGTTGCCATGCTCGAGCCGACCGGCTTCTTCGAGTATGTTGCGGTGCTTGCGGCGCGCGCCTCGCACGGGAAACCGGCCCGTTTGTTCGTGTTACTGAGCGTTGTCACCACCGTTCTCGCCATGTTCCTCGATAACGTCACCACGGTTGTGATCATCGCACCCGTCACGATCTTGATCAGTGAAATCCTGGGCATCAGCGCGCTTCCCTTCCTGATGGCCGAAGCTCTCCTGTCCAATACGGGAGGCGTTGCCACCCTGATCGGCGATCCGCCCAACGTGTTGATCGGTTCTGCGGCGGGTTTTTCCTTCAACGACTTCCTGGTCTATTCACTGCCGATTGTGTTATTTGCCTGGGCAGGCGCATTATTTCTCCTGCGCCATCTCTTCCGAAAGGAATTATCCAAACGCCCGCGCAGTGTCAAAGCGATCATGAAACTTAACCCCGCAGAGACTCTCAACGACCCGCCAACCGCGCGCCGCATATTGATCGTCCTGGGCGGGGCAATTTTATTCTTCTTCTTTCATCATGCCTTGCACGTCAGCCCATCGCTTGTTGCAATCAGCGCCGCGGCAATTGCACTGGTCTGGATACAGCCCGATCTTGCTGAAACGCTCAAGCGCATCGAATGGAGCGTGCTCATTTTCTTCGGTGCGCTCTTCGTGATGGTTGGCGGGTTGGAGTCTGCCGGTGTATTGGAAGCAATTATCGGCTTGTTGGAACGGTTTTCCGGCATCCCGCCTGTGCTGTTTGGCGTCTGCCTGATCTGGATCGTCGCCGTGCTTTCCGCGGTGGTTGATAATGTCCCCATCACAATTGCCTTGATCCCGGTGATCAGGGGACTCGGCGAAACCGGCATGGACATCACACCGCTGTGGTGGGCGCTGGCCTTCGGTGCGGGTTTCGGCGGAAGCGGCACGATCATCGGCTCCACTGCCAACATCATCGTGACCACGCTTTCGGAAAAAACCCGCACGCCGATCACGTCAACGATTTGGAACAAGCGCGGCCTGCCGGTAATGCTGATTACTTGTGCTATCGCCAGTATCCTGTATACTATTGTCTATAATTTGTTTTGATTCCATGAGGAGACGTTTATGAATAATTCTCACGTCCACCTTTTGCTGATGGCTGTCGTCCAGGAACAGGATTTGGACATTGCCACGCGCGCATTGCATGAGATCGGCGCATCTGTTACCTTTCTCTCCAGCGCAGGCGGATTTCTCGGACGCCGCAATGCCACGCTGTTGATCGGCCTGCCTGAAACCAAAGAACAGGCCGCGTTGGATGCCCTCCAAACCGCGTGCCGCCAGCGGATTGAATACATGACCCTTCCACTCGAAGGCTCACCCATGCCCATGCCCGCACCCGTGCCAGTGACGGTCGGCGGCGCCACAGTGTTTGTTTTACCCGTTGAAAGGTTTGAACAGATTTGATTGAGGAGAAACCGCCATGAAAATGATCATCGTCATCATCAAAGACCACGACGCCGACAAACTTACGCAGGCATTCACGGCAAGCAATTTCCGTGTCACGCGGGTTGCCTCCACAGGCGGTTTTATGCGGAGCGGCGTCGTGACCATGCTGCTCGGCGTGGAAGACGAACAGGTGGACGAAGCCATCCAAATCGTCCGCAACAGCCTCCCTCCGCTGGCGTCCAATGAAAAACGCGCCACACTCTTCGTGGTCCCGGTCCAGCGTTTTGAACAGGTTTGAACGTAAACCTCATTTTTCATCCACCCCCTTTAACTTCGCGCTCTTTGCGGTAAAAATGACGGCTTGTACGGCAGGGAAATCTACCCCAGGTAATCCCTCAACTGCCTGCTCCGTGTGGGGTGACGCAGTTTCCGCAGCGCCTTCGCTTCGATTTGCCGGATGCGCTCGCGCGTCACATTGAAGAAGCGGCTCACCTCTTCGAGTGTGTGATCCTTTCCGTCCACCAGCCCAAAGCGCAATTCAAGCACCTGCCGCTCCCTTTCAGATAATGCCTCCAGCGCGCGCTGCACCTGCTCGCGCAGCATCTCACGCGCGGCGGCATCCATCGGCGAAGGGGCATCCTCATCCTCGATGAAATCACCCAGCGAGCTGGAATCCTCGTCGCCCACCGGCCCCTCCAGCGAGACCGGTTCCTCCGCCGAGCGGAGCACGCGGTCCACTTTTTGGGTGGCGGTTTCCCAGCGGCGCTGCAACTCAGGTGAAAGCGGCCTGCCCTCGGAATGCGCACGCAGGATGGCCTGCACATCCGAGGCGGGCAAATAACCGATTTCCAAAGCCAGTTCCCCGTTGTTCGGCTCGCGCCCCAATTCCTGGACCAAAGTGCGTTGAATACGCAACAAACGCGTGATCGATTCAAACAAGTGCACGGGAATGCGGATCGTGCGCGCCTGTTCGGCAATCGAGCGGTTGATGGACTGCCTGATCCACCACGTGGCATAAGTGCTGAACTTGAAACCGCGGCGCGGATCGAACTTTCCCACCGCGCGCAAGAGTCCCATGTTGCCCTCCTGGATCAGGTCAAGGAAGGAAATGCCGCGGCCCAGGTAGCGCTTGGCAACCGAAACAACCAATCGCAGGTTGGCGCGGATGATGGCCTGGTTCGCATCCACGGCGCGGGCGTGGGCTGCGTCCATTTCTTTGAGCAGGTCCGCGTCCGCGCACAGGTTGTGGAACATCGTCCTTTGGGCGGGCAGTTCGTTGTGTGCCTGGACATGTTTCAGCAGCCACTCGGCATAATTTAACGGAAGCAGATAAAGGCTTAGAAAAACGCCGTAGGCATGTCGGGCAAGATTATCCCAAAGGTGGTCCACTCCCCAATGGCCGTTATCCAAATAAGCGCGCAGATAGGACGGCGAATCAAACTCCCAGCCCCCATGCAATGACTGGGCCTCGGCCAGCACGAGGGCGAGATCCGGGAGCGCGTGATCGAGGCGGCCTGCATCCTCCACGAGGCGTTCCCACGAAGTAATCATCTCCGCGAGCAGGGAATGATAGACCGCACAAGCCATTGTGCGGCCTTTTCGTTTTGGAAGGCGGCGAAGGGTGGTAACAAGACGATCGGCTTCGATCAGCGTGGCGAGGCGGAACTCACTATCGGAATCAAGCAGTTTCACCTGGCCGATTTCGCGCAGGTACAACCGTACCGGGTCTTCAGCCAGTTCCGCGGCAAATTCATGGCTCCGCAGGGGAAACGCCAGGTCATCGGCGATATCCTCTTCCTGCTGCGCCAGCAGGGCCTCATCGGGGTCGCCGAGATCTTCCGCGGCAAAATCAATTGCGTGCGTTTTTTCCTCCGCCAGCGCTTCCACCACGCCGTTCACCGAAAATGGCGGCTCCGCAATCGGTTCAGCTTTATGCGGCACACGCGGCGGTCTCGGTTTCTGCTTCGGTTTGATCTTAGGTTTGCTCTTCTGCTTGGTTTTAGCCGGCATCTCCTATACCTCTCATTTTTAAAGCCTGCTCTTAAAACATGCAGCCAATAAGAAAATTACACCTGTCTCTTCAACGACAGCTTTCTCTTTGCCTGGTCCAGACTCTGCAATAACCTCGTAAATTGGACTGCCTGTTCCTGGTATTGTTTCAAATTGACGCCTCCTTGCTGCTGCTCCTCTTCCTGCAAAAACCGCAACTGGCCTACATTGGCCTGCGCCACCACACGGCGCAAGTCTATAAACCTTGCCAGCAGTTCCTCCAGCAAACGTTCATCCAAAGGATCGAGCTTTTCCGTTTGGTCCAACAGCTCCTTTGAAAGACCTTCCAAAGATTCCGGCAGGTGGGCCGCCACGTAATGATGGTGATCCTTCTCATCCTGCTCCACCGACGAACGGATCGTGCGAAACAACAACTGATGGTCAGTATACTCGAAATCGTCGATTGCAAGAGCGTTCAAACCGAACTCCTGCAGTTTTCGATCCAAACGATACAGCAGTTCGGGGCTGCGATACAAAATACCCAGGCAATAGGCTTCGACTTTCAACGTTGGGCTGACCACCGCCACAACAGGCGACGCGCCATCCCGGCCTTTTCCCGTTGTTCGGGGCCCCGCCCGCCTCACCCTCGGACCTTGAACCTGCGTACCGATTAATGCGCGTTCATCCACCCTCAGCATTCGCGCCAACTGCTGACGGTAGGTATCGCGTTCGAGCGCGTTCGGCAAATCCTCGATCAACGGCACCACCTGCGACGCAATCTGGTTCTTCACCTTCGGGTCGTTCAGGTTCTGCCCCGCCGCGAGCGTATCCATCACATGCGTGACGACAGGTTTGGCATTCTCGATGAGCCGCTTCCATTCGCTTTTATCGCGCGCCACGATCTCATCCGGGTCGAGGTCGTCGGGCATCGAAGCCACGCGCAAATCCGCTTGCAGGCGCGCTTCATTGCGAAGAAGGCCGCGCGCATCGAAATTAAATTCCCCTTCGCGATCCATTGCCGCACGCGCCGCGTCCAGTCCGCGTAGCACGGCTTTTTGGCCTGCCGTGTCCGGGTCGAGCGCAAGGACAATGCGCCGCGTAAATTTTTTGAGCAGGCGTAACTGGTCCTCGGTCAGCGCCGTACCCATCGGCGAGACAACGTTTTCGTAGCCAGCCTGATGCAGGGCAATGACATCCAGATACCCTTCCACGATCACCGCCTGGTCCGCGGCGCGGATCGGTTTGCGGGCGCGGTCCAACCCATAAAGCAGACGGCCTTTCGAGAAGATCGGCGTTTCCGGTGAATTCAAAAACTTGGGAATATCGTTCGGGTCCACGATGCGCGCGCCGAAGCCGGACATGCGTCCCTGCTCGTCGCGGATGGGGATCATGATGCGGTGACGGAATT
Organism: Chloroflexota bacterium; assembly: GCA_016235425.1. Lineage (GTDB taxonomy): Bacteria > Chloroflexota > Anaerolineae > Anaerolineales > Villigracilaceae > JAKOVF01. The sequence continues at coordinate 4,850 of JACRLC010000030.1, read as the reverse complement.
TGTCGTAAATACGTGTCGCATCCTCTTCGCGGACGGTGAGGAGGCCCGCGTCGATCAAGTCCTGTTCAGAGTAGCCGCGCTGGGTGAAATGTTTGAGGGCGTTGTCCCAGCCGTTCGGAGCGTAGCCCAGGCCAAAGGTCTCGATGGTTGCGTCGGTCAGTCCGCGTTTTTCGCGGAGGTAAGCCAGAATATCCTTGTTGTTGAAAAGATGGCTTCGATAAAAGATGATCGCATCTTCGAGCAGTTTGCGGAGATGATCGTACGCTTCCCTGGTCTCCGGCTTCTCGCGCTGGTATTCCTTTAATTCCACGCCGGCGCGCAAAGCGAGTTTTTGCAGGGCTTCCTTGAAGTCAACGCCTTCGCGTTTCATCACGAACTTGAAGATGTCGCCGCCTTCGTTGCATTGACCAAAGCACCGCCAGGTCCCCGTCTCAGGCCAGACGACAAAAGCCGGGGTATGTTTATTATCGTGAAATGGGCAAAAGCCTGTATAGTTTCTGCCCGCGTGGCGCAATTTTACGCCAGCCTCGGAAACGAGGTCGACAATGTCAATCTTGGATTTGATCTCTTCGGTAGTGGACATGCGGTGGAATTATAGCTTGATTGAAAGGAATGGCAAGCAAAATTAAAACGGGGCAGTCCGCAGACTACCCGCATCAAACCTTAAACCGAGGGCGAATTTATAAAGCAGGTCCGGGCAGAGGCATTGGCCTGCGCCTCCTTTGGATTAACGGGCGGCAACTCCGGGGTAGGACCGGCGGACTCTCTCCGATGTCATTTCCGCGGTTGCTTGAAGCGGCACTGTGCCGCCCTCCATTTCGTCTTCGGAAAGAAAATAATGATCCAGTTCGGGGACCGCCAGACCGGCTTGTTTGAGCGATTCCTGCTGGGACTTGAGCACGGAAGAAATTCTCGTCCGCTTCATCGTGTCCCGCTCGGCCTCGAACTTGGTCAGCAATATCTTATATTCCTCCAAAGCCCGGACCCGGCGATCCTCGTCGCTCGATACTGCCACTATTTCAAGGACGCGTCGATTGGAAAAGTCGAGGTCGGTTCCCAGGGGGTCCAGCGAAATCGCCCTCCATATGTCTTCGCTGTTCAATTTCCAATCATACAGCCTATCGCCGGGGAGCGCGCTCTGGGCAAAGGTCGTGCCGGTCATGAGAAACGCCAGGAATATTGCGGCCATGCCGATCGCAATCCTCCACAGCGAGAACTTCCCATGCTTGTGACGCGGATGAGCCTTCATGTGCTCGGTCAGTTGGGCCCGCGCCCGCGCCTTGAAAGCCGGAGACGGCGCCACCGCACGGCCGCGTTCCAGGCGCAGCGCCGCCTGCAGAAGCGGCTTGAGTTGCGCGGCCTGCCCGGGGTGACGCGCCAGGCATTTGTCCAGGGTGGATGCGCCGCTGGTCACCTGCTCGACATATTCATCGAGGATAAAGTCAAACTCGTTCATATTTTCCTTCACTCTTCCAGCCGCTTTGCAAGCGCCTGCAAAGCTCTCATCTGAAGCGCCCGAATGGCTCCTTCACTTTTGCCCAGGTTTTGGGCGATTTGATGAGTGGACAATCCTTCCATAAACTTCAACAGCAAAATTCTTTGCTGGTCATCGGTCAGGGTCCTCATCGCGGCGCTCAAGGATTCCACTTCGCCTTCGAGATCGATTTTATAATCCGAGGCTTCAGCATGGTCAGGTTGAGAGAAGGTGACATCTTCCAGAGCGACGTTTTCCTTGTGCGTACGGTAATGGTTGATCACCGCGTTGCGCGCAATCGTATACAGCCACGCCAGGAACGGTGTGCTTCCAATACGATACCGCCCAAGTTTTTCCCAGGCTCGCAGAAAGACCTGTGCGGTGATGTCTTCCGCCGTCTGCTCGTCTCCGACGCGAAAAAAGACAAAACGATAAATGCGCTCGACGTAGGCATCATATAAGGTTCCAAAAGCTTCTGAATCTCCGGCTTTGGCCTGCGTAACCAACTGCCGCTCGCCTGGCAGAAGCTGTTTGGAATGATTTGTCGAATTGGAGTCCACTCAATTCACCTTGTTTAACGATAAAAAACATTAAAATGTTATGTGAAAAGACTCTCCCGCGCCGCGGGAGAGTCACAGTTTGAAAACCCTTCGAATTCAACTCCCCGCCATTCGACAATGCGGCCAAACATTATTTACGCTTAAGGAACCCCGGATGTAGGTGAAGGCTCAACGACATCAGTGGGAATAGATGTGGGCGCGATCACGGTAGGTACGGCGGTAGGCTCGTCGGTAGGGATAGTGGTCGGGACGATGGTAGGCGCAATCGTCGGGACAGTAGTCGGGATGGAAGTAGGAACAGTGGTCGGGACGGTGGTGGGGATGGCGGTCGGAATGGAGGTGGGGACAAGCGTCGGGACGGTGGTGGGGATGGCGGTCGGAATGGAGGTGGGGACAAGCGTCGGGATGGCAGTAGGAATGGTGGTTGGGATGGAAGTGGGGACGATAGTGGGAGCAACTGTGGGCACGATTTTGGTGGGAACGACCGTAGGCACGATTTCGGTGGGAACGTGGGTAGGCGGCTTGACTTCATGAGGAGGGGTGGGAATAATTTCGGGAGCGCTGGTGGGAGCGGCCTGAGTAACCGCCGCAATGGGAAATGAACTTATTTCCACATTCAGGTGATCGTTAAACTCGGAGGCAGATAGACCAGCATCATTCAATATTCGCTGGTGAGACAGGAGCACAGGCATGATGAGTCCAAGAGCCTGCGGATCCGCCGTAGTCTTCAGCCTGGACAAGACATCGAAATAACCGTCCATCGCGCTGGCGCTAAGCACCGGGTCGTTGGCGACTGCAACCCATTCATCTATGCGGCGATTGGCCAGGGCAATATCGGTGGCAACCGGGTCAGGCGATAACACGCGCCAGACCTCCTCGCTGGTGCGCTTCCAGGCATAAAAGTTATCACCCGGCAGGGCAGACTGGGCCTGTGCCGTACTGAAAACCAGAAAAACCGCGGCCATCACGGAAAGGGTCAATGCCGCCTGCCGGAACAGCGGTACCTTTCGCGGCGGACGCTGGTGAAACCGCAAGTATTGAGTCAAATTGACATGAGCATGTGCCTTGAATGCAGGTGTAGGCATTACATTGCGTCCAAGATTCAGAAAGAACACGGTTCGCAAAAACGGCCTTAACTGCGCGGCATATTCGGGGTAACGTGCCAGGCATTCATCCACACTGGCAGTGCCGTTCGAGAGCCTAATCAAACACTCTTCGAGTATCTGTTGAAAGTCTGTCTTGTTTTCTGCTTTTCCAGCTTGTATCTTCGCCAGCGCCTGCAAAGCGTCCATTTCCAGGCCGCGGATTGCGTCTTCGCTTTTTATCATTATGCGGGCGATATTTCTGACGGACATACCGGCAATAAACTTCAATATCAGCACCTGTTGCTGGTCTTCGGTTAAAAATTGCATCGCATCGCGCATGGCCCGCACGCCAAATACATCCCGGGCCTCCACCAACACACTGCCCTCGACGGCCAGAACAAAACCATCGTCGGGCATCACGATTTTTGGGTGAATGCGGTAATGCTCAGCCACTTGATCTTTTGCAATCTTATAAAGCCACACCGCAAACGGTGAGACAAATCCCCGGTAACGATGGATGCGATTCCAGGCCTGGATGAACACCCGGGAGGTGATGCTCTCGGCGGCCATTTCATCCGACGCCCAAAAATAGACGTACCGATAGACGCGTTCAACAAACGCATCGTAAAGCTGAACGAATGCCTCGGCGCTTCCGGATTTAGCCTGACGCACCAGGCGCTTTTCCTCCGTGAGCGCTTCCATAGAACGAGCAACGGAACGGGATTTCACCATTGTTCAAAGAAATTAAGTTGAAATGGAATGTGTTGCATTGTGAACAGACCTGGATTTTTCCCCTGCTGTCTGGTCCGACTTCGATGAGTATCAATGTTGACTTATTTTATCGCAATCTCCTAAAAAGTACATAGTCTTTTTTTAGTACTTGCAGACTATGTACAAACTTGAAAGCAGAGGCGGCCGATTGGCCGCCTCTATGGACATGACAAGGATTTATCGAAGAAAGCATTGACGGGGAATCATGGGCACGAACGCGCTCAGGAAATCGCCCACGCTTCCCGCGGACCTCGGGGCTGATTCCGTTATATCGAGAGCCGCGAATAAGCTGGTTTCCTCCTCTGTTCCGCAGGCACCACATCCACGGCATCGTATTTGTTAGTCTGCCGCTTTCAAAACAACGGCAGGCGGCCTGGGATGAGTTTTAGTCGTCCAGGAATGGGTCTGGACTGGAATCGCAATTATGGGATGAGTCCGGGGCATCATACTGGTAGTATGTGTGGACTCGCGCGCTCATGTTTGCTCTTCCCAAGGATTGACCGCCCGCGGACATGTAGGCGTTCGCATTATTCGCCTCCGCCTTTCGCAACATGCTTCCCAGCCTGGCTTGGGCGCTGGTGAATACTACTGCAATAATGCCAAGGCTTATCAGCACAGCAAGAACAACTCGCGCAATTGGCTTGGACACGGTTTATTCTCCTTATGACCTGTTTGCTCGATCGAAGCGGGCCTGCGAGATGGAATAACGATGAACGCCCAGGGTATTTTGCATGAATCGGCACGACTAAAATTCCCCATAATTGAAACCGCGGGCAAATTATACCAAATCTTGTCCGATTTAGCAACAATTGAATTGTCCGTGTGCACGCAAAGGTTGTCAGGCGGCGAGTGGGAGGAGAGAACGGGCAGATGCCAATTTCTGCCAATTACCGCTCAACCAAGCGGTGCGGGCTTTGGCAGTCAAAATGGCGCCGTCCAGATTCCATTGTGCGCCCGGGA
>JACRLC010000029.1 GCA_016235425.1 Chloroflexota bacterium | reverse complement strand
CATTGATCTCTGTGTGCATCACGTGTAATTTCTTGATGCCCAAAAGTTCATCCACAAAGTCATTCTGTATCATTGGAGTATTCCCTTCCACCCCAATGTTAGCACTCTTGCCGACTTTTTACACCAAAAACGGTAGAGCCGTTTTTTTCTTTCCCGCCTTAATCACCCTGTCAATCACCCGACGTGGGTGATGTCACTTCACTCTGTCAGAAATATTATTGCGCTTATTCAACACCAAAGGAGAAACACCCATGAAAGCAAAAACCGGTGTCAAAGACCGATCAAAGGAAGCCGCGCGAGAGCACTATATATCCAGATCTGTAATCTCTAAAGATGGCACCATCATCGGCTACCGCCAGCTCGGCCAGGGCCCGGGGTTGGTGCTATTGCACGGCATTATGGAGTCGGCCCAAAATCACATGCAACTGGCTGAGGCGCTGGCCGATACCTTTACCGTCTACTTGCCCGACCGCCGTGGCCGGGGCATGAGTGGCCCGCACAGTGAAGGCTACAGCATAGAGAAGGAAGTTGAAGATATAGCCGCGCTCCTTACGAAAACGGGCGCCCACTTTGTCTTCGGAGTCAGCATGGGCGCTGTAATTTGTCTCCGGGCGGCACTTACCCTGCCTGCCATTCACAAAGCCGCCATCTTCGATCCGCCGCTGATCATTAACGGCTCAGTGTCAACCGACTTTGTGGCTCGCTATGACGAAGAAATAGCCCAAGGCGATGTGGTTTCAGCGCTTGTGACATCCATGCAAGGTTCGCAAATGGGGCCGCCGATATTCAATATCATGCCCCGCTGGCTGCTCGCGTTGCTCACGAAGATGATGGTGACAAGCGAGGATAAGAAGGCCAAGAGCGGGGATGTAACGATGCGAATGCTCGCTCCAACGCTGCACTATGATCTTCAGTTAGCTGTCGAGATGGATGGGAAGCAGGAGAGTTTCAAGGCCATACGGGCCGAAGTGCTTTTGCTCGGCACCAGCAACAGCCCGGCCTACATGAAGGTTGCTCTTGACGAACTAGTGAAGATACTCCCCAAAGCCAAACGTATTGCGTTCGCCGGACTTAATCATGGGGCTTCAGGTAATACCGATAGAGGCGGCCAGCCGGAACGGATAGCGCAAGAATTACAGCTATTCTTCGCCTAATCCCAAAATTGATAGACGAAATTCAAAAAGGAGATTCGAAATGGAAAATATCATTGCAATGCGGCTTAACCCGATCAACCATAAAATTCTATTCCTCGCGGCTGGGGTTTGGATTCCGGCTCAATGTACATCCAATAACAAGGAGATTATATAATGTCTAATTTTGACGTTATCGCTTTCGACGCTGACGATACCCTCTGGCATAACGAACGGCTGTACGTTAATGCCGAGAGGCAATTTGCCAATCTTCTCAGTCATTATCACAAACCTGAGTGGATCAGCGAACGTCTTCTCCAGGCAGAGACTCGAAATGTCAAACATTTCGGTTATGGTGTGAAGGCATTTGCGCTTTCCATGATTGAAACTGCCGTGGAGCTTACGGAGGGCCGCATTTCGGGCCAGGACATTCAAGGCATTATTGACCTGGCAAAGGAAATGTTGAGCGCCGAGGTTCAATTGCTTGACCATGTACAGGAGACCCTGCCACAATTGGCCGCCAATTATCGTTTGATGGTCATTACCAAGGGCGATTTGCTGGATCAGGAGACGAAAACCCTGCGCTCGGGGTTGGGGGAATATTTCCAACATATCGAAGTTGTCAGTCACAAAACACGCCAGAGTTATGAGCGTGTGCTAAAGAGACATTCATTCCAACCTGAACGCTTCCTGATGGTTGGAAATTCACTGCGCTCAGATATATGGCCGATCCTGGAACTGGGAGGAAATGCGGTGTACATTCCGTATGAAATCACCTGGCTGCACGAGACTGCCGACCCTCCCTCAGATGGGCACGCTGGTTATCACAAGTTGGAACATTTAGGGTTGTTACCGGCCCTGCTTGAACAACTGGAGAATAACTGAAAATCCGAAATCACCCCGCGGTTCACCCAACGCGGGTGATGTGCTTTCACTCTTTCAAAAGATACCATCAGCGCAATTCAATGCGAAGGAGTATTCAAATGAAATTCGATCAACAAACAACAAAGCGTATGCTCAACCTGGTCTTCTTCATCATGTTGATGGACATCGTCGGCATGAGCATTCTCTTCCCTGTTGCGCCATACATCGTGCAACGCTACAGCGGCGACGCGCTCATGGTCACCATGCTCACGGTCATTTATGCAGGCGCACAATTCTTTGCCGCGCCCGCCCTCGGCAAGATCAGCGACCGCGTCGGACGCCGTCCTGTTCTGCTCGCTTGCGTCTTCGGTTCAGCTATCGGCTACTTCATGTTCGATATCGGCGGCGCGCTGTGGGTGCTGTTCCTCTCCCGCCTGATTGACGGCATCACCGGCGGCAACCTCTCCACCGCCTCTGCTTGCATCGTGGATATTTCAAAACCCGAGGAGCGCGCCAAAAATTTCACACTGCTCGGCATGGCGTATGGTCTCGGCTTCATCGTCGGTCCCACGCTGGGCGGTGTGCTGGGTCAATGGAACCTGAACGCGCCCATCTACCTCGCTGGAATCGTTTCCCTCGTCAGCACCGCGTTGATCTACTTCCTCCTGCCGGAGTCACTGCCCATAGAACGCCGCGCCAGCTCCCGGTTGAGTCTGAACGATTTCAATCCGTTTGCGTCCGTCATACAGATGATGGCCGAGCCTGGGCTGGCTCCGATCCTGATGATCGTCATCCTGTTCAACTTCACCTTCGACGGAGTCAACAGCGTGGCAGGAGTCTTTATCAAGGATAAATTCACCGCGTCACCACTGACCTTGGGCCTGATCCTGTTATTCGTTGGGCTTTCCACCGCCTTTGTGCAGTCCTCGCTGATCGGACGACTCGTGCCGCGCTTCGGCGAGAAACGCATGGCGCTGGTTGGACTGCTTGGCAACGTGATCGGCTGGCCTCTCGTCATCCTCGCGCCGAAGATGTGGATGCTGTTCCCCATCGCGGCAGTGCAAAGCGGCATCTCGGGATTCATCTGGGCGACGACCGGCGCGCTGGCGGCAAGCCGCGTTCCCGAACACGAGCAGGGACAACTGGCGGGCGTCAATGTGGCGCTGGGCGGGTTGATGTCCATGCTGGGACCGCTCTGGGCAGGAGCTGTGTACGACGGCATCATGCCGAGCGCGCCCTACTGGATGGGTGCAATCATCCTGGGCTTTGCGTGTCTCTTGACCCTGCGTCTCAAGGTTGGAACCGCCGAGCGCAAAATAGCGGACGCCTATTCAGTGGCGGACTGATTTCAATCATTCATTGGAGAAAAGATATGGCTAAATTTCTAATCAGCACAATGCCTGCCATTGGGCATGTAAATCCTTTTTTGCTCACAGCCGCGAAACTTATTGAGCGCGGACACGAAGTCTGGTGGCACACGGGAAACGAAGTCGCTGAAAAAGTTAAAGCAACGGGCGCCAGGTTTGTGGCGATGGAACATACGCATAACGTTTTGCAAACAACGGTGGAGGCACAGCGCAAGGACGGCCTCGCCGCGGCGAATGCCGCCATCATCAGTTTGTACGTCGCGCCGATGCTGGGACAGTTGCAAGACTATCAAACGATTCTGGCAGATTTTTCTGCAGACGTAGTCATCGTTGATAAATGCAGTTTAGGCGCGGTGTTATTGCACGAGGAAGGCGGACCCGTGTGGGCGTCCGTAGGCATCAGCCCGCTGAGAACAGCCGAAAGCCCGTTTTATGGCTCTGGACAGTTACCGGCGAAATCGTCTCTCGAAAGATGGGGCAATCGCAATTTGAATTGGTTCTCCGAGCACGTGTTGTTGAAGCAAGTGACCTCAACCTTCAATCAACGTCGGAATCACATCGGTCTGCCATCCATTCCAAGTGATAAGACGGCTTTTGATTATCTGATGTCGCCATTCCTGCACTTGCAAGGCACAACGCCAGCGTTTGAATTTCCCTACCGCGACCTGCCCCCGCAAATTCATTATGTGGGATCAATGTTGCCGCCAATGCCCACAGAGTTTGTCCAGCCTTCCTGGTGGGCCGAACTAAAGTCGGGGCAACCTGTCGTGCATGTCACGCAAGGCACGGTGGCAACGGACACAGCAGAATTGGTTTACCCAACCATCCAGGCCCTGGCCGATGAAGATGTGCTAGTTGTTGTCACCACACCGGAACCCGGCAAGCTTGGAAGATTATCATCGAATGTTCGCGTCGAGCGAATGATCCCACATTCGCTTTTGCTTCCGCATGTGAACGTGATGGTAACCAATGGAGGCTACAACGGCGTCAAAACCGCATTGGCTTATGGCGTGCCTCTCGTTGCCGCGGGAGCGACCGAAGACAAACCGGAAGTTTGTTCCCGGATCGCGTGGTCTGGCACTGGCATTAATCTCAAAACGGGTTCCCCAACGCCAGCGCAACTCAAACAAGCTATTCGGGAGGTTTTGCATAACCCGTCATATCGTCAAAAGGCAGAGACAATTCAGGCCGATTTTGCCCGGCGCGATAGTCCCACCGAGGCGGCGCAATTATTGGAACGATTGGCATCAGGTGAACTGCCTCATCTTCAAGATGAATAGTAATGCCCTCCCCGTTATCTTGATCAAATGCGCTCGTCAGTCAGTCTCCAATGATGGCGGCAGGGGTTGCGCCGCCGACAACGCAGCCAAAAGACCTGGGCCCACTGCTGGCGAGCAATCCTTCAAAGCAGCGTTCGGTGAATAACGATAAAGCCTTGTGCGTGTCTTCTCCAATGTTTGCAGATGGTGGTTTGCAACTCCAACGGCGCTTTCGACGATTTCGTCTAAATGGTCTAAATCAAATGGGTGTGTTTCATTTGAGTTGAAACCGTCCCGAAGGTTGGCGGCTAGAGACCAAAATCGGCTCAAGTTCAACCTTCGGGACGTTGTCCCAACTTGTTTGAAACACACCCAAATCAAATTTGAGAGCAGAGTACACGTGATACTCCCAATCACTCTAATGTGGAAGGATGCCGCAACTGTTGCTGATACAGCCAGGTATATATACTTGGCACGGTCACAAATTGCGGTTTTGAGAATCGGCGAAATTGAACCGCGAAGCCCGCAAAGAACGCTAAGAACACACATTTCCTTCGCGCTCTTTGCGATCTTAGCGGTAAATTAAAAGCGCAGAAAGTGACCGTGTTCAGTATAGTTCCGGCAGAATTCGATGGTGCCCTGAATACGCACTCGGTTGATCTGAGCATGGACTTGACCACGCTCGCGACACTGACCACGGATTCAGGCATTACGGTCCAGGCCACTACATGGGATGCGCCGCGCGGTGGGCATCACGTTGAAGGTAAATTGGTATTTCCTGCAACGAAAGATGGCAAGCCCATTCTTGCGGAGGCGGGAAAGATCACTCTCACGACCATCAACGTTGATGTCCCCTCGCGAGTCTTTGAATGGGAGTTGAAATAACCGATTAGCCTTTTAGTTCAGCCCCACAATATGCACACAACAGCCAATCGCTTTCTGTTGTCTGACCACACTTGGGGCAAATGTGATGAGGACTGGATGAGGGGGATGGAGAACTCCGGGCGGAAAGAGGCAGGCTGAACGCGAAAGTCGAGCCGGCACCCAGCCAGCTCTGCGCCCAGATCTGGCCCCCATGCGCCTCGACGATTTGTTTGGCAATCGTCAGTCCCAGCCCGGAACCACCGGTGGCGCGGGCACGCGAACGGTCAGCACGATAGAAGCGCTCAAAGACATGCGGCAAATCTTCCGGGGCAATGCCCGACCCCGTATCCTGCACGCGGACCACCAGGCGCCCTTTCCCCTGAAGGGGACGTTCCGCTCGCAATTCGACGCTGGTCGTGACTGTCCCGCCGGTCGGCGTGTGACGCAGCGCATTCGCCATCAGGTTATACAACACCTGGGCGAGACGCTGTTCATCTGCCTGGATTCTCGGTAGGGCTTCCTCGATCTCCAGTTTGAGCGTGACCCCTTTCTCGTCTGCCTGGATTTCCAGTCCCTCGCTCACCTGGGTAACCACCTCCGAGAGAGCGGCTGCTTTCAACTCCAGTTGTAATTGACCGGCTTCTGCCAATGCCAGATCGCGCAGATCGGCGACCAGGCGGGTGAGAACCACAGTTTGCTTGTGAACAGCGGCCACGTTCTCCGGCGTCAGGTCATAGACACCGTCCATCAGGGCCTCAAGATTTCCCTGCACAACAGTCAGCGGCGTGCGAAGTTCGTGAGCGATATCAGCGATCAGGTTGCGCCGCTGGGCATCGGCCCGGGCCAGGCTTTCAGCCATGCGATTGAAAGAATGGGCCGCCTGCCCAACTTCGTCGTTTGACTTGATGTCGACACGCCGTCCCAGGTCGCCATCTGCAATAGCCTGGGCTGACTCCGAGAGCGCCCTCAGCGGAGCAGTGATTTGCCGGAAAAGCAGAGAACCGAGCACCAACGCAAGAATGCCAACAGACATTGAAGTAATCAGGATGGAGATGTTTACCGAACGAAGGAAATCCTCATCTGCCGGATTGAGGACGGGTTCGATCATCGAGCCAACCAGCACAGTGCCAACCGTTTCGCCTCCAACAGTGACAGGGATGCCGTTTTTGGCATGCTGCGCCGGATGCTGTTCGCCCAGGCTGGCCCCGCCCGTATCGGCAATGACTTCGCCCTGGCTGTCCAGCACCACCACCCGGTCCGTGATTGAACCGCTTGTGCGTGTGACTTGTACCCACTGCCGCCAGCTCCACATCATCTGTGGTCCCATCATTGGGCCCATCATGCCGTCCGGTTGAGGAGTCGCCGGCGGGGACTGTGAGGGCGCGGCCGCGAGAAACGATTCGACCTCATTCCAGTTCCCGTTTTGCGAGTAAAACCCGGCGAGCAGGGACGCCAGGGCATTCGCCTGGGCGACATCATCCGAAAGCACACGACGTTTCAGTTGAGCGGCAGTGGTGAGTTGGACGGATACGACCATGATGATCACGCCCACGATGATCACACCGAGGAAAACGCCCATCAAGCGCGTCCAAATACTATTACGCATCTCAGGCGTTCTCCCGCCGCAAACGGTAACCCACACCGCGTACCGTCTCAATAATGTGTGAATCCTGCGAGTCGTCACCCAATTTCTTGCGAAGGTTTTTGATGTGAACATCAATCGTCCGCTCGTAGCCCTCGTAAGCAGTGCCTTGCGCCCGTTCTAGTAGTTGCAGACGGGTGAAGACCTGGCCCGGATGTTCGATCAGCAGCGCCAGCAGGTCGAATTCCATTGCAGTCAGTTCGAGCGGCTGATCGTTCAGCGAGGCCGCGCGTTGGGAGAGGTCGAGCCGCACCCCGCCTGCGGAGATCACCTCCGGACGCACCGGGGTTCCCTCGGCGCGGCGCAGGACTGTCCGCACGCGGGCAACGACCTCGCGCGGGCTGAAAGGCTTGAGGATGTAATCATCAGCGCCCAACTCCAGGCCAATCAGGCGGTCTGTCTCTTCAATACGGGCGGTGAGCATGATAATGGGGACGTCCGAGTCGCGCCGCAATGCGCGGCACACGTCCAGCCCATCCATCCCCGGCAGGTTCAGGTCCAGGACCACCAGGTTAGGCCGTTCGTGGCGGAAGACCGCCAGCGCCTGGCTTCCTTCGTTGGCGGTCACAACCGCAAAGCCGGCGCGTTCCAGGTAGGCGCGCACCAACTTCACGATTTCCAATTCATCGTCAACAACCAGTATTTTCTGGGTCATCCTTTTACGTCAATGCCGCGCCGCAGGAGGGACAAACATTCCAGTCTGGACTCACGACCCGGCCGCAGGTAGCACACTTACGCTCGGCAGAAGGTTTCGGGGCGGATGCAGGGAAATTGGTCTCCGCCTGCCGCGGCCCGGACTTGAACAGCGCCGTGAGTCTGCCTCCTGCAATCAGGGCAACAATCAATAATGGAACGCCAATCACGATCAGGCCGATCAGCGCCATGAACAACAAACCAACACCCATCATCATTTTAGCACCTCTTCACTCAGGCGGCTGCGCGCCTGTACCGCCTCCAGTTCGGCGGCTTTGGTTTCCAGTTGCGCGCACAAATCGTCCAGGCGGGAAAGATCAGCCTTCAACGCGACGGCCTGCGTTGCCAGCCGTTCACGGCTTTCGACGAGTTCCATCTTCTCGGCCAGCCGATGACGAGCCGCTTCATCGTCATGACCAGCAGCCTGGCGCGCAGCCTGCTCTTTGGCGATGATGCGATCATCCAGCGCGGCCAGGCGCGACTCCAGATCGTTCAACACTCTCTCGGACGAGGCGCGGGTTTGCCCCAGTTGCGTCAGACGCGAGCGGATGCCTCTCAAGGCGTTGGTCATGACCGGGTCGCCGGGGCCGGACAAGGTCCCGCGGGAACGGGCGCGGTGCACAGCCAGATCGGCAGGACGCAACTGGCCGCGGTCGGCCAGCGTCCGCAGGGCTGTGAAAACCTCCTCGCTGATCTGGCCCTCGCCGTACAATTGGTATAACTGGGCGCGCAGGCCCTCACTCCCCTCACCCCCGGCCCCCTTCGACAGGCTCAGGGCGACGCCTCTCCCAACAAACGGGAGAGGGGCGTCGGAAGGGCGGGAAAGCAACGCATCAGCCAGGTAGAAGAGGTCGCCCAGCGGTAATCCGCAACTCATGGCCTGACCTCTGCGGGCGCGGCCTCCGCCTTGAGGCGCGCCAGTTCGCTTTCGACGGCCGCGGCGCGGGTCAGGCGGGACAGTTCGCGGTCAATATCGTCGCCGGGGGTCAGGGCGTCATCCAGCGCGCCGGTGGCGATCAGATGGTCAATCGCTTCGACGCGCGCTTGCATGGCATGGATGCGCGTTTCGGCGCGTTCGATGGCGTGCCCGGCATCGGACAGGTCTTTGGAGATGCCGGTGGCGGCTTCCTTGACCTGCAGTTGCGCGCGGGACGAATCATACAGCGCCTTTAATTCTTCCTTCTTGGCCTGGAAGAGTTCGATCTTCTGACGCATGTTGGCTTGGCTGGTCTTGAGGTTCTCCACCTGGGAGTCGAGCGCCTCGATGTTGCCGTTGAGCGTATTCAACCGTTCCTGGGCGGCGGCCTTGCGTTCCAGGGCGCGCGTCGCCAGGTCTTCGCGTCCGAGGCGGATGGCCTGGCGGGCCTGCTCCTCGGCCTGGTCAATGGCTTTCTGGGCCTGGCCTCGCTGGGACTCCAGCGTACGGCGGGCGGTGGAGACCTCCACCAGGCTGTCGCTGATCTGACGCAGGCTGGCCTGCAGGCGCGTCAGGCTGTAATCCAGGCTGGCGCGCGGGTCTTCGATTTCATCCAGCGCCTGGTTGACTTTTGCCCCGAAGATGGCTTTGAGTCTGTCAAAGAAACTCATGATATTACTCCTTGTGTTGGTGTTGTGAATGGATGGAACTGTCCGTTTTCCCGGCCAGCAGGTCGGCGCCGCAGTAGGCGCAGCGCGTCCAATCGGCTTGCACGGCGCGGTGGCAGGATGGGCAGGCGGTCAGCGCTTCCGCGCCGCAATGCGGGCAGAAGACGAAGTCCTCCTGAAGCGGTTGTCCGCATTGTGGACAGGGCCGCGTGATCGTCGGAACCACTCCCCTGGCCGGAGCCTGGGCGTGTCGATGACCATTGTCATGGTCATGGGCGGTATGCAATAAATGAGGGCCACACATGATCTACTCCTTAACCAAGCGCCGCGCCGCAATGCGGGCAATTGCGCCAGTCAGCCTGCACGCCGCGCCCGCAGGATGGGCAGGTTTTCGTGGAGGCCGGAGGATTGTTCCCGCTGCCAAGCGTCCGCACCAGCCAGACAATACCTAGCACGGTCAGCACGAGGAAGCCAACGGGAACCAGCCACATGAAGAGCATGCCGATCCAGCCAAAGGGAGCAAAGCCCCATCCACCCATCATGCCCGGTCCCATCATGCCCCAACCGCCATAGCCCCGCCCGCCGCCGAACAGGCTGATGCCGATGAAGACGGCGATCAGGACGACGATACCAATTATTGTTACGGATGACCAATTAATCTTGTTCATATCAAATCAAACTCCTTTTCGTATGCTGAGCCTGTTTCGGCTCAATCCTTCATGATTTAACCGGAATTGTGTGAAGACAATGTGAAGCGCCCATAGGCGTTGTATGAAGTATTTGCCTCCCCAAACAAAAAGAGCGCTCCGTATCAGAGCGCCCTTTGCTGTTTCCTTGAGTTACAACCTTTACCGTATCTTCATAATCGCTTCACTCCCACTTCAAGACATAAACTTATATTGACATCATAAAACAACACACAAACATGTGAATCGCAATCAATAGGAGATGTTCCATGAACAAAACTTTGAGCACAACCCTGATCGTTATCGCTGTCCTAATTCTGGCAGGCGGCATCTTTTTCGCTGGAAGCATGTACGCACGCACAAACGCGTACGGTCCTTCCATGATGTTCGGCTACGGCTGGAGCAATGACAACTACACTTTCGGCCCGGGCATGACACTTGCACCTGGCGCAAGTGCAGGTGTGAATGGGCGCGGCGGTTATGGCATGATGGGCGGAATGATGGGTGCCGGACGCGGTGGTTATGGCATGATGGGCGGTTACGGCTGGTATAACGGGACCAACTCCAACGTCACGCCATTGAACGTTGACCAGGCAAGTCAGGCCGCTGAGAAATACATTCAGTCGCTCAATCTACAAGGATTGGAGACAGGTGAAGTTATGATCTTCGACAACAATGCCTATGTCATCGTCAAGGAGACTGAGACAGGTTTGGGCGCGTTCGAATTGCTGGTGGATCCCGTTTCGCAGATCGCTTATCCCGAATACGGCCCCAACATGATGTGGAATCTCAAGTATGGCGGCCTTGGACATGGTTCGATGATGGGTGGATATGGCGGCATGACACTTGCACCTGGCGCAAGTGCAGGTGTGGGTGGCTGGAACTATCAAACTACACCTTCAACGAATGTCACCACTGAAATGACGGTTACCCCCGAACAGGCTGTGGAATATGCCCAGCAGTATCTCGATATCAGTTACAAGGGTGCAACCGCCGCAACCGACCCAATGCAGTTTTATGGCTACTACACCCTGGACTTCGAAAAGGATGGTCAGATCATCGGCATGTTGAGTGTCAACGGCTACAACGGACAGACCTTCCTGCATACATGGCACGGAGCTTTCATCGAAGAAACCGAGTAATTTACAGCACTCTGATATAGTGAACGCGCCGACGATAAGCAATTCGGCGCATTCTGTTTACAGAACTGGCCGCTACGCGTACCTGCCCTGCGTCGTCAAACGATCCCAAAGCCGGGATGAATGGAGAAAAAGCCAGACCTGCAAAAGTCGAAGTGCTTAGTTTGAGAAAATCACGGCGAGAAAGGCGAGTCATCTATCACTATCAGCGAAATCAGTTACGGCAGATATTGCAACGGGTTTAGGAAAGTGCCGCTTAGAAGGATGCAGAAGTCGATGATATTGCCTCAGAATACAAACCACCAGCGCCATTTTGTTAGTCGGACGAATAAGCAAAATGGCGCATAGGCCGCGCAGGTGGGGAGACTCAGCCTGGGTGTCAGGCCAAGTCCAGGTAACGGTTGCCAGGCTCGAGGTCAAGAGAGAGGCGGTTTTCTTATCATAAAGATGGTTTCAACTTGTTGTTCAAAAATTCATCCCGGCAGCCACGCGCGCAAAAGTAAAAAAATTGCCCTTCCCATTCAGCGCTGATCGCCTTCTCTCGCTCGACCGACATGCCGCAGACCGGGTCAATCGCCATGGTGACCGTTTCCTTGAACTCGCCATCCTCGAGCCACAATACGCGGTCGGCAATATCCTTGATGCGCTGGTCGTGCGAGACAATGACGACACTGCGTCCTTGTTCTTTGGCGATGCGTCTCAGCAGGCGCATGATCTCGTGGCCAATCTTCGAGTCCAGGTTGGCCGTCGGTTCGTCGGCCAAAATCAGGGTCGGGTCATTGACTAGGGCGCGGGCGATGGCGACACGTTGTTTTTCGCCGCCGGATAATTTCTCGGGTAGAAAATTCAGCCGCTCGCCGAGTCCCAATTCGGTCAGGATTGAGGCGGCTTTTCGCCGCGCCGCACCAGATTTGGCCCCCGCGAGTTCCGCTACGATGGCAACGTTCTCCAATGCGGTCAGCGCGGAGAGCAGGTTGAAATCCTGAAAAATGAATCCGAACTGCTTGAGGCGAATATCCGGCAGGCGGTTTTCTGCCAACGCGCTGATGGTCGTGCCGTTCAACTGGATCGCGCCTTCGGTCGGCTTGAGCAACGCGCCGAGCATGGAGAGCAGTGTGGTCTTGCCTGAACCAGAGGGTCCCATAATCAGCACAATTTCGCCTGGGTTCACGGATAGGGACACATCGCGAACGGCGGTCACTTCGGTTGCGCCAGAGCCATAGCGTTTGCTCACGTGAGTGATCTGCAAAGCCTCGCCTTGAACTTGGGAAGATGAGCTTGTCATTGTTACCTGCCTCGAAATACCATGGCCGGGTCCAGCCCGGCGATCTGACGGATGGGGAGCATCGCTGAAATCGCGGCAATCACCAGGGAAACACTGCCTACTTTGAGCAGTGAGATGCGGCTGACTTCCAGTGCCAGGTTTGATCCAAAGAAGGGAGCCATTACCATTAGCAGTAGGGTGAGCACCAACCCGAAGAGAAAGCCCAGGATGACGCTTAATATCGCCTGCGCCAGCACCGTGCGGTAAAGGTCGGCGTTGCGCGCACCGAGCGCTTTGAGCATCCCATATTCCCGGCGGCGCGAGAGCGTGGATGTGTATACGGTCAACGCCATCACCGCCAACCCGATCATAAAGCCGATCAGGTTCATGATGGTGATGACGTCAGTGCTCATATCTTTAACTACCTGGCGCTCCTGTGTGGCAAAATCAGTTCTTGTCTGGGCAGTGACATCCCTGACTTGGGCCTGGATGCGAGCGGCCACCACGTCTGGAGACTCTCCCTCACTCACCTTCACCAGCAAAAAGCTGATGGTATCGTAACTGCCGCGCAACTCTTCAAAATCGTCCGCTGAGATGAAAGCCACCGAGTTGACCAGGCTTGAAGTCCCTTCAGAAAGACCGGCCACTTCAAAGTCCTCACCGAGGATCTCAACTTCATCACCCAATGCGACGCCGGATTTCTCTGCAACGTTGCGGTCAATGATCGCTTCACCCTCACCGGGCAGACTGCGCCCGGATGAGATGTTCCAAGGGATGCCGAATTCAGCATTTTCAGGCAAGCCGATAATGTATGCCAGATTTCGCTCATCGCCTACTACTACATTGTTCGTCAGGTAGAGGATGGGCGTGGCTGATGCGACCCCGGGCACGTGCTTCACTTTCCTTGCGACAGAATCCGGCAGCGACGAAGAGGCCATGTGCATGTTGCGCACATCAGCCTGCGAAACCCAGATGTCCGCGCCACTGTGCTCGATGTAAGCCGTGATCTGCCGTTCGACGCCGGTAAAGACGGCATCCAGCGAAAGGATGAGCAACAAGGCCAGGGCTACACCACCGACTGAGATGACCAGGCGGGCCTTGTTCTGAAAAAGGTTGCGGAAAGCCAGCCGGATCATTTGCGGAAGACCTCCGCCGGCGCAAGGCCAGCCACCACACGGGTCGGGAAGATGGATGCGATCAGCGCCATACCCAACCCGGCAAGCAACGCCTGCGCGCTATCCACCGGATCAAAGACGATCAGGAATTGAGGCCGCGCGGACATGATCCATTGAGCCGCGCCGTTCGCCAGCAAGACACCCAGCGATGCCCCGGCAACCGATGCGAACAGCGCCTGCGTCAGCACGACCTGATAGAGGAAGCGATTCTTCGCGCCGATGGCTTTGATGACGCCGTACTCGCGTTGACGTTCGACTGTCGCGGTGTAAATGATGAGCCCAACGATCATCGTCCCGACCAGAAAGGCGATGCCAACCATCAGCTTGAGCGGGGCGGAGAAGATCCTAGCGAACAGCTTGAGGTCATTGGCGGCCATTTGCCTCTTGGTAAGGGCATTAACACCGGATAGCTTGTTTAATCGTCGAAGGATGTCATCCAAATTCGCGCCATCCGAGGTCGTGAGCAGAAGGAAGCTGGTCGCCCCTGGAGCCAGCAGTAGATCCTCTGCCGCTTCTTTACGAATAAAGAAGAAACTTGTCATCCAGGAAGTGGTGCCATTCGACAGGCCAACAATCGTAAAATCCTTTCCCATCACCTCGACTTCATCCCCAAGTTTTAGATCATGGCGGTCCGCAAGCACATGATCAAAGACGATTTCCCGTTTCGAGCGCGGCTCGCGTCCTGCGGTTAACTCCCATGGCCCGCCGCCCTGGTCCAGGTCGTATCCGATCATGTACGCGGGTTGCTTTTTCCCATGCAGATCGAGAATGACGAACTGCGAGAGGGTCGGGATCACTTCATCCACTCCTCGGATTGTTTCTGATTTTTGGAGGATGCCGTCCGGCAAGAGGGAGGTTGACCCAAGCAGGTTGACCACGTCCTCCTGGGCTACAACGATTGAGCCGGGTGAATGGTCGAGATACGAAGTGATCTGGCGATTCATTCCAGCCAGAAAGCCCTTGAGCACAAGGATCAGCATGACCGCCAGGGCCACCCCGCCAATGCTCAGGACCAGGCGGGTCTTGTCTTGAAAGAGGTTCCGACGCGCGAGAGACACAGTCAATTTCCTTTCAGGGTAACGAATGTATCGCTGCTTACAACAATAGCACGTAAGAGATACAGATACGAGCGCAGATAAGCGCAAGCGGGAATAGGCAAAACTGCCTATTTCGAGCAGCAGAAACAAATTCTATGATTTGTTATAAGCAAATTTGCCTATCTTGACGATACGCCTTTTAGCGCTTGTGAAAATGGAATCAAAAATTGATAATCATGATAATGAAATGCGTCACTTCGATCGCGGATGATGCACTCGAACAAATCCCGGAGGCATACCCATGAAAAAATCGCACATGTGGATCATGATCTTATGCTGTTTGATCCCAATAGCCGCGCTGGCCGCGGTATTTCTTTTCAAAATTCCTTTGAGCAGTGTACTGCTGTATGGCCTGATCCTTCTTTGTCCGCTTTCACATCTGCTGATGATGAAATACATGGGGCACGATCATTCTTCCATGGAACATCGATCCCAACACCAGCATCATTCAGCTTCCGTAACTGCTCCCGCACAAGAGAAGCAATCATGAGCCAGATATGAGCAATTGAGGGAGAAAGCCAGGGCATTGCTCGCATGGGATGAAAACGAAAAGTAGTCGGCAAAAGTTTGACGAAAATCAGCGGCTGGCGTAAGTGCCAGCCGTTGATTTTCGTGTGATAGGCTTCAACTCTGACAGGGTTATGGAATTTATACCGCATGTTATCAGAGTGAGGGAGTCTCAGTCAAGCTATCGTAAAGTTTTGATAAAGAAGCTGGCTTGATCTCGGCGCGTTAGAAAACATCACCGCGCCAGCGATACCAAATCCAGCCAACGCCAACCCCAAGCAGGCCACCTGCTACGCCAGTGCCCCAATGATAGGGATGGGGGTAGGCATCAAGAACAATCCTGGCAATGATGTAGCTCAAAAAAGCTAAGCCAACTATCCAAAAATAAACTACAGCCGGCCATTCCTTTCTTTTTTGTGTTTCACTTGTCGAGGCGGTTTTCGAGACTTTGATTCTGCTCATGTTTTTCTCCTGAAGAGGATGGATGTAAAACTTTTATGAAGTAGTTAAGACTACTTTGACGAGAGTCCCCTCGCCTGGCTTATATAAGTACTGCGTTTCAGGCGGGACCTCGGGCCTGGTCCAGCGATAGATGAATTTTGCGTCGCCCGGGGTTAAGTTCACACAGCCGCGGCTGCGCGGCCGCCCATAGTCATTGTGCCAATACGTGCCATGCAAGGCAACGCCATTCCCTGTAAAGAACGACACCCAGGGCACACCCGGCAAATCATAGATGTGACCCACGGCATCGCCTTGATTCGTCATATGGATGCTCGATCCCTTGTGAAAAGTGCGGAACTCACCTAAAGGTGTCCTTGTTCCTTTAGCACCGCTTGAACAGCGCGTTACCAGTACCGGCTTTTCATCTTCGAACGCTGTCACGGTTTGGGTTGCCAGGTCCACATAAATATATTTGTTTTCTTCCGGCACCTCCGGCGAGAGAAGACTAAGTTCGCTTGGCGAGATCAAGCGCATTTCGTGTGCTGGAACGAAGAACGATTCCTGTATTTGACGGTCATAGATTTTGTACCAGATACTCTTTTCATTCCGATTCACGGCCACATCGGTGATCCAGTGAGTGGATGAATAATAAACGCGGTAGCCGCGTCCCGCCAGGATGCTCATATCAAGCCGCGTATCGCAAAACGGGACCGTGATCTCGCCCAGCACGCCGGCTTCGGGGATGTCAAATACAGGTTTTTGATGTAACGTATCAACCGGCTGAACCGCACCAGAGTAGATGTAACCTTCGTTATTGATGACATACCATATTGCATTGAATGGATTGCCATAGCCTTGGTCACCCTCAGATTCACCAGTAATTTCCACAATCTCGTCTCGGCCAAAGGTGTGTATCTTTTTGGCATTGAAGAATGGTTCGTTGAAGAGTTCGCCGCCACTCAGCGTCATGCGTCCCTGTTTGGGAGTTTCGGCGGCAAAGGCACGGTCAAGCCGAAGTTCTGCGAGAAACAATCCCAGCAGACCGGCGCTTGACACCTTCAGAAAGTCGCGGCGGGAAAACCGTAGTTCCATGATTTGAGATCGAAGGTGAGCCAATGTTTTAGCCGTTGCCCATCACGATTCAGGCTCGATCTGGCTTGAATGATTACGACTTTCCGTGAAGCTGCTTCTTGACGCGCGAGATAACAATCGGCATCGAGACGATCAGGCTTAGCAATCCAACCCAGACCATACCGCCGATGCGTGCCACCAGCGGGTAATTGCCGGTAAATGTGGTTACCAGAAGGAAAATCAATCCCGAACCAATTGAGATCGGCAAATAAATGAGGACGCTCCTCTGCGCGACTTCCTTTTCGACTTGTTCATGTTCCATAGTTGATGTCCTTTCATTGCATAAGGTGACGGTCACTTATATTGCCAGTTTCCAACGATAAAAATCATCCAAAGTGACCGTCACCTGTTGTCCCAATTAATCATCTCCAGCCGAAGCGGTTGCATGGTGCAACTGAGGATTGCCGCTATCCTGCCTGGGTTTATGTTCACGTCCAACTGACGGCTTGAAGCCTTTCAGGAGTAATGTATTGAGTGTCACAGAGATGGAACTGACTGCCATCATCAAACCAGCCAACTCAGGGCTGAGGATGAGTGATGCGAATGGATAGAACAACCCTGCGCCGAGCGGAATCCCTAATGTGTTGTAAACGAAAGCCCAGAATAGATTCTGCTTGACCTTGCGCATGGTGGCCTTGGCAACTTCCATTGCCACAACCACATCGCGGATGTCATCCTTGATCAGGATGATGTCGCCAGTCTCTTTAGCAACGTCTGTGCCAGAGCCAATTGCCATGCCGACTTCAGCCTGCGCCAGCGCGGGAGCGTCATTCACGCCATCGCCAACCATCGCAACCTTTTTACCCTGCGCTTGAAGTTTCTTGACCTCTTCAGCCTTATCCTGCGGCAAGACTTCGGCCAACACACGGTCAATGCCAACCTGCCGCGCAATGGCCTCCGCTGTGCGTTGATTGTCACCGGTGATCATGGCGACTTCCAGTCCGAGTTTGTGCAAATGCTTAATGGCCTCGACCGAGTATTCCTTGAGCGTATCGGCAACTGCAATCAATCCAGCTGGTTTGGCGTCGATTGCCACAAACATGACTGTCTTGCCATTAGCTTCCAACGCCTCCGCATTCGACATCATGGATGAGAAGTCCACGCCGCGTTCCTTCATCAGCTTGCGGTTGCCAAGCAGGATTTCTGCTCCTTCGACTTTTGCTTCCACGCCGTGGCCCGGAATGGAGTTGAACGAATCGGGTCCAACTATTTGTAGGCCGCGAGCCTCCGCGCCTCGTACAATCGCATCACCCAGCGGATGCTCTGAATTTTTCTCAGCGATGGCGGCCAGGCGGAGGACATTTCCAGTTTGCAAGTCGGAGCTTGAAAGCCGGGAGCCTTCCATCTTCCATTCGCAGCCCGCGATGACATCCGTCACCGACGGCTCACCTTTGGTCAGTGTTCCGGTCTTGTCAAACACAATGGTCTGCAATTTGCTGGTGTTCTCGATAGCTTCTGCGCCCTTGAACAGCACACCAAATTCCGCGCCTTTGCCAGTCCCCGCCATCATCGCGCTGGGCGTGGCAAGTCCTACCGCGCATGGGCAGGAAATAACCAGCACTGTGACGCTCAACAGCAATGAGAAGCCAAACACGCCAATCTCACCCAGTTTGTATGGCGACATAATGAAACTCGAATTTGGATCGAAGAACATCTGATATCCAAAGAAGAACCAGAAGAGGAACACAACCACCGCCAGCAAATGCACGCCGAGGATAAAATGCCCAGCCACCCAATCGGCCAATTTTTGGATTGGGGCTTTGCTGGCTTGAGCATCCTCCACCAGTTTGATGATCTGCGCCAGCGCGGTCTCTTTGCCCACGCGCGTGGCCTTGAACTTGAACGCACCAGTCTTGTTGATCGTCCCGCCAATGACTGCATCACCTGCCTTCTTTTCGACAGGAAGACTTTCGCCGGTCAGCATGGACTCATCTACTGCGGAGTAGCCTTCGAACACTTCGCCATCCACCGCGATGGATTCGCCGGGACGGACAAGGACGACATCATCCAGTTCGACCTCGTCTGTGGGAATTTCCTCCTCCCGATCATTCCGCATCACGCGCGCGACCTTGGGCTGGAGCTTCATCAATTTGCGGATCGCCTCTGACGTACGTCCCCGCGTCAATGCCTCAAGCCAGCGGCCCAGGATAATGAAGCCGGTCAACAACGCCGCGCTCTCGAAGAACGTTGCGCCTTCACCGCCGAAGCCAGCTTTAGGGAATAAAGTGTTAATCACTGCGATGCCATACGCCGCGCCGATGCCAGTTGCATAGAGCAGGTTCATATCCGTAACGCCATGCTTGAGTCCGCGCCACGAGTTGGAGAAGAATTGTCGTCCTGGACCAAGCACAATCGGTGTGGTCAATAAGCCAATCACCCACTTGTAAGAAAGCCAAACGGGAACGAAGGCTTTAAATGTGCCAAGCATGTCGTAGAACGTGCCGGTCATGACGATCAAACCAATTGCCCCGGCAATGACGAGGTTACGGCCCTGACGCTTGATTTCCTCTTCGCGCGCCTGGCGTTCGCGGTCGAGGGCATCCGTGCCCTCACTGCGCCCCCGCACCTTCGTTGGACTAAGAATGAAAGGTGCGGGGCGCTCCTGCGCTTCGTAGCCGACTTCTCGAACGGCTCGTTTCATGGCACTCACTGTGGCCAGGCCGGGGATATAAGTCACTTTAGCGGTGCCCAGCCCCAGGTCCACGACAGAAGCGATTACTCCGTCAAGTTCGTTGAGCGCGCCTTCCACGTGGTCCACGCAGGAGGCACAGGCGTCGCCCTGCGAAGTCCCCGATGGGGGAGTTTGTCGAAGGGTCATGCCGCGCACGTCAAGAGTCAGTTCAGCAGTCAGGACAGCGTATCCGATATCTTTAACGGCGGCCAGCATATCGTCCAGTTTGACGCGTTGAGGGTCGTAAGAGAGATTCGCTTTATTCACCGCAAGGTTGACGACGACATTGGAAACACCGGGCAGTTCCTTGAGCGCGCCTTCCACGTGCGAGACGCACGAGGCGCAAGTCATGCCGCTGATGGGCAGGGTCAAATCGGAAAGAGTTTCAGTCATGGGTGGACCTCATGGGTGTGATTGAAGTGTTGAACGAAAATTGCATACAAGGATTGGAGCCGCTTCAGTTCGGCGAGCCGTTCTTGCGGTGACGGGCTATCCAGGATGACGGACTGGCTGATTTGAGCCTGACAAATGATGAGCTTGATCCCGGCCGCATGCAACGCAGACTGGACTGCACTGAGCTGGTGAAGTACCTGCTCGCAAGGCTGGCCTGCTTCTGCCATTTCGACCACTGCGTTCAGATGTCCTGCCGCACAACGTAAGCGGCTGATGATTTCAAACTGTGAATCGGGCTTCATAGGCCACCTCAGCAGAAGCGGGTGTATTGGCGCGGTGTGGTATCAGGGCACGTCGAATGGCCGCCTCAAGGTGCTGGTTGCTGTGGCTACCCGCCGGGCCCGTCAATGAAAGCCAGGCTTTGCCATCCTGTCCATGGACGACCAGTGTGGCAGGGTCACCTTGCTTTCCATAAACCAGCAAGACGATCATCTGGCAATTGCAATCATCGGTTCCGTGGTGCGGGCAGGGGCAGTCGGGGTGAGCCAGGCGGGCACCCTGCAAATCGAACGTTTGCGCGACGCGGAAGCCGGCGCTGGTCAACTGTTCGCTGATCCATGTCTGGACCTGCTCGCAGTTTTGATCGAGAGCCAAAAATGGTATTAAAGCGCTCATCCTGCAATCCTGTTGCTCTCAGTATAGGCTGATGGGCTTTGAAGCCATAGCGCTAAATCCCCCGTTCTGAAATAGGCATTTTCGCTTACCACGCGGAGCCGAGATTGAAGGCAGGCATTTCGCTCAAAAAGAAATAGGACCGTCCCTTGTGAGACGGCCCGTGAGAGGAAGGTAAGGTTGATAGTTCGTTTTCTGTTTGTTAGGTCTTTTTCCGCTTCGATCAGTTTATACTGCCGCAACGAGCTCTGCGCGATATTCATGGCGGCCATCGTTCCCAGCGCGGGAGACTGCACTGACCAACTCGCTGGCTGAGACCTTTTTGCTGTCGTAGCTGACCTCAGCCAGCGCCATGTTCAAGTACACATCCACACCATGCACGCCGTCCAGTGAAAGCAGGCTGTTGCGGACGCGCGTGGCGCAGTTTTCACAGCCCATACCTCGGACAGCCAGCGTTGCCTTGTCAGCTTTTTGAATCTGGTCCGCCGAAGCGGTGTTTTTGTAGATTGGTTCAACGCAGCATTTTTCGTCCATCTTTTTCTCCTTAGATTGTTCGTCTGCCCGGCTTGCGAGGCATCCATACCAGCAAAGTCAATCCCACCGCCAGGCCAAATAGGGCAATGATCTGCGATTGGGTCAGTCCGAAGGCAATAATGCGATATGAACTGGTGAAGGCCAGGAAGAAACGCTCGAGGCTGTACAGAATCAAATAGGTCAGGAACAGCTTGCCGTCCGACCAGCGATTTTGTCGTAAATTCCAAAGCAGGCTGAAAATTATCAGGTTGACTACGAGTTCATATATTGGCATCGGCGTGTAATACACTCCAAGTTGAGACACCAGGGCGTTCGGACTGCTATAAGCAAATCCAAAAGGACCCCTGGTGGGCTTGCCCATTGCATCGCCGGTAATCACACATGCGATACGGCCAATGGCTTGCGCGAGGACCAGACCTGGAGCGGCGGCATCAAGTAATCTGGGAAAGCGCCAGCCGCGTCGCCAGGCAATCAGAGCACCCGCTATCAGTCCGCCGATGAGCGCGCCCCAGATCGCAAGACCGCCCTCCCAGATGTATAGTGCGCGGATGGGATTCGCCGCGTATTCATTCGACCATTGATCAAGCACATGGACCAGGCGCGCCCCAAGGATTCCCCCAAGAATGATCCAGACGGCTGCTTCATAAATGTCGTCTTTCTTAAAGCCTCTGCGTTCTGCTTCGCACGCGGTCAGCCACACACCAACCGCAATGGCAATCAGCAGGATCAGGGCATACCAACGCAAGGCAAAGGGACCGATGGTGAAGATGATTGGGTCGATGGAGATTGTGAACATTTATCTGAAACCTCATGAACGAAATATTTTCCAACTGCAGATGCCCCAGCAGATGACCAGAATTCCAATCAATAGTCCTGCCGCGGCAAGCAGGCTGACCTTCATTCCAAAGAACGGAAAAACCAGCCAACTCACCAGCGGGAGCGTACACATCCAAACCACGATGGGAAGTGCCATATCATCGAAGTGGCTTGCAAATCTTCTCAACATGACTTGTTCCTGAAATTCAAACTCAACCCCATTGTATGACCTTGATCGGGGATACCTAAGCGCCGTTTATCGCATTCCAGAATAGGCTTTTTTGCTTATATGAAAATCATCAGGCTCCGGGTACACCCGGAGCCTGACAAAATGGAGAGCGCAGAACTTCCAACGAAAGTAATTAGCCGCCATCTTCAGGATGCTCGATCTCGCCGGTCATAAATAGATCAGGATCCTGCTCGAAGACGCGCAGACAGGCGCGGGTGCAGAAATAGACTCGCTCGCCGCGGTACATGGCGCTGGGATAATTTGTGGGGGCTGTGAGTTTGCCTCCGCAGGCAGTTTTGTATTCGGGCAATGGGGTGGCGGCAGCTTCAGTCAAAGTTCATTTTTCCTTATGATGTGAATTGTGAGTAATATTCCAGACTCCAAACACAAACACAGATACTGCCGCGCCAATCAGTCCTGCGAGAAAAACCAACGCTGATTCAAAGTTGAGCCAGTTCCTTCCAAACGACCAGAACAGGATGACGCCGATCAGAAACGCAGAAGCATATGAAAAAGCGGGCCAGTTCGCCTTATGATTTTTCATTTTTTTCCTTTCTTTACTCAACGATCAACTTGCCGCGCAACATTCCCATCTGGCATTGAAAGCCGTACTCACCTGCTTTATCGGGCGTGAATTCAAGCGTCACCTGTTCGCCTTCCGGCAATAACGCATTCTGATTGAAATCGGGGAACAGGACTTTTTCGGAACACGCTGAACTTTCCTGCCGCGTAAACGTCAATCGCACGGGGCGTCCTTTTTGCACGACGATCACATCGGGCGTATATCCGCCTTTCACAGTGATCGCCACTTCCTGCGCGCCAGACTCGGATACGGCGACGCGTGTCTGCGCTTTGGGTGCAAACCAGAAGTACCAGGCTATGAGGATCGTTAGGACGATCCCGGAAAGAATCGCAAAGATTTGTAAATTGGGCATGTTATGCTCCTTATCATTTGTCATTGCGAGTGTGCTGTGCGAAGCAATCTCCCACGCGACAAGGGATTGCTTCGCCGCGAAGAACAAGAGTGCTCCTCGCAATGACATGAATTTATTGAATAGTGGGCTTGAACCCGCGCAGGCGGTTGGCGTTGCCCACAACCGTGACGGACGAAAACGCCATTGCCGCGCCCGCGATGAGCGGACTGAGCAACAAGCCAAGGAAGGGGAAGAGCATGCCCATGGCAATAGGAATACCCAACACATTATAGAAAAACGCACCGACAAGGTTCTGGTAAATATTGGTCATCGTAGCGCGGCTGACTTCAATCGCGGTGACCACGCCTTTGAGACTGCCTTTGATGAGCGTGATATCAGAGGCTTCGATGGCAACGTCCGTGCCTGTGCCGATGGCGAGACCGACATCCGCCTGCGCGAGCGCGGGTGCGTCGTTGATGCCGTCGCCGACCATGGCGACGACGTGTTGCGTCCCACGGGGATGCTTCGCAATGTTGCGTGCTGCGTGTTCCGTTTGGAGTTTCTTGACTTCGTTGGATTTATCTTCCGGTAAAACTTCAGCGAGAACTTTGCTAATGCCGACTTTTTTGGCAATCGCTTCGGCGGTGCGACGGTTGTCGCCTGTGATCATCACCACTTCGATGCCCAGACTATGCAAGGTTTTAATGGCTTCGGCAGAATCTTCCTTGACAGTATCCGCCACCGCGACGATGCCCGCGGCTTTGCCATCCAGTGCAATAAACATCGGCGTCTTGCCATCGTCCGCGAGTAATTTTGATCTTTCTTCGAGTGGGCCAAGCGTGATCCTCTCGCGGTTCATCAACTTGAGATTGCCAATCAATACGCTTCGTCCTTCGACCATTGCCGAAACGCCGTGACCAGGAATGGCTTCAAAGTCTTTTACTTCCGCCAGTTCCAATTTACGCGCCTGCGCGCCTTCCAGAATCGCCTGCGCCAACGGATGCTCACTGACTTTTTCAACCGACGCGGCTAATCTCAACAACTCCTCACTGATTACTGATGACTGATCACTGACCACTACATCCGTCAACTCAGGCTTGCCTTTTGTAATTGTTCCCGTTTTATCCAAAACCACCGTCCGAATGGCACGCGCGGTTTGCAGGGCCTCGCCAGATCGAATGAGAATCCCATGCTCCGCGCCTTTGCCGATGCCAACCATCAGACTCATCGGTGTGGCGAGTCCCAGCGCACAGGGACAGGCGATGATGAGCACCGTCACGCTGGTAACGAGCGCGTAGACCAGTTGCGGCTGAGGTCCCACCACGAACCAGATGACAAAAGTCCACACAGCCAGGATCATCACGATGGGGACGAAATAGCCAGAAATCGTATCAGCCAATCTTGCAATTGGCGCTTTGGAATTCTGCGCGTCCTGCACCATCTTGACGATCTGCGCCAGTGCGGTATCTTTGCCAACTTTGGTGGCGCGGAACTTGAATGCGCCCGTCTTGTTGATCGTTGCACCGATGACTTCATCGCCCTGCTTTTTGGAAGCCGGCAATGACTCACCCGTCAGCATGGACTCGTCCACAGCGGAACTGCCTTCGACGATGACACCGTCCACAGGAATCTTTTCGCCAGGGCGGACTTGAATCACATCGCCCACCAGGACTTCTTCGACGGGCAGATCCATCTCTTCGCCGTCGCGAATGACGCGCGCGGTCTTTGCCTGCAGACCCAGTAATTTTTTGATGGCTGAACTGGATTGTCCTTTGGCGCGTAGTTCAAGCGCTTGTCCCAAAACGACCAATGCAATCACCACTGCGACAACATCATAAAACGGTTCGGAAGTCCCTTCAGGAAAAAACGATGGGAACAGGATCGCAAAGGTTGAATACAGCCATGCCGCGCCTGTGCCAAGCGCGATCAACGTGTTCATGTTTGCCGAGCGATGTTTGAACGCCGCCCATGTGCCCGTGAAGAAGTCACTGCCTGACCAGAACATGACGGGCAAAGTCAAAAGCGCGGTCAGGCCCCACAGTACGCGCAACGTATCCATGCTCAGGCCGCGCAGGAACGGCACAAACTGGTAATACGCCGTCGCCAGCACAGGCAGGGAGACTGCGGTTGCAAACCAGAACTTGTTCATCAAGCGGCGGTATTCGCGCGCGTGCGCCTCTTCCTGTTTGTCCACGGGCGCGTCACTTGTCGCGGGGCGCGGTTTGTAGCCCCACGTTTCAATCGCCGCGTTCAACTGCGAGAGCGTCGTCTTCTGCGGAAGATAATCCACCGTCGCTTCCTGCGTGGCGATGTTGACGGTCGCATTCAAGACGCCCTGCGTGGATTTCAATTCGTCTTCGATAAACTTCACGCACGAGGCGCAACGGAGATTCTCGATCCCGATTTTGACGTTTGCCCCGCCGACTTGAAAGCCGATGGATTTGACCGCGCCCACGAGCCGCGCCACATCCACCTTCCCCGCGTCATACTGGACCTCAAGCCTGCCCGCCGTTAAATTGACTTTCACCTCGTCCACGCCGTCTACGGCGCGCAGAGTTTCCTCAAGGTGAGTCGAATGCTCTTTTAACGGCGGCCCGCTTACGGGTAGTTCGATGCGGGTGAGTGTCATTTGGGGGTTGAATCCTGTCGTCGCAGAGGTCATCCCCTCACCCCCTTCCCCTCTCCCGCTGGGAGAGGGGAAGGGGGTGAGGGCGTCGAATTGATCCACACAGGATTGAGAGCAAAAATAAAACGTCTGCCCCATGTGCTCGCGTTTTGCGAAAGCGCTTTGGGGTTCGATTTCCATTCCACAAACAGGATCACGTTGAGTCATAAACACCTGCCTTGTAAGAGATACCAATAGTGTATATCCATTTGACGAGGTGTGCGAGCGGTTTTCAGCCCGCTTCGATATAAGCAAAATGGCCTATTTTACAATAGGCCATTCGCAGAGGAGAAGAGAAGCGAATTAGTGGGGGTGCGCGTGCTCGTCAGCTTTGCCAATGCCAAGATACTTCTCAGGTTCCTTGTCGAAGGATTTCTTGCACCCGAGCGAGCAGAAGTAGTAGGTCTGGCCTTTGTACTCGGACTTGCCCGCCGCGGCCGCAGGGTCGATGTCCATGCCACAAACGAGATCTTTAACTGTAGCTGCCATAAAGACTCCTTTCGATTGGATTATACGTCCTTTAGACGTTTGATATAAGCGCCAGGCGGCGCATGAACACATGGGCAAAATAGCCTGCTCGAATAGCTTTCATTCATCCTGCCGGCGCACCACACTGCGGACAATGCGTCCACTCAACTTGCAGCCCGGCACCACAATGAGCGCAGGTGCGCCCTGCGCCCGGCGATGGCGCACCCGGAGCAACGACTGGAGGCTGGGTCATTTTTTGCTGATTGTTTGGCTTTACCAGCAGAAGGCCAGCCCTGCGATCAACAGGATCGGGAGCGCCAGCACTGCCAGCATAACCAGGAAACCAAATCCCATCATCATGGATCCTCCAAATCAATTGGCACAACCATTACCCTGGTCGGGCGTCTGTTTCAACAAGCCATTAGCCTGTAGTGAGTCATGCACCATGCCAGTTCCCGAAGCCGAGGAGAATTTATTGCCTACCACGAGCCTTGCGTCGGTTTCAGCGAAGTCGGTGCCCTCATTTGACTTGAGATAGATCGCGGTCTCCAGGGTTTGTTGCGGGAACCAATAGGCGTTGACATACTTGGCGGCCTCGAACATCTCGCCGGCGCTGGCGTCTTGTGATGCCATCAACTCCAACAGGCCCAGCATCGCCATGCCGTGATTACAGTCGGGGAAAAGTGTGTGGTTGTTGCAACACGGACGATAGATGACCGCGGCCGCCTCCTCTACGCGCGCCTGTTGTTCAGGCGTAAGAGGGATCAAATTCACACTGGCATACAGGTCGGTGATGGGCTTGGTTGCAAGTGTCCAACCACCCGTAGAGGCGAAGCGGTCAATCTGCCCTTCGCTGTATTGAACCATCGGCCCTTCGGTGAGGATCGAATTTTCATTGGCTAATCCAACCGCCCAAAAGAAGTTGAGAAGAAAGTGAGCATTCTCCGCCGTAATAACGATTTGTTCATCACTGCCTTTCCTTAGGATATCAATCTGACGATTGCTGATTGCGTCACCGCCCGCCGACATCACCTTCAGGAAGGAATCGTAATCAATGACACCCGCCTCCATCAATTGCGGCCCAAGGTCTCCATAGGAAACAGGCAGAGTGTAGCCATCCGCGGGATTGACCTGCTCATAAAGTTCGGCCAATTCTTTTTGCTGTTTCAACCCGGCCGTTTCATCCTGTCCCCACTTTAGATAACCGCTTCCGAAACCGAGAAAGAAAGTAACGACAACGCCAATGACGATCCACGCAATCTGCGTGATGCGTCTGTTTGTCGAAGTGTTTTCATCGGTGGATTCCCCGGTTGTTTCAACATCCTGTTCTGTCATGGTTTTTTCCTCCGCCTTGCAAGAGCAGCGGCCTGCCTCATTCAGATTTTGTTTCTTCGCTCTTCACATACTTCTTCGATGCTCCTTATTGTTGTATTTCATATCCAGCCTGTTCCCATTCCACCATGCCGCCTTTGAGATTCCAAACGTTTGCGTAGCCGAGTGAGACAAGTGCCTCGGCGGCCATCTGGCTCATACGTCCGCTGCGGCAATACAGCACGATTTTTGCATTCTTGTCCGATGGTAATTGGGACAGGTTCTTTTCGATCTGGTCATAGGGGATGGATAGGTCTGTGCCCGCTATATTTCCCGCAAAAGGAATATGGACGTTGATGAACACAAAATCCTTGTCCTTCAACGTGGCCGCGAGTTCGCCTGCAGATATGTCTTTGTAGGAACCGCCAGCCGCAGGGACATCTGCTCCTGCAGCCGGTTTGGTTTGGCAGGCCGCCAGCAGGAAAACAGCGGATAGCAGGAAAAACAGGAATGGCTTTTTCATACTTGCTCTCATGCTTTTTTCAATGAATGTCCGCTCAGATAGCCCAAATACGCCGGCACGAGCGGAAGCACACATGGCGAAAGGAAGGATAGCAGTCCCGCCAGGATAGCGGTGAAATACGTCGGCGCGGCGGCGAAGAGCGCGAACTTCTCGATATAAAGTCCGTTCTTGAAAGCCCAAATGGCGATCAGGCTCATCGTATTCGTCAGAAGCAAAACGCCGATCATGATAATGAACGTGCCGCTGACGATTTGAATGGCGCGGCGATAACGGCTCACGCGCTTGATCCAGCCCATGGCGCGCTCCAATCCCAGCGCCATGACGAGGAACGGAATGCCCAATCCAAGCGAATAGCCCGAAGCCAGCCACATGGCCTGACCAACTGTCTGCTGACTCAAACCCATCGTCAAAATTGCACCAAGCGTTGCACCGATGCAAGGACTCCAGCCTGCGGCAAAAAGGATTCCCATTAAACCAGAGTTGGCGAACGTCCCTGCTTTGCCCTGATAGTAGGATCGTGTGTCCGCATAGAACCACGGAATGCGGATCACTTCCAAGGTCGCCAGACCAAACATGACGACAATCACCCCGCCGATACGAGCGATGGCGCTTTTGTATGTGCCGAACAACTGTCCCGCCAAAGTCACCGAGCCGCCCCAGCCAACAATAAACACCAGAGAGAATCCCGCCACAAACAGAAGCGCATGAAGGAATATTTTCAATCGGTCGTTTTGAGAGGAAACCATCGGAGCGGCTGTATCTGTTGCCATAAATCACCTATCAATTCAGGATATGAACATGATACGCAATACTCCCCTCCCAATTGAGCGCAGAATGGCGGGACTTTGAATAGGCAAAATGGCTTATGACTGGAATCGGGTTTTGGCTTTCACGTTGGGACTTCTTGATCCGAACGAATAACCGCGTCCCTTTTCCCGCTTCACCCTGGACCTCAGGCCTGCCTCCGATTACCGGCCCGTTCGCGTCCCCGCGCGGACGATGCGGTGGTCATCAGCCGGGATAATGCGGATTTTTGCTTTTGATTTGCTCGATGACTTTCCCATAATTCAATTTATCCAATTCCTGGTTGAGGGCCTGCGTCTGAAAAATATAGGGGGAAGCAAGCCAGACGATACCGGGACCAGCCAAAGGTCCAGAGATGAGGCGCATCCACGAGTTGAACGAGCCGGGCGGGAAGGAATATTCCTTCCCGCCCGCGCCATCTATTGTATTGGCAGATCAATCTCTTCCGAATAGTCCAACCCTTCCTTACGGACATAGACCTTGAGTTTCCAATTGCCGCTCATAACGAAGTTGGCTTTGATCGAATACTTCCCGCCGCCTTGCTCGGTGGCAACTCCATTCATGCCCATCCCGCTCATGTCGGTGTGGTCGGCAGAAACATCCACCGTCGCGCCCTCTATGGGATTGCCGTTCGCATCAGTAATTGTCAGCGCCAATTCAATGTCACCCATCATGGCAGGATTGGGGTTGGTTTCGATTTTGATGTTCACAGGCTTGGCTGAGATCGTATCGGCAGATGTGGCCGCGCTCCCGCAAGCCGCCAGCAAGACGGACATCAAAACGAGCATACTGATAAAGATCACCCTTCGCATTTTGTACTCTCTCCTTTGGTTATTTGTCATTGCGAGGGCGGAAGAACGCCGCCCTCGCAACACTTGCACCGCACGCAAGTGCAGGTGTGACATTTGAAAATCATTCAACAACATTGATCATCAACATCAAGCCGCCCGGCTCAACGTTGTTATTAGTGGTGTGATGCAGGATGTGGCAGTGCAACACCCACTGGCCTGTTTCTGCTGCCACAAACTCAATGTCATACCGTTCGCCTGGCGCGACACTGACCGTGTCCTTCGTCAACCGCGCGCCTTCAGGAACAGGATGTCCATCGGTGGCAACGATCTCAAATGGCATTCCATGCAAGTGCATTGGGTGAATGAACTGACCGATCCCAATCAGGCGCAGACGTACTAGGTCTCCCTTCCTGACGGTAATCGTCTCTGTCGCCGGGAAAGACTTGCCATTGATGGTGAAGTAGTTCGGCTCCATGCCGCTCATCGGCATGGCCGCAAAGGTCTGCCCGTCGGTCATCAACCACTCTGAAATCATCAAAGTTTTATCCACCGCGGGCGGATTTGCTTCGGGTTCTCTTGGATCAATGATGATTGGCGCATACAGCCCCGCACCCACCTGCACGTCGCCTTCAAAGTGCGAGTGATACATGAACGTCCCCGCAGGCCTGGCTATGAATTCATAAGTAAAAGTTTCACCTGGTTGAATGGGGTCTTGCGTGACTCCAGGGACTCCGTCCATCTCGTTCGGGACTTCGACCCCGTGCCAATGAACTGTCGTGGGATCAGGCAACTCGTTCTTGACCACGATCCGAACCTGGTCACCCTCTGTGACACGGATCATCGGCCCAGGCACAGTCCCGTTATACGTGAATGCGGTGACAGTCACGCCATCCAAAATCGGCCATTGCACGGCTTTGGCTGTCAACTCAAAAACTTTGACACCGTTCTCGTCACGATAAGCCAGCGGTTGGCCGCCCGTTGTTTCGGTGGCAGGCTGGACGTTCGGAGCGGTGATCGGCTCCATCATGTGCGCGGCTTCGGGATTATCTGCCATCATACTGCCTGGCGTGGCTGTCACACCTGCACTTGCGCCAGGTACAAGTGTCATCGGGTTGTCGCTCATCGGCATGTTCCCATTGTCATTTGCACCTGGCATTCCAACGTCTGGATTCGCGCCAGTGGATGGCGCGCAGGCCGTGAGAATCAAAGCAAGGCTGATAAGTACAAATATCGAAAACTTTTTCATGTTTTCCTCTCAAGAATTGGATAATTATCGTCCGAATATAATTAAGTTTCCCGATCCTTGACAGCGCAATTTTACGGGTAATCAAATAGGCCATTCGGCTTATATGCCAGCAGATGCCTGAATTTCAATCGCCTGTTGGATGGCGGTTACTGTCCCTGCCTCTGCCCGCTGACCCGGGTGGTCTATTAATGAAAGCCAGGTTTGCCTGTAGTTGCCATGCAATATCAAGCTGACCGGCCGCCCTTCCTTTCCATATACAAGCAGGACTATCAACTGGCAATCGCACTGATCCGTCCCATGGTGAGGACAGGGACAATAACCCAGCTTCAAAGGCGATGTGAGGCGCAAGTCAAAAGTCTGCATCACGCGCAGGCCCGCGCGACCCAGTTGTTGTTTGAGCCAGGGGAGCACCTCATCGTAAGGACGATCGGCAGAGAAGAATGGGGGAAGTGAATTCACAGCGGACCTCCATGAAAGGCTTCCCATCCATTCTACAAGTCCTTCTTCGCGCCTAAAAGAGCAACTTAACCCATACCTGCATAAGCAGAATTGCTTATGGGATATATCAGCAATCTGGCGCAAGACGCGCAAAAACATAAAGGCTATCATGAGCTAAAAGGAAATATTATTGTGAAACGCTATCTCATTCCCCTCGCCGCGTTCCTGCTTGGCTCCTCGCTTATGGCGGGAGTCTATTTCGGCATCCTCACCTGGGCACAAGGCTGGGATTATGCCTTCAGGCAGTTCCTGCTCAACCTCTGGTACGTCGTGCCCATCTATGTCAGTTTCGGCATCCAGGCCGCGCTCTATTCCATTCTGCGTTTCCGCTTGTTCGTACCGGCCGCGGCCACGGGCCACACGGGTGCCATGATGGGAACGAGCGGCGGCACTTCCGTCACCGCCATGGCTGCCTGCTGCCTCCATCACGTCACCGACGTTTTGCCCATCCTTGGCCTGAGCGCCGCGGCCACTTTCCTCACGCGCTACCAGCGTCCATTCATGCTCGTTGGACTTGGCCTGAACATCATTGGCATCATCGCCATGCTCGTCGTTCTCTATCGCGAGCGGCAAAAACTGCAGCCTATTCAAAAATTGCAGCCTCTTTTGGAGACAAAATGAGACGTTTTATCCTGCCCCTTCTTTTGACCCTGACCCTCGCCTTGGCCGCCTGTTCCGCCGCGGCTCCCATCCCGGATCAGACCGCCCCTCAGCCTGATTCCGTTTCGACGGAATCCGCCTCCCCGTCTGGAAACGAGGCGAGCGCGTCCGCTGACTTGACCCGCACCGACCAGCAAGGCGCGGTGACCCTGGAAGTCACTCCGCTGAATCTGGATAATCCCTCTGATCAACTTGAATTCGACGTGGCCTTGGACACTCACTCTGTTGACTTGAGCATGGACCTCGCCGCACTCGCAACCCTCAGCACAGACACAGGCATCACCGTTCAAGCCGCTTTATGGGACGCGCCGCGCGGCGGACATCACGTAGCGGGTAAACTGATCTTCCCCGCGACGAATGATGGCAAGTCAATTCTCGACGGCGCGACAAAGCTGACTCTCACAATTGTCGATGTGGATGTCCCCTCACGCGTCCTTGAATGGGAGTTGAATTAATCCCCTCTCCCAATGGGAGAGGGTTAGGCGTCGCACTGAGCTTGTCGAAGTGGTGAGGGCAATAATAAGAAAGCCGCTATGACAGATAAACATGACCTTAACCGCCGCGACTTCATCAAAGCCGCAACAGCTTTTGTCGGCGGGTTGATCAGCATGACAATCGGCATCCCCGCGATTGCCTATCTGCTCTCGCCCTCACTCCGCAAAACGGAAGATGAATCGGTCGTCAATCTCGGCCCGCTCGAAAAATATCCGATCGGGATTCCCACGCTGTTTGAATTCACGCGCACCAAAGTAAACGGCTGGGAAAGAACAGGCATAAGTTACGGCGTATTTGTTCTGCGTCAATCCGGGAAAGATGTTCGCGTATTCTCGGATATCTGCACCCATCTCGCCTGCCGCGTCACCTGGCATTCTGATCAACAGCATTACATCAGTCCCTGTCATGACGGACACTTCGATATCATGGGCAACAACGTCAGCGGCCCGCCGCCGCGCCCACTGGATGAATTTGTTACAAAAATCGAAGATGGTAATTTATACATTCAGTTGCCGGCCTTCAAACGAACCTCGTAATGCGACTTTCAAGTCGCAACCCAAAGACGACATGAATGTCGCGCTACAGAATCTTCGCGATTGGCATAGTTTCTAAAGAGCAATACTATAGTTGGCAGGCAAGGTCCAATCATCGAATGACAGACAGTAATCGTTCGTTCTCGCGCCGCGATTTTCTCAAAATGGCGGCACTTGGCACGGGCACGCTGGCACTTCGTCCATTTGTGAGATTGGCCCTGCCCGACTTTCCACAGGCGGATCAACTGGGCCGCATCACCGTTGGCAAGATGGACGTTTTTGCGCGGCCCGATGCCAACAGCCAGATCGTCGGCGCGTTGTATGAGGACAACGTTTTCCCGTGGATACGTGAAGTCGTAGGTTCGATGCCTGACCGCATCAATCAGCGCTTTGTGGAAACACCTTATGGCTTCGTCTGGGGAGGGTATGTTCAGCCAGTGCTGAATCAGCCCAATACCCCAGTGGCGAGTCTGCCGCAAACCAGCCTGGGGCCAGGCATGTGGGTCGAGGTCACAGTTCCTTATGTGGATTTGGCGCTGGATAACCCGCCTGCGCGCGCACCGTGGTTGCAGTATCGTGCGTCCATCGGTCTGCCTGCTCGATTTTTCCAAAGCCAAATCGTCTGGGTGGATCAAATCCGGACCGATGAAAATGGTCAAGTCTGGTATCGGTTGAATGAAAAATATGGCTCTGGTGATATTTTCTGGGGACAGGCAGAAGCATTTCGCCCATTGACCGCAGAGGAGATTTCCCCAATCAACCCCAACGCGGCCGATAAAAGAATCGTTGTAAAAATATGGGAGCAGACTCTATCCTGCTTTGAAGGAAAAACAGAAGTCCGCTTTGCGCGCATTTCCAGCGGCGCATTGTATGATGCCCTGGGTAACCGTGTGGACGCGTGGGCAACCCCGGTTGGCGAATCTCCCATCTGGCGCAAGGCGGTCTCCCTGCCCTTGAGCGGAGGGAGCGCTTCGGCAGGCTGGAGTCTGCCTGCGGTGGGATGGGTGAGTCTGTTCGTTGGAACGGGAGTCGCGGTCCATTCGACGTTCTGGCACAACAACTACGGCGAGCCGTCCTCGCGCGGATGCGTCAATGCCAGCCCCGAAGACGCGAAATGGGTCTTTCGCTGGAGCCAGCCTCAGGTCCCGTATGATCCGGGAGATGTCACGGTTGAATGGCCAGGCGGGACAATAGTTATCGTCGAAGATAAAACCTTATGAACCTGGCAAATAAGTTGAATCTTGCAGAGTAATCTTCGGGAGGGGGCCCGTGCGCTTCTGCTGTCGTTACCAAATATCAAAAGCGCATCCCTGGTCCCTTGCTCGGTAGAGTTGATATCCACTTGGGATGTTTTTTGTTTAACCTCCGGCTTCAGGAATGAACTTTTGGATTTGATTTATAATGCAATCTTGTAAAAAACGGGAACATGAAACTTTTAGATAAATTATTGCGCTCCAAGCTTTTCAAAACCAGCCTGCGGTTCAAGGTCGTTGTTGCGTTTGTTTTGCCGATGATCCTGGTCCTGTCTGTATTGTCATATATGAACAATGCTCGTGTGCAGAAAGAATTGGAAGAACAAATTCAGATGACCACGATCCAGCTTGGCGATATGGCCCTTTCAGGCATGAAACTTGCCATGCTTAGGAATGACCAGGAAGTCGTAACGCGCATCGTTCAAAACTATGGCACCAATCCATCCATCAACGAAATACGAATTGTCGACCTGGAATATCAGGTTGTAGTGAGCGCCAATACCGAGGAAGTGGGCAAAATCTTTTCGACCGACCGGGCAGGATGTATGGAATGCCATCGTTACTCTCCATCAAAACGTCCACGTGTTACCCCGTTGAAACTAAATGAAGAAGTGTTGCGAGTCGTCACCCCCGTATCCAATGAACCGCAATGCCAAACGTGCCATTCTGCAGACAAAAACCATTTGGGTGTATTGATCATAGATGCTCCTCTCAGTGTAATTGCCGAGCATCGGCAGGAGGATCAGGCTTACAACGTTGCCATATCGCTTCTCTCCATTTTGTTGGTGATTGTCCTTGCATATATGATGATCCAGTGGCTTGTTGTGAAACGGGTGGGGATCCTCTATGAATATTTGAATGCATTTGCAACGGGCGATTTTTCAGTCCGCATTCCCAAGGTTTGGCGAACGGAGGATGAAATTACCCGGCTGGCAGAACATTTCAACGCCATTGCAAATGCCCTGGAACGTCACCAAAAAGAACAGCGTGAAATTGCAATTGTTCGCCAGGAAGCGATTGCCGAGGAGCGCGAAAGGATCGCTCACGAGTTGCACGATGGCGTCGCGCAACTGCTGGCTTATCTGACCACCAAGATTTCCGCCGCCCGCTTGTTGTTGCGTCAACAGCGTTCCAAGGTGGCCGATAATCAATTGTCCGAAATGGAGGATGTAGTTCAAAAACAAGCTTTGGACGTTCGCGCAATTATCGTTGGACTCAGATTACTTGGGCAAGCCGGCACGGGACTGGTAAAGAGCCTGAAAGATTACGTGGCAATGTGCAACCGCCTCGGCGAACTAAACGTTTTGTTGGAAATTGGCCCCGGTGTGGATAGTTTGCATATTGATCCTGAGACAGAACTTCACCTCTTGCGCATTGTGCAAGAATCTGTCAGCAATGCCCGGAAGCACTCATCGGCGACGGAGATAAGGATAAAAATTTCAGTGGAAGACGGCGAATTATTCTTGGGAATTGAAGATAATGGCATTGGCTTTGATCCCTGGCAGATCAAGTTGTGGCGTTCCCCGCATTTTGGTCTGCATACCATGGGTGAGCGCGCTGAAAAAATTGGCGCTTCGTTTAAAGTAGAATCCGCGCACGGGAAGGGTGTGCAGGTTTCAGTGCGGCTGAAATTAAAGGAGAATTGAGCTATGCGTGTGCTGGTTGCCGATGATCATTCCCTATTTCGCGATGGCCTGGTCAGCCTCCTGGGTGCGGCAGGGTTCAAAGTGGTTGGCCAGGCTGGGGATGGACAAGCCGCTGTAGAGCAGGCGGTGAATCTTCGTCCGGAGTTGGTTTTATTGGATTTGCACATGCCTGTTATGAATGGATTGGAAGCGCTGCGCCAGATCAGACAAAAGTTACCAGATATTCAGATCGTGATGCTTACTGTTTCGGATGACGAAAACAATCTGTTGGAAGCCATAAAATCCGGGGCAAACGGCTACCTGCTCAAACACCTGAATTCCCAGGCTTTTATTAAGGCCCTTGAAGGATTGCAACGCGGCGAAGCCGCCATCACGCGTTCAGCTACGACTAAAGTTATGAGAAGCCTGGCTGAGCTTTCCGCTCAAAAATCACCGCAGAAATCGGCCATCACTTTGTCGGAGCGTGAAATTGAAATCCTGCGGCTGGTTGCCGAAGGTCTTTCCAATCAGGATATCTCAAAAAAGGTCTCATTAAGTGAGAATACGGTCAAATACCATATCAAGAACATCCTGCAAAAACTTAACGCTCATAACCGGATTGAAGCTGCAACCATCGCCAGGCGGAAAGGCTGGCTGGAAGCAGACATTCCTCCGAAATAGGCTCTGTTATTCAC
This sequence comes from Chloroflexota bacterium, assembly GCA_016235425.1. Classification (GTDB taxonomy): domain Bacteria; phylum Chloroflexota; class Anaerolineae; order Anaerolineales; family Villigracilaceae; genus JAKOVF01. The sequence continues at coordinate 17,192 of JACRLC010000029.1, read as the reverse complement.
ACCCGAAGTATCCTGCGACTGTTCCAATGGAACAGTCGTTTTTTTTGCTACCCGGCAAGGTAGGTTGCGCCCCACCTTTTTGGATGTTTTATCTCCCAAAGAAAACTACCCGTAATAATTCGATATTTACCTTGATTAGTGTTGGATTAAAAAGTTGCATCCACTATACTATTGTGCAAATGTTCACAAATATTGTCGAGGTTCAGCCAAGATGACGAATTCAAGGATCGCCATATTGACAGGCCACTCCCTGCTGGCCGATGGGATCATCTCGCGCTTACGGGAATATCCGGAGTCGCTTGAATTGCGGGTATTTGATAACAATGAACCGAACGTGATAGCTGATATTGAGACATTTCATCCCCTGGCCGTTATCCTGGAAGAAAGCGAATCACAACAAATCGAGCAACATTCCCTGAAACAACTTTTGAACATATTGCCCAGCCTGATCATTATCTATCTGCGGCTTGGTCAATCCAGGATCCAGATCATCCAAAGTGAACAATACCCGGCAAATGGAGTCCGGGAACTGGTGGACATCATTCAACAATCGAAGGATCATTTCTCATACATCTTGACGGACACTGCAAGGGGGCTTTCAGTGGACCATGTTGTTGGGTAAAACAAGGAGATAAACGTTGATCGTACACCTTAATCTTCGAAAGATAGTAGTTGGCGCTGGGTTGTTAGGTATTCTAGCCTGGTCAGGATGGACCGTCTCCAAAGTCCAGGCCAGCTCGTATTCAACGGATTTGCTGTCAACACCCACGGTCACTCCTTCACCGCTTCAGGTCGAGCCAACTCCTGTGGAACAGGCAGGCACTCCGGTTGCAGTAACACCGCCCGTTCCAGTGGATGTGGATCCTCATAGCAATTGTTTGATGTGTCATTCCAACCCGGAATTCATTGGGGTTTTTGAAAATCGCCAGGAAATCTCATTGTTTGTTTCTGAGGATCATTACGCCAGATCCGTGCATGGACAAAAGGGATTGCAATGCGTGGCCTGCCATCCCGACATCACGGGTTACCCACATAATGAAACCGAACAGGTAAATTGCATGGAGTGCCATGATGAACAGGGCGGGAATATGCAGACAAAATTCGTCGCCATGAGCGTCAGCCTCCCCTATGCCGACCAGCGCGCCATGAGTCTGCCAATTAATGAGTATTGCCGTCCGTGCCATGAAAAGGAATTCGATTCCACCATTGACAGCGCCCACGTCAAAGTTTTGAACAGCGGGAATACGCAGGCTCCTGTTTGTATTGACTGCCACGGCAGTCACGAGATCACCCCGCCGAATAAACCGCGTTCCAAAATATCGCAGACTTGTTCGACCTGCCATGAAGCCGTTTATTCATCCTACCAAAGCAGTGTCCATGGCGCCGCTTTGGAACACGATTCGAACCCGGATGTGCCTAGTTGCATTGACTGTCACGGAGTCCATAGCGTACGCGGGCCGCGCGATCCTTCCTTCCGCGGAGACAGCATTGTAATCTGTGGAAAGTGTCACGGCGATAAAGCGCTGATGGAAAAATACGAAATTTCAACGGATGTCTTCAACAGCTACCTGAATGATTTCCATGGACGGACGGTCAATCTCTTCCGTGAGAAAGGCGGACTCTCCAGCAATAAGGCAGTCTGCTTCGATTGCCATGGCGTTCATAACATCCGGCCTGCAGACGATCCGCTTTCATCAGTCTATCCGGATAACCTGCAAAAGACCTGCCAGCAGTGCCACGAAGAAGCATCCATCCGCTTCCCTCAGGCATGGCTCAGCCACTACACGCCAACCTGGGAAAAAACACCGGCTCTGTATGGCGTCAACGTAGCCTACAAGTTGCTTATTCCCGGAACATTGGGCGGCTTCGCGCTCTACATTGGGCTGGATGCCCGCAAACGGTGGTCTGAAAAACAACATCAACGCGCCCGCCTTAAGGCGATCGCGGAGGAGGAACTGGATGAGTACGATTTCGAAAAAAATGACCAGCAATAAATCACAAGCCGGCCACCAGGCCGAAGAAAACGCCGAGGTCGAGAAGATCCGGGCAAGGGTGCGCGCGCGTCGCCTGCAAACGGCGCGTGAACTGGCCGGCCGAATGCAAATCTTACCGGACGGAACACGCGTTTTCATTCGCTTCAACGCGCGCGAGCGTTTTGAACATCAAATCCTGATCGGTTCCTTCACTACGCTTGGACTTACCGGACTGATGCAGTCGTTCAGCAGGATCGGCATTGTGAGCTGGGTCATCAACATACTGCTCGGCGGAATTGAAACGCTTCGCACCATCCATCATCTTGCCGCAATCGTTTTTGGAATCCAGGCGATCTATCATTTTTCGGGAATCATTTATCTGTGGTTCGTCAAACGCGAACTTGGCAGTATGTGGCCCAAGTGGGACGACTTGAAAGGCTTGCTGGGCATGTTCAAATTCAACCTGAACATGGCAAAGGAACGCCCGGCCTTCGACCGATTTTCGATTGAGGAAAAAGTTGAATACTGGGCTTTGCTTTGGGGGACCGTCATCATGGGCATCACCGGCATTTTTCAATGGTTTCCCCTGCTGATCACCTCCCTTCTGCCCGGCATTGCCATCCCCATCGCCCGCACCATTCATGCCTGGGAAGCCATCCTCGCAGTTCTTGCGATCCTCACCTGGCACATGTATCACACCGTCATCAAAGAGAACAACCAGAGCATTTTCACCGGCGTAATGACAGAAGAGGAAATGCAGGAAACCCATGCTTTGGAATATCGCCGAATTTTGGCGGCGGTCGAATTTATCCATAAGGCCAGCCTCAAACATCAAAACGAAACCAAGGAAACAGTAGAGGTATCTCATGAAATGGTTGAACTTGGGACGACGGACTAACGCAAGCCAGACCGAAACACCCGTCGCTTCACGCGGGATCCGCGGCTGGTTCCGCTGGCCAAAGATTTCCCTCGATTTGAGCGATCCTCGCCAGCGTCTGAAAGCTTTTTTTGCACTGGCCGCATTGGCTGTCGCAGGAGTGGCTTTCCTGATCGGCGGTGTACACACTTACGAATATACCGAAAGCGCCGAGTTCTGCGGAACAACCTGTCATTCCATGGACCCGCAATGGGTGCGCTATCAGGCATCGGCGCACGGCAATGTGCGCTGTGCCGAGTGTCATATCGGGCCTGGGGCTAATTTCTTCGTAAAGTCGAAAATTGATGGGTTGCGCCAGGTGGTTGCGGAGGCCCTGGATACCTATCACCGCCCAATCAAAAGCCCGGTGATGAACCTGCGCCCTGCGCGCGAGACTTGCGAAACCTGTCATTCGCCGACCACGTTCAAGGACAATATCGTAAAGACGGTTTTGCATTTCGATAACGATAAGGCGAATACCCCGGTTCAAAGCACGTTGATCCTCAAGATGGGCGGGTGGCAGGAAAGCAGTGGCATTAGTCAGGGTATTCACTGGCATATCAACAGCGAAGTCTATTACATTGCCGCAGATGATCAGCGCCAGGTGATGCTGTGGGTGGGCATTAAACAACCTGACGGCACGATCAAGGATTTTTTCTCGCGCGACGTGGCAACCATGTCCGGTACATCCTTTGTCGAAAAGGCCTGGGAGGATGGGCGCGTTCGGCGAATGGACTGTATTGATTGCCATAACCGCACGGCCCATTACATCCCCTACCCCGAACAGGCGGTTGACCAGGCCATTGAAGACGGTTTGATTTCGCGGGATATCCCCTCCATCCGCTTGAAAGCTGTCGAATTACTGAAGCAGGCCTACCCGTCGGAGGAGGAGGCGTTCGCGGCTATCGAAGGGCTGGCTGAACTCTACGGCGTCCGCCTTGTTTCAGGCGGCGGATCCTCGTCAATTTCCTCCGGCCTGGACGCCAAGGTGATTGAAGCGATTGCCCAAATCAAACGCATCTATACCGAAACGAATTTTCCGGATATGAAACTGAATTGGGAGACCAACCCGAATAACGAAAGGCACACCCCTTCGATGGGCTGTTTCCGATGCCATGATGGGAAGCACGTTTCGATTGACGAGGATGGGAGCGAACAGGCCATCAGCTCTAAATGTAATTTGTGTCACAGCGTGCCAATCGTTGGACGCGGCAATGACCTCTTGGTGGAAGCGCCGGTCATCGTTGGCAGCATTCCATCCACGCATTCCGATTTCCGCTGGACGATTGAACATCGCAATGTCAGCGAGGCCGATAAACAAACCTGCTTGAATTGTCACGGCCAGGGTTTTTGCAACAACGGCGCGTGCCACAATCTGTCGCATCCGGAGGATATGCTTTTCACGCATCCTGAAGAATACAAGAAGCAGGGTAATCAGGTTTGCTATACCTGCCACCAGAATATCCTTTGCACGCGCTGCCACCCTGCCGGCATTTTCAAGAATCCATAGAGGTGAAAAATGAAGTTCGCAAATCTGATGGAAGTTTTTAAAGGTTTCTTTTCCGAGGCCAATCAACTGAAACGAATTGTATTGTATATGGGGATCGCCTTGTTGCTATCGGCGGTGAGTTTCGGAAGCTACTACTACTGGGATCGTTATGTCCATATCGGCGATCAGTCGCCCGTGGAAAAGTCCATTCAGGAGCTGGAGGATGCTGTCCGCCAGCACCCGGATGAGATCGAGCTTCGGCTGGCTCTGGCGGAAAGTTACATGGTGGATAACCGCTACGAGAATGCCATCGAACAGGCCGTGAAGGTGCTGAATGCTTATCCAGATAACGAGCGCGCCATGTTTGTGATCGGCGTCTCGCAGGCCACATTGGAGAACTGGGATCAGGCCATCAGTCCGCTGGAACTGTTCGTCTCCATTCGCTCGAAACTGCCCACTGCCGGAATGGATAGCAGCCTGGAGACCGCGCTTTATTTCCTGGGCAAGAGTTACATTGCAATGGAGCGTTTCGATGACGCCATCGAGCCGCTTTTACAGGCTGTGCAGATCAATGCAACCGACGCTGATGCTTTTTATCTGCTCGGGAGCGCGTACGCAGAAACAGACCAGCACGAGAAGGCCGTCCAGAATTATGAGGAGGCTGTGCGTTTCGTGCCGAATTACACCGAAGCGTATCAAGGCATGGTAACCAGTTACACCGCGCTCGGCAAGGCCGACCATGCGAATTATGCGCTCGGCATGGTGGCGTTCTCGACGAAGGATTACGAGACCGCGCGTGTCGAACTCGAGAAAGCTGTAAAGGGATTGTCCGATTTTGCGCCGGCTTTCATCGGCCTCGGCCTCACGTACGAGGAACTCGGCGACCTGCAATCCGCAAAGGCAAACCTGGAACACGCCCTGCAAATAGACCCGAATAACTATACTGCATCGCAGGCTCTTGGCCGCGTCGAAGCAAAGATGCAAAACTAGGTGACTCATGACCCGCAAAAACAAAGAAGAAGATGTAGAAGGGCCAAAGGTCCCAGCTGAATCCGCACCCATGGACGGGGAGAAGGAACTGAAGCAGGAGGAACGCCGGCGCAAATCGCTCCTGCTTCTATTACTGCTCCTGCTCCTTTTGTTATGTTGTGTCTGCGGGCTGTTCTACCGATACATTCAGCGCCCCGCGCCGTTGCCTGAAATTCTCCCGGTGGTCAACCTCAACTATCCGCCGCATTACCTGTTCTCGATCTATGGGTTGGACCAGCCCGTCGGCGTGGCTATCTCGCCGGATGGCGGGCGGGTCTACGTGGCCGAAACCGGCGGCGACCGCCTAGTCAAGGTATTCGACCGCAGCGGCAACCCGCTCTTCTCATTTGCTCCTCCCAAGACCTCGGCGGGTGAGCGCTCACCGGTCTATGTCGCGGTGGATTTGACCGGGCGCGTCTTTGTCACAGACCGCCTGCAGAACGCGATCTTTGTCTACGACAAGGATGGCAATTACCTCGATACGATCCTTTCTCCCAACCTGACGTTGAACGCGTACGTGGCCTCGCAAATTGGCGGGATGCCTTCCGGTACCACGTTCAATTACAGCGTATTTACCGGCTCCGTCAATTACCAGAAGACGGCTGAAGACGAGAAGATCCTGCCCGCGCCGAATGTTCCAATCTGGGATCCGCTCGGGGTCCGCTTTGACCGGGCCGGCAATCTGTGGCTGACGGACGTCGCTGGGGACAACCATCTCGTCAGGAAATTCCCGGCGGGCGATATATTTGTCTGGCCCACGTTGTTCTTTCATCCCGCCCAGTCCAGTTTTGGCAAAACCGGCCAGAACTCCGGGGAGTTCCTTTATCCCAATGTGGCGGTCGTGGACAGCCAGAACCGCGTCTACGTTTCCGATGGAAATAATGGGCGTATCTCTGTCTGGAGCCCCGAGGGCAGCTTCCTCTCCGAGTTTGGCCGCGGCACAGGCGATGGCGCTCTCAGTTTGCCGCGCGGCGCGTTTATGGATGAACGCGACCGCCTTCACATAGTTGATGCCGTAGGCCAGAACGTCAAGGTCTACGATGTCGCAGGCCAGGAACCAGCTTTCCTTTACGCTTTCGGCGATTGGGGACTGGGTGACGGCCTCTTTAATTATCCCAATGATATCGTGCTCGACGATACGGGCAGGCTGTATATCGCGGACCGGGAAAACAACCGCATACAGGTCTGGTCGTATTGAGCAGAAAGGAACGCCAATCGAACGAAAAAAACAACTTCCAATACAAGCAGATCAATCAAGAAACAAGGAGAATGTTTAATATGAGAAAATACTTTTTCGTACTGCTGGTCGCAATTGTTCTCGTTCTGGTAATTGCCGGGACGGCTTCTGCGAACGGCGGTCCCCACGGCGGTTACACCGCCACGACAGATGCCTGCGCGGGATGCCACCGGGCACACACCGCCACAGGCCCGAAACTGTTGGTGGAGACCAGCACCTATGCCCTGTGCATGTCCTGTCACGGCACTACCGGCACTGGCGCAGACACTGATGTTCAGGATGGGTACTTCCTGTCCACCCGCAGCGCCAGCACAACCGGCACTGCTAACACTACCGATAACGCGCCTCTGCTTGCCGGTGGCTTTGACTTCTACAAGACTGTCGCCACCACGTCCAAGCACGAGATGACCGGCGCGGGCAACACCAACCTGGCTTGGGGTAACGGCGCGACCAACCGCGGTGTGCAGGTTGCCATCACTGATGCCACCTTCTCTTGCGCCTCCTGTCATGACCCGCATGGCTCACCCAACTATCGAATTCTCAAGGCAACTGTCAACGGAGCCGCTGTTGCAGTTGCACAAGTTGATGAAGGCGCGGCCAAGGATTACGACACGGAACAATGGAGCACGGGCCAAAGCAATATCTGCGCGGCCTGCCACGGCGCATATCACAAGACCAACCCCGGACAGGGAAGCACGCTGGATGGCTCGACCTACACTCACCGTATCGGTATGGCCTATACCTATGGTGCGAATGCGAATCCTGAGACTGTGGGAATGGGTGGGTTAACCCTGCCGCTCGCTGAGACCGGGACAAACAACACAGTAGCCTGCCAGACTTGCCACCTCCCTCATGGCTCTTCAGCGACGATGGCTGGATTTGCTAATGGCGGTCCGACCGGTTCCGGCACACAACCCGGCAACACAACAGTTGCGGATAGCGCTCTTCTGCGCCTGGATAACCGGGCTGTCTGCGAAGTCTGCCACCAGAAATAAGAGAGTAGAGGGGTGAGGGTGTTTTGGTTGGCCGCCTCCCCTCACTCCCACTACCCAGGCGGATTGTACCATGAGGGGTGAGCCGCTCTTTTGGGCCTACCCTTCTGGTACAACCGGGAGAAAGCCGTGAAACGAACGCTGTTTCCTATCATCGGCGCAATTGCCTTTGCCCTGGTCTTGATGACCGCTTCGCCTGTTCTTGCGGACAACGGTCCCCACGGTGGGTATACCGCTGCTACGGATGCCTGCGCCAGCTGTCATCGCGCCCATACTGCGGTTGGGCCAGCCTTGTTGGTTCAGTCCACCTCTTATGCCTTGTGTATTTCCTGCCATGGCTCTTCGGCCACTGGCGCCAACACCAATGTTGAGGATGGGCTGGATAAAAGCGTCAATCGGTCCCTGCGCGCGGGTGGTTTCGTCAATGTGACCATGAACCCGGCGGAAGGGGAGTCTGGCAGTACTGTCCAGGTGCTCCCGGTCACCTCCAGCCACATGGTCACTGGCGGTTCGAACACCGTCTGGGGCTACGGCGCGATCAACGCCGTCCCGGATGCCGGCGCGGCCGGCATCTCGCTGACCTGCACGAACTGCCATAACCCGCACGGCCGGGCTGGCGCGGGAAATACGGCTACATACCGCATCCTCAAAGGCAGCAATGCCGGCAACGAACCGCTCTTCGGCTCACAAGACTCTACAGTAGACTTGCCCGATGAGGCCGCAAAAACCTACTATACCGGCGCGAATGGAGATTACTTTGGCGACCATGGGTCCAGCGTCGGGGGCACAATGATCAACGCCGCAATGACGAGTTGGTGCGCCCAGTGTCACACCCGCTATCACGCCCCCTATCCCGGCGCGCCCGGTTCCACCGATTCCGGGGATGCGATTTTTGCCTTCCGCCACGTAACGAACGACACTTCCACGACCAACTGCATGAGCTGTCATCCCGGCTTCGTTGGCTATTATCCGGGGTGCGTTTCCTGCCATATGGCTCATGGCACGGGCGTGCGGATGGGGAGTAATTCAGGCTCCATCCCATGGCCGGACGGCAACAACGCACCTGGCGGCAACAATCGCAGTTCCCTTCTGAGAATTGACAATCGCGGCGTCTGCTGGCAGTGTCACGTCGACAGGGGGATCGCTTTTCCGTAAGAAGTAACAACTGATGCACCTGGATGGGTCGCCGCTGTAGGTGATCTGATCTACAGTGGCGGCCCTCCCCAATATTTTTTGTCAAAGGAGATGAGATATGCCTCACGTTGAAAAATCCGGTGAAGTCGAATACCCCGTGGAGAAGATCTACGAAGTGGTTGCCGACGTAACCAAGTACCCCGAATTCCTGCCCGGCATCAAGAAGGTCGAAGTGAATGGCGATTTGGTCAAGATGACTGTGAACATGGGGCCCGCGACCGTTTCGTGGACCTCGAAGGCGATCTATGAGCAGAACAAATCCATCAGCTTCAACCTTGTGGAAGGGCCTTTCAAGCAGTTGGATGGTAAGTGGGAATTCGCGGTGGATGGAAAGATGACGAAGATCAAATACATGACCGATTTCGAATTGACCCTGTCTATCCCCGGCATCAATGAGTTGGCGGCCAAGGCCATCGAAGCCAACACGAACGCAATCCTGGAAGCCTTCAAGAAACGCCTGGGAATGAACTGAGCGGCTGGAGGTGTTGAGAGCCGCCGCGGCAGGTCCCTTCCTGTGCGGCGGCCCTTTACCAGCGGCATCATCCTGCACATATCGTCGAATCACCCCATGCGCCTCCGCTTCCGAAGCCCTGCCCTGGTTATGCTCTTTGGCCTCTCCCTGTTGTTGGCGGGCTGTTTGCCTGCTGACTTGGAAGGCCACCCGGCTCCGGCCTTAACCGCCGTGCCGCAGGCCGCCTCATCCAATATTTCAGCAAGCCCTTGTTTTGAAAGCGGCTGTCACGCCAATCTGAGATCGAACGATGGGCGCTATATTCACGAGCCATACCAGCAGGAGAAGTGCCTGGATTGCCATGTCATATTCCACCAGCCGGAGACACAGCGTTTATACGCGCAAAGCGACATTGACCTCTGCTATGGCTGTCACCTTCTCGACAGCCTCGGCAATACTCATCCGGTGGGCGAGGGTGTGATAGACCCCAATACCGGCCAGATGATGACCTGCACCAGTACCTGCCACTTGAGCCACACCGCGCCCTATCCGTTTCTGCTCAGCCTTCGCCCGGATGGCGAGTTATGTGTGTCGTGCCATGAGGAGTTCCTCAACCCATGAAAGCATCCCATTATCGCAAGCAATTTTTTCTTTGGAAAAGCTCCCAACCACGCCTGCTGGCCGGGATCGAATTGATCTTCGCCATCCTGCTCCTGATTGCGGGCGCCGTTTTCGCCATGATCGCCAACCGCGACTTGACCGCCTCCTACTTAAAAGCGCACCTGTCCATTCGCAATATGCTGGACATATTGATCCCTACCTTGATCGGCATCAACCTGCTTGGGTTGTCCATCAGCGTCATCCTGGCCGTGTTCTTCACTCACCGCATCGCAGGCCCGGTCTATCGTCTATGCCGCATCCTCAAGGAGATTGGGCAGGGGAACCTCGCGCAGACCATCCGCTTTCGGAGAGGCGATGAGCTGAAGGAATTGGATGAAGCCGCTACCGAAATGATCGCGGGATTGCAGGGCCGGGCGCGTACTCTCCAGTTGTTGTCTGCCGAATTGATTTGTCAGATGAATGCTGTGTATGCAAACGCGGACCAGTCCACGGTCCGCGTGATGCGGGAAAAGGCCAGGGAACTTGACGACCAGTTGGCCGGCTTCCACCTGCCGTCCGCAAATTCCTAACGTCTCATTCTTGAGAAAGCAAATATGAAGGCTTTGAAGATACGCTCCGTTCTAAAACTTGCGTTTCCCGCCTGCCTCGGGTTGCTGTTGCTGGCGCTGGCTGTTACAAACGCCCGCGCTAACGCCGGGCCTCACGGCGGTTACACGGCCAGCACAGATGCTTGCGCGGGATGTCATCGCGCCCATACAGCCGCCGCACCGAAATTGTTGGTGGACGCTGTGCCTAACCTCTGTTTCACCTGTCACGGCAGTTCAGCCGCCGGTGCAGCCACGAACGTGACCGACGGTATGTATGAAGGCGTTGGCGGTGGAAATCTATTGGCTGGCGGCTTCGTGAATTATCAGGGCCTGCCGGTAACTTCGACACATAGTGTCAATGGCACATCCCAAAATGCGTGGGGCAGTGGTGTGAACTGGGTCAGTACATACGACTGCGCCGGCTGTCACAACGCCGATTCAGGCCTCGTCTGGCCAGGCGCGCCAACCTGGGGCATCAGCCCAAATGCCTGGCCCACCTATCCGGGCCGCGGACAGAACGTCACGATGCCTCTCACCTGCACCAGTTGCCATGATCCGCACGGCGGACGTAACTATCGTGTCCTCCAGCAGAGGCTGCACCCACCCTACACTCAGCAGACCGACCCGCCTGGTTATGTGTTGGTCACATCCAATGAGCTTGGCGGCCAGAACCCGAACCAGGCCGGTTACGTGCCAAACTATACCAACCCGAAATACCGGCTCGGTCTGGGTGACTGGTGCACCGGCTGTCATGCCACTTACCACGATTCCCCATCCATCAATCCATTCAATGCAGAAGACGGCCAGGGCCTCGTCACGCGCTATCGCCACAGGATGAACATCCAGTTGGGCGCGTTGACGACCGCCCTGCCGCTCGAGGATCCCAGCGGCAATGGCGCAAGCGCGGACGATCAGCTCTTCTGCGTGAGCTGCCATTTTGCCCACGGTACGAACGTCGCCGCAACCGGCCTGGCCGCAAACGTCGCACCAGCCAATGACAGTTCCCTTCTGCGAGTGGACAACCGCGGCGTATGCGAGGACTGCCACAAGAAATGAGACGCCCTCCGTTCAAACTGGTTGCGGGTCTTCTCATCGCGGCCATCATCGGGCTGGCAGTCGTTGCTGCCAGTCTCGCCCTCGCCATTTTCGAGGAAGAAACGAGCCTGCGCGCCACCGAGGTCACGTGGCCGACGCCAACCCGCGGGCAACAGGCCATTGCCACCTTTTGGCTAAGCGAATCCCCCACCGCCTCCGCTAGCGGAGAGATAAACATCATGCCCTCACCGGTGCCGCCCGCAGTCCCAAGCATCGCGCCCGATCAGCAAGGCCTCCCGTTCGACCATCCGGCCGTTGCTCCGAACTCGCCGTGCGCCGACTGTCACCAAGCCATTCATGAAGGCGGCGAATGAAGCGAACACGCCTGTTTTCGTTGATTGCAGTTTTCGCGATCATTGCCTCTGGCATCTACACCGCGCCGGCCGGCGCCGCAACAGTCTTTACGTGGTGGCTGGCGCGCCGGGAAGATAAAGCATTGCTATGCGCCATTGACGTGACGCACGAAGGCTCCCCGACTGCTGACGAGATCGAGGCACAATGCGGGCATGACCTGCGCGTTGAATGGGAGAACACGCCTCCCTGCCTGGATGAAAGCGGTGTGTCTTGCACAGGGCTTACGCTCAACCTCGCTTCCACGCAGGACCTGATAACTGCTGCCGCATCCTCGACATTTCCCCCCATTTTTGAGACTCCCATCTCATCCCCCATTCTCACTCCCGCGCCCGACCGAAGCGTCCACTGGCTTTCACGCACCGATAGTGTGGAGGAACTAGCCTCCAACCGTCCGCTTGCTTTTCTGGCTGGTCATCTGATTGCTAATCGCATCGTTGATATCAACGAATGCCCTGACATTGGCCTGCTGACCAACGGAGCCGCCTCCACCTGCGGATTGGAGAAGGCTCGTTATCAGGTTTACCTCTGGCAGAACCGGTTCGACACGAACATTTTTAACGCCGCCCAGGAGACAGGCGTACCGCCCTACTTGTTGAAAGGTGTTTTCACACAGGAAACACAATTCTGGCCCGCCGCCTCGCAAAACAATTCCTGGGATTTCGGCGAGTATGGACTCGGCCAGTTGAACGAACTCGGCGCGGATGCGCTCCTGGCCTGGAACGCGTCCTTCTACAACAAGTTCTGCCCAACCGTGCTGGAAAAAAAGAATTGCAAAAAAGAATACATCAGCCTGCCCGCCGACCAGCGCGCCCTCCTGCGCGGCGCGGCCATCAACCTCGTACGCGCGGATTGTCCAACCTGCGCGTACGGCATTGATATTCCAAAAGCCGAGTCCAGTGTGCTGGTCTTCGCCGAGATACTGCGCGCAAACAACGCGCAGGTGCATCAGGTTATCCGTAATGCCACTGGCTGGTATACCGCCACTTTTGGCGTTAGCAGCGAGGATATGTGGCGCTTCACACTGGTCAACTACCACGCCGGGCCCGGGTGCTTATACTCCGCGCTGGGTGCGACTCGGCTGGCAGGCGAAAAACTGACTTGGAAAAATGTCTCACAGCGGCTGGAACCTGGCTGTGAAGACGCTGTGGACTATGTTGAATCCATCAGCGATGTGAGCGTCTCCGTCGCTCCGCCGCCTGCTCCCACAGCCACCAGCCTGCCACCTACATCAACAAGTCTCCCAACCGAAACGCCCGCTGAGGTCTGGACTCCCACCGCGACTGCCACTCTGCCTGTAGGCGACACCGCCACCGCGACGGAAGCTACGCTCACCCCGACCGAAACGGCCACGCCCGCTTTGGAAGTTTCTCCCACCGTTGGCATTCCTGCCGAAACCACACCCACAGCGACCAGCATAGCGGCCGAAACACCCGCTGAAATCTGGACGCTCACCGCGACGACCACTCTGCCTGTAAGCAATACCGCTACCGCCACCCAGATTGTTAGCCACACTGCTACTGCGACATCTGCCGCGATCGAAACTGCCACGCCCACTTTGGAAGTTTCTCCCACGGCTGGCATTCCTGCCGAAGCCACACCTACGGCGGCCAGCCTGATGACCGAAACGCCCACCGAGAGCTGGACTCCCACCGCGACGGTCACATTACCTGTAAACGATACTGCCACCGCAACACTCATTGCGACTGAAACGGCCATGCCAACGGCAACACTGCCCCTCGCCACACAAACCTCCTCGCCCACTCCCGCTTCCGTTCCAGTTGACGTGCAAAGTCCACATGCAGCGGGGGAGATCATCGTCCAAGTGGGACCAGGTTCAGGGTCCGATATTGAAGCGATTGTGGATTTACTTTCGGTACCGGTTCAGGTCAAGCCCAACGAGTCTCTGCCTGAGTTAAACGCGGTCCTCATCGAAGTCGCTCCTGCGGACCTGCAACAGGCTCTGGCCGAATTGCAGGATCACCCCGACGTTGCATCCGCTGAACCAAACTATATAGCGCGCGCTGCTTACATTCCCAATGACCCTAGTTTTTCGCAACAGAGCAGCCTTGCTTTCATTCAAGTGCCGATGGCTTGGGATCTGATCACCAGCGCGCAGGAAGTGACTGTGGCCGTCATTGACACGGGTGTGGATGTTTCGCACCCCGATCTTTCCGCCAACCTCTGGCAGAATGCTGCCGAGGCATCCGGCCTGAGCGGTGTGGACGACGACAGCAACGGTTATGTGGACGATGTGTGGGGTTGGAACATGGCGGCAGGCAATAATGATGTGCAAGACGATCACGGTCACGGCACGCACCTGGCCGGGGTTATTGCCGCGGTGAGCGACAACGGCGCAGGTGTGGCCGGGATCGCGCCGAACGCGCGCATCATGACGGTCAAGGCGCTGGATGCCAGCGGCTTTGGCACATACGCCCAGGTCGCGGATGCGATCATTTATGCCGCCGATCAGGGGGCGCGGATCATCAACCTCAGCTTCGGCGGAGCAGGCCACAGCCAGGTCTTGCAGGATGCCATCAATTACGCGCTTGGACGCGGCGTGATCGTGGTGGCCGCGGCCGGTAATACAGGCATGGATGCGCCTGTTTACCCAGCCGCGTATCCGGGCGTGATTTCCGCCAGCGCAGTGGACAACGGCCTGACATGGACGACTTTCTCCTCATTCGGCAGTGCCACAACTGTCACTGCCCCAGGCATAGATATTTATTCAACATGGCTAGGCGGTAATTACAGCCAGATGTCCGGCACGTCTGTCTCCTCGGCTGAGGTTTCCGGCGTGGCCGCCTTGCTGGCCGGTCAATCGCAGTTCTCCAACTCGATTTTTATTCGTAACGCGCTGGTCAACACCGCATTTGATCTAGGTGCGAGCGGCTGGGATCCGTACTACGGCTTCGGTCTTGTTCACGCCTATGATGGTTTGTTGTTCACCGAGACAGGCATGCCGCCGGTCGTCTGGCCGACACTGGGACCTTCGCCGACGCCCGACTCCGATTCTAGCGGCGTATGGGCGTTGGCCACACAGAATCTGTGGGGAACGGCGCAATCGGTGGCAAACTGCACCCTCGCCAATGCGGCCAATAGCATTGACCTGGCCTTCAACAACGCCGTGGCAACCTGCGCCGGCAACTTCGGCACCGGCAACTGGACATATACGGCGGTGCAGGATACAACCCTGACCAGTGTTGTTTCCGCCACGCTGGAGTATCGCTTTTATATTACCGGCTGGGTGGATGATCGCATTGATCTGGAAGTGTCAAATAATAACGGCGCCAACTGGACGCGCATCGCCCGTTTTCAGACAGGCTCCCCACCGCCCACCGTATTAACCACGCTCTCCTACAATGTCACGACCAACTACACAACGCCTGCACAAGCCAACAATGCCAGATTTAGATTACGCGGCACGCAGGTGAACGGCGGGACGGATACCATCACGATCTATCTGGACGAAGCGCGGCTCATCGTTTCAGATGTAATCCCCACGCCCACAGCATTCCCGCCTCAACCCACACCGACCCTGCCCGCCCGCGCCGCAACCGCTATTCCAGGCGTGTCCGACCCGCATGTGGACTATACCGCCACGTCGGATGACTGCGCCGGGTGCCATCGTTCGCATACCGCCACAGGTATTGTTCTGCGCTGGACATGGCCCGAAGAACAGGTCTGTTTCACTTGTCACACGGCGGGAGGAACGGGCACAAACATCCAGCCAGCTTTTACGCTATATACCAACACCGCTACGAGCATCTTTAAACACGATGCAGCTGGAACCAATGGCGTTCATCGCGTGGGACAGAACAGTGGCGTGTCTTTCAGCGGCCTAAACCGCCACATCGAGTGCGAGGATTGCCACGAGCCGCATGAGTCTACGCGTGACTCGGTTGCGGGCACAACCATCCCGCCGATGATCCAGCCGGAGATGTACTACACGAGCGGTGTCAACCCCACCTGGACGGGGCCCGGCGCGCCCAGTGCATTCGTGTGGATGGATCAGGCCCAGCGCGAGTTTCAGGTATGCTTCAAGTGCCATTCAACCTTTACCACATTACCCACTTACCAGCCGGATGGCTGGAACGGCGCGGTCATTGCCGCCAATGGTTTGCGTAAACTAACCAGCGTAAACGCCAGCCAGATTCTCGACAGCCGCGACCTTGCCCAGGAATTCAATCCCAACCATGCCAGTTTCCACCCGGTCATCGCGCAGGGACGCAATACAGTAATCCCCGCGGGAGGCTTCGTGCCCAGCTGGTCTGCGAACAGCATGGTTTATTGTTCCGACTGTCATACCAACGCCAGCCAACCCACGAATGGTTATGGCCCGCACGGTTCGCCGCGCCTTCACATTTTGTTCGGCGCAAACGAATACTCGACCGTGGACTCAAATCGTGTTAACTTGCTGGGCGACGGTGAAATCTGTTTCCGCTGTCATAAAAAGACCACGTATGCGCCGACAAGCAATATGGAATCTGTAAATACGCGTTTTCACAACGGCACGATGAACCTGCACGAACTCCATAGCGGGGGACCGAACGGCGAAAGCGCCCCGTGTTACGTCTGCCACGACTCGCATGGAAGCGAGCAACAGCGCCTAATCAATTTCGACACCGCAACAGTCACCATCAACGCCGGTTATACCAGCCAGTCAGCCTGGGTATGGAATGGTACTACTGGAACTTGTTTTATCGCCTGCCATGGAACATCGCATAACGCTGGGAAATCGTACACGCCATAAAAGAGACCTGGGATTGGATTTATGCGGGGACTTGATTCAATTTGCCATCTCTGCCCCAGTCTAATATCGGGCAGCTTTGGCATATAAGCGAACAGCGGTGCAGGCAGAATAACACTGCGTAAGGTGACTGATTAACTCACCTTACGCACTACGCTTCGACACTTCGACAGGCTCAGTGCATCGCTGTGAGCGGGAAACAACACCCGCTCTCCGCTCAGCGCGAACTTCGTCCTGCCTGCACCGTGCGCCCTGGCCTGGCCGCCAGGACAGGCAGGCACGTGTGAGCGGAGCGACGAGTGCAAGTCGAGGAGCGAAGTCGAAGGACATGGTGCGGAACATGCTTGTTCTGCGTAAGGTGAGTGATTAACTCGACTTTTGCACCTTAAAAACCAATACACCAGACAGTCCATTTTAACTTGAAAAGGCTCTCGATTCGCAGGACTGGGACAATACCTAACCTGCCCGCATTCTTTAGAAAAGCGGAACAACAACTGCTTGAGAATT
>JACRLC010000028.1 GCA_016235425.1 Chloroflexota bacterium | reverse complement strand
GTTGCACCAGTTCAGGAAATTCCACCAAAGGTAGCATGTTGCACCTCCAGAATCGGGATCGTTACGAATTGTACAACTGCTCCCCCTTTTTGTCTGGTTGTTGGAGTATTTGGCTGGTAATGTGCTGCAAAAGTCGAGATATAATTCAGAAAAAAACTATGCCAAAACCAATCTTCGTCATCGGACACGTCAACCCTGATACAGACTCCATCGCCTCCGCCATGGGCTACGCCTGGCTCCTGCGCGAACGCGACGGCCTCGAAACTGTCGCCGCGCGCGCAGGCGCGATCAACCCGCAGACATCCTGGGTGTTAAAGCGCCTCGAACTCGAGCCGCCCGTCCTCCTCACTGACGCATCGCCGCGCTTCGAATCCGTCATGCAGCGGCTCGACAGCATCCGCCCGGAAGCCCAACTCGGCATGGCATGGACTCTCGCCAGCCGCACTGGCGGTCTCGCCCCCGTCGTCGGCGATGACGGCAAACCCTTCGGCCTCATCAATGGCCTCAGCCTCTTCAAATATTTCAGTGACACCCTCGGCCCGCGCCCCGGCGACACTACCGTACGCGAAATGATGTCTGTGCCATGCAGGGAGGCCGCGGATACCAATGTCCCCAAATATGCCGCCAACGCGCACATCCGCGATTCGCTCAACCGCCTCCTGCGCGACGAATACGACGATTACTGGGTCGTGGACGAAAACGGTCTTTACCTCGGCATTGCCCGCCAGCGCGAGGTGCTCAATCCGCCGCGCCTCAAAATCATTCTCGTAGACCACAACGAACCGCGCCAGGCTATCGCCGCGCTCGAGGAGGCCGAATTGCTCGAAATCCTCGACCATCACCGCCTCGGTAATCCGCACACGCATACGCCCATCCGCTTTACCGTGGACATCGTTGGCTCGACTTCGACTCTCGTTTCCGAACAAACAGCCGAAGCCGGACTTTCGATGCCTCCCGCTTTAGCAGGTGCGCTTCTCGCGGGACTTTTATCTGATACCCTTATTTTGACATCTCCCACCACCACAGCACGCGACAAGGAAGCCGCGCAAAGACTGGCACGCTGGGCATTCGTCGGTGGGAGTCCGCTCAGAGGCGAGACCATCGAGTCCTATGGCAAAGCCGTCCTCAGCGCAGGCGCGGGACTCTCGAATCGCACGCCCCAGGAAGTGGTCAGCACTGACATTAAACCCTTCGAAGTGGGCGGATTCAAATTCGCCGTTGCCCAGGCCGAAGTCACCGACCTCGTTCAAATCGGCGACCACCTTGCTCCCCTCACCAAAGCTCTCGATGAACTCAAAGACAAGCGCGGCCTCGATTTTGCCATCCTCCTCATCACCGACGTTGTGCGCGGCACGAGTCGTTTGATTGTTTCAACCAAAGCTCCTCCCATCCTCGATGATCTCCCCTATCCTCCCCTCCCCGACGGCACCCGCGACGCACAAGGCGTGGTTTCGAGAAAGAAACAGTTATTGCCTGTGGTGCTGGGATTATTGGAGAGATAAGTCTCGATGTCATTGCGAGGGCGCTCGTTGCCCGAGGCAATCTCCAGCGTAGTCAGAGATTGCTTCGCTCAGGTTTCGATACGCCCGACGAGCACAGGCTACTCAACCATCGCTCGCAATGCACAAAAAGGAAGAAAATGGATTTCCAAAAACTCACCGACAGGGCCATGTCCATTCGCAAACGCTACGAAGAAAAAGAACGCGAACACTACGGCTCTCCATGGACAAGCGAAGAAATTGCCCTCGGCTTTGTTGGTGACGTGGGCGACCTTGCAAAACTCATCGTGGCTGAAAACGGAAAGCGAAATATTCCAGACAGCAGAAGCAAACTCGAACACGAACTCGCCGATTGTCTTTGGTCTGTTATCGTGTTGGCAAATTTACATGGAATAGACTTGGAAAAGGCATTCCTGAAGACAATGGACGAATTGGAAAATCAAATATAATGGTTGTATGGAGTTATCATGAGTCAAGTATATAAACTTCCCCTTGTTCTGGAGCCTCAACCCGGAGGCGGATACACAGTTACCTGCCCATTACTTCCCGAATTAATTACCGAGGGCGATACTGTTCAGGAAGCCATTCAAAATGCAAATGACGCGTTAGCCGCCATCGTGGAAGCATTGAAAGAACTGAAACGCCCGTTTCCCCCTGCTTTGCAACCTTCCAAAGAAAACACGCCGCTTTGGGTTGAAACGGTATTGGCTGTATGAAATATCGCGAGGCGTCTAAGAAACTCAAAGCCTTTGGTTGCGAGGAACTTCCACGCCGCAGCGCGGGGTCCCATCGTGTTTGGCACAACCCCGCGAATGGAAAAATTGCACCTTTGCCAGATTGGGGCCCAAAGGACTTAAAACTTGGTACTCTTCGCGCTGTGATTCGTCAATTGGGGTTGGATTGGCAGGAATTCCTCAAAAAGTAATCGAATGGTCACTTCCATCTACCAAGCACTATCCGAAATCGAAAAAAACAACGAATCCGCCGCACTGTGTACGGTGATATCCAGCCAGGGTTCGACGCCGCGGCATGTGGGGAGTAAGATGCTCGTCTACCCCGATGGAAAGTTTATCGGCACCGTCGGGGGCGGAGACTTGGAGCACCGCGTTCTCGACGAAGCGTGGATTGCCATCGCCGAGGGCAAGGCGCGCATACTCAAATACAGCATGGTTGACCCATCGCGCGGCGACCCCGGTGTGTGCGGCGGAACTGTGGAGGTGTTCGTGGAACCGATTCTTCCTGCTCCCATGGTCGTTGTCATCGGCGCGGGACATGTGGGAAAAGCCGTCGTGCATCTCGCCAAGTGGCTGGGATTCCGCGTGGCTGTCAGCGATGACCGTGAGGAGTTTTGCAACCCTGAGGCTGTGCCAGGTGCGGACGCGTACTATCCTGTCACGATGGACAAGTTGGCAGAGACGCTCAAAATAACGCGGCAAACTTACCTGGTAGTAACCAGCCGCGGGTCGAATGTGGACGCGGCGGGTTTGCCGAATCTGCTCGAGACGAACGCGTCGTACATCGGCGTCATCGGGTCGAAGAGACGCTGGATGACCACCGTCAAAGCGTTGAAGGAAAAGGGAGTGGCCGAGAAGAAGATTGCGAAAGTCCATTCGCCGATGGGGCTGGAGTTGAATGCCGAAACGCCCGAAGAAATCGCGGTCAGCATCATGGCCGAGATTTTGATGTTGCGCGACAAGGGGACGGGGAAGATGATGAGGGAGTAGAGAGTGGTAATTGAGTAATTGGTAAGTGGGGAGATATGATTGGAGAATTAGAGATTGGAGATTGGAGATTGGAGATTGATGATTTCTGATTGAAGATTGGAGAATTTGAGATTGGTGGTTGAGGATTGGCAATCCCGAAGGGATGGCAGGATTGTAGAGAATGTGTAAAGATTCATCGAAACCCCGAAGGGGTGACATGGGTTTGAAAAAGCTGAGGGGAGAGAAGGTTGAGTAAACGGCGGCAGGTCGAAGGTCGGGAAAGAAGCGTCGCGCGGGAGGGGGAAACAGTCATCGGCGAGGAAAAGTTGATCGAAGACTGAAACGTTTTGGGGGTGGAATTCGTAAGAAAATAAGAAAAAACGGTTCTTGTACCTGCAAGTCGGTTCGACTATAATCTGAACGTCATTACCAGAAAAGAGGAGTGAAACATGGCTAGAATCTTCGACGTCATTGAATACCCGAGCGAGATGTCCGATGAAATCGTCCACCGCTTCCCCGAAGAGGGCATCGGCGATTTCCGCATCGGCTCGCAGGTAATCGTGCGTGAGAGTCAGTGGGCGGTATTTTTCCGCGACGGCAATGCGCTGGACGTGTTCAAGGCGGGGCGTCACACCATCGCAACCGCGAACATCCCGTACATCATTGACTTCATCGGCAAGGCTTTCAACGACCGCACGCCTTTCCCTGCTGAAGTCTATTTTGTTTCGCGCAAGGAATTCGCGAACAAGAAATGGGGCACGCCGCAGCCCATCATCGTCCGCAACCCAGGCATGGGACTCGGCGTGGCGCTCTTGCAGGGCTTCGGCACGTATTCGTTCCAGGTCAAAGACCCGCAACAATTCGTGACGCAAATCGTCGGCGCGCAGGGCGCGTATCGCACATCTGACATCGAAGAACGCCTGCGCACGATGCTGCTCTCGAAATTGCAGGACGCACTCGGCGAAACGGGCGCAAAACATTCCGTCCCCGAAATGATTGGCCTGACCGAGGAACTCGGCGCGGCCGTTCGTGCAAAGGCGAAGGATGACTTCGAAGCCATCGGCCTCACGCTCAAGACCTTCTACGTCGGCAACCTCAAGCCGTCCGATAAATCGGCTCAGGAACTGCGCGATATGGGCATGCTCGACATGGCAACCTATACCCAATTGCAAGCCGCAGACGCGATGCGCGACGCGGCTTCAAACCCCAGCGGCGGCGCGGGCCTCACGGCTGGCATCGGCGCTGGCATGGGCATCGGCAACCTGATGCAGCAGGCCACCTCTGGCGCAATGCAACAGCCCAGTTCGGGCGGCGCAAAAGCCGCAGGCATCCCCGACGTGATGACCCCATCCGAAGCCGCGGCCATCTTGAAAGTATCCGAAGAAGATGTGCTGGCCGCCATCAAAGACAAGAGCCTGAAGGCGAAGAAGATGGGTAACGCCTATCGCATCAGCAAGGCCGCGCTGGAAGAGTTTTTGCACAGTTAATCGCAACAAGCAAAAGAGGCTTTCCGATTGGAGAGCCTCTTTTTGTTTCCCGGGAGCTTCGCAAAACAAACTAACCTTACATAGAACGTCCCGAAGGTCTCCTTGACTGGACTTTGGCCATTTTTTAGAATGATGGGATGACACGGGCTACCTGTGGTAATGTGGAAGCACAACCAGCCACATACCCAGGAGGACGCCATGTCAAACCCATCGCCAGAGATTATACAATTACTTTCGTTTTTCTCGG